>JAPLIC010000046.1 GCA_026389315.1 Cyanobacteriota bacterium
ATCACCACGGTGGTGTGATGCCATCCCTGCTGCCGGATCCCTGAATTTGGCGACACAGAACACTGTTGCTTGATCCCTCAGCGATGAACCATCAGGTGTGCAGTCCTGCGCCGGGGCATCCCGACCTCTGAACGGGTACCATGAACTAAAGTGCTTGTTATTTTATTAATTACTATATCGCGTTTCGTTCATTGCGGCTATTGTGTCAGGAAAGCCTAACAAGCTTCTGCATCGTCCTATGGTGTTGCCTAGTCTTCCGCGACGCACAAGAGATAATTATCTTCTAAATAATCTGCCCCATTATTTCTTGAGCGGATGATCCTTACTCCTTAGGAAATTTGACAATCAAGTCTTTATTTTTTGCATCGATGACGGCCGTTGTTGCATATGAACTAGCGAGCCCCCCTCGTTAGATCAGCATGGTCTTTGTATTCAATGTTATGGAGATTCTGGAAAAGTCTGACACCTTGCGCGAGAATGCTACTAAGCTCCTCAAAGATTAAAGACGCAGAGCGTATAGTCGAATCCCGCCAATAGGAGCTCATCGATGCCTGAAACAACCACTTTGTGGGCTGAAGTCACGAATGTTTCCGGCCATTGCGTCTGGATGATTACCATCTCTATTGGCCTGATCTTGATATTGACTTGTCTGTTGAGTCGATACGCAATCCCGAATGCTTTCCTTTAATAGCGAAGTGACGTAACCCCCACCCCCACCCCCACCAACCACCGACTCCCCACCCCCAAGGCCAACGGCACCAGACTCACCAGCAACCAAGGCCGCCAGGCCTGTCGCAGCAAGCGCCGCAGCAGCAGCACCGAGCCGCCCACCCCCACCAGCAGCACCAGGCTTTGGCAGAAGCCGATCACATGGGGATCGGCGCTCCAGGCCGGCAGGCGGGCGGCGGTTTCGGGCCACCAGGGGGCCAGGCTTACGGGCAGCACCAGGCCCGCTTCCCCCATGCCCAAACCGAGGTGCTGGGCTAACAGGGCGGCCCAGAGCAACGGCAGCAGGGCATAGAGCCCCAGGGTCAGGGTCCGTTGGCGAGCTGGTCCCGCCACGGCACGGGCCAGCAGCATCAGGGCGGCGGGCAAGGCCAGGGCCAAAGCCCCGAAGGCCAGTCGCGGCAGCAGCGGACCTGTCGCCAGGGTCGGCGGCGCCAGGGGCAATCCGCCCAATAATTTCTGCCAGCTGTGCAGGCACAATCCCCCCGCCAGCACAAGCAGCAGTCCGGCTTCGCCGGCCGGGGGCTGCATGTCCTTTTGCAGATCCGCGGCCGGTGGCCGCAGCCGCAGGCTCACTGATCGGTGCGGACAGGCCTGCACGCAGGTGAGGCAGAGCACGCAATTGCGGTTGTCGGTGAGATGGGCCGGATGGGTGCCGAGCGGACAGCCCGCCGTCGCCAGGCCCTCGCCTTCGGCGGGCCCTCCCTTGAAGCAGGCATAGCTGCTGCAACTGCCGCTGCAGGTGCCGGCCTGGGCCCGCAATTCGCTGATCGCCAGCTTGGCGAACAAGCCATTCATGCCCCCAACTGGGCATAGATAACGGCACCAAAAGCGCTTTTCGAAACGCAGCGAACTGATCACCGCGCCGGCCGTGATCAGCAGCAACAAGGCACTGCTTTGCCAGGCGCTGTTTTCGAGGTCGCCAACCGCCTCCCACAGCAAGATGGCGGCGAAGCCCCCGGCCAGCACTGGTGCGGCCCAGCGGTCGGTTTCGCCCCTGGGCCAGCGCTCGCTCGGCAAGCCCAGGGCCCGGGCCAGCCGCTGCACGATTTCTCCCCACACCATGAACGGGCAGAACGAGCACCAAAGCCGTCCCACCAGGGGATAACCCAGCAGGATCAGCGGCCACCACCAGGCCCAGAAGAGATTGAGGGCGCCGTTGTGCTGGCGGTCCTGGGGGCCCAGCCACAGCCAGACATTCACCAGCACGAACACCCAGCTCACCACCCCAAATAACAAAAAATTCCAGAAGCGGGGCGACCGCATCCAGCCCCGCAGTTGGGGTTTCCAGCGCCACAAATCAAAGCGGGCCCGCTGGCTGCGCCTTTGGATCCAGAAGACCTCCTCGGGTATCTCGGCGGGATGGTTGCTGGCGCACTGGCGCAGGGCCCTATCCACCAGCTGCATCAGCTCGCGCACATTGCCGGGAAAGTCGTAGGTCTGCAGCCGCTTGATCAGGGCCTCGCTCACCTCGGGCGGGCGGGACCAGCCCAAACTGCGCGAGCGCAGCCGCACCCCGTAGCGCACCCAATCCCCCAAATCCTGGCGCCGTACCCGCAGGGGGGGCACCCGGATTTGCTGGCAGATCGCATCCAACTCGGCGACGCTGCGCTCACTGGTGAAAAACACTCGCCCGTCGAAATGGCGCGGTTTGGCAGCCTCACCGGCCCTCTCACCAGCGGCCCCACTGGCCGCCCCACTGATCGCCTCACCGACCGCAGACCAGTTGCCCGTTCGGGCCAGTTCCACCAAAGCAGGCCGCAGGGCCGAGTCAGCCCGGTCGATTTGATCGAGCAACAGGGCCCCACCGGCCAGGCAATCCAGCAGATTCACCGCCTCGCCTCCGCCGCCACCGCCGCCGCTGCCGAACAGGTCCGAACCATCGGGCCGCAGCAGGGCGCAATTGAGGCGCACCATCAGCTTGTGCCGCGCCGGCGAGCCGAAATGCACCAGGGCGGCGATGTTGTCCTTCTCCAGCCCCGGTTCACCGCTGATCAGCACCGGCCGGGCCTGGCCAGGGGCCGCCGCGGCCTGGATGGCGCCATTGAGGGTCTTGGCGTAGCGGCTTTTGCCGACGATGCCCCGCCGCACCATCGGCACCAGGTGGGGCGCCAGCCGCTGCAGGCAGGCCGCCGACAGATAGGGGGCGGCGGCAGGCTGGCGCGTTTCCATCAAGGGCCCCCGGGTCTGGCCATTGTGGGCGCCAATAATGACCGCTCAATCTCCTTTGTCTCCCATGGCCTTGACTCTTTACGGCGCTGCCCGCAGCCGGGCCTCCATGGTGCTCTGGTATCTCAAGGAAAAAGCGATCCCCTGCGATTTCCAAATCCTGGACATGAAGGCCGGTGAGCATCGCCAGGAGTCGTTTCTGGCGATCAACCCCTTTGGCAAGGTGCCGGCCCTGGTCGATGACAGCTTCCAGGGACCCGATGGCGGCCCCCTGGCCCTGGCCGAAAGTGGCGCGATTTTGTTGCATCTGGCCGAAAATCACGCCGCTGAATTTGGCGGCGATCCCGGCCGGGCCGCCGCCCTGCGCTCCCTCTCCCAGCAATGGGTTCTCTATGCCAATGCCACCTTGGGGCCGGCGATGTTTCAGGCCGCCGATCGCCCAGAGGATCTATCCCGCCAGCTGGCGGTGCTGAACGGTCGCCTCGCCAAGGACACCAGCCTGCTTGCCGGGGCCTGGGGCCCGCTGCCCTGGGGGGCGGCCGATTGTGCCGTCCAGTCCTACCTCGCCTACTTACCGATGTTCTGCAGCGGCCTCGACCTCAGTCCCTATCCAGCTGTTCAGGCCAGCATTGAGGCCACCAACCAGCGGCCCGCCTACCAAGAGGCGATGGGCTCCCGTTGAGACGGCTCGGGCCTGCCTAGCCCTGAGCGGCCAGGGCCCGCACCACATCGCCGCGGGTCAACACCCCCACCACCTGGGCGTCACCATCCAGTACAAACAACCTCTGGGTGCTGTTGTCATGCAGTTGCTTGGCCGCCGCCGTCAGGGGTGTGCCGCTGGCACAGGTGTGGGGGTGGTTGCCCATCACATCGGCGACCCGGCTGCCCAGCACCTGATGCACCTGCCGATCCCAGTTGAGGGGATTGCGCAGGTAGATGACCGCATCCAGCAGCATCACGTAGGGACCGGTGTCGAGGCCGCTCTCCCGCACCATCAGCTGCTGTTCGGTCAATTCACCCACCAGCTTTCCCGCCCCATCCAGCACCGGCAGCCCGCTGATGTGGTGATCGCTCATCAGCTGGACCGCCTCCTGCAGGGGGGTCTCGCCCCCCACACTGCGCACCGGGGTGCTCATGACGTCGTTGACGAGGGCCTGGGCGTTCATCGGCCAATTGCTGGTGGCATGCGTCCATTCTTAGGCGCCCCCGCCCGGGGGCCCTTGGGCTGGCGGGGCAGGATGATCAAACTTTCGTGGCTTTGGTTGTCCTGCGCCGCCTCGCCGACTTCCTGACAATCCTGCGGGCCTGCCTGGGCCTGCCTCTCCTACTGGCCTTAGGGGCCGACCAGGCCGCCTTGGCCTGGGGGTTGTTGCTGTTCGGCGGCCTCACCGATGCCGCCGATGGCATGGTGGCCCGTCGCTGCGGCGGCGGCTCGGTATGGGGGGCCCGGCTCGACCCCCTCACCGACAAGATTTTGATCAGCGCCCCCCTGCTGTGGTTGGCCGCCCAGGGCCGGCTGCCCCTGGCGGCCGTCTGGCTGCTGCTGGCCCGGGAGTTGCTGATTTCCGGTTGGCGAGCCGGCCAGACAAGCGGCGGCCCGGCTTCGCTCAGTGGCAAGGCCAAGACCGTGCTGCAATTCGCCAGCCTCTTGCTGATGCTCTGGCCCGCCGCCTGGCCCCTGGCTCCCCAGTTATGGCGCCTGGGCTGGTGGCTGTTCTGGCCCTCCTTGCTGCTGGCTTTGCTCTCGGCGCTCAGCTATCTCAGAGCCCCGCAAGCAACTCAAATCGCCACCCATGAAACAAAGCACAGCGATCCTTTGGCCTAGGGCCCGCTGACTGGAGGCCAAACCCCAGGATTCTTTGCAGAGCATGAAGCGGATCTTGCCCAGGTCGGCCAGGGGCCGATCAGGCGCTCAGGGCCAGCATGCGCTCGATCGGCACCAGGGCGCGGCGGCGCAGGTCCTCGTCGAGCTCAATCGCCGGTTGGCCGTAGTGCAGACAGCTCCACAGCTTTTCGAGCGTATTGAGGCGCATGTAGGGGCAGGCGTTGCAACTGCAACCATCCGCCCCCGGCACCTCAAAGAAATCTTTGTGGGGCACGTGCTGGCGCATCTGATGCAGGATGCCCGGTTCGGTCAGCACGATGAAGCTTGGCGCCGCGCTGGTTTCGGCCCGTTTCAGCAGCCGGCTGGTGGAGCCAATGAAATCGGCCAGATCGAGCAGGTGCTGTTGGCATTCGGGATGGGCGATCACTTCGGCATCGGGATGCTGCTGCTTGAGCCGCAGCAGAGCCTCTTCGCTGAAGCTTTCGTGCACGATGCAGCTGCCCGGCCATAGCGTCAGCGGGCGACCGCTCTGGCGGGCGACCCAGCGACCCAGGTTGGCGTCCGGGGCAAACAGAATCGGTTGCTCGGGCGGCAGTTGTTGCACCAGCTGAACCGCGTTGCTGCTGGTGCAGATCAGGTCGCTCTGGGCTTTGACGGCGGCCGAACAGTTGATGTAGCTGACCACGTAGTGATCAGGGTGCAGGGCGCGAAAGGCGGCAAAAGCATCGGCGGGACAGCTGTCAGCCAGGCTGCAGCCCGCTTCCAGATCCGGCAACAGCACGGTTTTGCCTGGATTGAGGATTTTGGCGGTCTCGGCCATGAAGTGCACCCCGCAAAAGACGATCACCTCGGCGTCGGTGGCGGCGGCTTTGCGGGCCAGCTCCAGGGAATCGCCGATCACGTCGGCGATGTCCTGGATTGCGGTGTCCTGGTAGTAGTGGGCCAGGATCACAGCCTTTTTCTGCTGCTTGAGCGCGGCGATGGCTGCGGGCAGATCGGCCGCCGCAGGGGGACCGTTGCTGGCAGCTGGCGGGCTTGCGGTCTGGGTGAAGACCATCCGACTCCCTGGTTCAGGCAGGATGAAGGCACCCTAGGAAGTCAGGCATTTGGTTGTTCTTCTGCCCCATCGGCGTGCCCAGTGACCCCCGGGCGGTTCTAAGGCTGGCGATTGCCGGGGACATCCACGACCAGTGGACGCACCAGGACCATGAGTTGCTGCGCTGGTTGCGGCCTGATGCCTTGTTGGTGGTTGGTGACCTCAGTGAGGGGCGCCAGCGCATTGCCGCCCTGCTGCAACAGGTTGAGATTCCCCTGGCCTGCGTGCTCGGCAACCACGACAGCGGCAAGGACCCCAGCGGCCGTCGCCTCGAACAGCAGCTGGAGATGTTGGGAGAACGCCACTGCGGTTGGCGTTTGCGCGAACTGCGGCCGCCGGGTATTTCGGTGGTTGGGGCCCGGCCGGGCACCGCCGGCGGTGGTTTCAGGGTTTCCCAGGCCGTGCGCTCGGTGTACGGGCCGTTCAACCTGCATGAATCCGCCGAGAGAATTCGTTCAGCCGCCATGGCGGCCGATCCGGCCCTGCCGCTGGTGCTGCTGGCCCATTGCGGTCCCACTGGCCTGGGCAGCGAGGCGGCCGATCTCTGCGGACGGGATTGGAAGTTGCCGGCCCGGGATTGGGGCGACCTGGATCTGGCGCTGGCGATCCATCAGATCCAGCAACAACGGCGGCTTGCCTTAGTGGTGTTCGGCCACATGCACCATGCCCTGCGCCGGGGGCGAGGCGAGCGGCGTAGTTTTCGCATGGATGGTCGGGGCACGGCCTATCTGAATGCGGCCTGCGTTCCGCGCCACGGCATCGACCAGCACGGCAGGACGCTGCACCATTTCAGCTGGGTGGAGTTCGATGCCGCCGGGCGCTTGTTGGCGGCCTCCCACCGCTGGTTTGGCAGCAGCGGTGAACTGCATTACGAACAGACGCTCTGGACGGCACCGCCGGATCCGGATCCCCTTCCCCTTAGCGCGTCCCCCGTGCCACCCAGCGACCGCGGCGACCGCGACCCCGCCGCTGCCGCCGCTGCCCTGTTGCCTCGATGCTGATTTACGCCTGCATCAGTGCCCACGGCTTTGGCCATGGGTCCCGTTCGGTGGCCGTCTTGACCGAATTGGCGGCCCTGCGGCCCGATTGGCGCCTGGTGCTGTCCACGGCCCTGCCTGATTCCTTCCTGCGTCTGGCCATGGGCCCGCTGCGGTTCGAGCGGCGGCCTTGCCGCTGGGATGTCGGTGTGCTCCAGGCCGATGCCCTCGGGGCTGATCCCGACGCCACGTTGCGGGCCTTAGAGCAGCTGGAGCAAGACCTGCCGGCCCAGCTGGACCAGGAGCTGGCCTGGTTGCAGGCCCAGGCGCAGCCGGTGTTGATCATGGCGGATGTACCGCCGGCGGCGGTTCTGTTGGCCGAACGGCTCGGCGCCCCCCTGGCCTGGTTGGCCAGTTTCGGCTGGGAGGCGATCTATGGGCCCATGGGTCCGGCCTTCGCCCCGTGGGCCCAGCAGTGCCGTGAGCTCTACGGCCGCGGCACCTTGCTACTGCGCTGCCCTTTGGCGATGCCGATGGACTGGGGACTGAACGAGATCCCGTTGGGAGTCATCAGCTCGCGGCCGCGCCAGGCCCAGGGGCCCCTGGGCCAGGGGCCCCTGGCCGAGCGGCTCGCCCTGGCGCCGGAGCGGCAGCGCAATGTGCTGCTGTGTTTTGGCGGTTTGGGGTTGGCGATTGATCCGGCCGTGCTCAGCCGCTGGCCCGAGCATGTGTTCATCGGGCCCGATCCCGGCTTGGCGAGCGTCAGCAACGGCCGGGTGCTGCCCGCCGATTGCCGCCCGTTGGACGTGATGCCCTTCGTGGGTCGGATGATCACCAAGCCCGGCTTCAGCAGCTTCTGTGAGGCCTTCAGCCAGGGGGTGGGCCTGCACGTGGTCGAGCGCCGTGGTTTCGCCGAAGCGGCCGTGCTGGAGGGGGATCTGCGGCGCCATGGCCACCACCGTTGCCTCAGCCAAGCGGCCTTCTACGCCGGGGACTGGCAGCTGGATCAACCCCTGCTGCCACCGCAGCAGGGCCCCCTGCCGCTGGATGGGGCCGCCAAGGCGGCTGCCGCCCTGGCGGCCTTGGCGGAGGGGAGATCAGAGATTCCTATCGTTGAGGGCACCTAGTTTAACAATTCTGGTTAACGAAGCTTGCAAACTCCGCTTGATCACAGTGTTTAGAAGCTTACGTGTGATTCTTGATACAGGTGGACACTTGTGCGACCGTCACTATCAAGATTGCCTTCGTGGAGATCGTTAAGCAAATTAGCGCATCCTTTGTTTGAATTCTGTACCACCTCTCGAGCTCTGCCTTGCAAGGGAAAAGTTCCTTAGCACTCCTCCTTCTCAGGTGCTTTTCCTTATCCGAGCTCGATTTGAAATCCGACCCCGTCTGCCTCCTCACCGGTTTCCAGGCGTCGGAACGTCCTCTCGCTTGAAATTGTTTTGCCGATCAACCAGCATTCCCGTCTGGCCTGCCTGCTGATTTCTGCTGCTGGCCTGATGTTCTCTGGGCCAGCCATCGCCAGGGAAGTCTCCAGTGAATGGAACCCCAATCCGGCGCCGCGCCCCTTTGCCCAGGTGGCCATGCTCCCCCCCCTGCCGGCGGGTCCGTTCAGTTACGCAATTACTCCAGAGCGGCGGGCCCTGCTCAACACGATTCGCTTCGCCGAAGGCACCTGGGCCCAAGGCCATGAAGTGGGATACCGCGTCATGTTCGGTGGTTCCCTGATGCCGTCCCTCGAGTACCACCCCAACAGGGTGATGTATTCCAGCCGCTACGCCAGCGCCGCCGCCGGTGCCTACCAGTTCATGCCCTTCACCTGGGCCCTGGCCTCCCGCAGCCTTGGATTGCGGGGCTTCCATCCCGAAGCCCAGGACCAGGCAGCCCTGTTTCTGATTCAGCGCCGCGGCGCCCTGCCCATGGCCGATCGCGGTGAAATGACCCCTGAGCTGGCCGCCCTGCTTTCGCCGGAGTGGGCCTCTTTCCCCACCCTCCAGGGGGCCAGCTTTTACGGGCAGCCCGTGAAGCGATTCGAAGATCTGAAAAACTTCTACGAAAACAACCTCAGCCAGATACGGGCCGGAGGGGGCCAGGGTGTCTGGGAGCAGGTCGCTGTGCGGCGTTCTACCACGACCTGCCGGGACGATTCCCTTAGCTGCCGCCTCAAGGGCATCAGTGCTGCGGAGACGGGCGTCAATCCCTGACGCTGCCAGGGTTTCACCCTCCGCCAATCAAAACCCGCCCCCCTAGCCAACCGGCAGGGGGGCGGGTTTTTTGATGGCAAACCCGAGGGCGTTGGGGTTGAACTCTCAGGATTCTGGTCAGTTTCCTGAACGGTCCTCGGCCGGTGGCCGGACCAAAATTTGTTGGGCCAATAGGTAAGCCGCCACCGCAGCGCCAGCAAAACCGAGGGCATTACGGGCCAGGGGCAGCCAGTCGTTGGTGCGGGTCACGATCGGCGCCACACCAAAGATGCCAAAGAGGATCACCCACAAAGGTGAAAGCAACAGCACCCAGCCCCATTCGATGCGCCGATCGCTGTTCTGGCGGGGGTAGGCGGCAAAGCCCACGATCAGGCCCCCCAGGATGGAGGTGCACAGCGTCAACACCCATTGTTCGGTGGGGAGACCTGGCACCACCTGGCAGCCTCCCTTCTCAAGACAGCCCTGCACCGAATGGAGGGCATCGAGGATGGCCCCGTCGCGGCCATGCTCGCGCACGTAGTACTGGTTGCCGTAGCGGGTCTGGAGTTCGACCCAGAAGGTGCGGGGCATCAGGGCGAAGAGGGCATCGCCGACGTTGAAATTGAGCAGGTTGCCGCCCCGTTCATCGGCGACGAGTAAAAGGCTGCGCTCGTCCAGCTTCCAGAAGTCCTTGACCGCCTGGCCTGGCGTGCGGTCGTATTGGGTCAGGACGCGCAACTTCCAGCCGCTGCTCTGCTCAAAGCGATCGAGTTCGCTTTCCAAGCTGCTGCGTTGCCCGTCCGTGAGGTTGTGGGCCAGATCGATCACGGGTGTGGCGTGGTCGGGCAGCAGGTCGGGGTTGTCGTAGGCCCAGGCCGATGCCCCGGCCGGCAGCAACAGGCCCAAGAGCAGCAGCAGCATCGCCGCCAGGCGCAGGGGCCACTGGGGCAGAAAACGGCCCAGGGTGTTGGCCATGGCATCAACGCAGCGTCGAGCAGCATTCTCATGGCTCATGGCTCCGATCGCGTGCTGATGGATTCTTTAACAACTCCTTCGGAGTCTCCTGATGGCCGCCAGGGTCCCGAAGCCACGCTGGCACCGGCCTGGTTGGTCCAGCGGCTGCAGGCGGCGGGGGGGGCCGTGCCGTTTCGCACCTTCATGGAATGGGCTCTCCATGATCCAGAGCACGGCGCCTACGGCACCGGCCGCCTGCGGGTGGGGCCCCGGGGGGATTTCGCCACTTCTCCCTCCCTGGGCCCCGCCTTCGGGGAGCTGCTGGCCCCCCAGCTGGCCGAATGGTTGCAGGCGTTGGGACCCGGTCCCCTGGCCCTGGTCGAGACCGGTCCGGGCGAGGGTGATCTGGCCCGCCAGCTCGCTGCTGCCCTGGCACTTGGCTGGCCAGAGCTGGCGGCCCGGCTTGAGCTGGTGCTGGTGGAACCCAATGCCGGCATGGCCGCTCGCCAGCGGCAAAGGCTGGCGGGGGGCCCCCTGCCGGTGCGTTGGTGCGACTGGCAGGAGCTGGCCGCCAGGCCGCTGCGGGGCGTGATGCTCGCCCATGAGGTGCTGGATGCCCTGGCGGTGGAGCGGCTGGTTTGGGATGGGGCCCTCTGGCGCCAGCAACTGGTGGCCCTGGAAGCGACGGGCGACCTGGTGCTGGCGCCGGGAGCGCCCGTGGCTGATTGGGCCCTGGGCCAGTTAGTGGCCCTGGACCTGGCGGCTGCGGGGCCGGCAGCGGGGCCGGTCCCGGGTCGCCCGGCGGGATGGTGCAGTGAGCTGCATCCGGGTCTGGAGCCCTGGCTGGGGGCCGCCGCCGCGGCCTTGTCCGAGGGGGTGTTGCTGGTGGTGGACTACGCCCTGGAGGCTCGCCGTTATTACAGCCTCCAGCGTTCGTCCGGCACGTTGATGGCGTACCAGGGCCAGCAGGCCAGCCCGGATCCCCTGCGCCAGCCGGGCCATTGGGACCTCACGGCCCATCTATGCCTGGAAAGCCTGGAGCGGGCCGCCGCTGCGGCGGGCTGGCAGGGGCTGGGCCAATGCCGCCAGGGTCAGGCCCTGCTGGCCCTGGATCTGGCGGGGGCCCTCCATGGCCTGCAGCAGCCTGGCAGCGGCGACCTGGCCGAGCGGTTGGCCCGCCGTGAAGCCCTGCTGCGCCTGGTGGATCCGGCGGGGCTTGGCGAGTTTCGCTGGATCGCCCTGGGCCGTGGGGCCGCCACCTGCGCCCGGACGCCCCGTTTTTTGCGGGAGCCGGAGGGGTGAAGCGGGGTTGATTGGGGCCGGCGGGCTGAGGTGGGGTCATTGGGGCCGGAAACCCGCGTCAATAGCCCCTGGTCACGGTGGTGGCACTGAAGAAACAGCCGCTGTCTTCTCCATGACCCTGCCGCTCCCGCCTGTGTCTGTGGCACCTGTGCCTGTGGCACCTGTGCCTGTGGCGCCTGCGTCTCTGGCGCCTGCGCCTCTGGCGCCTGCGTCTCTGGCGCCTGCGCCTCTGGCGCTTCTGCCCACGGAAACCAGGGGCCTGGGTCCTGCATTGCGGGCGCCCGAAGCACCAGCGGCTGCGATCATCGAGTTTCGTGGCTTCCCCCCCGGGCCCTTGGGAGCGCCGCTGCGGGATCTGCTGCTGGTCGATGCTGGCGATCCGCAGCGGGCGGCCCGTTGGTTCGAGGCGGCGCTCGCCAGCGCGGCGGAGCCGGCCCAGTTTGCCGTTGCCTGCCTGCGCACCGCACCGGCCTCCCTGGGGCCCGCCTCCCTGGGGCCCCTGGGGGAGGAGAGATGGAATGGAAAGGTCGCCTATCGCTATCGGCTTGGGTTGGCGCCCGCCGGCGGCGCGGGCCTGCGCTTGCAGTGCTGGCGTTGCTACGGAGAGCAGATCGGCTGGCAGCGCCGCTGCGGGCCCATGGCCCTGGGGGCCTTTGTGGCCCATTTCGGAGCGCAGGGCGCAGCAGCGAACTTCCGTGCTTGAGGCAGGCCGGGCCGCCGTTGGCCGCAAGCACGACAGCCCGCCGCCGCCGGCCTCTTGCAGGGGCCCGCCCTACCGCTGGCCCTAAGCGGCGTTACCCGCCGCCGCCGGCATCAAGCGGCGTTGCCCGCCGTCAGTTCCAGCAACACCTGGCGAATCAGTTCGGGATCGATGTCATCGCGAATCTCCACCTGGCCGATGGCGACGGGCAGCACGAAACGCACCTTGCCCTGGCGCACCTTCTTGTCGCCCTGAAGGCAGGCCAGCACCGCTTCCGGGTCCAGGGGCGGCCAGGTCAGCGGTAGGCCGGCTGCGGCGATCAGGGCCCGCTGGCGGCTCTCCTCTTGGGCGCTCCAGAGCCCGAGGTGGCGGCTGAGGGCACCGGCCGCCAGCATGCCCAGCCCCACGGCCTCGCCGTGCAGGTAGGTGCCGTAGCCGCTGAGGGTTTCAACGCAGTGGCCGAGGGTATGGCCGTAGTTGAGGATCGCCCGCAGGCCCCCTTCCCGTTCATCGGCGGCCACCACCCGGGCTTTGGCGGCGGCGGAGCGTTCTAGTAGTGATTGCAGCAGGGTTTCCCCCAGCGCCTCCCGGCTGGCCAGGCCGCCATCGCCGCTGGGGTCTTTGAGGGCGGCGGCTTCGAGGGCGGTGAACAGCTCGCCATCGCCGATGACGCCGTATTTGATCACCTCGGCCATGCCGGCGCGAAACTCCTGGGCCGGCAGCGTCGCCAGCACTGTGGGGTCGATCAGCACCAACCGGGGCTGGTGAAAGGCGCCGATCAGGTTTTTGCCGCCCGGATGGTTGACGCCGGTCTTGCCGCCGATCGATGCATCCACCATCGCCAGCAAGGTGGTGGGCACCTGCACCACGGCGATGCCCCGCAACCAGGTGGCGGCGGCGAAACCCGCCATGTCGCCCACCACGCCGCCACCGAGGGCGACGATCAACGAACCGCGCTCAAGCTTGGCCGCAAAGGCGGCGTCATGGATCAGGGCAACGGTGGCGGGGTTTTTTTGGTCTTCGCCGGCCTCGATCACCAGGGATGACACCTGGAAGCCGGAAGCCGTCAGGCTGGCGCGGCAGGGGGGTCCGTAATGGAGATCGACTACAGGGTTGGTCACCACCAGCACCCTGGTGCCGGCAGCCATCCCCTGGCTGCGGATCGCTTCTCCCAGTTCGGCCAGGCCGCCGGCCGCGATCAGCACCGGGTAAGGATTGGCGCTCAGCGCCACGGGGATGGTGCGGAACGCGGCGGGGGCGGCAGTCATCGGCGAACCTGGGGCGGTGCTGAGGCTAAAGCGACCCCAGGGCGTCACAGGTTCATTGGGCCCGCGTGCTCAGCTCTGGGTCTGGGCGCAGCGGCGGCGCAGACGGCGGCTCCAGGTCCAGGCCGCACCAACGCCGAGCAGGGGCAGGGGGCCAGGCGTGGGTGCCGCTTTGTAGTTGTAGGTAACCGTAGCTTTGGTGGTGAAGGAAGCGCTACCTGAAGCAATATTGGTGTAGCTAGGGCTTGCTGAGGAACCAAAGTCCCTTGCAAGGCAGTTGATTCCAGCATCAATCTCGTGTTAAGATCGGGTGCAATCAGCCATTTCCGGCTTAGAAGAACTCGCTGGATTGAAAATGTACGTCTTTCAGAGTGCCGGGCAGTTATCGATTGAAGAATTCTATGTCCCTTTTGGAGGCAAGCTTGACCCAGGTAATCGTTGGGTCGTGCTGGCCGGCGTGAGCAGCGTCCCGTGGAGTGGTGTAACTCAGGAGGAGCAGCCCCGGCGTGATCCCTTGGGAGCCGCTTGAGAACCAATATGCTCCTCTGTTTAATGCTAAGACAGGTGCCCCTGCCAAGCCGTTCCGGATGGCTCTTGGTGCACTGTACATCCAGCAACGACTGGGGGTCACAGATCGGGAGACAGTGGAGCTGATCACGGAATCCCCCTACCTGCAATTCTTCATTGGACTGAGTGGCTTTCAATATCTGAAGCCGTTTGATTCGTCCATGTTGGTGCACTTTCGCAAGCGCATTGGACCTGACTTGATCAAGGTTTGCAATGACATGACAAAGGCCAACGGCATTGCGATGATTAAAGAGCTATTAGCA
>JAPLIC010000010.1 GCA_026389315.1 Cyanobacteriota bacterium
CACCCAGCCTGCTCCCCCAGCGCGACTGAGCTGTCCAAGCGTTCAAAGCGGCAGTCCGTGCGAGGCGGGTAACAACCGCGTGGTCATGGATCCGTTGTGGGCCTGTGGTGCTCAGATGCTGATGCCCCCCTGAACGCTTACACTAATTTTTTATCAGCGACTTTTCCAAGTAGATATCGTGAACTTTTCAGATGCTCTTGCACGTCGCGCCATGACTGAGTCCAATCTGAATTATCAGTAACAGTTCCCTCGAATATTTGAGCTATTAAAGCATCTTTAATTGAGTACGCTAACTCCATGTGATAGGAATTGAGAGGCTCTGATGTGGTCTGAGAAGATCCTTTAAAGCTATCGATAAGGCATCTATAGATCTTCGTGAAAGACTGCATACGATGCCTCACCCGGATAAAATATGTCTTTCTCTTTTCTATTACATGATCAGCTGGTTGTTTCTGACTTAGATCATAAACATTACCCAGCTCCAGCGAGTCTTCCAATCGTTTACTATATGTCTTATGAAAAACATACTTGCGAGTCAGAGAGTCTGCGTCATTAAGCAAATCAACAAATCGATTAATTATGCTAAGAACTTCATTTGCATTCGGAACATAAAGTATCTCAGAGAGATAGCTTTCGATTTCAAATCTATCGTGAATTTTTTTGCTCTGTAAGCACAGCTTTCTTTTCTAGAATTTTTACTTTTGAAAACAAATCTTTCCCCACCCTTTCAAGTAACGCTCTGCCTAGGTAGCCACCGACTATGCTTATGGCTATTAACTTAATATTTACAAGATGTTCCTCTGTTTCAAGACTTGGCTCTCCAAGGTTCTCTACTGGCATAATTAAGCGATCTGGTAATATCAAGAAAACAATGTAAGCCCCAGCAACGCCTGCCAGTATATCAGTTAAAAAGCCGACCACATATCGATTTTGCTTTTCTCTGTGGGGAATATTCATGTAAGGAAACCGCGTAGCGCTTAATACCCCACCTAGGCCGCCAGATGCTGTAATTAGAGACAGATATAGCCTGCCATTACTATGATTTGTAATAAACATGCCTAATCCAATAACGAGAATTGGAAAAAATAGCGCTATGAGTAAAGGCCATTGCTTGCGAGAGCTTGAAATTCCAAATAAGTTATTCATGAATTGATGGCAACAAGGGACCAAATCAAACTAGAAAGAAAATCAAAGAACGACTCGATTTACTTCAGCAAACTATGGTTTTTGCGTTAACTGGTTATGACAATCTTACCAATCAAGAATTCTTGCATGCGTCAGCTCCAGAATGGGCTTCCTGGGCGGAGAGGTCATCAGCCATCGACGCGGTCTGCTGCGAACGGGAAGTCAAGTGAAATCAGCCAGCAGCCCATTCATCCAGCTTGAGCCCAGCGATCCACGCGACCACCTGGGGCGGCCGCTTCTGGATCAGATCGATGGAGATATTGGTATCGAGCAGGTCGTTCACGGGGCGTGCCGCTGCCAAACCGTCAATTTGTTGGCCTGCTGCTGTTCACGAGCCACCAAGGGCAACCAGGCGCGCCACTCTTCAAGGATTGAGGCGCTCCTCGTCAGCCCTGGCCGCCAGCGGCGGCCACAAACACGAGCGTTTCTGGCCAGCAGGAACAATCCCACGCCGACGCCGCCTTGATCTGGACCTGAGCCTTGATCAACAGGGTGATCAGCAGCAGCACCGTGGCCTGCGGCCCCACAATCTTGGCGGCCGTGAGGGGGGGAAGGGGCTGAGAAGCAACATTGAGGAGCTGGGCATTGGCCAATGCTGGCGAGGCTGCGCCCTGGCGAGGGTGCCGCCCGGTTGTGCCAACCGCTGTCTTTAGCGTTCCTGGCGGTAGCGCCGTTCATCGGCCGCCGCCCGCTCGGTGTTCTCCCAAGGAAACACGATCCATTCCGGCGAGGGATTGACCTCCACCGCGTGCCACCACAGCGGCTCGGCCTTGCTGATCCACACCAGCAGCGTTGCTCCCTCCAGATCCCGATAGGGCGCCAGGGTGCGGCCAGTCTCGTACACATCGTCCACCAGCAAACAACCGGGCTGGGGCTGCGTCAGCAGCGGCAGCTCCAGGCGGTGGCTCAAGGCCACGGCCAACACCAATCCGCCGCGGGGGATGCCAAAGATGGCGTTGATGGGCAGTCCACCGCAGGTCTTCGCCATCTGCTCCACGGCCCGATCGAAGTCTTGCCAGCTGAGGTGGCGCATCGGCGGCAGGGACGGCTCCCCATCTTGGGCTTTGCCGATTGCAGTCGCGGCGCTTCCCAAACCCCAATGGCAGAGTTGGCTTGCTTGATGTTCATACGGTGGACCCGCTGAACCCAATCGAGCCCTTAGCCATTCATCGCACCGGTGGCCGCCAAAGCAGCTTGTTGCTGGTGCTTTCTGCCATCGCCTTCTGGAGCTGTTGCACGGCCAAGCGGTCGCCCCAAGGCGTTAAAGTCCTTGCAAATCCGGCACGGAATGGCAGATTTACAAGGACAAGTTCCTTGGCAGGGGCCAGCGGACTGGATTCCCCGCCTGCAGGGTCAGGTGCTGAGCCGCCGGTTAGAGCAGTTTCCGGCCGTCGCCTTACTCGGCCCCCGTCAGGTGGGTAAAACCACCTTGGCCCTGCAGCTGGCCGCCACCACCCCCAGCCTTTATCTCGATCTGGAGGCCAGCGCCGACCTGGCCCGCCTCAGCGAGCCAGCCTGTTTCTGCAGCGCCATGCCGACAAGCTGGTGATCCTTGATGAGGTGCAGCGACTGCCGGGATTGTTTGCCGAGCTGCGCGGATTGATCGATGCCGGCCGCCGGCAGGGAAAAGCCAATGGCCGCTTCCTGCTGCTCGGCTCAGCCTCCATAGAGCTGATTCGTCAGAGCAGCGAATCCCTCGCCGGCCGGATCGCCTTTTTGGAGCTGGGCGGCCTGCATCCACTGGAGCTGGGGGCCGGCGCCCAGGACTTGCTGTGGATTCGCGGTGGCTTCCCGGGCAGTGTGCTCGCCGCAACCGATCAGGGCAGCTTCGAGTGGCGAAGGCAATTCATCCGCACCTCTCTGGAGCGCGACATCCCCCAGCTGGGGCCTCGGGTGCCGGCGGAAACCCTGCGCCGCTTCTGGACGATGCTGGCCCATGGCCAGGGTTCGCTGCTCAATGCCGCCGAACTGGGCCGGGCCCTGGGGGTGGATGGCAAAACCGTAGGGCGCTACCTCGATCTATTGGTGGACCTGCTGCTGGTGCGGCGGCTCCCACCCCTGCACGCCAATGTGGGCAAGCGGCTGGTGCGTTCCCCGAAGGTGCTGGTGCGTGACAGCGGTTTGGTCCACGTCCTGCTTGGACTGGGCGATGGCGATGCGGTGCTGGGCCATTCGGTGGCCGGGGCCAGCTGGGAGGGCTTCGTGATCGAAAGCCTGCTGGCGGTGGCACCGTCTGATTGTGTGGGCTGGTTTTACCGCACCGCCGCCGGAGCGGAGATCGACCTGGTGCTCGAGTGGTCGCCACAGCGGCGCTGGGCGATCGAGATCAAGCGCAGCCTCAACCCCCGGCTCAGCAAGGGCGTCCATCTGGCCCGCGCCGACCTCCAGCCGGAGCGCATGGTCGTGGTGACACCAACGCCTGCGGGGTATCCCTTGGCCGACGGGGTGGAGGTGGTGGGGCTGGCGGAGCTGGCCGGCCAGCTGTTGCAGGCAGGGTGATCGGCTTCTGCTTTCGTAGCGGCTGGGGCCGGTCTGGGCGAAATACTTCAGAATGGGTCCTGATGCAGAGATTGTGCGACATCTGGGAAAGCCGCCAGGATGGCCCGATCTTCCGCGATCAGGGGCACGCCCAATTGTTGCGCTGTGGCCACGACCTCACACTCGTGGGACGAAAGAATCGTTTCAGCCTCCCGGGTGCTGATTTTGGTTGCCCGCAGCTCCAGGAGGTGCCGTCGCCATGACAGAGACAACCAGTTCGACGCCAGCCAGCCCCACTCCCCTCGTTACGCAGACAGCCCTGGAGGCCTTCACCCAGCGGCTTGTGGAGCGCTTCGCCCCAGAGCAGGTGATCCTGTTTGGTTCGATGGCCCGGGGCGAGGCCCGCTGGGATTCCGATGCCGACCTCTTGGTGGTGATGCGCAGCGCCTGCGAGGCGGATTTCCCGCTGGATCTGCACCTGCGGCGGCCGGAAGAAATCGAGCCGCGCTACGGCTGGGGCGATCCGTTTATTCGCGAAGCCCTGAATCACGGCAAGTTGTTGTATGGCTAATTGTTGTATGGAGATCTGCTGCATGGCGAGGGGGGCCATGGGCGCCAGGCCGTCGCCAGCGAGCGTGAGATTCAATTTACCCCGGTGCGTAATTCGGTGGTGACCGAATGGATCGAGCGGGCCGAACGCCACTGGCGAATGGCGGAGCAGTTTGCGGATCTGCATGTCTCTTATCAGAGCGGCATGTTCATGGCCCAGCTATGCCTGGAGACCTATCTGCGGGCCGCCCTGATCGCCCAGGGCGTGGAGTCACGCAAGTGCCGGGATTTGCAGATGTTGAGCGACAGGCTGCGGTATCCGATCCCCGGCTGGCGGCCCGATCCCGAAACCCTGAACAGCCTCACCCAGGCGGCGCTTGCTTATCTCGATCCCTGAGCAGGCCACCCCGAACCCAGCCACGATGGCGCCTGGGCCATCGCCCAGGCCGGCCCCCTGCGCGATGGCCTGCGGGGTTGGTTCGACGGCTTGGCGGTGGTTGGCTGAGGGGCAGTTGGGAAGTTCCTTACCATGTCCGTACGTTGTGGTTGGTTGTTTCCTTGGCCAGCACCAAGCCGCAGGGCCCCCGCCCGGCCAAGACCAGCCGCATTGAGCTGCGGGCCACAGAAGACGACCGCGACCTGCTGGATCGGGCCGCCGCGGCCCTCGGCACCGACCGCAGTTCCTTCCTGCTCGCCCAGGGGCGCCTGGCAGCCCAGCGGGTGCTGGCCGACCGTGAAAACTTCGTGCTCGATGCCAACGCCCAGCAGGAATGGGAGCGGATCAACAACCGCCCGGCCCGCAGGCTGCCGAGTCTGGTGCGCCTGCTGGAGCGCCCTTCGCCCTTTGTAGCCCCAACGGCGGATCAGCCCCAGGCATGAGCCGCTACCAACCGCCAGAGCTGCTGGCGGCCCGTCACCAGCTCGCTGGCTTCCGCTGCCGATCGGAGGAGCAGAGCACCTGGCTGGTGGAGATGGCCAAGCAGGCCCATGGAACAGGAACCACCCGCGTGTTTGTCGTCACCGAGAGCGAGCAGCCAACCCCCGCTACCAGCAAAGTTGTCCGCCCTGTCCGACCAAAAGCTCACCTTGGGAGATGCCTGGCTGGAGGTGTTCGAGCAAGTGCTGCCGCGCAACCAGTTCTGCGCTGCCGGCAAGCTCGTGGCCAGGGCCTACCGCGAGGAGTTCGGCGAAGAACCCCCGCGCCGCCAACAGTTTGTTGATGGGGCCCCGCGCCAGGTCAAGAGCTATCGCCGCTGGGGCTGGACCCAAGGCCGGGGGCCACTGCAGTGGCATCTGAAGAACGTGGAGGCCACCATCACCGGCTGGAGCCGGCGGCATCTGCAGCACTGAACGCCACAAACCGGGCGTAGTGTCACGTCTCTACAGATGGCCGTGAACGGCCAAAGGCGTTCCTTGACACAGTCCAAGCCTCAAGGTCGTTCTGCTGACGCCAGCCAACACTTCCCGCAGGCGATCCGCCGCTGGGGGAACAGCCTGGCGGTCAGGCTTCCGGCCGATTGCCTTCGTCAGGCGGGGCTGCAGGAAGGGGATGAGATCGACATCGTCGTTGGCCCTGACGGCCGCCTGAGCCTGGAGCCTGTGCGCAGGTTGGATCGCTCGGCCCTGGCCACTGATCTGCGCCAGCTGCAGGCCACCATGCCACTCACCCCTGCGGTGATCGAGGATTGCCGCGCCGGTGAGCGCTGGTGACACCAGAGGAACGGAGCCCCCTCGCACTCGACTGGTTTGGGCAGTGCCGTGACTCCTTGATCAGCAGCGATTGGCTGATCACCGAGACCCACAGCGCCCTGGGCCTCAAGCAGCGCCACCATGGCCTCAGCCCCCAGGGGCTCGTCAGGCCGCCGGAGATCAGTTCGAGCGGCTGTTGCTGGGCGGTGTGGAGCTGCGCCCCCTCGATCGTGGCCGCTTCCGCCATGCCCAAACCGAGGTGCTGGGCCAACAGGGCGGACCAGAGCAGGGGCAGCAAGGCAACAGGCTTTCACTCCAAAAGTCTGATGCCATTAACGTTCAGGACTTAATGCAGCCTCATTCCTGGCCATGGCAGCCGAACTGGGCGAACTGATCACTGTCACTCCAGGTGTTCGCAGCGGCAAGGCTTGCGTGACAGGCTCCCGGATCACGGTGTCAGATGTTCTGGGCTATTTGGCCAGCGGCATGAGCCAGGCGGAAATCCTGCTCGACTTTCCCGATCTAAAAGCTGAACACATTCGGGCCGTTCTACGCTATGCGGCAGAGCGCGAGAAAAGGCTCAGCGAGCTGACGATCGCCTGATTTATCAGCATTCAGCACTTCTCGGCGACCAGTTTCCAGGCAGCAGGCACGTCCTTGATGTTGGACTTAGGGGGGCAACGGATCAGGACATCTGGAACTTTGCAGCTGCCGCCGACTTCACAATCGTGACGAAGGATGATGATTTTCGAGGACTTAGCCTGCTATGTGGTGCGTCACCAAAACGGAAAATGATGCTTCTCTATTCAGCTTCATCATCGAGCCCAGCACGGCCTTGCTCGCCCTCCGCAAGGGGTGAGGGTGGTCCCATGATCTGCCTGCAAGGCGGCGACCGGTCTGGCGGTCTTGGTCTGCCACCCGCTGAACTGGAGAGCAGCTGCCCCTGCCGCGGCTTGCTGGTGCATGCCGAATCCGAACAAGCCCAGGGCTTCTACGAACACTTGATACCTGAGTTCGAGCGTTCACCCACCTATTCGCTGCACGTGTTGTTGCTGCTCAAGGACATCCGCCGCACGCTGGGCTCGCGGTCGCGTTGAGCGTAATTCCGGGATAGGGCCCAATGCGCAGATCCTGGCGTCGGCCATCATTGGTGGGCGGGTAGCGGTGCCGCCAGGGCCAGTACTTCTTCCCGGCGGGGTCGACCTGAACAGGAGCAGCCCAGCAGCACCCGAGACTCTGTAGCGGTGAGAAGCCACACTTGGTCCAAGTCCGCTGCCTACACTCTCCGACTGGACACCGCCCAGCTCGACACGGAACTGGGCCTGCTGGTAGTGCCCGGCTGAGGCTGTTTGGGTATCCCCATGGGTAACTGGATCAGTGGCTCCACCACGCTTGCCTATGGCCAGGAAGCGCCACGAACCTTTTGGGGCAGGGAGCGATATCCGTTCGATTCAGGAGCTGCTCTACCAGAGCAATTTGAGAACCAGTATAATCTACAACTAAGCACTCAGTCGTGCAATGGTTAGTGTTTAATGTCTTGCAAATCATTTCTTTTCCTAGACAAGCGCTGAGATCAAGATCGGCACAGGAAACTGTGGCCAAGCCTGGGGTGTTATGCGGATCAGACCATTACACTTGGCCGGACCTACCCAATACCTGAGAAGCTCTGCAGCGCAATCTATCTGAGGCATCAATGGGTGCTGCTTTCAACATGATAGGATGAAGGAACTCGAGCTAGATGGGGTGTTATGCGGTCCGCCTATAATGTGTTAGATGGTCACACAGTCTCTTAAAATGATGAAGCATCGCTTGGCCTGAATCATGAACCTGACACCCACCGAAGCCCGCGCCATCGCGAAGGAAGCCTACATCTACGCCTTCCCGATAGTGGATAACATGCGGGTGCAGTACGCCTACTTCACTGACAAGAATAGTGCGGACTACAAATCGCCCTACAACACCCTCTTCAACATCCCCCGCGTGTTCACGCCGGACGACAAGGCGATCCAGACCCCCAACTCGGACACGCCCTACTCTTGGATCGGTCTGGATTTGCGTGCAGAACCGATCGTGTTCACCGTGCCGCCCATCGCCCGCGAGCGGTACTGGAGCCTGCAACTCATCGACCTCTACACGCACAACTTCGACATTCCCGGCAGTCGCACGACAGGCAACGATGGCGGCTGTCTTCTCATCGCCGGACCGAACTGGCACGGGGAAGATCCTCAAGGCATCACGAAGGTGATCCGGTGCGAGACTGAAATCGCTTCGGCGCAGTTCCGGACTCAGCTCTTCGATCCCGCCGACCTCAACAACGTCAAGCAGATTCAAGCGCAGTATGTCGTGAAGCCGCTGTCAGCCTTCCTTGGCCGGCAGGCCCCCAAAGCGGCCCCTTCGATCGACTTTCCCCAGCCGCTCACACCGGTCACCCAAAATACCTCGCTCGAGTTCTACTCGCTGCTGAACTTCTACCTGCAGTTCTGCCCGACTCATCCATCAGAGAAGGCCCTCATGGACCGATTCGCCAAAATCGGTGTTGGCGCGGGCCAGACTTTCGATGCCAACAAGCTTTCACCGGAAACGAAGCAGGCGATCGAGGCCGGCATGGCCGACGCCTGGGCCGAATTCAAGGACTTATTGCGACAGATCAACAAAGGGGAAGTGACGTCAGGCGACGCTTTCGGTACCCGTGAATATCTCAAGAACAATTACCTCTACCGTATGGGCGCCGCGGTGACCGGCATTTACGGCCTTTCAAAGGAAGAGGCGATTTATCTCCCCTACTTCGTGGACGGGGACGGGCAGAAGTTGGACGGTGCCAATCGTTACAGCTTGGGCTTCAAGAAATGCCAGTTGCCGCCCGCCGACTCGTTCTGGTCGCTAACCCTCTACGATCAGCCCGCTAGCCTGCTCGTCGCCAATCCGATCAATCGCTATCTGTTGAACTCGACTATGCTGTCGCAGTTCAAGATGGATGATGACGGCGGGCTGACTCTTCATGTCCAAAACGAATCACCCGGCAAGGACACGGAAGCCAACTGGCTGCCCTCGCCGAAGGGACCTTTCTGGGTGGTCTTGCGCCTCTACGTCCCGAAACCCGATGCGCTGGAAGGCAGGTGGATCGCGCCGCCGATGAAGCGGTTGCAATATCTGGCCAGCTAACGCTCCGGTTCAGCGGCCAAGCAGCTACAATGTCTTGAGGAGGTGACTTCAATGTCTAGGCAGTTTGATGTAGTAGTCGAAAGGGATTCAGAAGGGTTTTTCGTGGCGACCGTCCCTGCTCTACCCGGTTGCCATACGCAAGCTAAATCGCTGGATCAATTAATGGAGCGAATCAAGGAAGCCATTGAGCTTTGCCTTGAGGTTGCAGTCACTGAACCTGAGTCGCTTGACTTTGTAGGTGTACAGCGAGTTACAGTAGAAGTGTGACGAGATATTCTGCGGTTTCAGGCAAGATCCTCATCGCAGCCTTGAAGAGAATTGGTTTTGAAGAAATTAGGGTCAGAGGCAGCCACCGTTTCCTTAAGCACCCGGACGGAAGAACGACGGTTGTTCCCATTCATTCGAATGAAACTGTGGGGCCTGGCCTCCTGGCAAGCATACTTCGTGATGTCAAGCTCTCAAGAGCTGAATTGCAAGACCTTCTATGACGAACTCAATGGCTGTCCAACATCAAGATTAAGCGGCCGGGGCCTAGGATGACTAACGAATGCACTGGGCTTCTTCCCGCTGTTGATCTGGAGAGTTTTGCCTTGGCGAACCCCTTGTTGCCGCTCCCCACGGTCTGCCCCGCCACCAGCACACAAGTCGGTTGATCGCCGCCATTGCGCGCCAGCCCCTGATCGGTCCAGACCCGCCCAGCGCCGGTGGTGTCGCCAGGCCGTATGGGCCGGCCTTGCTTCATTTTCCCTGAACCGCCTTAGCCTAAGGTTGCTCCTGCCGCAGGGCTCCGATGCTCACCCTGCCCCGCACGCTCACCCTCACGCCTTCCCAGTTCGCTGAGGTTTGTGCGGCCAATCCGGAGGCGGTCCTGGAGCTCGCTGCCGATGGCACCCTCATCGAGATGACCCCCACCGGCGGCAGCACAGGGGCGCGCAACCAAACCCTCGGGGCCCTGCTTTGGCTTGCGATCGAGCAGAGCCGCCTACCCCTGAAGCTCTTCGACAGCTCCGCCGGCTTCCTGCTTCCTGATGGCTCCGTACGCAGCCCCGACGCAAGCGTCGTGCGGCTAGAGCGCTGGCAGGCGTTGAGCGAGGCCGAACGGGATGGTTTCCCGCCCCTCTGCCCCGATCTGGTGGTGGAGCTGGCCAGCCCTGCAGATGGGCCGCAGGCCCTGCGCCGCAAGATGGCCGCCTACATAGCCAATGGAGCCAGTTTGGGTTGGCTGTTGCTGCCGCAAAGCCGCACGGTGGAGGTGTGGAAGGCAGGGGCAGCAGAAACAGCCAACTGTCCCTTGGTGTTGTCCGATACGGCACGGCTGGAGGCGGGCCCCGAGTTTCCGGGCCTGGTGATCGATCCGCGTCGGATTTGGGAGGTCTGAGGGCTATTTCAACGGCCGCCCCTACTCCGGGCTAACCGCGGCCCGCTCGGGGTGTGCAGCCCTGCCGATCTTGTGTAGTACCACGAACCACGGGTACTGTTGTGGCTCCATTATTTGAAACCCTATGCTGTCACTGGGTTCAGTCAAGGGGTCCAAGCGCCTCTTGGGGTGGTTTGCGGAAAGCCCAGAGGGAACTGGGCTTGGTTCTCGGAACCTTCCAATAAAGAGTTCGATGCTTTGCCATTCTCTCATGTCGATTCTTGATCAGCTGATAAATTTCTACTGGAACAAGGCCATCCTGTCTCTCTAAACGGTACACTCTTTTCAAAATGAGTACGAATTAAGATGACCAACCCAATTATTACTGCTTCTTACAGTCTGCTAGGTCGGATTATTGGCGACTTAATGAAAGGGGCAAGTCAATCAGTTGCGACGCAACTTGAAATACTAAATACCCCAGAAAAGATCAAGAGCCTATCGAAAAAACTAGCGCTATACGAATTTGTAAAGACAATCAAGAGTCCTGACAAATCATCCAGAATATCAAGCTTTTTTGTACCACCTTGCTTTATGGATTCAGAAAATACAATGTTCGAGGCAAGTAGAGTGAAAGACTTTGGGGAAAATGAGCACTGTCTAATTGAAGGCATTGCAGGGCAAGGCAAATCAATCTTCATGAGGCATTTACTCATTGAAGAAATTAAACTCGGCCAACGCCTTCCTATTTTAATTGAGTTACGTAAGCTTACGCCAGAAAAGGATGTAAGGGAAATTGCTATGCAATTTATGAAGGCACTTGGCTTTCGTAGTCATGAAGAGATATTCAATTATCTCCTCGACACGGGTTTCGCCGTTCTGCTATTAGATGGATATGATGAAACTCCTGAAGAATGTAGAATGAAGCTTCTAGATGACTTAAGCATGTTCGCATTGAAATATGAAAATCTGCAGATTGTTGTTTCTAGTAGACCAGAAGCATCAATAGGAAGTGTATCTTGGTTAAAGAAAATAAGAATATGTAGGCTTGACAAGCCTAAGCGGGATGCAATCGTCAGAAAGATATGCGAACGTGTGACGGCAGACAGTTTAATTGCGAAACTTAACAAGAATACCAGTCTAAATGAATTAGTTGACACCCCACTATTTGCCACGTTGCTTTCAGTTGTATACCGTGCTGAACTTCGGCTCCCAGAAACAGTTCATGAATTTTACGATTTAGTTTTTGCTACTTTACTATATAGACATGATGATCATAAAGAGGGTTTTGAGAGACCTAGAAAATCAGGATTGGGCAATCATATGTTTAAATCTGTATTCGAGAATTTTTGTTTTCGAACTTCTCTAAATGGTCAGCTCAGATTATCTCAAGAAGCTGCTACGCAGATCTTCTCAGAGTCTTTAAAGAAGGAAGGTGCTGATCCTTTGCTTTCTGACAATTTCTTTACAGATATCACTAAGATTACTTGTTTGCTGGTGAGAGATGGAACTGAGTTTCAATTCCTTCACAAGAGTATACAGGAATATTTCTCTGCAGGGTATATTAAGAGGTTGCCTGAGGACACAGCCAAAGAGTTCTATCAAAAAATATTAAGATCTCCTCAAAGAATTTCGCAACTCTCTCAATCTATCAGGTTTTTGTGTGAAGTTGATAGCTACAGAGCTTATCGGTTCTTCATGCTGCCCGGACTGTCATTAGCCATATTTAATGATGACAAACGTTGGAACGAAATACCACTTTATAAATGGCCTACTCCATTAATAATGGATATTGCTGAAGCTTGTAATGCGGAAATCTTCCTTGGTTCTAGTAAGAAAAATGAAAATTTTGACACTTTAGCGATTTCAAGATCTGTCGCTGTAGCAACGACTCGGTTCTTATTGCTAGAAGAATTCGGGGTGAATACTTTAGTCATTTCTGCTTTTGCAAATCTCGTCAAAGACATGATTAATAAAAATTTAGAGATACTTTCTAATTTTCCAGCTGATGGGACAATAATAAACTGCGAGGATCCAATAAACCCTAAATTGATTACGAGTATTCATGTCGACATATCTCGCCCATTAGGCTTAATTATTCAAGATAATCTTGCAGAAGTAGTCAATGGGGCTGGAGGGATTAGTGACTTGCGTGCCAAAGTTATTGATATGCTAGAACTATTAGAACGAAAAAGAGATTCAGATCTTTTAGATCAAATCTAATTCTTTCTCAATATTATTCTCCTCAAGTAATGAACAATCTCCTCGAATGGACAGTGCACCATAAGGGTCCTGCTTCGCCAAAGCTGGCTACTTGACTGCCACTTAGGGGCAGCGTAGAATTGATAGTTAATCAGTCCGGTTGGCGTAGGGTCACGTGTATAACTTCATTCAGCAAAGAGCATGAATGGCCACCCGAATTACCTTGACAGCCCAAAAATGCCAAGAACACATTATCCTTCGCCTTCACATTCACTTGCATTAGAGAGGCAGCTTTGAATGGATAGAAGCAGATAATAGCGCGTTGTCGTTTGGGGTTCTGGATTCGGCGCTGACGAAGAGCTCTGTCGCACGCCAGAGGAGGCGGATGATGCAGTCGACTATATAATCCAGACCTTGGCATGGGAGCCTGAAATGGTCTACGTTGAAGAGCTTGATCTTCCCCCAGAAGAGAAAGAAGAAATTGCGAAAATGAATCAACCATCCGAGTGGTTTACTGGTCCTAGCGGTGGCACTACCCGTCTAAGCGGAACAGGTCGATCACGCATTTATGTCTAGAAGTCGCTAGTCCCTCCTAATGTCAGTAAAGTTGTCGCCTGGAACCGTAACCCACAGAGCCTCAGCTAAGTATCTACGCGTCTTTGCTGGAAAGCAACCCAGCCCGCCATCAGCATAATCATCGATATTGAATCTAAAATGAGGACTACAGATGCGTCTCCTTTGTGGAAGAAACGCTTCGAACATCCAGACACAGAAGACGGGAGTTGAGATTTGGATCAATGTAGAGATTTCAGCCCGCTTCTGATCTGGAGCGTTAGAAAGACATCAAAAATAAAATGACATGAGCCTTTCACATGCTCACTGGATTGCATCCAAGTCCATCCATCCGCTCCCGTTTCCTGTTCAAAGGCCTGCTACTTTGAGCCTAGTCTCTTATAGAGTTGACGGAGGCTCATAAAG
Organism: Cyanobacteriota bacterium; assembly: GCA_026389315.1. Classification (GTDB taxonomy): domain Bacteria; phylum Cyanobacteriota; class Cyanobacteriia; order PCC-6307; family Cyanobiaceae; genus Cyanobium. The sequence goes on from JAPLIC010000010.1 coordinate 13,598, forward strand.
ATGCTAATCTTCTATAAGGTTTTTTTCATTCATGTCCGATCAAACGGCTATTGGTATTCCATATCTAGAGTTGAAGCAGTTAAATCACGAACTTTATCTTGCAAGCATCGCGGCTAAGCGGCTAGCCTTGATTGCATACGCTGCTGTGAGAGGAGTTGACGAAGAGTCCGGTGCAGTGCAAAGGCTCCTAAATCAAGATCGAATATCAAGCATCAAAGAGTTTACGCAAGAAGTTGGAGACTTTCCAAGTTCGTTAGTCTTGAACTGGACATCAAAAGATAATCCACTTACCAGAAAAGAAGGCCGTCTCTACTTTGAAGATGTAAAGCATAGCGCACAGCTGATTGACGGCCAGCATCGGTTAGCGGGGATTAGATCGGCGATAGCTGAAAATCCAGCCATCGGAGAACTTGAGATTCCTGTCGCCATTTATAACCAGCTAGATACTAAAGAATGCGCTGACATCTTTCTCTCCATTAATACAGAACAGAGGCCAGTCCCTAGAAGTTTAGTTTTTGATCTTTATGGCATTGCTAGCGACAAGCTTGTTGATCCTGCGGCTGTACGAGCCAGAGATATTGCGACATATTTAAATGAATCCGAGACTTCGCCATACTACAACCAGATTAAGTTTCCCGGTACTCCTAAGAGAAAAGGAGGAATCGCGCTGTCGACATCGGTTAGTGCGATCAAGGCCCTGGTCGAAGAAAAAGGAACTCTGGAGCAGATTGGAATTGATAGCCTAGAAACCCAAAAAACAATCTTTGAAAATTTCTTTGTAGCGCTGGAGCAAACGACTAATGGCCATTGGGATGATGCTACAAATGCATTTCTTTATGCTTCTGGCTTCATTGGTGCCCTAGATTTCTTTCGAGCCAAGATTGTACCTTACTGCAATAGCAAGCGCAGTTTCAAAGTAGATCTAATCCGAAACTCGCTTTCCTTGTCTGCAGGCAATAGACTATTGCAAGAAGAAGTTAAGGGGCTAGGGGGAAAGGACGCACCGAAGCGAGTCTTTGATCGCCTTGTGGAAGCGTTTCAGCCAGAAGAGGCCGACCACACCAGTTTTGCTCTCTAGCAGAAACTAATGCATAATGCGCAGGCTTGTGTAGAGAACTTGGTAGCTTTGTCAGGATCATCCCTTAGCACAGGCCACTCATCTCTTGTGTTGAATCGTATGCAAGCTTCAAGTCTCTCTAAAGCTCTAAGACAGGATGCTGAAGATTATCTGTTTTCTGCGTGGATAACGTTTGGCGACTGCATTCATGGCCTACAGGACAACTTTTTTTCTTGGACCTCGGTGAAGGCATACTACGCAACTTTCTATGCTGCTAGAGCATTTCTGGCCGCATCAGGACATGGAATTATTTATGTAGGGACCAAGCCTAAATCCATAACATGCAGGCCAGGAGGCACGATAGTCAACGCAAGCGGCACAACACACGCTGCCGTTTTTAAACTATTTGATGGACAGCATCCATCCCATGTACTTCTTAGCCAAACAATTGATATGCTACCGCCTTTCGAATGGTTAAAGACTCGACGAGAGGAGGCGAACTATCGGAATAGTAGATTCTGCGAGCCGTCAGCGCCCAAGCACTTTTTAAAGATATGCTCGGCTGGGATAAGAGCATCACTTGATGCTTACGCTTCTGATAGCAGCTATCTCTATACATTTGATGCTGATCATGCAATCTTGGCATTCCCATTGGCGTTTATCCATGAAGCACAATCACTTCTCAAGTCGACCGGGAGGCTGGCTCTGCCGGAAGGTGACAAGAGATTTCTGCTCTCAACTCTTCAGGACCGCAAAGGACCATACCCAAGAGTTAGAGATCGATGTAATAGTGATTTTTCAGTTAAGCAGTAGTGCATAGCTTTCTAACATCAAGATACAGAAGACGGGTGCCTAAAATGTCGGAATTTTAAAGGTTTCGGCCCGCTTCTGATCTTGGCGTACGGAGGAACATCAAACTAAGGCTAGATCAATTACTTATCTGATTTGAAGCAATCGCCCCTATAGATACTTCTGGGCACTAGAATGGGCAAGCACAAGTAATAGCCGCGTGGGATTAAATCTATTAAGGCTAACGAGTTTAGCGCATCGTGTTATCTCTCAATATTTCTGAGCGCAAGTAACAGGCTTTTCTGTTGGTGCGGGTGGATAAAGAAAAAAGCGCCGAACCCGCGTCGTGGGCATCTTCCCCAACGATGCCGCGATCACCCGCCTGGCTAGGGCGGTGCTGATGGAGCAGGACGAGCTATGGCAGCTGGAGGGCCTGTGCCGCAACGCCAAGCCAGTACAGTCCACTTCCGCTCACAACACAATTACGATCCGATGAGAGACTTGACAAGTCAATCGTCTAGTTTCATAGTGGAGAAGTGAGGAGAATTAGCACCTCCGGAATGACAGCTCGTCATTCCGCCCTGCTCACCCTCTGATCAGGGCATTCGGGCATCGAGTTTTACACCACGCAAAGGGACGCTGCCCAGAAAGGGGCCCAGGACCACCTGAGTTACACCACTCAACTGGGACCAATCTATCCAATTAACTCTCAAAAGACTAATTGGAAAAGACTAATTGGAAAAGACTAATTAACTTTTTAGAATTACCCTTGTAGACCAAATTTATTCCAAAAGCGGATTGAAGTTTATTGTGAGGCTTAAAGGGCTGTATCAGCATTTCTAGAGTCCATGGAGCTTTAGAGTTCGCTATGTGAATTAACTTGGGTCAGGCACATCTCTCTCTCCTCCTGTTATGTCGTCAATTCTACCTAGCTCGGCTCTTTTACGCAGCTCTCGCGACAGGCCATCAAGATCCTGAGTTAAGTTCAAGTCTCCAGCACCAGTCATCCTTAATCCCCTCGCCATTGCGGGTAAGTGGTCGCCATGCAGCTCAATTTTAACCAAATATCTAAATTTATCAATTGCCAAGGCTTTCTTGGCAAAGCTATCCATCCCATGATCCGAGTCAGGCGGATTATTTACCCAAAATGGTTTAAGGCTATGAAGAGTAAACCGGCTAAGGTGCGAACCCACGCGAGCTGAAATATGGCTGGGAATCAGAGGAAGTGGGTACTTCCAATACTCCTCCGAAACTCCCATATTCTTATCAAGATCTATGCTTTTAAACTTTAGATTGCTCAACCCATCCTCTGGTTTCCACTGCTCGGCATCTACCGCATCAAGAGCAGGATTGACTAGGAATAAATCACGGCGCATTGACCTAACGCGACGATTGCTACTTGCTATATTGCGAATACCAGATGTTTCGGGAAACAAGCATGATGTCGAGATTTCCATCAGCCTCCGTGGTTCCAGCATCCAGACGGCTGCGTTCTCCGCTTTTGAGCTACTGACATCATTGGTTTCGGCAGAAGAGTTCGACCGAGCTTGGCTAATTGGAGAAATAGCTGAACCGTGCTCATCTGCTCGTGGTAAGGATCTGAGAGTGGCATAACTCAAGGCAATTAAGCTTCCTTTCGTCCAATCCAGTAGCCTTGAGGGAATGTTATGGTGTCTCATGATATAATTCCATTCAATTTTGTCGTTTGGTATAACACCGCCAAGGAAAGGCCGTCCAAACCGGGTGAATCGGTCGTAATAATAATCCTCGAGTTGTTCAATGCTTTCATAAAGATGATGATATTTTATCCACTGCCATGCGAGACTTGGGGTAAGTGTATGAGTTGCTGTCCTGACGCCTCTAAACCAAGGCAATATCTCTCCAACATACCCTTTCTTACCTTGAAGGCGGTCTCTAGCTTTAATGGACCATGCCTGACGTATGTAATCGGTAAGCTCACAATACTTGCTCAGTGATGACACAACAAAAACAGGAATATCTTCTGCGTGCGACTCACCGTTTAGGCGCCAGTATACATTTTCATAAGTGTAATTGCCTTCAAGAATCTCTCTGGCATACCTTTTTTCATCGCTCATGAACTGTACCTGTTCAGGGGGCGGGACTGCTCACTGCGAACTTCAGCCCTGTTGAACTCTTGACGGAAGATTGATTCCTGGTTGCATCTCAGGCAGAGACCGCCTGTGATGAGCACCACTCCTGCCGGGATTTCAGAAGCGGAC
>JAPLIC010000048.1 GCA_026389315.1 Cyanobacteriota bacterium
CCCCCCAGTGCCAGGTAGGCGCAGGGGAACAGCAGCAGACCGGACCACCCCACGAAAACGAAGCGGTCGCGCTTCAGCCAGTCATCGAGGACGTCGAACCATCCCCGGGCCGATGGCGCCCGCCCTACAGCAATCGTCATGGGAAGAACGGTGCGGGAAACCCGCTGGGCTGTGGGATACCAGGCGATCGTAACAACCCTGCATGGAAGGACGCGGCCGCTTGACATCGGCTGAAATCAGAAGAGGGCTGCGGTGGCCCCGGCCGACTTGCTCCAAGGCATTTCGCTGGTCCTGGCCCGACCGGATCGACCCCACGGCAGGATGGAGACAACGTGTCTTTAGTCGTTCTTCATGGCCTCCAGCAGCGTCCCCCTTTCGACGGCTCCGGGTTTGGCCGATCCTGCCCAGGTGTTGGAGCAGCCGGTGTTGGGCTCCAGGCGGCTTTCCAACCTGCTTGTGGCCACCGCAGTCAGCATTGGCGGGCTTGGCTTCCTGCTGACCAGTGCCTCCAGTTTTTTTCAACGCAATCTCCTGCCGATTGGCCATCCGGCCGAGCTCGTCTGGGTGCCCCAGGGGTTGGTGATGGGTCTTTACGGACTTGCGGCCCTGGCGCTGGCGACCTATTTGTGGTCCGTGATCGTGATTGACGTTGGTTCAGGAAGCAACCGCTTCGATCGCACGGCAGGTCAGGCGCGCATCACCCGTCGGGGCTTTCGTCGTCGCATCGAACTGGATTTCCCCCTAAGGGATATCCAGGCTGTCAAGGTCGATGTGCGTGAGGGCATCAGTCCAAGGCGCAGGCTGGCGTTGCGGCTCCAGGGTCGCCGCGATTTGCCCCTGACCCAGGTGGGTGAGCCCCAGCCGTTGGCCGATCTTGAGCTCTCCGGAGCCCAATTGGCCCGTTTCCTTGGTGTGCCCCTGGAGGGCATCTGATCCCGATGGCGATCCATTGCAACCCCCCACTTCAGTCGCCCTGGCGGCTCAAGTGGGCCCTTTTCGTGCTCAGCCTGGTCCTGCCATTCACCCTGTCGGCCTGCGCTGCCGAACAGGCCAAGCCTCTCCTGGGTTGTGCCGTGGCCACGACCCCATGTCTCAGTGGCACCGCCAAGGTGGCCCTGCAGACCAGTCGGGGCGAAGTCATCCTGGGCCTGGACGGCAAGGCGGCCCCTTTGACGGCAGGCAATTTTGTCGATCTTGTCAAACGTGGGGTCTACGACGGCACCGTCTTCCACCGCGTCGTTCGGGAGCCGATGCCGTTTGTGGTGCAGGGGGGCGATCCGATCAGCGCCGATCCCAAGATGGCTGCCAGTGATTACGGCACTGGCAGCTACATCGACCCCACGACTCGCGAAGCCCGCTTGATCCCCCTTGAAATCGGCCTGAAGTCCGAGGTCCGGCCCCGCTATGGCCAGCCCCTGACCACCCCGGGCATCACCCGGGAGTTGCGCCTCAGCCACGAACGGGGTGCCCTGGCCATGGCCCGTTCCGGGGATGCCAATTCCGCCAGCGCCCAGTTTTATGTGGCCTTGGAGGCCTTGCCCGAGCTGGATGGTCGCTACGCCGTTTTTGGCAGGGTGACCAAGGGCATGGATGTCATCGACAAGATTCAGCAGGGCGACAAGATTTTGCGGGCGACCGTCATCGAAGGCGGCGCTTTGGTGAAGGGTGAACCCTGAACTGGATGCGGTCCCCGCTACCGATTGGGGCGTGGATTGGGGCGATCACGGCCTCTGGCAATGGCAGGGCCACGGTTGCCATTGGCGCCGCATCGGCGATCCAGCCCATCCCCCCCTCGTCCTGATCCATGGATTTGGGGCTGGCAGTGGCCATTGGCGCCATAACGCCGGTGCCTTGGCTGCGGCGGGTTGGCAGGTCTACGCCATGGACCTGCTTGGCTTCGGAGATTCAAGCCAGCCCTGGCTGCGGCTCGATAATCGTCTCTGGGCTCGGCAGCTGGGGGCTTTTCTTGACGAGGTGGTCCAAGGGCCGGCGGTGCTGGTGGGCCATTCCCTCGGCGGACTGGTCGCACTCACTTGTGCCGTGCAATTCCCCGATCGGGTGCAGGCTGTAGCAGCGGTCCCCTTGCCGGATCCGGCCCTGTTGCTGGCGAGGATGGGTGGTCTTGGGGGGTCCCCCCGCCAAGCCCCGTGGCGGCGCCGGTTGAAGCGTTGGATTGTGAATCTGCTTTGTCGGTTGCTGCCCTTGGAAGTGATCGTGCCATTGCTGGTCCACTCCCCCCTTCTGGACCTGGGTCTTCAGTCGGCTTACGACAACCCGATCATCGGTGATCGGGAGTTGCGACGGGTGATTTCCAGGCCGGCCCGGCGTCCTGGGGCGGTCAGGGCCCTGCGGGCCATGAGCATTGCCATGCCGTTGCGCCCCCATCACGCCACGGCCCCTGCTTTGCTGACCCGCCTGAAACAGCCCCTGCTGCTGATCTGGGGTCGTCAAGATGGCCTGGTGCCCCTGGAGGTGGCCCTGCAGTGCAGGCGCTGGCGGCCCCATACCCCCCTGGTGGTCTTGGATCAGGCCGGCCATTGTCCCCATGACGAGCGGCCGCCCATCTTTAATCAGACCCTGCTGGAATGGCTCGAAGCCCTCTCCCCATCGCTCGCCTGAGACGGGCTGGTGGGATCCATTTTGGGGGTGGGTCCCCGGCACCACCTAGGTTTGGAACGGGCGACCCGGTCTTGGAGCGATGAAGCACACCCTTTCGGTGCTGGTGGAAGATGAATCCGGGGCCCTGAGCCGCATTTCGGGTCTGTTTGCCCGGCGTGGGTTCAATATCGAGAGTCTGGCGGTCGGACCGGCGGAAAACCGCGGTGTTTCGCGGTTGACCATGGTGGTGGAGGGAGATGACGGCACCCTGGAGCAGATGAGCAAACAACTCAACAAGCTCGTCAACGTGCTGGGTGTCATCGATCTCTCCACCATTCCGGCGGTGGAGCGTGAACTGATGTTGTTGAAGGTGTCCGCTCCGCCCCAAAACCGCAGTGCGATTTTTGATCTGGTGCAGGTGTTTCGCGCCAAGGTGGTGGATGTGGCCGATGACGCCATGACCTTGGAGGTGGTCGGTGATCCGGGCAAGCTTGTGGCCTTGGAGCGCCTGCTTGAGACCTACGGCATCCTTGAGATCGCCCGCACCGGCAAAGTTGCCCTGGAGCGGGCCTCAGGGGTGAATACGGAATGGCTCAAGGCGGTCACCTTGGAGAAGCGGGTGCCGGCCTGATTCTTTTTTAGTCCTGGAGATAGGTTGTCTGGCCAAGGCTGGTGCGCAGGTGGGCCATGAGCCTGCGGGCATCACTGATGACGAGCAGGCCTTTGCTGATGGCCTCCTCGCTGGCCACCCGCAGCCGTTCGAGCAGGAGATCGGGGTCGTGCTCCATGGCTTCGAGCACCTCCGCATTGGTGTTGCCTCTAACAACGTGATCAACCCGATAGCCGCCACCATCGGAGAGGCGAATGTGGACGGCATTGGTGCTGCCAAAGAGGTTGTGCAGATTGCCCATCACTTCTTGGTAGGCGCCGCCAAGAAACAGGCCAATCCAATAGGGTTCGCCAGGTCGAAGACTGTGCAGTTCGAGCAGGGATTTCACCTGGCCGCGATCGATGAAGCGGGCGATTTTTCCGTCTGAATCACAGGTGAGATCGGCGAAGCTGCCTAAGCGTGTGGGACGTTCATCCAAGCGATGCAGGGGCATCACCGGGAACAATTGATCGATTGCCCAGGTGTCGGGGGCAGAACGAAAGACAGACAGATTGGCGTAGTAGGTGCCGGCGAGAGCCGCTGGCAGCACCCTTAATTCTTCCGGAATAATTGTTTCATTTGCCATGGCCTGCAGCCGCTCGGCAATGGCCTGGCAGCAGGCCCAGGTGAGTTGCTCGGCCTTGGCCCGATCGGGCAAGCTCAGGTAGCCAAGCCGGAAGGCGGCAAGGGCGTCGTCTTTGAACTTGAGGGCATCGTTCCAGGCTTCCTGGAGGCGCTCGGGACCGGCGGCATGATCCCTGGGGTCATCGGGGTCCAGCGCTGGTCGGCCGTGTTGGTTTTCTGCGCGAATGCCGTTGTAGGTGTCGCGCAGATTGCGCAGCACCAGGGGCTCCCCTTCCGCCAACTCCGGCACATCCCCCGGTACGGATCCCGCTCCAAGAACATCAAACACCAGCACGCTGAAATGACTGGCGATGGCACGGCCGCTTTCACTCACCAAGGTGGGCACCGGCACGTCATGGGGTTCGCAGCATTCGCGCACGGTGGCCACCACGTCGTTGGCGTAGTTCTGCAGGGAGTAGTTGGTGGAGGCGGCCGTGGCGGTGCGGCTGCCGTCGTAGTCGATGCCCAGGCCCCCGCCGACATCGAGAAAGCCCATGGGCGCCCCGAGCCGCGTCAGTTCGACATAGATCTGTCCTGCTTCTTGGAGCGCATCTTTGAGTACAGCGATGTCGTTGATTTGGCTGCCGATATGGAAGTGCAGCAGGCGCAGATCGGCCAGCAGGCCGGCCTGGCGCAGGGTGGCAACGGTGCTGAGGACATCGGGAATCGAGAGGCCGAACTTGGCCCGTTCGCCCACCGAACTGCCCCAACGGCCGGTGCTGCGGGTTGAAAGTTTGGCGCGAATGCCCAGGAATGGGGCGGCGCCTAGATCTTGGCTGGCCGCGATGATGCGCCCCACCTCATCGGCTTGCTCGATGACGACCACCGGCTGGCGTCCCAGCCGGCGCGCCAGGATCGCGGTTTCGATATAGCGACGATCTTTGTAGCCATTGCAGATCAGCAGCGCTTCTGGATCTTCGAGTAGCGAGAGAGCGATCAGGAGTTCGGCTTTGCTGCCAGCCTCGAGGCCGAAGTGCCAACGCCGGCCGGTTTCGACCAGCTGCTCGACGACATGGCGCTGCTGGTTGCATTTGACCGGAAACACCCCTTGGTAGCGGCCGCTGTAGCCGTACTGGGCGATCGCCCGCTCAAAGGCGGCATGCAGGCGCTCCAGCCGGTCTTCGAGGATGTCATCGAAGCGGATAAGTAGCGGCAGGGAGAGATCGCGGCCCTGCAGCTCTTGCACCAGGTCCACCAGATCCAGGGAGCCGCCCCGGTCGCCCCGGGGCTGGACCATCACATGGCCGCGGCCGCTCACGGAGAAATAGGGGTCCCCCCAGCGGTCGAGGCCATAGAGGGCGGCCCCATCGGCGGCGCTCCAGCTGGGCGATGTGGGGGGAGCGGCCGGGGTGCCGTTGGCGTTGGCGAGCACCATCAGGCCCTGGGATGGGTGGAATTTCGATGAGCCGAATCTAGTCAGCGGTTGTCCAGGGAAGGGCGCGGAGGCTGGGCTGGCGCGAGGGGGCCATTGCCCAGCGCCCGCCTATAGCCACTGGTCAACCGGAGCGACCCACTTTGAGAAAGCGCCACCACTGTTTAAACTGCCGTATCAACAACGGTCCCTTCGATGGCTTCCTCCAGGCCCCGCCAGGCCCTGCGCCGTTGGGGAAACTCCCTCGGTGTACGGCTGCCGGCGGCGATCAGCAGGGAGGCAGGCCTCCACGACAACCAGACCGTTGAGCTCAAGGTGGTGACTGAGGGGGTGCTGATTCGGGTGGTTGAGCCACGCCTGACGCTGGAGGAACGCCTGGCCGCTTACGCCCCCATGGACGGTGAGCCCACCGAGGCGATGGCTTGGAACCCGGTCGGGGCAGAAGCCAGCGAATGACACCCAAGCGCCCCGCAGTTGCCTGGGTTCCCGATCGGGGTGATGTGATCTGGATCGACCACAACCCCCAGGCCGGCAGGGAAATGAAGGATCACCATCCTTTTGTGGTGCTCTCAACAGCAGGTTTCAACAGGTCGGTGGGACTGGTTGTGGGCTGCGCGATGACCTCAGCCCCCTACAACCGTGGCTCCAGCCTGGCGATCGATTTGGGGCCGATCCCCGGGCGGCCGGATGCCCACAGTTTTGTGCTCTGCCATCAACTCAAGTCGTTTGACTGGAAAGCCCGCGGCGCCCGCCCCCATCCATTGGCTCGCCTCGATGGCGACAAGTTGGAGCAGGTTCTTGAAATTGTGGGGCAGATCTTGGGGTTTTTGCCGTAGCCGACGGGCTATGCACTCATCACTTACGTGGGTGCATTCAGCTGGGCAGCAAGGGCACGCCCTCCGTTCGGGCCGCCGCCTGCAGGGCCTTGTCGCGACTGGCCAGGGGCAGTCCGCGGCGCATTGCCAGCTCCAGATAGGCGGCGTCATAACTGGTGAGGCGGTGGCTGTGGGCCAGGGCCAGGGTGTCGTGCCAGGCGCTGGTTGTGGTGGGTTGGTCCACGCTGATCGGCAGACCCTCCAGCAGGCCGAGGAAGGTGCGGCTGGCGGCAGGACTGATGCGGCCGCGCTGTTCGGCCTGCACCAGCACGTTGGCCGTTTCCCAGAGCCAGAGGGCCGGCACCCGGGCACGATTCGTCTGCAGCCGCTCCAGGATCGCCCAGGCCCCATCGCTGGCCTCATCGGCAAAGCACCAGGCACAGCTCAGCGAGACATTGAGCACGAGATCGCCGGTCGTTGCCCCAGCGTTTGGGGTCGAATCCAGGGCGCTCATCTACGCCCTTGATCACGCAACTCGGCGATGCTGATGCCGCCGAGGCTCTGCCCCTGGTTGAACTGGCGCAGGCGCGCGATGGTCTCTGCCACGCCGCCGGGGGGCTGGGCAGCGTGAGGTACCAACCGCGCCACGGGATGGCCGTGGCGGGTGATCGTGATTTGTTCGCCGGCGCTGACGGCATCGAGCAGGGCCGCCAGATGGGTTTTGGCCTCGAAAGCACCGACGCTGCGCATTGAGACAACTTTAACCAGTTGGCAACCAGTTTAAGGAGTCTCCGTCTTTTCCGGCCGCCTGCCTTGGGCCGCCGCCTAGGTTCTGCGGCCCGTCCTGGCCAGGTTTATAGAAGATCGGCGCCTGCGCGGCGAGCAGAACGCGCCACGTTTGATCAACGAGCATTGGCAACGCCAGCAGCAGTGCGACGCCAAAGCAGATCTGGAGCAGGACTTACCACGCATTCAGCCCGCACCAGCCCGACACCCCCACGCCCAAGTGCCCAGGGCACCGGCTGGATCATGCCAGCTGCCGCACCATCACCGGCCCCAGACCTTGGTTGCGACCAAAACGTGCCTGCCGATACCGACAAGCGGGGGGGCTTAATAATTTCTCCGGTTTTTTAAAAACTTTAAAATGATTCGTTTTTCTGCGTTTTCCCCCAAGCTGGCCCTCGGTGCCGCTGTGGCCCTAGCTGCCATCAGCCTCAGCCCGGGCTCGGCCCAGGCCTTTGTGGTGAATGTAGGTGGTATGCAGTACGACGTGACCACGTTTACGGGGACTTACGACGCCAACACCAGCAAATTTGCAACTCCGGCCAATGGTGGCTTGATGCCCTGGTGGACTGGGGACGGAAACAAAACCCTGGCTTCTGTGTTCGCTACCCAAGTAGGCTTATTCTTTGGTCTGCCCAATAGTGGTTTAGCTGTGAGCCCTTCAGGCCCAGCTTTTGGATATCGTCAGTTTAGTCAAACCCAAAGTATTCAAGTTGACGGCTCAAATAACCCCATCGACCAGGGTGTGAATAATAGCCAAAACTTCACCTTCGCCCAGGCCACGCTTTACACCGCCACCCCCGCCCCCGCCCCCCTGCCGCTGTTCGGCGCCGCTGCCGCCTTCGGCTTCAGCCGCAAGCTGAGGAAACGGATCAAGCTGTCGCCAGGTGCTCTCGGCTCCGCCCTTCCCCAAGCCTGAAGGCGGGCGGTGGAAAGCTTCCATTTCTGAGTGCGAGGGCCAGCGGTTGACGGGCCTCGTCTCCGCCACGGCCAATGGCCTGCTGGTGATGGTTGTGCTGGCGGTGGCCTTGCCGCTGCTGCCGACCAAGCTTGCCGGTCCCTTCTGGCTGCTGGCTTCTACCGGGGTCTTCTGCACCAATGGCTTCCTGGCGTTGCTGGCGGTGCTGCTGCTGCACATGGCTACGGCCTTGGCGCCCCAGTCGATGTGGCATCAGTCCCGCTGGCTGCTGGTGCGCCGTTGCTCCAGGCCGGTGATTGTTGTGGCCTTTCTGCTGCTTCCCCTCCAGGGATTGGCCGCCTGGCGAGGGCTGGAGGTGGCTCAGTCGCTGGTCTATAGCGCTGGGCGGGTGCAGCAGGCCCGCCTGGCCCAGTTCCGCCAGGCGGTGGAGCGCTCAGGCACCATCGCCGAGCTCCAGAACCAGCTCGCCGCCATCCAGGCCCCGCCCCTCTCGGCGGCGGATCAGGGCCTGGGTCTGCCGGCCCTGAAGGCTGACCTGCTCTCCCAGATCAAGGCGCAGGAAAGCAATTTGCTCAAGCAGGCCGGCCCGCAGTTGCCCACCGATGTACTGCTCAAAGACAGCCTGCTGGCGCCACTGCTGGCAATGGGCTTTGCGGTGAGTGCCCGGCGCACCACGCCGTCGCCCCGCCGCCCCGGCCGGCGCCGGTGCTGCCGTAGGGGGACCCTCCCTATCCCTCAGCCCGCCCAGATCTCCTCCAGATCGATCACCAGCCCCGGAAACAGGGGCGCCCCATCCAAACGGGCGGCGGGCTCAATCCGGCGGGGGCTCTCGGCAGAGCCTGCCAGCGGCCCCCAGATTTCCACTGCCCGCTGCTCGGGGATCAGCAGCCAGCCCAGGCGGGCCCCATTGGCTTGGTAGGCCGTGAGCTTGCGGCGCAGGGCCGTGAGTCCGCGGGGTGTCCCAACTCCTTCGGAGAAGCCTGCGGCTACGCTCGGGCTTGCCAGCTCCACCACCAGGTCCGGGCAGAGGGGCGGGAAGCTCCGCCGTTCCACCTCATCAAGAGCCTGCCAGCGGTCCAGGTTCACCAGGGCCGCATCGGGGCTCAGCACGGAGCCATCGCCCAGCCGGAAACCGGTGGAGCTGTCGAACAGCTTCAGGGGCAGGCCACTGCTCCTGATGGCCAGCTGCAGCAAAAACGCCAGGGTGCTGTTGCGGGCACCCGTGTCGCCACCGGTGGGGGTCATGGTGATCAGGGAGCCATCGGCGGCCAGCTCAAGCACCGCGTCCGGATTGGCGCTGCAGAACTCGGCGAATTGCTCGGGCGTGAGCCGCAGGCTGCCAGTGAGCGTTTCCGGCAAGCTGAGAGGGCTGGGGAGGGCGAGCATGGGCCCTGCTAAGGGTCTTGCGTCAACTTAATGCGGAGTTCGGCCCTTGTCTTGGGGGGCGGGCTCTCCATTGGTGATGGCCCACCTCAATGAGGGTCAGGGCAGCAGCAGCCTCTCCAGGCCTTCAAACCGTTCGAAATCGCGATCGAAACTCACCAGTCGCCAGCCATTGGTGATCGCCAGGGCCGCCAGATGGGCATCGGTGCAAAGCCGGGCCGGCAGCTCAGCGCTACGCAGCAGCTGGTGAAACGCCTCCCAGCCGTTGTACGCCGGCGCGGCCAGCTGCACGCCCGGCTGCTGGCACAGGGCTTCCAGCAGGGCGGAGGCTTCTGCAGCGTTCTTGACGGCCGTGCCCATCAGCTTCGGCTGGCACACCAGGCGCACCAGCCCCAGAGCGGTGACTATGCAGAACAGCACCTGGTCTGCAGCCTGCTGTTCCCAGTACCGAACGGCGTGCTGGTGATGGCTGTGTTCGGGCCAGGCCAACGCCAGCCAGACATTCAGATCAGGCAGGTCGGCGGTGGTGTTCACGGGTCGAGCAGCTCGAACAGGGCGGCGTTGCTGAGCTGGTGGTCCTCAATGGCCAGCGGTCCGTCCAAGCGCGGCAGCGTGGCCGCGGATCGTGGCAGCCCGGCGCACTCGGGTGCGGCGCTGAGCCCTTGCTCCACGTAGCTGCGCAGCAACTGCTTGAGGGTCACACGCTCGTTGGCCGCCCGGGCTTTCAGCCGTGCAAATAGTGGATCTGGCAGCTCCAGGGTGGTGCGCATGCGCCAGGGCCACTTAATGTGCTCATCTTAATGCGCATCTCTTGAGCTAGGCAGGCAGCGGAGCTTTGCCCGGCGCGGCACAAGTACCGTTGCGCTTCTGCTGGCGCTGGGGCGCAACTGGAGAGCTTGGGCCCAGCCTGCCGGAGCTGCTCCTAACATCGCTCGATCGCAGCGAGGCGATTAATGGCGAGCGTGCAGGAGATCCGCCAGCGGCTGCGCAGCCAACGGATCGAGGTCTTGCGCAGCCGCATCGAGCCCCTGCTGGCCGGACGGGCTGGAGCCGAGGTGTGGCTGTTTGGTTCCCTGGCCCGTGGCGACTGGGATGCCCGCTCGGACGTGGACCTGCTGGCGGTGGCGGCCGATCAAAGCACCGCTGATCAGTTGGCCGAGGCCCTGCTGGGAACGGGCCTGGCCGACGA
>JAPLIC010000040.1 GCA_026389315.1 Cyanobacteriota bacterium
GATGGCTACTACAACCCTGAGCGACGCCATTCCTCTATTGGTTACTACAGCCCAATAGCATTCGAGAATCGCACTCAGATTAGTGCTAATGTAGCCCTAAGGGTGGCATGAGAGCTGTCCACGAAACCGGGGGAACTCCAAACCAGTCGAATGACGGCTGCACTCCCCAGGCGGAGCGAGACCACAAGCCAAAGCCCATCCGGCTCGTGCTGCACGGCCGACTATGCCTGCTCCTGTTGCTCAGAATCGCTCAGGTCCAGGCCCTTTTCAATGCCAACAGCTTCTGGGCCCGGGGCCGCAGCCGCACGGCCTTGATGCGCATGTTGCTGGGCAGCTGCAGCGTGGTGAGTGCCTGGCAGGCTGGTCGACTCGTGGGCCTCGGGCGGGCCACCAGCGATGGCGTGTTTCGGGCGGTTCTGTGGGATGTGGTGGTGGCGGCCGAGCACCAGGGCCAGGGCCTTGGGCGCAGAATCGTGAGGTCTCTGCTGTCGTATCGGGCAGTGGTTGCTGCGGAGCGGGTGTACCTGATGACAACTAACAGCAGTGGCTTCTACGAAAAGCTAGGGTTCAAAAGCCAGCACGGACAGCAGCTTATGGTGCTGAAGCGCAAACCCTAATCGCCTGGTACCAAGGGCTTAGGGCTTAAACGTCTGATAAGCGGATGAAGAGATTCGAACTCTCGACCCTCTCCTTGGCAAGGAGATGCTCTACCACTGAGCTACATCCGCAGCTTAAACCGCGACTGTCGGAGATGCCGACCAACACACTATGCACCACAGGGGGGGGCGGTCGTCAAGCAGGGGCCCTGGAGCGGCTGCGGGGCCTCGGGGGGGCTCGCCCCTCTGCAGCTCAAACGCCTCAAGGAGCTGAACCGCTTGACACCGCGCAAGGATGTCCAGGATGCAGGGTGGCGGTGGTTTGGCGATGCCAGACCAGATCAGCCGGTGATGCCGGTTGGGGCCGGAGCGGGCCGGATCTGACGCTGGCCTAAAGCGGGCAGGCTGCGCAGATGGCGGCAAAAGCCGCTTCTGCTTGGTGATCCGCGCTGCGAATCGGAGTCCAGTCGCCTTGGTGAGGCCAATCGGGGCTGCTGGAGACCACCAACAAGGGTGTCCAATAGGACCTGGATGGACCAGGCCCTAGATTGGGAGTGCTTTGAACGGTTACTGCATGCGCAGCACCATCATCCCGCCCAGACGCCAGGGGTCCGCGAGAGCATTGACCAAGGCATGCCTCCTACCACCTTACTGGACACTTGGGTAGGGTTCGCAATCGCCAAGGTGCTGGGAACCAGTAAGGTTGTGCCCGTACCCAGGTGGATGATTCACCCATTGGGGAGACAGATCAATCACCAAGCAGCATCTGACCCTGCGGTAGGCGGAGGCTAATGTGATTTGTGAATGGCTCTAGCGACATGAACGCCTTGAAACTTAGCCCAGCCCGATGCAAGCGCGCGTGGGGTATTTTGTCACCGCCATGCCGTTGGCGAACGCTACCGACGTCACACACAGAACTTGAGAGAGCATGAAATCCCAGACTTTCGCGGGGAATCGGTCAATGGCCAAGCTCAATAGAATCCCTATCCCAAAATTTATTAAGGCTGGCCTACAGCACAAGAACCTAATCTATAAATTAACCGAGAGGGAGGTTTTAGGCAGGTATCGGGGGTCCCTTTTTGGCATATTTTGGTCTTTCCTTCAGCCACTTTTGATGCTAGCTGTATACACCCTTGTATTCTCTACGGTATTCAAAACACGTTGGCCGGGGGTCGTCGACGAAAGACCAATTGGATTCGCCATCAATCTATTCTCGGGATTGATTGTTTTTAATCTCATCTCAGAATGTCTGATAAAAGCACCTGGCCTTGTGCTTGCGAACCCGAGCTATGTCAAAAAAGTTGTTTTTCCACTGGAAGTCCTTGGTTATGTTACAATTGGGTGTGCCTTATTCCACGCCTTGATAAGCACTTTCGTTTTGATACTTTTTCAAATTGTAGCAAATGGAAAAATAGCCCTAACAATATGGCTGCTACCAATCACCTGGATGCCGCTATTACTACTGGCACTCGCCAGCACATGGATCCTTGCAGCAATGGGTGTTTACATTCGAGATATTGGCCAGGCAATTGGGGCTTTCGTTAGCATGTTGATGTTCATTTCTCCGATCTTTTTTCCCCTTACTGCTATGCCTGCGCGATGGCAGTCAATTCTCGCCTTCAATCCGGTTGCACCGATGATTGAACAGACAAGAGCAGTCGCTGTCTCTGGTCAATACCCCAGACTGATGTATATTATTGTTGGCATCAGCTTAGGCTTGTTTCTGTGCGAGCTCTCATACAAAACATTTATGAAGGCCAAAGGAGGTTTCGCTGATGTCATGTGAACAATCAGAAATGTCATCAGACTTGAAATCTCGAGAAGCTTTGCACCATAAAAATGCCAGTGATGTGATCATCAAAGCAACAAACCTTGGCAAGAGGTATTGCATGTACGATAAACCCCTAGACAGGTTGAAACAGGCATTCTGGGGAGAACGGCGTAAATATTACCGCGAATTTTGGGCCCTGAGAAATATTAACTTTGAGATAAGCAGAGGAGAAACAATTGGGGTCATTGGCAGAAACGGTAGCGGCAAGAGCACGTTACTGCAACTGATCTGCAAAACATTGGAGCCTTCCGAGGGTACCGTATCCGCCAAGGGCAGGGTAGCTGCCTTACTTGAGCTAGGCAGCGGCTTTAACCCAGAATTTTCGGGGCTGGAGAATGTCTACATGAACGCCACTCTTCTTGGACTAAAGCAGGTTGAAATCGAAAAAAATCTTGAAAATATTTTAAGCTTTGCCGATATCGGTGATTTTATAAATCAACCAGTAAAATCCTACTCCAGTGGTATGCAGCTAAGGCTTGCATTTGCTGTCTTGGCTCATGTGAATGCAGATATATTAATTTGTGATGAGGCCTTGGCAGTTGGAGATGCGGTGTTTACGCAACGATGCATGAGATTTATCAAAAAATTTCAAGAGCATGGAACACTACTCTTTGTCAGTCACGACCCAAACTCCGTTGCTGCACTAACAGAGAGATGCATTTGGATCAACAAAGGATCTCTAGTCTACGATGGAAAAACTCGTACCGGATTACAAAATTACACTGATTTCTGCCAAGAAGAATCAGGCTTCAGAACCAAATCAAACAAAAAAAATCAGATACCTTCTACAAGTTCAGCAAGTCTCACGAAAAGCATAAACCAAAGCTTGCCTCGCAAAGAAAATAGGAATCTAAAGGGCAACACGTATTCAACTCTAGACAGCGACATTGTCACAAAATTGGATCAAGGCTGGGATACATACATTGCCCAGTCTGCCGAAGATATAGTGCCTTCCCTAGACGAAAGCAAAAGCAATGGTCATTGCGATGGAGTGGCAATAATTACAGGATGGAAAATTATTAATGAAGCAATTGGAGAAACGACAATCCCAAGCGGAGGGGAAAAAGTAGACATCGTAATCCGATGCAAAGCAGTGTCGGAACTCCTGTCCCCACTAGTGGGGTTTCAAGTGGTTGATCGTAGAGGGCAGATCATATTTGGCGACAATACATATGATGACAGTGAAGGGGAACCTGTCACCATATTAGCCAATGCCGAGTTCTACGCTGCATTCACAATCATATGGCCTTTTCTTGCCCCTGGCGAATACACAATAAACCTGGCCGTTTCAACCGGCAACTTCTCAATTCATTTAAACCACCACTGGATCAATGAGGCTATCATCATCACAGCAATTGAGTCTACCAGAAAAGTAAACGGACTTTTTGCCCCACCAATTGTAAACAAACAATTGCGAGAATTTAACTAATATGAACAACAATCCCCTCAATGAAGAATATTATTTAAAATTTGAAAATGCTTTTCGAGGCTCCAGGGAAGAAATTGTCAAAAGGTTAAAAATTTACCTCCCATTATTGAATGCGGCTAGGCAAACATCCAAAGCGCAATTATATGGTGTTGATATCGGCTGCGGCCGGGGCGAATGGCTTGAGCTTTGCAATCAGAATAATATCAAAATGATTGGTGTTGACCTCAATGCAAGCATGGTCCAATTCTGTCAGATGCAGGGATGGCCTGCAATTCAAGAAGATGCCAAGAGCTATCTAGAACGTCAGCCTGATATGTCGTACAGCATAATTAGTTTATTTCATGTTATCGAACATCTAGATCGAAACTATCTACTAGAACTTATTGCTCATGTCCTAAGAGTGCTGGCACCCTCGGGTATACTTCTGATGGAAACGCCCAGCTCTGATAATCTTCTTGTTGCCAGCAAGGGATTTTATGCTGACCCAACTCACCTACGCCCGATACACCCCGATACAACATGCTTCGAACTCATGCATCTTGGTTATTCATGGGCCAGGGCATATTACATTAATGGGCAAAATTCATACCGTGAATCTGATCCCATAGGACTTACCAGTATGCTTGCCGGTACAGCCCATGATGTGGTGATCATTGCCCAAAAACCAGGTCTTGATGGGCAGCTTCAACCGGAAGGAACCTGGAGCAATGGGCTAAGGGAGACCGAGACAACCTTGCAGGCAGCTGTTCGCATTGATTCTGAACAGCAACATAATTTCCTACAATTTATCGCGAGAGACAACCAAATTGAAACATTGGCTCAGACCGCCATAAACAGTGCCGAGTTAGCCCATCGAAACATAGTGCTATCCCAGCAGAGCATAGAATTAGCCCATCGAAACATAGTGCTATCCCAGCAGAGCATAGAATTAGCCAATATGAACATAGAACTTGCCCATCAAAGAATTACTGCTTTGTACAATAGTCGCATCTGGAAGGCAACAGATCCCCTTCGCAGACTGATTACAGCTATACGCAAAAAAAAGACGGCACTATTAAATTATATCCACAGAAATAACAAGCATCACCAACCCTAAGACAACTAAAAGCTATGCAGAGCAACCGAGCCAGTCATGTCCTTGGCATTCAAAGAATTAAGCGGCCAGGAATGTTGCGGAATAGCTACAATATACGAACAGGCATATTTTTTGAAAAATGGTTGGCTTGGTTGTCCTATCTTGCCTTAAAATCCGAATCAAAAAGAAGTCTGGTCATGTCCATGCTAGTTGCTGTCGGCATCAGAATTGAAACAGAACATGATTATCTACTGTTACCATCGATTTTTCAGGCCAGCTCAGTTCACAATTTGCCCCTACAACCAAGAAATAGGTCTACTCTATCCACCAGCGGGCAAGAGATCCTACAGAAGCTGAACCAACTAAACAACTGCGACCAGGGCTGATTCATGCGTTTATTAATTGACCTTCAAGGTGCTCAGAGCGAAAGTCGATATCGCGGCATTGGTCGATACACACTATCAATAGTGGAAGGCATTCTTGCTAATCGTGGTAACCATGAGGTTATCCTACTGGTGAATGGCAATCTGCAAGCTGGTCTTAGTTATTTATGCACTAAGTTTTTTAACTTGGGCAATAGGGTAACTTTTTGCGAGTGGCAAGCACCGGGAAAACTGGCCGCAAATTATCATGCCCATAGTGTGAGACGTAAAGTGGCGGAAATGATGAGGTCCGCAGTCATCAATTCACTTCAACCTGATGTTGTTTATATTCCAAGTCTTTTTGAAGGTTTTCTCGATGATGCCGTTGTCACAATCGATAACAGCAATGCGACATACTATTCAGTTGTTACACTCTACGACTTAATACCCCTTCTTAATGCGAAGGAGTACCTAGATGGAAATTATCTGTTCCAAGAATTTTACCACAAACGCTTATCAGAGCTAAGTCATGCTGATTGTCTTTTGGCAATCTCGGAATCAGCCGCATTGGAAGCCCAAGTTAATCTGCAGTGGGACCGCGAAAGGGTGTTCAATGTATCAACTGCCTGCGAGGACTACTTTTGTCAAGTTGAGATGTCTGATTCCGAAATCAGGGAAATCAACACTCGTTTTAAGATCAATAAACCTTACATTCTTTATGCCGGCGCTGCAGACAAGCGTAAGAATCTTGATCGTTTGATTAAGAGTTTTTCCTTGCTTCCATCTGAGATAAGGCAAAGCCATCAGTTGGTCCTAGCTGGAAGAATGTCGCCACAAGAGATTATAGACCTTGAAGCCAGCAGAGATCAATATGACATAGACGTTGATAGTCTACTCATTCCTGGCTACGTAAGCGATAAAGATCTACGCTCATTGTACAATATGTGCAAAGTCTTTATCCTCCCTTCCATCCATGAAGGATTTGGGCTGCCCGCATTGGAAGCAATGAAGTGTGGCGCAGCGGTCATTGGTTCCAATACTACCAGTATTCCAGAGATCATTAGAACACCGGAAGCCCTATTCACTCCTACAGATGACCAATCCCTTCGTTCGACCCTGCTAAAGGCGCTCAGCGATGGGAGCTTCCGTAATCATTTGATCGAAAGTGGTCGTCAACACGCGAAAAAATTTTCCTGGAAACAAACGTCCATGCGAGCTATCGAGATATTCGAGCAGCTTGCAAGCAAGCCACGGTCAGTTAACTATCCCTGTGATACATGGGAAAAGATTTGCAAATCCAGACAAGAAGTCCAAGAAAAACTCCTTCACGATATTTCTGATTTCCTTAAGCAGGAAAGAGTCAACAGTGAGGACTATACATTCGAGATTGCCCATGCCATTGAATTTAATCAACAGCAAGTAGGCAGTGCCTATGCAGCCATAACTAGTCTTCCTGCCCTGCTGAAATGGCGGCTGGAAGGTCCCTTCGACAGTTCCTACAGCCTGGCCATCTTGAACCGGGAACTCGCAACTGCTCTTGACGACTTAGGCCATGAGGTTGCTCTCCATTCTACAGATGGTCCTGGCGACTATCCGCCAAACCAAGAGTTCCTGCAGAGCAATCCAGATATTTGCAGACTCGCCCGGCATTCTGAGATGCTTTCCCAACAGAATGCAGATATCAGTAGTCGCAACATATACCCTCCACGTGTGGCAGACATGGTTTCTAGAGTTAATCTTTTGCATTGTTATGGATGGGAAGAAAGTGGCTTTCGCTTTAGCTGGGTCCAAGACTTTAACAATAAACTTCATGGCCTATCCGTAATGTCATCTTATGTTGAAAAGGTGCTGATCGACAATGGTGTTTCGGTTCCCCTCGCCAATGTAGGAATCGGCATCAGCCACTGGACGAAGACTGTAGCCGATCCGAACTTCAGGATTAACGCCAAATCCTATCGTTTTCTGCATGTGTCCTCTTGCTTTCCTCGAAAAGGTGCAGATTTACTTCTCCAGGCCTATGGCAAGGCATTCAGGGCAAGCGACAATGTGACCCTGATCATCAAGACTTTTCCCAATCCCCATAATGAAATCCACACTTGGTTGAACAATGCCAAGCAATCATGTAGCGATTATCCTGACGTTATCATTCTGGAAGATGAACTCGATCAGTCCCAACTAAAGGGGTTGTTCCAGCAATGTCAAGCTCTCGTTGCACCCAGCCGGGGAGAGGGGTTTGGCCTACCAATTGCAGAAGCTATGCTTTCGGGCCTTGAGGTCATTGCCACAGGTTGGGGAGGGCAATCAGATTTCTGCAACAATGAGACTGCATGGCTGATCGACTATGACTTTCAGTATGCAGATACTCATTTTGGACTCCACGAATCAGTTTGGGCCAACCCACGCGTGGATCATTTGGCAGAGTTAATGCTGCAGGTCTATCATCTACCCCAGCAGCAAGTTGGAGAGCGCGCACGTAAAGGAAGCAACCGCTTGCTACATGAATTTAGCTGGCGAGATGTTGCCCAAAGAGTAGCGGATTCAGGCAGAGAGTTCTGTCGCCAAGGCGCAATACCCAATCCCGTTCATGTCGGCTGGATTAGCACCTGGAATAGTCGTTGTGGCATTGCCTCCTACTCAGAACATCTGGTAGAGGCGATGTCTCTTCCCGTCACGGTCTTTGCCCCAACGAATGCAGAAATCACGGCCCATGACGAAGCCAATGTACAGCGTTGTTGGCAGATCTCTGAGGAAGAAGATATGACGAACACAAGCGAGCTGATAGACAAGTTTGGCATTACCACAATAGTTATTCAGTTTAACTATGGGCTATTTAATCTTGAATATTTATCAAAATTTATCATTCGTCAACAAACAAGAGGCCGTCAAATTATCCTAACGCTGCATTCCACTATTGACCCATCCCATCATCCCGAAAAGAAGTTGACTTTGCTGCTGGACGCCATGCGACATTGTGAACGGGTGTTGGTCCATACACCAAATGATATGAATAGGCTGAAACAGCTTGGCCTTGTTCATAATGTTTCCCTATTCCCCCATGGCGTGGTTGATTATGCAGAAAGGCTTGTTCCAGTTAAGAATTCGCTCGCTGCAACAAGTCAGTATTCGAGATTAACGCCCAAAACCATTGCTAGTTATGGATTCTTTCTACCGAACAAGGGATTACCTGAGCTGATTCATGCCGTTAATATTCTATCAAAAAGCTATTATAATATAAGGCTTAGAATGCTAAATGCAGAGTATCCTGCGCCGGTCTCGGCGACTCTCATCACTGATATGAAGCGAATGATATGGAGGCTTGGCCTTGCAAAACGCATTGACATCATCACAAACTACCTGAGCGATGCAACCTGCTTGCATCTTCTTTCCGAGGTAGATCTGATCGTTTTACCCTACCAAAATAGCCAGGAATCTTCCAGCGCCGCTGTTCGCACAGCAATTTCATCGGGAGTACCTGTAGCTGTAACACCGATTCCGATTTTTTCAGATGTGCGAAAGGCAGTCTTTTCAATGCCAGGAACATCGCCACAGGCCATGGCAGGTGGAATCAAGCAGATTTTAAAGGAGATAGCAACCTGTTCCAGTACGTATCAGACCATTCAATTGAATGCTGAGAGCTGGAGAGAGCAGCACAGCTTTTCAAGTCTTGGTGAAAGAATGTGCGGAATGATCAAAGCACTGGCAAGAAAGAGATAGCTTGCTAGCTAGCTAGCCAAATTGCCTGAATGGCAGCAAAGCTATTTTTACATCAGTCCGTGGCACCACTCCTGGCTATGGTTCAAAGCAGCTAAACCCAGATCATTCCTACCGATTTGCATGGAAAGAAGTCGTTGCTTGGAGTTTGCGCATGCATGACAATAGTGCGCTTGGGCGGTCGAGGGCACTCCCGAACAAACCGATGCATCAATGTGGTGCACGGGCCTCCGGGCAAAGGCCAAGGACTTATGCCTGTGCACTGTACAGATGCCGACTCAACGAATAGGATCACCTAGCGTAGTTGTTGCCAGGTGACTTCAAGGATAAAGTTGATTGCCAGCGAAGCAGCCAAACAGCCTCGCCGAGCCACTGGCTACATTGCCGAGATAGATGGCTTGCGGGCAATTGCGGTGCTGCTGGTACTCATCCACCACCTCAAGGCGGGCTTGTTGGATGGTGGATTCATTGGTGTGGATATATTCTTCGTGATCTCCGGCTATGTGGTCAGCAAGTCGCTGACAGCGACGCCGGTGCAGGGTGTGGGCAGATATTTGAGTCGCTTTTATGCAAGGCGCATCACCAGGATTCTACCTGCCTTGCTGGTTTGTCTCGTCGTTACCAGCATTGCCACAGTGCTGTTCATCCCTGAATCCTGGCTGAGTTCTTCGATTCCTACCACTGGCCTATGGGCTTTTGTTGGGGCAGCCAACATGGCCTTGATGAACACGAATGACGGCTATTTTGCGCCGCGGGCCGAATTCAATCCATTCACCCAAACCTGGTCACTTGGGGTAGAAGAGCAGTTCTACTTGCTGTTCCCGTGGGTATTTCTACTCTGGCTCGGTTTCCGCTGGAACCCTCGCAAGAGACTGCTGTTCTTGGCCTGGGGGGTGCTGGGGGTGCTGACGGCGGCATCGTTCATCACAGCTGCACGCTTCAGCATGGTTGAGCCCGATCGGGCTTTTTACAGCGTGCTGAGCCGCTTCTGGCAAATGGGGGCGGGGGCCCTGCTTTTCCTATGGCACGATCGCTTGGCGGACGGTTCAGCGGGGGATGCAGCCCCATCGGGAAGGGCCAGGACGGAAGCCCTGCTGCTCAGCGGTTTCGCCCTGATTGCGGTGGCTGTTCTGATATGCCGACCTGCTCAAGTGCCCTTTCCCCTGGGGTTGGTGCCAGTGGCGGGAACCTTGATGGTGCTCCATGCCACAGGCCGCGAAGCGGCATCAGGCCTGGTGCTGGCGCGATGGCTGGCCAGCGCACCGGCCAGATGGCTAGGCCGCCGCTCCTATTCCCTTTACCTCTGGCACTGGCCCGTGATCGTGCTGATGCGCTGGACGGTGGGACTGGAAAGTTGGACCTTGATGCTGCTGGCGGTTGTGATTAGTTTGACACTGACCTTGATGTCCTTTCACCTAATTGAGAATCCGTTCCGCCACAGCGGAATGCTCAAGGGAATCAGCAACCGGGTGAAGATCGGCGCTGGCCTCCTCGCCGTCACGATCAGTATGGTCGGGAGTAATTGGCTCTTTTCACACCGCAGCGATCTCAGTCTGTCGGTGACGGGTCAGCGGTATGACTGGTATCCGCTGGAGGAAAGCAGCGGCTCATCTGGCGGGTCTACGAACCACAAGCCACTGCAGGGCCGCACGATCTTCGTGGTGGGTAATTCCCATGCGGGTGCTTACATCCCACTGCTCAAGAAAACGAGCCAAGAGCTGGGTTTACGGACCGTGATCAGCAATCAGGGCCTGTGCGCAATGGGTTTGCTCATCGAGCCTGTACGCGAGCGAACGGGCTGCCTTGAGGTGGAACAGGCCTTCTTGAGGCAACTGCAGCAGGAGGCCAAGCCCGGTGATTTGGTGTTCCTGGCATCGTTGCGGCTGCCGCGCTTCACCGACCAGTGGACAACGTCCCTGACGGAAGCGGAGCTGCTGCAACAACAGCAAAGCCCCAAGGCGAAGCAGTTGCGCCAGCTTGGTCTGCACGAAACTGCAGCCCTGATCGCCTCGCTCCGGGCGCTGGGCCTGCAGGTGATGGTGGATCGACCCAAACCGATCTTTCGGGCAGTGGCCTTTCGCTGCTCGGATTGGTTCAATCGCGGCAATCCCGCCTGTGCGCCCGGATTTTCTGTGGATCGCTCCTTTGTCGAAGAGCTGAGCCAACCGGTGCTGGGGCAGATGCATTACCTGCAGAAGGCCACACCGGAGTTGGTGGTGTGGGATCCACTGCCGATGCTGTGCCCGCAAACCAGTTGTGAGGTCTTCCGGCAGGGTCGACCGCTGTTTTTCGATGCTGACCATCTCAGCGGCTACGGCAATCGCTTGCTTTATGCGTCGTTTGTAGAGACGTTGAAGAAGGTATGGCCAGAACTGGATCAATCTGAGCGGATGGCAACCCCAGCTGCCGGTTCCATCAAAAGAAACGGCTAATGGCTGGTTTGCACATCTGGCAAGAGCAGACCCCATCCATGGAAGATCTGCCCCGCCAAAACGGACTGCCCAGACCGTTGTCTGTCTTGCCAAAGCAATTGAGGCAAAAGATCAGGTAACAATCCATAAAAAAAGCCCCTCTTTGTGAGAGGGGCTTGGAAGGCAACAATAGAAATGCTGGATATCAGACCACTTGGATGTTTACAGCGTTTAAGTTAGCGAGACTCAATACTGGCGCCGCAACAGCATTTGTTGCAAAGACTAGGGAACCGGCCCCCCAATTGCCGTCGGCGTCATAAAGCCAATGCCTATTAGTAGTATCATAGGCTAGACGTGTATAGGCCAAATTCGCAGCAGTAATGTTTGCATTAGTGTCAACAAGTACATAATTGGTATTGGTGGAGACGGCGGGAGCATTAAGTACATCGGAATAAGTCACAGCCGTACCTGCTGTCAAGCCCACGAAGGCCGATGCACTCAAACGCAAGACATCAGAAGCTGCAGTATTGAGTGGGTTGAAATCCGTAATAGTGTCAGCATTGGCTACTCCCACAAAATCGGAGCCAAGGTTGTCGTAAATAAAGGTGTCTCTGCCAGTACCACCTGTAATATTATCGTTACCAGCTCCACTATTGATCGTGTCATTACCAGCATCGCCGAAGATGACATCACCACCAGCGTCTCCATTAAGGATATCTGCTCCACCATTACCGAAGAGATTATCGATATTGGCGCCGCCACTGATGGTGTCATCACCACCACCGCCTGTTAAATTGTCTTGAGAAGAAGAACCTAGAATGGAAACTGCAGGGTTGGTTGCTGCTATTGCATTGTAAGATGTAACAATAACACCGTTGGCCGTAGCTGAAGCAAGGGCAGAGGCATCGAATACGGTGGCTCCACTTTCACCAAAGGCCGTAAAGTTAGTAAGTGCTGATAAGGAACCGCCGACGGCGATTCTCTTTGCCCCGGTGGCAAATGACGGGAGGCCGCCAGTTACAAAAGAGATGGCGGCTGTCTCATTGGCAAAGGCAAAGTTGATGTTCTCAATGTTGGCGAACTTTACATTTGATGTTGCACCAAAGGTGCCTCCAAGGTAGTTGCCTGAGCCGATGTTGATCGTATCGTTATCAAGCATGCTGGGATCAGCTAGAGTATCACTTGTTGCTGCTGCTGCGTTAGTGATAGTGCCAGCTGCCGCATTCACAACTTGATTATTAGCCGTAAAACGGAATGGTACCTCCTCCGCAACACCTGGCGTGATGATACGCACACCCGTGGTGCTGGTGAACACATCTTGGAAAGTGCTCAGGGCCAAGGTGTCCGTGCTGCCGCCGCCGTTGGTGGCGATCAACAAATTAACGGTTGCCGTTGTTTGGGCTGCCGTAGGGATCGTGGCAACAGTCTTAACTGGAGCGAGAAAACTGACACCCGTAGCCAACCCATTTACACCGCTATAAGCCAAAATGCCAGCGGTGGATTTAGCGACTTCAGCGGTGAACTGATCAGCCCCGGTGATCTTGGACGACACAGCAATGCCGTCAGCAGTAGTGTTTCCCTGGGATAGGGCTGAAGTCACCAATGCGAGACCAACGCTTTGGGTCGTCAGGGCGCCGGTATTGATCTGGTTTACCCAATAGGTGAGCCCTGCGGCTTCCGGAACCCGATTAAAGAGGCGCTGATAATAATCTGCGACGATTTGAGAGGTGGTCTTACCAGCAATCGTGGCAATGTACTCAGGAGATGCCGCAAAAGCATCGGCCACTTGAGCCTGCGTTGAAGAAGCGTTTGCGGTCGTCCAATAGGCAAGGCCTTCGGGATCCGCAGGCCTACCGAAATAGGCGAGGTAGAGAGCTTGAACTTGGGCTGCTGTGGCCATACTGAGAAACTCTGGATCAGAGGTGATTGGGTGAGGGGACCTACGCAGGTGAACTGCGTACGCCGTAGACCCTAACTGGGCTAGGCATCTCTGTTAAGGCTATCACCCTGGGTGAGACCTCACCAGACAAGGTTACCCTAACTCCATAGCTGAGTCAGTCAACGCTTTTTCGACCGCCCGTATGACGCTTTCAAGACAGGCTGACCACTGGAAGGGCCGGTCCCGGCTGGGACATCAACCCTGGGGACGGCCGGGGGGCAGCGGGGAGGGGCCATGGCTCAAGGGCCTGGGGCGAAGGGCTTGCTTTTCGCCTGGCTCTGAATTTCTGGTTCACGCGGGCTGGTGGTAAGCAAGATCAGCGGATGAAAATCGTCATTTTTCAGACTTTTGCGCTTCTGTTACATTAAGTTCTGAGTTCCACATCGATCCCTGTCCAGTTTCGACAACATCGGCCTTTCGGCAGGCCCAAGCCAGTCTAACGTGAAGCTCGTCTGGATTGACCTGCTGCCGATGCTACCCGGCGGGGCCAACGGCGGGGCCAAACCCATCATCATTCAGTTGCTGCAGCGGCTGGCGGCCCGTCAGCCCCAGACTCGCTTCACTGCCGTGTGCCAAGCGGATGCGGCCACCGAGCTGCGGGCCATTGAAGCAGCGAATCTCAACTTGCATATCCAAGGAACAGCCGCCCAAGATGGGGGGGCAGCCCAGGAGCGCTGGCTGGGTTCCCGTCGCCTGGCCAGGCTGCAACGCCGCCTGCTCGGGGGATCCGGTCAGCCTCGCCTCCAGACCCAGCTGCTTTTCTGCCCCTTCGGCGTACCCCTGATTCAGCGGCCAGCCCAGGCCACCGTCTGCACCTTCCACGACCTGCTAGTGGATGCCTACCCTGACTTCTTTGCGCCTGAGGTGCAGCGCGAACGGCTGGGCCACTTTCGCCGCATGGTGAGCAGCGCCACCCGCATTGCCGCCATCTCGCAATTCTCCCGCGATCTGGCCATCGCCAAGGGGGTCGAGGAACATCGGATCAGGGCCATTGCCCACCAGTTCCCCCCCAGGCCAGCCAGCGTTCCAGGCGATTCCGCCAAAGCAGGGCCGCCACTGGGGTTGGGCCATCATAGGTTCCTGCTCTATCCGGCCAATCTGTGGAGGCACAAAAACCATGAGTTGCTGTTCACCGCCTTCGCGATGGCACGCCAGCAGGGCCTGGATCCCAACTTGAAGCTTGTCTGCAGCGGCGATGGGGTCGACCGGCTCCAGGAGCTACGCAAGGTGGCCTCGCGCCTCGGGCTGGCCGATGCGGTGCTCCTGCCGGGATTCGTCAGCGACGCCACCATGCAGGCCCTCTACCGCCATGCCCTCGCCGTGGTGTTCCCCTCCCTCTACGAGGGCTTTGGAATGCCGGTGATCGAAGCGATGGGGCAAGGCCTTCCCGTGGCTTGCTCGAACAGCACCGCCCTGCAGGAAGTGGCAGGGTCGGCGGCCCTCCTTTTTCACCCCGGTTGCCCCCAGGAGATCGCCGCTGCTCTCCATCGCCTGAGTGAGGATGGGGAACTGCGCGGTACGCTGATCGCGCGAGGCAGAGAACAGGCGCAGCGCTATCAGGATCCGGATGCCATGGCTGATCAATACTGGGATCTGTTTTGTGAGGCCCTCGCGCCCACCAAGGTGCGCTGATGGGCCAGGCTGCCGTCACGATCAGTGTGATTACCCCCTCCTACAATCAGGGGGAATTTCTTGGGCGCACCCTGGCCAGCGTTGCCAGCCAGAGCCATCCTGCCCATGAGCACCTGGTGTTCGATGGTGGCAGCAGCGACGCCACTCTCGATGTGCTGCGCCTTGCTGGGGCCGGAGTTAACTGGGTATCCCGACCTGACCGGGGCCAGGCCGATGCGGTGAATCAAGGGTTGCTGGCTGCCAGCGGTGATGTCATTGGCTGGATCAACTCTGACGACATCTATTACCCCGGCACCTTGGCGCGGGTGGCTGGCGCCTTCGAACGCCACCCGGAACTTGATGTTCTCTACGGCAAGGCGGATCATATTGATATCCACGACCAAGCTTTTGAAGCCTATCCAACCAGCTTCTGGGATCCCCAACTGCTTCGCCATACCTGCTTCATCTGTCAGCCGGCCTTGTTCTTCCGCCGCCGGGTGATTGAACAGGTGGGTCTATTGGATTCAGACCTTCATTACTGCATGGACTACAACTACTGGCTGAGGCTCGCAGATGCCGGATGTCGCTTCTCCTATCTTCCTTACAAGCTTGCTGGATCGAGGCTCTATGCAACAAACAAAACATTGCAGGATCGTGTAGCCGTGCATCGTGAGATCGCTGAAATGTTTAAGAGATATTATGGCAACGTACCCCTTCGCTGGGTGTATGCCTATGCCCACTACAGGACAGCGGCCCATATCAATCGCGATCGGAATCCTCTGCGTTATAAGTTTGGCATCTATCTGCAGACAATGCTTAATCAATGGCGCTGGAACCAGCGACTCGGCCTCAGCGCTCTACTGCAACTACGGCGCGATAGCCGCGCCCACGCTCAGCTGCAGGCGCCTGCCTCGTCATAGAGATGCAGAAGTTCTTCAGTACTGCGCTGCCAACTAAACGACTTGGAGCGTGCAACGGCTGCCCGTGAAAGACGCTCGCGTAGCTCAGGCTGACTGCTGATCATGTGGAGAGCCTGTACCCAGGCCCCCACATCATCCGGAGAGAGAAGTAGGCCGGCATCAGCCACGATTTCAGGCAAAGAAGTGCGATCCGAGCACAGCACCGGTGCACCCATTCCCATGCCCTCCAGCACCGGTAGCCCGAAGCCCTCATAGTGGCTGGGATAGAGATTGACCAGACAGTGGCTATAAAGCCAGGCCAATTCCGCTTCACTCACATAGCCCAGCAGGTGAATGTCAGACGACCATGGCGATAGCTGGCGATGGCTTTCGAAATCGTCCATCAACCAGCCCTTGCCTCCGGCCATCACTAGGGGCAGCGGAGCCCCACCAGAGGCACGGAAATGATTGTAAGCATCCAGCAGAAAGAGCTGATTTTTGCGCGGTTCGATCGTGCCGACCGAAAGCAGAAAGGGATTGCCCCGGCGGCACACCGCTGCATCGGGGGCCGTGGCCTTCACCTGGAAGCCTGGCTGCTCGAAACGAGAGGCTGGATAAATCACCCGCACTTGGCGGGGATCAACGTGGGGGAAATGGCGCAGAAAGGACTGCCGCGAAGCCTGGGAGATGGCCACAAACCAAGTGGCGTTGAGAGCCGCCTGCAGAACACCGTTGAAGCAACCGATGCGGTTGGCTTCGGATGTCCACTCCGGATGCTCGGCAAAACTCATGTCATACAATGTATAAATCACTCTGGGACTGACCTGCCAAGGTGGGCACCAGAAATTGTTGGCATGGAGTAGATCAAAACGATCCAGCAGCCCGCAGACTTGCTCGCGGTTCTGCCAGAAATCACTGGCCTGGCGCCTGCTGACCAGTCGAGGTCCATAGCCCACTCCCCTGGAGCGATGGGGAAAGGCCGCAGCCATCAGGGGATCGTGAAAGAAATCACCAAATCCCGTGAGCAGGGTGAAGCGATGCCGCTGCGGTTCTGCCGCCAGCAGACCGTCAATCAAAGCGGCCGCATAAAATCCACATCCCGCCTTGCGTGGGCCGGTCTGGCTGACATCGAAAGCGATCTTCACCGGTTGTTAGCGGGGGGGAGAAGGCGCTCTCCTACCAAGCCAGGAGTCTGAAATGGTTGGAGACGACTCCAAAGCTTGCGCGGATAACGGCGCCAGAATGAATCCTTGATTCCAAGTTCGCGGTTGATGGCCGCAAGTTGCCGGCTTCCACGCAGAATGGCACCGAATCCTGACGTTGCCCCCCCCTCCGCCATCCCTACCAAAGGGCTTGTGCAAACTCTCACCCCCATGGCAAGGTCAAGGCGTAAAAGCAGGGATTGCATCAACTTATAGTCAGCAGATAAATTGTAGTGCTCATCAAACCCCTCCGTCCGATAAAGATCGGTTTGGGCAAAGAATCCAGGATGGGGATAATGAAGTCCAGATCTCAGCAGTCGTTGCCAAGAGTGGCGATCCGCCGGCAAAGGCTGAACATCCCACGAATGCCTAACCCTATAGGTAGGGCGGCGAAAATAAACAATTGAAGAAAGTAAAATTGATGCCCGCTGGTTGAGGCCATCACGAACAAGCGCGTAGTATCCGCCGGGATCAATTATCATGTCATCGGCATTGAGAATATGGGTGAAATGACCTCTGGCCAGCCGCAGCCCCTCATTCATCGCCCTGTATACACCTCCGGCTACCCCTTGCTTGATTCGACAGAGTGGAAATCGCTCAGCATGGCGACATGCTTTCTCCATCGTGGAATCACTTGATCCACCATCAATGATCCAGTGTTCCAACTGGTGGCCATGCTCCGCCAGTGCTGCGGTCGCTGCCGCCACCGAGCGCAAGGTGTCTGCGATGGTGGCGGCCGCATTGAGGCATGGCGTAATCACCGTTAACAGGGGCCTCAAGGTAACGACGACTCTGTTGGGCACGGTGAACCATACACTCACTAACCCAGGCGCAACCGGCACCCTGAATGCCCGCCAGTGATTTCCCCCAAGCGGGCAGACCCCTGGGGGTCGCCTTTGATCGGCAAATCTTCCGCCGCCAACCGCGGGGGGGCATCAGCCGCTATTTCCGGGAGCTGCGCTCCGGGCTGGGCGGTTGCGGGGAGATGGAGGTTCTCGAGGTCGGGCGGGGCGGCTGGCAACGGGCCTCCGTGCTGCACGCCACTTTCTATAGCGGTCAGCCCTACCGGCGGCGGGCTGGGCAGCGGCTGGTGAGCAGCCTGTTCGACATGACCCCCGAGCGCCACCCCGAGCATTTTTTCCTGCCGGGCCTGCGTTCCCCCCATGGCAACAAAGCGTCCTGGCTGCAGGCCTCGGATCTGATCCTCAGCATCAGTGCCGCCAGTGCTGATGATTTGAGCTTCTTTTTGCCGCGGCTGGCCACCCCTGTCCGGGTGATCCACCTGGCGACCGCCATCAATGCCGTTGCCACCACTGCGCTGCCGGCCCTGGTCGGGCGCCGCTTCTGGCTGATGGTGGGCAAACGCCATGCCTACAAGAACGGCCTGACCCTGATGAGGGCCCTGGCGCGGCTGAGGCAGGGTGAGGCCGATGGCAAGCCCTGGCAGGAGCTGCCTCTCTTGGTGTTCGCCGGCGGAGGCCCGTTGCGTCGTCAGGAACGGCGCTGGATCGGCGGCAAGGGTCTGGAAGCGCAGCTGCTGCAGCTGGCCGCCGACGACCAGCGATTGGCCTGGCTCTATCGCCAGGCCGAAGCGGTGCTGGTGCCCTCGATCTCCGAAGGCTTCTCTCTACCCCTGATCGAGGCTCTCGCCTGCAACACCCCGGTGATGGCCTCCGACCTGGAAGTGCATCGGGAGGTGGGTGGGGCCTTCGCCACCCTGTTGCCGGCCCTGAATGCAAACGCCTGGTGTGAGGCGCTGGCCAGCGCCAGCCTCTCGCCACTAGAGCGACCTCGGCAACAGCTGGGTGGAGATCGCTACCTGGAGCTGTGCAGCCATTACTCGCCCCAGCGGCTACTCGGAGAGCATCGCCACGCCTATCAGGGGCTCTGAGGGGAGTGGTTTGCCAAGCGACGAGGCTGGGTCGAGCCCATGCTCATGCTGTCAAGGGATCGGGCTGGGCAGGGACCCCGGAACAACCGAGGGCGACAAGGGTCTGGATCACACCGTCAACATCCTTTTGGGCACGCCACTGATGCTTGCGCCACATCGGCTCGGGATTGCCCACACTGCGAAGGATCTCGGAGGGCCGCCGCAGGCTGGCAACCAGATCAACATGATCCTGCCAATGCAGGTTTAGTTCCGCAAAAACACGCTCTACAAAGTATTCCAAGGTTTCTGAGCGACCCGTGCAGATTACCTGATCTTCTAATTCATTCTCCAATAGATCAGCCCTTAGGACAAGTTGCATCGCCTCAATGTATTCCTCCGCCCAGCCCCAGTCACGTGCCACAGAAAGGTCTCCCAGTTTCAAGCGGTAGCCTGGCTCACGCAAACAGCGCAAGGCGCCATCAACGATCTTGCGAGTCACGAATGTCCGCGAGCGATAAGGTGACTCATGGTTAAACAAGATGCCCGTGACGCAATTCAATCCATAGGCCTGACGATAGACTTGAACAGTATTAAAACTGGCATCTTTGGCAATAGCATAGGGGCTCAATGGCTGACGAGGACTATCCAAATCAGCCGGACGATCCGTATTTCCGAATATCTCACTGCTGCCGGCAAAATAAAGCCTTCCCTTAAAGCCAGCAAAGCGAGCCACCTCCAGCAGGTTAATCGTACCGTTAATGATGCTTTTAAACGTGTCAACAGGCTGCCGGAAAGACAATCCTACCGAAGACTGGGCGGCAAGATTGTAAACTTCGCCTGGATTATGATTAGTGATAATCTCCAATATTTCCCTGAAATCACAGATGTCTGCGGTGGTGATTTCCACCTTGCCATTGATACCAAGAGACTGGTGAATTGTGAGGTTAGGATTGCTAGACCGGGATACGCCGATGACATCTATTCCCTGGCGCAACAACGAGCGGCACAGCAATGATCCATCTTGCCCAGTACAGCCAAAGACCAGAGCCTTGACCATGAACCCCTGCACGTCTGACACAACCTAGACGAGCCCCGTAATCAAACCCTCAAGGCCGGAGTCACCTTCCCCTGGCCTTGAGCACCGTCTTGATCGTCTTGAGGAGGATCAAAAGGTCCAGACCCGTATTCCAATGGCGTAAATAATAGAGGTCGTAGCTGAGCTTGAGTTCGGCCTCCTCGACACTGGCGGCATAGGGGGCGCACACCTGGGCCCAGCCACTGAGGCCCGGCGGCATCCAGTGACGCTTGCGGTAGTGGCGAATGCGCTCCTCCAGGTCCCGCTCCAACTCGGGGCGCTCCGGCCGGGGGCCGATGAGACTCATCTCCCCGCGCAGCACATTGAGGAGCTGGGGCAGCTCATCCAAGCGCACTCGCCGCAACAATCCGCCGATGCGGGTAATGCGCCGATCGCCCCGCACGGTCCAGGTGGCCGGCGCCTGGGGTGCGGCCTGGCGCATGGTGCGCAGCTTGAACAGTTTGAAACTTTTGCCCATCAGGCCACTTCGCTTTTGGACGTAGAGCACCGGCCCCCGATCCTCCAGCCAGATCAACAGGGCCGCCAGGGCAATCAAGGGCAAGGTCACAAGCAACAGCACCAGGGACAACAGTCCGTCAGCAGCCCGTTTGAGCTGGCGCTGCACACTGAGGCTGTCGCTCCAAGGCAGGTCCTCCAGCAGCAACGCCTCCTCCGGCAGATGGCTGGGCAACAGGCGTTGCTGCTGGTTTTCGGTCAGATCGAGCAGACTCAAACCAGGCCGTTGCTGCGGCCGGGCCAGGCGCCGCAGCCAGAGTCGCTGAACCAGGGCCCAGAGGGTCATGCCAGCGAGCAGGGCCAGCTGGACACGCCGGTGCCCCAGAGTGAAATTCACCGGCAGACGAAACAGCCAGTAGGCCAACACCACCACCAGCGCACTGGCCAGGGCCGAGAGCCCCAGCCGCGCCGCCACCAGAGAGAACCGCAGCCGGGGCAGCTTCAAGAGGGTGTAGCTGCCAAACAGCCAACTGAAGCCGACATAAACCAGCCCAAAAGGCAACAGCCATTGGGGATGGCGCAGCAGATCGGTGCCGTCGAGACGGTCGACCAGGGCCGCCGAGAGCACCAGCCCCAGCAGATCGAGGGCGGCACACAACATCAGCACCTGACGCGGCCTCAGGCGCCCGGACAGCTGGCCCCGCTTGGATTTCACCCGGCCAGCGCCGCCATCAAACTGCCCATTTCCAGGGCCTGGAGGCCGTAGCTCCAGCCGAGGTTGCTCTTGATGCCAGCTCGCTCCAGGGCCTGCTGCAGGGTGTCGGTGGTGAGGACGCCGAAAATCACAGGGACACCGGTGTCCCGGGCCACGGCGGCCACGCCCTTGCTGACCTCGGCGACCACCACATCGAAATGGGGCGTGTCACCGCGGATCACGGCCCCCAAGGTGATGACCACCTGGTAGCGACCGCTGGCCGCCAGCAACTGGGCCACCAGGGGAATTTCGAAACTGCCGGGCACCCAGGCCACATCTAGCTGGCTGCTGCTGGCGGCCACATCAATGCCATGGCGGCTGAGGCAATCAAGGCAGCCGCTGAGCAGTTTGCCTGTGACCAAATCATTGAAACGGGCCACCACCACGGCGATACGCAGCTGGCCGACGTCGGTGAAGCGACCTTCGAAAACGGTCAACGGCTCAAACCACGAAGTAACTCATGCCCCAGTTGAGCAGCACGAGGGCGACCCAGGCGGCACCACCAATCAAAATAAGGCGGTTGGAGCGGCCGCTGTCCTGGCTGCTGGCGTAGAGCACAGGAACCGCAACGATCAGGACGAAAGACATCACCACCAGGGCCAGAACGGTGAGTGTGTTGAGGATCTGCATGGCGAAGGGTGCGCGCTGGCCTGATCAGGCCTTGGCTGGCATTCTTCCATGGCGGACCTGGGGGGAAGGGGGGAAGGCGCCGCATCCTTCACAAGTTGTGGGGTGATGGGGAGAGCTATCCCGCCAGGGGGTTGGGGACCCTACCGGTGGGGTCGTTCTAGAATGGTGAGCCCCACCCCCAGCGCCATGGCGGCCCGAGCCGAACTGCAGCTGTCGCTGGTGGCGGATCCCGTCAGCCAGGGGGAT
This sequence comes from Cyanobacteriota bacterium, assembly GCA_026389315.1. Taxonomy (GTDB): domain Bacteria; phylum Cyanobacteriota; class Cyanobacteriia; order PCC-6307; family Cyanobiaceae; genus Cyanobium. Next base: position 22,098 of record JAPLIC010000040.1, read on the forward strand.
CTGTTCGGCGCCGCCGGCATGGAGGCTCCGGCCGCCCCCCGCACCGCGCCCATCCCCGCGCCCGCCTGGGGCCCCGGTGGGCCCGGGGCGGCGCAAGACGGCCCTGGAGACCTGCCGGATGAGGCGGCCCTGCAGGCCGATGCCGCCGCCCGACCCCGCCAGCGACCCCACCAGCCCGCCAGCCAGGGGTCGGTGGAGCCGCAGGCAGCGGAGCAGCCGGCCCAGGACGACAGCACCGCCGCCGAGCCCGACTCGGATCTGCCCCGCTGGCACCACCACAGCCTGGTGGATCCGGCGACCTTGACCCCGGTGCTGCGCCACTACGTCGAACTCAAGGCCGACCAACCAGAGCGGCTGCTGCTCTACCGGCTGGGGGACTTCTTTGAATGTTTTTTTGAGGACGCGATCCTGCTGTCGCGCCTGCTGGAGCTGACCCTCACCGGCAAAGATGCCGGCAAAAGCATGGGGCGGGTGCCAATGGCGGGCCTGCCCCACCACGCCGCCGAGCGCTACTGCGCCGAGCTGGTGCGGCGCGGCTACAGCGTGGCCCTCTGCGATCAACTGGAAACCACCCCCGCTAAAGGGGCCCTGCTGCGCCGCGACATCACCCGGGTGCTGACCCCGGGGACGGTGCTGGAGGAGGGGATGCTGGCGGCGCGGCGCAACAACTGGCTGTGCGCCGTCGTGCTGGAGCAGGGCCGCTGGGGCCTGGCGGTGGCGGATGTCAGCACCGGCGAGCTGCGCCTGAGCGAACAGGAGGGCAGTGGCGGGCTGCACCAGGAGTTGCTGCAACTGGAGGCCGCCGAGGTGGTCTGGCCGGGGGAGGAGGCCCAGCCCGCCTGGTGCCCGCCGGGACTGCGGCTGGTGAGCCAACCGCGCACCCCCTTCGAGGCCCCGGCGGCCCGCGCCGCCCTGCTGGCCCGCTTTCGTTTGGCCAACCTGGCTGGCCTGGGGCTGGCGGAGGCGCCGTTGGCCCTGCGGGCCGCCGGCGGCCTGCTGGCCTACCTGGACAGCACCCACGCCCTGGCTCAGGACCGCGGCGCCATCCCCCTGGAGAGCCCCCGGCTGTGGCATCCGGGCGATGCCCTGGTGCTCGATGCCCAAACCCGCCGCCATCTGGAACTGACCCAGACCCAGGTGGGCGGCGGCCTGCACGGCTCGTTGCTGTGGGCCCTTGATCGAACCATGACCGCCATGGGCGGCCGCTGTTTGCGGCGCTGGATCGAGGCGCCGCTGCTGGAGGCCAAGGCGATCGGCGCACGAGCCGATGGGGTGGGAGAGCTGGTGGAGCAGCGGGGGCTGCGGCTGACCCTGCGGCGCCTGCTGCGGCCCATGGGCGATTTGGAGCGGTTGGCGGGCCGGGCGGGGGCGGGCACGGCCTCGGCCCGGGATCTGGTGGCCCTGGCCGATGGCCTGGAGCGGCTGCCCTTGCTGGCGGAGCGGCTGATGGCGGCCCGCAGCGGTCCCTTGCTGGCCCTGGCCCGCCCCTGGCCCGAGCTGGAGGCGCTGGCGCTGCAGCTGCGCCAGCGCCTGGTGGAGCAACCGCCCTTGAGCCTCAGCGAAGGGGGCCTGATCCACGATGGCGTTGATCCGGTGCTCGATGGCCTGCGCAACCAACTGGACGACCAGGACAAGTGGCTGGCCGAGCAGGAGGCCCAAGAGCGGCGGGCCAGCGGCAACACCAACCTGCGCCTGCAATATCACCGCAGTTTTGGCTATTTTCTAGCCACCAGCCGGGCCAAGGCGGCATCGGTACCGAGCCATTGGATCCGGCGCCAGACCCTGGCCAATGAAGAGCGCTTCGTCACCCCGGACCTCAAGGCCCGCGAAGGACGCATCCTGCAACTCAAGGCCCGCGCCGCCCAGCGCGAATACGAGCTGTTTTGTGAATTAAGGTGTCAGGTGGGCGAACAGGCCACTCCGGTGCGGGCGGCGGCCAGGCTGGTGGCCGACCTCGATGCCCTGGCCTCCCTGGCGGAGGTGGCCGCCACCCGGGGCTATTGCCGGCCCGAGCTGGTGGAGGGCCGCGACCTGGTGATCGAGGCGGGACGCCATCCGGTGGTGGAGCAACTGCTGGTGGAGGAGCGCTTTACCGCCAATGATCTGAAGTTGGGGGGAGAGGGCCCGGATCTGCTGGTGCTGACCGGCCCCAACGCCAGCGGCAAGAGTTGTTATTTGCGCCAGACGGGGCTGTTGCAGCTGATGGCCCAAATCGGCAGCTGGATCCCGGCCCGCTCGGCCCGCCTGGGCTTGGCGGACCGCATCTTCACCCGGGTCGGGGCGGTGGATGATCTGGCCACGGGCCAGTCCACCTTCATGGTGGAAATGGCCGAAACCGCCAACATCCTGCACCACGCCAGCGAGCGATCGTTGGTGCTGCTCGATGAGATCGGCCGCGGCACCGCCACCTTCGATGGCCTGTCGATTGCCTGGGCGGTGGCCGAACATCTGGCCAGCCCCATCGGCGCCCGCACCATCTTCGCCACCCACTACCACGAGCTCAATGAGCTGGCCTCGCTGCTGCCCAACGTGGCCAACGCCCAGGTGCTGGTGCAGGAAACCGGCGACGAACTGGTGTTTCTGCATCGCGTCGTCCACGGCGGCGCCTCCCGCAGCTACGGCATCGAAGCCGCCCGCCTGGCGGGCGTCCCGCCAGCGGTGGTGCGCCGCGCCCGCCAGGTGCTGGGTCGCATCGAGGCCAACAGCCATGTGGCGGTGGGACTGGCGCCGCAGGGGTGATCAGATCAGCTGGCAGGAATCTCATGCCATGTTGTGCTGGACGCCGATGCCATCCCTGCAAATCCAGCACTGATGGCCCTTACCAATGGGCTCGATGCCTCGGCGGCCGTGCGGTTGATCCTGGGCGATCCCGCCGCAGCGGGGCTCGCTCAGCAGATCGGTGAGGCAGCGCTGGTGCTTGCACCCGAGCTGATGCTGAGCGAGGTGGCCAACACCCTTTGGAAGCTGCGGCGGGCCGATCAGCTCAATAATCTCGACCCTCCGCAATTGCTGGCCGATGCCCGCGATCTAGTGGATCGGGTGGAGCCGGATCGCCACCTGCAGGCCGAGGCCCTGGCTCTGGCTTGCCTCCGGAATCAGCCGGTCTACGACTGTCTTTATCTGGCCCTTGCCAGGCGGGAAGCGGTGGCCTTGATCCGCACCGATCCGCACCTGCGCGTGTTGGCTGAGCGGGTGTTGCCCTGAGCCTGGGCATGGCTGGTGATCAGCAGATCCATGGCCGCCAACGGCTTCCCCCACCTACGAGCGCCTGCGCGACACCATCGCGAGGCGCATGCGCATGAGCCTCGTGTACTAGCCCCTGATGCTCCTGGAGCTGCTCGGCCACAGATTGGCCAGACCAGAACCGATTCATGCCCCTCCTGGATACCTCACCAAATCAGTCCAATTCCCAAGCTGGCACTCGCGCTGCTTGGCTTTCCGGGGGGGGGTAAATTAATAAATAATTTATTATGATCATGTCCTTAAACAAGCTGCTTCCAGCCAGCACTTTGGTGTTAATCGGTGCCTTCTGGGCCACACCTTCCCATGCTCTGATTTTAACCTATACAAATCAAACGATCTTCCTAAATGCCTTAAATGGCGCCACTATATTCCAAGATCATTTTAACGATATTACGAGCGGCTCTTCGCCACCACTTACAAGAACTGGTAATGACCTGAATGTCACCTACTCAGCGCCTTTTGGGCTCTGGAATACGACGGGCGCGATTTCCACAGATAATAGTGAAAACAATCTGCTCGCCAGCCTTGGCTCAGGGATCTTTGCTGCTGGCGGCAACTTCTATTTGACCGATGGTAACGGAAACTTCCAGTCATTCCCTGGCCAAACCATCAGCGCTTTGGCCACCAATGGCATCGACCCAAACAGCTCCCTCTCCGCCACTGCTAACTCAACCAGCAACTTCTTTGGATGGATCTCCACCACACCCCTGACAGTCTTGACCTCCACCTCAGGAGGAATTTTCCCAAACAGATGGAATACCATCGATAACTTCATTGTGGCCACTGCCCCACCAACCCCTGTTACGGGGCCCCCTGCACTTGCCGGTATCCTTGGAGCCCTCGCATGGAGCCGGCGGCTTCGCTCTAGGGTCGCAGCCGGCCGTTCGAGCCAGGTTGACTGAACGTGGTCTGCTACACAGATTCTCCCGTATCTGGGCATCGGCTGATCGGAACCTGTGACCTTCAGCCTTGTCATTAGCCCTCTAATGGCCAATGTGCTGCAGTGCCGCTGCGAGCAGTACTGGGCCCAAGGCCACCCTTGGCACAATACGGCTGCCACTGCAGCGCGTGAGGGCATGAGCCACGTCTACCAACCCCGGTGTAGGCCGTAGCCCGCTGGATCCTGGGGGAGGACATGAGCCAGATTGATTTCTACGCCGACCCCAATGGGCTTGACGTCACCAGGATTGCCGCCGATGAGGCGCTCGGCCTAGCGCTTATGGCGACACGCTTTTCAAGGCGGCGACGGGGAAGTCGCCAGACGATCGCGAATCCAGATGGGATCTCGGCGGCAATCAAGGATGGCGTAGATATCAATCGATGATTCGTTGATCAAGTAGTAGAGCGCGAACGGGAACCGCTTGATCAACACCCGATAAAATCCATCGAGCTTTAGATGGGTGCCTGCGTAGAGGGCTAATGTCTGCACATCAGAATCAATGGCGGAAAGAAAGGTATTGTCAAGGCCCGGACTTTGTCGCTCGTAGAACGACCATCCGCTACGCAGATCATCCTTGGCGGCCTCAAGGAGTCTGATGTTCATGTCGTTCTGTTTTCAGTTCAGCGATGGCGTCGTCCCAGTTCAGAAACTTGGTACTGCCCTGCTGTACTTGCTCTCTCCGGCGCTGCAACTCTTCGCCGTGCCAGGCCGGTGACACAACTTGATCGGGGGTGGCTGAGAGGTCTGCCCAGAGGAGCTCCATGGCCACGAGCTTCTCTTGCAGGCTCATCCGGCTCAGTGGAAGGTTCATCGCCATCAGCCCGATGCTCAAAGCAGACATCGAGTGAATTTTAGGGCTGATCCAGCAGTGCCACCCCCCCGTCACACCCCGCCCCAGCACTGGCCCCCACAGCGCCAGGATGCCTCCATGCCCCCAACCCCCTCCTACGAGCGCCTGCGCAACACCATCGCCAAGCGCATGCGCATGAGCCACGTCTACCAACCCCTGATGCTCATAGAGCGCCTGGGCCACGGATTGGCCAGGCAACAGCCAGCCCGGCCCCCGCGCAGGACGTAGCCCGGCGGATCCTGGGGGAAGACGTGACCCAGATCGATGACTACACAGAGCGCGTCAAGCGGATGGTGGGCAAGGTTCAACTTCAACGGCAGCACCCGCTACGAGCGGGGCACCTACGACCTGGTGGGCGCCGTAGCCGAATGCTTCTGCGCAGCAGTAGAGCTGAGCGACGCCGGTGCCTGGCCGAAGGCCAGCGTGGCGGAGCCACTACGCGACGAGCTGCTGCAGCTGTGCCGCCAGCGCGTGAGAGAGACCGGGTTCAGCGAAAGCTGAGGAATTCCTCCAGCGTCATGCCGATGTCCTTGGCGATCTGACGGAGTAGCGGTGGCGTGATATCACGACCCTTGTGAGCCGGGACGGTGGTGCAGCGTCCTCTCGTATCGCGGAACTGCAGATGGGAGCCGCGTTGTCGAACAACCTCAAAGCCCAGTTTCCGCAGGATGTCTGATACCTCCGAGGGCCTGAGAACCGGGGTTGAGCCCACGTTCAGGCTGGCAGCACGATTTGCTGGAGACCCACGAAATCACTCTCCATGGCCGGCTCGCCGTCCTCCAGCAGCATGGCGATCACCTCCCGGAGGTTGACCTGCAGCTCTTCAAGGGTCTCGGCTTGGCTGTGAGCACCAGGGAAACCGGGGACGTAACCCACGAGCAATCCAGTATCCGCACAGCGCTCGATCACGGCGGAAAACGTACGCACGGCCTCACTTTCATTCAGTGGAGGAACTGTAGGCACAACGCCAGGATCCCCCCATGCCCCCAACCCCCTCCCCCACCTACCAGCGCCTGCGCGACACCATCGCCAAACGCATGCGCATGAGCCACGTTGACCAACCGCTGATGCTCATGGAGTGGAGCTCCTGGGTCATGGATTTGCCAGGCAACAGCCAGCATCACCCCCGCGCAGGACGTGGCCCGGCGGATCCTGGGGGAAGACGTGACCCAAATCGATTATTACACCGAACGGGTGAAGCGGATGGTGGGCAAGGTGCACCTTCAACGGCATCACCCGCTACGAGCGAGGCGCCTACGCCCTGGTGGGCGGGGAGGAGCTGTGTCGCCAGCGGCTCGATGTTTTCCACATGCAGCGCGGCGAGGAGGTGGCTTGTTTGCTCATTGAGAAGCCTGCGGCTTCGTGCACCGCAGCCGCCACGTGTCAGTTCTTCAAGAGATCTTCAACCGCCAGGATCAGGCTTGGGAGGGACTGATCGCAGATGACCAGCACTTGTTCAACGTCAAGATCAAAGTATTGATGTGCGATGACATCGCGAAAACCCATGGCTCCTTTCCAGTCGATATGGGGATAACGATTCTCAAGCAGTCCAGGGACCATGCGATCCAATCGCTTCAGTGATTCGCCAGCTGCAAGGAACTGCATGCAAATCACATCCATAGCATCTTCTCCCACTTCCAGTTCCAGTAATTCAGGGCTGGCGATCAGCGGCTGTGCTTTGCGATGGGCGCGTTGAAGGGCTCTCAATAGGCCCAACAGAAGGTCCTTGTGCTCAGGCATCACGCCTTCAGGCCCTCCGATTCAATCCTCTGCCGGAGGGTTGGGGCCATGCGATCACGAAGGCGCACAAGATCAACGGGATGCTGCAGCAGCTCTTCCAATTCCTGCTTCAGGTGCACCAGGGCATAGGGAGTGAGCGGATCAAGCTGGACCCATACGTCGAGATCGCTATCTGGGCGCGCTTCGCCGCGTGCGACGGAACCGAAGAGACCAAGCTCCACCACATGAAAGCGACGTCGCCAGTCCGCTTGATGCAGGCGTAACTGGTTCAGCACGGCTTCGGCCGAAAGCGGAGTAGGCGGGACGGTGCTGATCATGGGTCCATTCTGCCCTGCCCTTCCCTTCTGGGCGCCGCACCCCCTGTCACACCCCGCCCCAGCAAGCCGGCCCGCACAAGGAATCCCGGCCAGGATCCCCCCATGCCCCCAACCCCCTCCCCCACCGACGAGCGCCTGCGCGACACCATCGCGAGGCGCATGCGCATGAGCCACGTTGACCAGCCCCTGATGCTCATGGAGCTACTGGGTCATGGATTGACCAGGCAACAGCCAGCCTGGCCTCCGCGCAGGACGTAGCCCGCCGAATCCGCCGCGCCTAGTGGTCAAGGTTCACCTTCAACAGCATCACCCACTACGAACAAGGCGCCTACGGCCTGGGGGGCGCCGTAGCCGAAGGCTTATGCGTAGCTGTAGAGCTGAGCGACGCCGAGCGTGAAGAGCCGCTGCAGCTGTGCCGCTAGCGCCTCGATAGGGTCAAGTTGCTTGGGGTGGTTTTGCCAGAAAAGGCTGATCCGGCTGACCAGGGCGCTTGATCACAGCCGCCGCGAAATCAGCTTCAGTGAGCTCTGGGATCTCTTCATATTCTTCGGGTTGGATGCTATGGGAATCAAGGCGCTGAAGATCAGAGTGGATTTCGCCTTCAGCAGAGGTGGGGGAGAAAACGACGTTGTTCTCGTTCATTTGCCTTACGCATGGAGATAATGTGTCTGATGCCGTTGCGCTCCGTGTAGACAACAATCACGGCGCGGCCACGAAGGACCCCGAAACAAATCGTCCTCACCTCACTATAGTCTCTTCTTCGATCGGGGACCTCAATCGAGGGGCCTGCGAAGACGCTCTCCGCATCGAGGAAGTCCAGGCCTCGCTGCTCGAGGGTGCTCAGGCGCTTGCAGGGATCAAAGCGAATCACCATGCCGCGTGGCAGGGGCCGAGCTGCTCACGGGGCCAGCAAACCTGGATCGTCATAGCCAGCGGGAGAGGGATGCTCAACGAGCAAGTGCCACCCCCTGTCACACCCCGCCCCAGCAAGCCGGCCCGCACAAGGAATCCCGGCCAGGATCCCCCCATGCCCCCAACCGCCTCCCCCACCTACGAGCGCCTGCGGCACTACATCTCCGAACGCATGCGCATGAGCCACATCTACCAACCCCTGATGCTCATGGAGCTCCTGGGACATTGATTGGCCAGGCAACAGCCAGCCCGGCCCCCGCGCAGGACGTAGCCCGCCGGATCCTGGCGGAAGACGTGACCCAGATCGATGACTACACAGAGCGCGTCAAGCGCATGGTGGGCAAGGTTCACCTTCAACGGCATCACCCGCTACGACCAGGGCGCCTACGACCAGGTGGGCGGGGAGGAGCTGAGCGACGCCGGTACCTGGCCGAAGGCCAGCGTGGCGGAGCCACTACGCGAAGAGCTGCTGCAACTGTGCCGCCAGCGCCTCGATGCCTTCCGAATGCAGCGCGGCGAGGAGGTGGGCTGTTTGCTCACGCAGAAGCCTGCGGCTTCGGGCACAGGAGCCGCCACCGCACGCCGATCAGCGGCTCGCTCAAAGTCCGGGTGCTCACCCGTGCCCGCGGCCGCTGCGAATGCTGCGGGGCGGGCTGTTGCTAGGCAAACCCCGCACCAGAGGGCCCTGGAGGTGGACCACATCGTGCCCAGGAACCAGGGCGGCTTCGGACGACATCAGCAACTTGCAGGCCCTTTGCTTCCGCTGCAATGCCGGCCAGCGATGGAAGGCGCGAGGCGGGCTGTGGGTTCTGCGCACTGGAGGCCAGCGGCCGGGTGCTGCTGGAGAACGCATTGGGAGCTGTGCATCGCCGATGCCGATCCGGTGGCACCTGGCCGCAGCCTGGTGATCTCGCGGCGGCATGTGGCGGCTGGGTTGGCGTTGCACCAGCCGGAATGGAGTGCGGTGGTGGAGCTGCCTCACCCCATTGTCCATAAACGGACATCCACATGCTGAGCGGCCGCGTGGAAGTCCTTGTCGGTTGTTAGCAGCGTCAGGTCATAGCGCTGGCTGAGTTGGATGAGTAGGGCATCAATGGTGCCGATCTGTACACCCCGACGGCGGCAGGCATTGCGGATCTCGGCGGCTGCGATGTGGTCCTGCTTGTCGGGCTGAAGAAAGGGGAGCCCAGAAAGACTCTCCACGAGCTGGTCTCGGTGATTAGGACCTGCAAAACCCTGCAGCACTTCCTATAGCACCAATCTGGTAGTGAAGACTTGCTCGGCGCCCAGGAGAGCGGCACGGAGAGCGCCAACTTCAGGCAGTCCCGGCTGGACGTCACGGCGAAAGGCCAGCGACCACACGGAAGTGTCGACCAACAGACTCACCGCTGGCGTTCCCGTTCGGTCTTGTAGTCGTAGCCGGGGTCCCACTCGAGTTTGCCGAAGAGCTCCGCCACCTGGCGCTGTTCCCGGCGTGCGATGAACTCCTGCAGAGCGCGGGTGACGGCGGCCTTCTTGGTGGGCTCACCGCTCAGACGGAAGGCGTGATCAAGCAGGTCGTGATCCAGAGCGAGATTCGTAGCCATGTGTGACCTCGAGAAGAGGTATCTACACATTATGGCCGACGCCCTGGCTGAGGGGACAGAACAAGACATGGCAGCTGGGCTTCTCCGCTTACAAGTGCCATTCCTGTCACCCCCCAGGCCCCACCTGGCCCCCTAGACCCCGGTCCCGGCGCAGGATGTGGCGCGCCGTATCCGCCGCTCCTGGTGGGCGAGGTTCACCTTCAACGGCATCACCTGCTACGAGCGAAGCGCCTACGGCTTGGTGGGCGACGAGGAGGTGGGCTGTTTGTTCACGCAGAAGCCTGCGGCTTCGGGCACCCCAGCCGCCACCGCACGCCGATCAGCGGCTCGATCAAAGTCCGGGTGCTCACCCGGGCCAAAGGCCGCTGCGAATGCTGCGGCGCAGGCTGTTGCTTGGCAACCCCCGCATCAACGGGCCCTGGAGGTGGACCCCATCCTGCCCAGGAACCATGGCGGAGCGCTGTGCATCGCCGATGCATAACCGGTGACGCCTGGGCACAGCCTGGTGATCCCGCGGCGGCATGGGGCCGATGAATTGGCGTTGCACCAGCCGGAATGGAACGCGGTGGTGGATGCGGGCCGTCGATCCCGAAACCAGATCAGGTGGGCTGGAACGGTTCGATGGAGTGCAGCACGCCCCCAAGAGCCTGTTTGGCCAGCTTCAAATCATGGCTGGCCTGCATCCTCAGCCAGAAGCCTTCACTGAGGCCGAAGAAAC
>JAPLIC010000031.1 GCA_026389315.1 Cyanobacteriota bacterium
ACTAAATCAGCCAGAGTATCGCCTTGCGTCCAGTAATCAGGGTATTCCTCAATGTAGCCAAGCCAAGTATTATTTTCATGCCAATGTACATACTTGATTGTTTGCATAGAATGACCCTCTGGGTGATGCTGAACTGCAGGATTCAACCAATTCTACTCGTACCGGCCCAGCTTCGGCCAGTCGCACGCTCCATGTGTTGCAGAGCCTCCGTGCCGATGAGCAATGTCTGGCAAGAAATGCTGAGGGTGCGCGGTTACTTGGTACTCAAGGAGACGAATGGTGGTGCGTTTTTGAAGCCTATCCTCGCCGGGCGTGATCACATAACGGCAGAGTGCGATAGTCACAAATTCAGAAGTGTTCGCACGAAGGTACGGGGGGCCCTAGACGTGCCAGCTGACGCCGACAGCGCCACCCTCGAACAGCTGGCCCTCGCCAGCGACATCGCCCAGAAGTGGTTGGAAGGCCAGCCGCCGCGGCGGGTGATTGTTGTGCCGGGGAAGTTGGTGAATTTGGTGCCATGAAGCGTCAAGCAGGTGTCACAAGAGTCGCGTATCGAAGGTGAAAGCCTCATCGCTGCTGATGTGTATTCGCTGCGATTCTGGATGCCGAGGATTGAGCAGCAAGTTGCGTTCGACCGTGATGATTGCGGACGGCACGTTCAAAGCTGCTGTACGTCCGCTCGTGAGCCATGACGACCCGAGTGATTGGAGCGCTGCTGGAGCTGGCACCGAATGCCAGCCCTCCGGCAGCGATACCAGTTCGAGTACTTCTGTGGGCAGGTCATCAGGGATTTCGATGGCGAGCAGCCTTAAATCGGTCGGAGCCGTAAGCGGATCGACATGGACAAGCACTTCAAGCGCCGCGAGCGCCGCAGAGGTGGCGGTGTAGATAATGGGATGGCCTTTGTTGTGCCAGCGTCCGGCGGTGTACATTCCGCCGATGCCATCAAGCGCTGTATCCACGTAGGGCTTGCGGCAGATCCGCCAAACGCGCATCAGCTAAAGATCCCGTAGTTGAGACGCAGCAAGACTTCTTCGACCTGACGAGTGCCGATATCGGTGTCTAAAAGATCGAGAGGCATCTCGCAGCCCAGGGCACGGTTGGGAGTCTTCAGCCAGACGCGGGCCTTGTCGATGGAGCCAAGGACCTCGACAGCCTGAGAGAGCGTGCTTGCCACCCGATAGAGCCGATCAGACTCCTGGGGGTTGAGGTGTCGCGCTTCCTTCCTGCGGGCGACGGTTCGAGGAGGGATCCCGAAAACCGCTGTGAAGCGCTGCGGAGAAATTTCGAGTTGCTTTGTCAGTGCCTCAAGCGCGGAGAAAGGCAGACCACTGCGGACCGCATCGCGAAGCTCTGCCGAGCTGGTTGTTCGCAGCCGCAAGATTGAGGCCGGTCCTCCATGGCCAGGACTGGAGGAGACAATTTCTGGCGGGGCCTGACTTGCCATATGGCAATACTAGCACTGCCATATGGCCTTATAGGTTCTCGAATGGGACGATGCCGATGTGGAAGACCTGGTGGGCAATCTGCTGACGTGCCAGCCGACGCCGACAGCGCCACCCTCGAACAGCTGGCCCACGCCAGCGACATCGCCCAGAAGTGGTTGGAAGGCAAAGCGACGCGGCGGGTGATCGTTGTACCTGGAAAGCTGGTGAATCTGGTGCCTTGAACCCACCTTGCCTACACCGCAAACATTGCCTGCAATACACTAAGGACTTCAATCAGGGTGGCATCGGGCAAAATCCCCAGACGTTTAACTAAACGATCTCTATCGACTGCCCCTAGTTGATCAGCTACCGCGCGGCCATCTTTGTCGTCAAATCGGCAAGGTACACGAAACGGATAAGCATGCCCACTCTTCGTCGTCAAAGCGTGTGGTGGTCATTTCATCGAGAAGACCCTCCGCGACGCAGGCGGCTGCCGCTTCTGCCCAGCCTGCCCTTGGGTGCAGCGATGGTCTGATTGTCAGCACACCAGGTGCAGCCTCAATTTCAACTTCATCCGTAAGCCCCGCGACCTCCAACAGCGGCTTGGCGAGACGGATCCCTCTGGAGTGACCGATTTTGACCAGCTTTGCCCGAACCACGATCGCCTCACAGAATGGTGGATACGTTGTAGTCACGCCAGGGGCTTCTGTCCATCCCCTCCGCTCAGGCTAACGCTGGCCATCACCATCCCGCAAAAACTTCGGAGTTTGAATAGTTTTTAGAGAGGCTGGTTTGGTGTATGGAATTTCTCTGCATACAATCAGTTATCTCCGGTGGGAAGGTCTAAGGTTCTGATGACGAGCTATCCAACAGCAGACGGATAATGTGCCGTGCGAGAGGTCGCCTGAAAGGTCAAGATAGAGATCCTTCAGGTGCTCAACTAAATCAGCCAGAGTATCGCCTTGCGTCCAGTAATCAGGGTATTCCTCAATGTAGCCAAGCCAAGAATTATTTTCATGCCAATGTACATACTTGATTGTTTGCATAGAATGACCCTCTGGGTGATGCTGAACTGCA
>JAPLIC010000053.1 GCA_026389315.1 Cyanobacteriota bacterium
AGGCTGGCGGTGAGGGGGCGCAGGCCGCCAGCCTTCTGGAGCTGGGTGCTGGCCTGGTCGCGCAGTCTTGTCGCTGCAGGGTCGCTGGGCCCGCCCGGGGGGGTCGTGGGCCAGCGGGCCAGGAGTTGGGAAGGGAATTGCTCCGGCTGGGCGGCCAGTACGTGGGAGGCGTTGCGCAGCACTCGGCGCAAGCGCTGCAGCGCAGCAGCAGCCGAGCCGTGGTCAAACTCCCGTTCCAGGGCGGCGATGCCGGTGGCGTTGAGCTTGGCCTGCAGCCAGGGGCAATCCAGCAATAGGCCATCGAGTTGGCTTTGGCGGCCGGCCGCTTCGAGGTGGTAGCCGATCCAGCGCCAGGCGTAGGGGTGGGGCAGCTGGTGGGGATCGCCCCAGGCATCGATCAGGCCGGCCTGGGCCTGGGCCAGCGCTGCTTGGCCAAGGGTTTGGCCGAGGAAGGTGCGCAGCACATCGTGGAGGCGGATCTGGCCTGCGGCGGGGTTGAACTCCAGCAGGGAGGCCTTGGCTAGCTTCACCGCCAGGCGGCGGCTGTTGCTGCCGTCCAGCCCCCAAAGCTGCGCGGCCACCGGCAGCGGGATCGGTTCGTCTTCCGGGAACACCGCCAGCTGCTTGTAATGCGCCTGCTCTGCAGCGGTCAGCCGTTTGAGGCTGAGCTGCAAGGTCTGGGCCACGGCGGCGTTGCGGTCGCTGGGGGAGTCGCGATCCCAGCTGGTGATGCCGCCCTCGGCCAGGTCGTCCAGGATGGTTGCCAGGGCCTCGGCCACGCTGCTGCCCAATTCGACCAGTTCGGCCATGGCGCTGGCCGCCAGCCGCAGCAGCAGGGGCCATTCCCCCAGCGCCTCGGCCAGGGCCTGGAAGGGGGCCGGGTCTGGTGGGGGCCCAGGCAGCCGGGCCGTGAGCATGGCCACCGCTTCGCTGGCGCTCATCTCATCCACCAGCAGCCGTTTGGCCTGCACATCGGTGGCCACCTGCAGCAGGCGGCTGGTGATCAGCCGGGCGCAGCCCGGGCCGCCGCGCAGGAAGGGCTCCAGATGGGCCGGATCCCAGACGTCGTCGATGACGACCAGGCAGTTCTTGCCCTCCAGCCGTTCCGCCAGGCTGGTGGCGGCGTCTTCGGCATCTTTAAAGGAGGGCCTTTCGCCGGTGAGGCCGGCATGGAGCTTGGCCAGGGCATCGGCCAGGTCGGGCGTCTCGCCCAACGTGGTCCAGAGGATGCCGTCGTCGAAGGCCTGGATGATTTCTTCGTCGTGGCAGAGGGCGGCGGCCAGGGTGGTTTTGCCGAAGCCGCCGGCACCGGTGAGGGCGGTGGTGATCGCCACCGGATCCTTGCGTTCACCCTCCAGCAGCAAAGCCCGCAGCGCCTCGAACTGCTTGGGGCGTTGCACGAAGCCGATTGGTAGGTCGGGGGCCATGAAGGGCACCCGGGTTGTTTGGCAGCCGCGCTGCAGGTGGGCAAGAAAGGTTTCCCATTGAGTATCGAGGGCGTAGAAGTGGGCCCTGGCCATCCAGCGGGGCAGCCGCGGATCGGCGAAATCGAAGCCGGGCCCCTGCACCGGAAACACGCACACCCCCCGCTGCCGCGCCGCCCGCCACTCCCGCGCCGTCACCTCCGAGGCCAAGGCCGCCGGTGTCATCACGCTCACCAAAAACTCCACCCGCTCCAGTGCGGTTTCGATCTGGCGCCACCAGCCCACTCCCCCTTCAATCTCGGGGCGGTCCTGCCACACCTGCAGGCTGGGCAGATCCTTGTTTAGCCGCTGGCGCAACTCGTTGGCGAAGGCTTCGCCGTCGGAGCGGGCATAGGAGAGGAAGACGCCGTGGCGTCCTGAGGTGGTTGGGGGGCGGTACTGCGGCTGGAGGGCTGACGGCTGGAGGGCTGACGGCGGCGGCTGGCGCTGGGCTGGGTTTGCTTGCTGGGAAAGCTCGTCGGGATTGCGGGAGTTGGGGGGAAGAAACACCCTGTCAGGATTGGTTTCTCCCGTACCCATGGCTAGTTGTGCCGCATTCGGATGGTCTGGAGGGAAGGGTAGACGGGGCGCGGTTGGCGGGCAATCAGTAGCTGGGTAGTTGCCTGGTGGGGTGCCGGGGGCTAAGGGCAACGGGAAGCAAGAACCATGCTGAATCGTTGGGCTGCAGGGCGATGCACAGCTGCTAAAGCGACCTCAGCCGGGAGGCTATTGATGGGTGCGCTTTGGGAATTGGTGCCACACTGGAACTGGTGAATGAGGTGCCATGACCAGCGTCAACTTCACCGCTTCTGTGGACCTCGACCTTTTGAGGCGCGTCAAGGTGCTGGCGGCCATGAACGACACATCTGTGAGTGCGCTGCTTAATGGAGAGCTGCGCTATCTGGTGGAGACCTGCGAGCAAGCCGACCGCCTCGGCAACAGCAACGCCGCCACCCTGCTGGCCTTCTGCCTGGGCCGCATCAGCGATGTGCAGGCGATGGCGCAGTTGGAGCTTGAGCATGAAGAAGACCTGTCTGACTCGCGCCTGGCTCACCTTCCTTGAGCGGCAACGGCTGATTCCCTCCGCCCGTGCGATCGAACGGCAGGCGATCGTGGCGGGCCGCCAATTTTCTCGGCTTTGATATCCACCCGATGAATGAGGCCCCAGAATTTTTATTCCCCCTGGCGCGTTGGGTTCGTCTTCCGGCGGCATCGCAAGCCGATGTCGATCAATTCCGCCCTGGCGCAGCCCGCCAATCGCAGACGCTGTGGCAGGGGCCATCCCTCCAGCATCTGGGGCAGGGCGCAGAAGGACGGCGGAACTGGCGGGGGATGTGGCAGGCGCGACCTATGCCCTATGCATCGCCACGGTGACTTCGCCCGAGTTGAGACTATTATTGTAAATCTAGATTAGTGTGGTTGGAGACGGCATGCAAATCCAATCATCTAAGACTTTCAATTATGTCCCACTTTCTTGTAGTTGAACCACCAACTCTCGAAGCTGAGCGGCCTGTTCTGGTTGTTGGTGTTCTTCAAAGGCTACAGCTGCTTTTTCAAGAACAGAAAGTGCCTCGCCAAAAAGACCGCGATTTGCAAGAAGTTGACCAAAGAGAGAGCCGACGCTGGCAATCCTATTAACGCGCCCAAGTTGGCAATTTAACTCAAAACATTTCCTAAGCAATTCAACTATTATCTGTGAATCTTTATGATTCTCTAATCCGCCAAGATAGAGACGCAAAATTGCAATTTTATAAAGTGTACTTGCAGTTAGATCACTGTCCTGAATGCTTTCTGCGGCAGGCAGAACCTCATCATTGAGTATTCGCAGCGCCTCTTCACTGTCGCCTCGCTGCTGCAGGATGCTGGCGATTACGCCCATCGTTATCGCCCGCAAGCGCACGTCCTCAAGGCCCTCAAATACAGGGCTAACTTCTTCACGAAGAATTCGCAGCGCTTCTTCACTGTCGCCACGCTGTTGCAGAATGTGGGCGATCTTGCCCATCGTCATTGCCCGCAAGCGCACGTCACCCAGCCGCTCATAGACCGGCAGTTGCTCCTCGCGGCGGATGCGCAGCGCCTCTTTGTTGTCGCCACGCAACTGCAGGATGTCGGCAATTTTGCCCATCGTCACCGCCTGCGAGTGCACGTCGCCCATACGGGCAAAGACAGGTGATACTTCTTCGCGAAGGATACGCAGCGCCTCTTCACTTTCGCCCCGCTGCTGGAGGATGTCGGCAATATTGCCCATCGCCATCGCCCCCGAGCGCACATCGGCCAGCTGCTCGTAGACCGGCAGTTGCTCCTTGCGGCGGATGCGCAACGCCTCTTCGTTGTCGCCACGCTGCTGCAGAATATCGGCAATCCTGCCGACTGCCACCGCCCGAGAGCGCACGTCGCCCACATGTGCAAAGGCAGGGCATACTTCTTCGCGAAGAATCCGCAGCGCTTCTTCTCGGTTGCCCCGCTTCTCCAGGATGTCGGCGATATTGCCTTGGGTGATCGCCACAGCACGAGAATCGTTCAGACGGCGATGTAAGGGCAGCACAATTTGCTGCAGAAGTTCAAGGGCGTCGTCGTAGTCTCCCAGGCTATACAGAAGCCAACCAAGTTCGCTAAGCGGTGAGACCTTCAGTTCATCGGGCGCTTCTGGATGGCGATCTAGCCATGTCTTGTTCTCGACGACACGCCGGCTTCGTTCCGCCATCGAGCGGTTGTCTGTGTCTATACCTAAAGCACGCAAAAAATTGTCTGGATAGATTGCGTCTCCATGGATTGCTTCTCCTGGACTTGCTGTTGTTCTAAGGGCAGCCTCAGGCACAAATGAATAGACGCCTCCACGCCAAGACCACAAGTCGGGGGCGCTGCGGGAGGCGAGGGCAATGGCCTCGGCATCGAGCCAAAACACCAGTTTTGAGCGGGCTTTTGAGGCGAGACGCTCGCGGCGGGTGTTGAATGCCTCCCAGCGCGCAGCGTCAAACCAGCCCGATTGGCCTAAGACATGCACAACGGCCGCTGACCGCGCAATCTTCACCAGCCGTTCTTCCAGCATTGGCACATCAAGAATTTTGGCGCTCAAGGGCAGCCGATTACTGCTTAGGCCGGCAAGCTGTAGGACGTTGTCCAGGGCTGTCATCACCTGACGGCGCAGGCCCTCGTTGGGTGCCTCGACCAGCAGCCATTGGAACTCTGGGCCGTGGATAAGGGTACGGCTCAGTCGCAGAAAATCATCGTGGCATGGGCCTGGCAGATGGCGAGCTTGGGCACGCCGTGATTGTTCGATGGCGAAGGAAGTGGCGGCCATGGCGTGAGGGAGCTGTTGAGTTAATCGACGCTCCGTTGATCAACTGTCAGTACAAACATGAACCTACAATGTGGAAATGATATACTCGATCTGGCGTCGGAGCATCGGGATTTTACCTTGGATCACATCCCAAACGAGATCAAGATCGACCCCGAAGTAGTCGTGAATCAATCGATCTCGCATCCCCGCCATCGCGCGCCACTCCACGTCGGGGTGCGCCTCACGGAGTTCGGTCGGAATATTTTTGGTTGCCTCGCCGATGATTTCGAAGCTACGCACACACGCGCGCTGCAGGGTCGGATCCTTGAGGAAAGCTTCGCGATTAACCCCGATCGTCGCTTGATCAAGATAGGCAGCTTCGTCAGCGATATGCCGCAGGTATTCACGTGGTGCAAAGGACATCCTGGGCTTCATTGAGGATGTATGGTCGCAAATAGGGTGAAAGGGATTCGGCTGTGACCAGTTCCACCCGATGGCCTAACTTCTCTTCCAACAGCTCGGCCAACGCGAGTAGATGGTCGAAGGACTTCTGGCCGGGGGCAAACTCGACTAGCACATCCACGTCGCTGTCACTGCGCGCTTCGTTCCGCTGCACGGAGCCAAAAAGGGCCAAGCGCTGCACCCCCAACCGTAGAATTTCCGAGCGAGCAGCGGTGACGTGGGCTTCGACGTCGGTGCGGGTTAGGATTGCGGTCTTCATTGCTTCAATCTACTTGCTGATCCTGCGGTGGGCAAGTCCCGTCTAAGCGCCTCGGGGGCCATCTAGAACCATCCGCATGGATGGGTCGATAATTATTGCTGGGTGAGTAACATGGCTGCTAAGCTGCCTGTGGGAGAAAGGATAATTTGAGCTGTTAGTTAGCCCTCACTGGGGGAACTCTCGCTTTAGCGTTGCGAGCACATCACCAAAGGTTTCCTTGATGTTGCCCTTGGAGTATTCGAGGTACTGGATGCCATCGACGTTGCTGAACAAGTCAAGATCCTTCTCGAGAAGCATGAGGGCACGCGAAAACCCAAAACGCCCCTGAAAGAGACCTGCCTCATGCACAACATTTTGACGTGCCCGCATCAAACCTTCAGAGGTCTCATCTTCTGCAGTCATAACAAGTAGCGCGAAACTACTCTTTTCCAGCATGTCCACCAAGATATCCCGTATCGTATGTCCGGCACGAGCTCCGGTCTCGTAGGCAACGACTCGGTATTCGTGCTTTTCCTGTAGATGGTCCTTAAGTTCTCGCCACTGCAGGAAGCGGCCGTGTCCGATGAAGATGGTTGGCACGATCTTTGGCACCGTCGGAGCGGGAGGCTCCGGCAGACGGGCTGCAGAAGCTGATTCCTCAAAGACTGCAAAGATCTCCTCGATTTCGGCGCGGCTTGGCGCTCGGACTGTGATCCGAGCGCCCTTGGCAAAAGTTAAAGTACCCTTTGTAAGCATATAATCTGCATCGACGCTGAGATAATAAGTTCCGACTTTCGCGGTGTAGGTGGCTTTGTTTGCAAAGCGCCTGTAATCAGCGAGAAATTCTGTAAGCGAATCGTGGTTCCAGTTCGCGTCGTCGTCAGCATGCTCAACCGAGAGGGTGTAATACTCAAGTTCGCAGTTTTCTCCTTGAGCGTGGCCCCTAAGCTTCTGATCCGCACGCTCAAGTACCTCGGCAGGAAAGTGAGAATGATAAAAATACTTATATTTTTCTATGAATGCCGGTTTCCGTGGGTTGTGAGGCCTAATAATGCTACAGGCGGAGCGCATGTCACCCCATCCAGTTGAGTCTGCTTACTCATATTACCTGGCCCCAGAGTTCAGAGAACCTCTGGCACGTGATGGGTTTGTCTTTCGGCAATGGTGGCGGCTTCTTCGGCGTCTTTGGAGGAAGGGCACTCGCCGGGTGAGGTCGGCATGGAGCTTGGCCAGGGCCCCACGCCCCTTTCAATCTCGGGGCGGTGCTTCCAACACCGGCAGGCTGGGCAGAACCTGATTCAGACGCTGGCGCAGCTCGTTGGCGAAGGCTTCGCCGTCGGAGCGGGCCTAGGAGAGGAACATCCCGTGACGGCCTGAGGTGGTTTGGGGTAGAACTGCGGCTGGGGGGCTGACGGCTGGAGGGCTGCTGCGGGCTGGACGTCTGTCGGCGTTTGGCGCTGGGCTGGGCTGGGTCTGCTTGCTTGGAAAGCTCGTCGGGGTTGCGGGAGGTGGGGGAAGGAACTCCCTGTCAGGATTGATTTCTCCCGTACCCATGGCTGGTTGAGGCGCGTCAAGGTGCTGGCGGCCATGAACGACACCTCTGTGAGTGCGCTGCTGAATGGGGAGCTGCGCTATCTGGTGGAGACCCGCCGACGTAGTTGACATCGGGCATGGCCACTTCGCGATAAAAGCGTTGGGCAAAATCAATGGCATCGGAATCGAAAACCGAGCCGGCCCAGCCCAGCTCGTTGGCCACTCCTGAGCGGATCAGGGCGCGCACGAAGGGTTCCCTGATTCCGACTGTTGCCTGGCCCCCGGCCTCCGCTGTGCGGCAGGCGGAGAGAAAAACCAGCGGTGCCTTCCCCTCACCAAGCACGGCAGCGACATCTGCCGGTTTGGTGGGGTCTAGATCGCCCTCAGGCGTTTCCCAGGCCAACAAAGGCAGCCCACATCCGCTGCCCAGATCGCCATGGCAGGAGATGGTCTGAAACGGCGGTAGTCGCATCAGGCCGGCGGGCGATGCTGCGAAACACCACATAGCGCTGGGTGGTATCGCCATCCAGGTATTCACCATTGCCTGCCAGGACCTCCCAGGGCAGATCAAGCAGGGCGGCGGCGGCGGCTGAAGCGGGGCTGTCGACGCTGATCTCCAGCTGCCGTTCTCCTGTGCCCTGCCGCCAGCTCGTGGCCCAGCCGCCCTGATCGAGCCAGCTGACTATCTCCATCCCCAGGGCCAAATGGAGATCCGAGCCCGCATCAGTGACTGCAACGGTCCATACCCATGGTCATGGTCCCACGAACTATGGCGTGATGTATGCTGCATACATTAGCAGACAGTCCATACACCGCACTCAAATTTACATCTCCAGCGAGGAACGCCAGGGGCTCCAGGCCCTCGCCCGCCAGGTGGGGCGCTCCCAGAGAGACCTGATTCGGGAGGCCATCGATGGCTACCTGGAGTGACATCGACCCAGCGAGCGCCTCTTCCGGCTGCGCCGCGCCCGTGGGCTCTGGAGTGATCGTGGCGATATCCCCCCGCTTGCCGTATTGCGCGGCGAACTGGATCGGGTGTTGCCAGTGGCAGGGTCGTCGGATCAACTGCAATGAGCGAACAGCTTGTCATCGACACCGATGTGCTGATTGATTACCTCCGCGACCATGAAGCCGCTACGGCATATTTGGAAACCTGTACCCATACCCTTGCCCTTTCAGTTTTCAGCGCGGCCGAGTTGTACCTGGGCGTTCGTGATGACGAAGAGCGATCACGCTTGGATGATTTCATCTCTGCGTTCGAAACCTTGCCGGTCGATGCCCCAATCGCCATCCAGGCTGGACTGTGGCGGCGTAGCTATGGCCGCAGCCATGGTATGGGTCTGGCGGACGCGCTGATCGCAGCTTCCGCCAGCGCCGCCCAGGCCACCTTGGTGACACTTAACCGCAAGCATTTCCCCATGCTGGCGGATGTGCTGGTGCCCTATAGCAAACCCTGATCTTGCCCACCATGGAGCCGACACCCAGGCAATCAGTGAGTCGTCATCCAGCGCCTGAGGTCATGGTCGCGAAAGCTGATCCAGGCACGTTGGGCCACCACCAGCAGGCGCCTGGCGCGAGGGTAATCGACGCCGCTGCTGGGATCTGACTCGTCCAGACGCTTCAATAGCTCCATATAGGCCCAATTCAAGGCGTTGTCGCGGGCATCAAGCTGGTTGCTCAGGCATGGATTGATTGCGATCGTATTGGCTTGGGTCGCACACGGATCAGCTGATTTCGCCTGGGCGCCCCTGGGCGACGGCAACAACGTAATAATAATCGCCACCGCGATGAATGGGCATTTCATTTTTCTGCCTTTGGTTTCGCTGAATGATCGCTTACTCTGGCTGATACGCCATCACCAGCTTTAGCTGCCGCTCCAGGATCCAGCCCGCCACCGATAGGCTGACTTAATCACTCGAATCCGCATCCTTATCATTCGAATCCGCATCCTTTTTTCCTGGTGATGGCCCATTCCATTCCCCTCGCTGAACGGGTGTGACCGTGACCATGGCGTCCGAGCTGGACGTTATGGTCGTGCGCCATGAACTGCAACGGCGCCAGAGGTGGCATCCAATCAATCTAGATGCCAGTTGTTTGTTGAGGTGGCACGTCAGGCTTCAATGAATGAATTGCCCCACCCCTGGAGGTGCGCCAGGGCCGACTGCCCTTTGAGACCATGGAGCGATCCCTGACCCGCCGCCGTGCCTGAGGCCGCCAGCCCCCAACCCGCCCCCGGCTCCGACGCCCTGCCCAAGACCTACGACCCGGCCGGCACCGAGGCCCGCTGGCAGGCCGCCTGGGAGCAGGCGGGTGCCTTCCACCCCGATCCGGCGGCCCCCGGCCAGCCCTTCAGCGTGGTGATCCCGCCGCCGAACGTGACCGGCAGCCTGCACATGGGCCACGCCTTCAACACCGCCCTGATCGACACGATCGTGCGCTTCCAGCGCCTGCAGGGCAAGAACGTGCTCTGCCTGCCCGGTACCGACCACGCCTCGATCGCCGTGCAGACGATCTTGGAAAAGCAGCTCAAGGCGGAGGGGGCCAGCAAGGACGACCTCGGCCGCGACGCCTTTTTTGAGCGGGCCTGGGCCTGGAAGGCCGAAAGCGGCGGCACCATCGTCGGCCAGCTGCGCCGCCTGGGTTATTCGGTGGACTGGGGCCGCGAGCGCTTCACCCTCGATCCGGGCCTCAACAAAGCCGTGGTGGAGGCCTTCCTGCGATTGCACGAGCAGGGCCTGATTTACCGGGGCGAATACCTCGTCAATTGGTGCCCTGCCTCCGGTTCGGCGGTGAGTGACCTGGAGGTGGAGATGAAGGAGGTGGAGGGCTCGTTGTGGCACCTGCGCTATCCGCTCACGCCGCTTGCCGATCACCCCATCGACCATCTGGTGGTCGCCACCACCCGCCCCGAAACGATGCTCGGCGACACCGCCGTGGCCGTGAATCCCGCCGATCCCCGCTACGCCCACCTGGTGGGTCGCAGCATCACCCTGCCCTTGATGGGCCGCCAGATCCCGATCGTCGCCGACGAGCACGTGGATCCGGCCTTTGGCACCGGCTGCGTCAAGGTGACGCCCGCCCACGATCCCAATGACTTCGCCATTGGCCAACGCCACGGCCTGCCCCAGATCACCGTGATGGCCAAGGACGGCAGCATGAACGAAGCCGCCGGCCGCTTTGCAGGGCTCGATCGCTTTGAGGCCCGCAAGGCGGTGGTGGCGGCGATGGAGGCCGAAGGATTGCTGGTGAAGACCGAACCCCACCGCCACAGCGTCCCCTATTCGGATCGCGGCAAGGTGCCGGTAGAGCCGCTGCTCTCCACCCAGTGGTTCGTGCGCACCGAACCCCTGGCGGCCCGCTGCCGCACCGCCCTCGACAACCCCGCCGGCGCCGAGCCCCGCTTTGTGCCGGAGCGCTGGAGCAAGGTCTACCGCGACTGGCTGACCGACATCCGCGACTGGTGCATCAGCCGCCAACTGTGGTGGGGCCACCGCATCCCCGCCTGGTTTGTGGTGAGTGAAACGGGGGGGGTGATCACTGAGGCCACGCCCTACTTCGTGGGCCGCAGTGAGGCGGAGGCTTGGGCTAAGGCGGAGGCGCAGTTTGGTGCTGCAAGCCTGGCGGCGGGTCGGGATCTGGTGCTGGAGCAGGACCCCGATGTGCTCGACACCTGGTTTTCCAGTGGCCTCTGGCCCTTCTCCACCCTGGGTTGGCCCGATCCGGCTGCCGCCGATCTGGCCACCTGGTATCCCACCAGCGTGCTGGTGACGGGTTTCGACATCATCTTTTTCTGGGTAGCCCGCATGACGATGCTGGCCGGTGCTTTTTTGCCGGAGGCCAGAGCACCGTTCGGCGATGTCTACATCCACGGCCTGGTGCGCGATGAGAACAACCGCAAGATGAGCAAATCAGCCGGCAATGGCATCGATCCGTTGCTGCTGATCGAGCGTTATGGCGCCGATGCCCTGCGCTTCGCCCTGGTGCGCGAGGTGGCCGGCGCCGGCCAGGACATCCGCCTCGACTACGACCGCAAAACCGACACCTCCGCCACGGTGGAGGCGGCCCGCAACTTCGCCAACAAGCTGTTCAACGCTACCCGGTTTGCGTTGATGAACCTGGGGGGGGAGACGCCGGCTTCCCTTGGCGAACCGGTGCTCGCCGAACTGGAGAGCGAAGACCGCTGGATCCTGTCGCGATTGGTGCGCACCAGTAGCCAATGTGCCGAGCTATGTGGCAGTTATCGCCTCGGTGAGGCCGCCAAGCTGCTCTATGAATTCGCCTGGAACGACCTCTGCGACCAATACATCGAGTGGGCCAAACCGCGCCTTTTCGGTGATGACCAGGCCGCCCGCACCACCGCTCGCCGGGTGCTGGCCCACAGCCTGGAAGCCCTGCTGGTGATGCTTCACCCGCTCATGCCCCACCTCAGCGAAGACCTCTGGCATGCCGTCACCGGGGCCGAGGCCAGTGAGTTTCTGGCCCTGCAGCGCTGGCCCCAGCCCAATCAGCAGTGGCTGGATCCCTCCCACGAAAGCGCCTTCCAGTTCGGCATTGACGCCGTGCGCGCCATCCGCAACCTGCGGGCCCTGTCGGGGGTGAAACCCGCCGAGAAGTTGCCGATCGGCATCCACACCCCGACCGCCGCTCGCCGAGATTTCGTAATCGCCAATCAGGGCAAAATCAGCCGCCTGGTGGGCGCCTCCGAGCTGCACTGGGAAGCCGAACCAACCGCCGGCCAGTTGCTGGGAATCGTCGACAGCGACGCCCAGGTGGGCCTCAGCGTTCCCCAGCAGAGCCTTGATGCCCTGCGGGAGCGGTTGCAGAAGGATCTGGCCAAGGTGGAAAAGGAAATCGCCGGCCTGGCCGGTCGGCTTGCCAACCCCAACTTCGCCGGCAAGGCGCCGCCGGAGGTGGTGGCCGAATGCCAGGCGAATCTGGCGGAAGCTCGGGCCCAGGCGGAGCTGGTGCGGGGGCGGTTACTCGATCTTGGCTGATTGCCCCCTGGGTGGCCATGGGGTTTGTGATCAGAGCTTCTGCTGGAGGATTGCCATGGCGCGGCTGGGCATTGGCGTGGGCGGTCTTGAAATCGTCGTAGGCGGAACCACGCCCGCCGCAAGCTGTGAGCCGTGGCATGCGACCGGAAAATCCTTGGCGTTTGAGAAGACTTGCGAATGCCTCGCGACAACGGATCTTCTCCTCCTTCGAGTTGCCTCCACCTTCGATGTACAAATGGGCACTCACCAGCGGGTTCCTCCCAGTTCGCCTCGGATCCACAGCTCACCCAGGCGGTATTTCTCCAGCCACACCTTGAGAGCATCGGCCGATAAGCGGGTCATCTTGGTGCTGCCGTGATGCTTCTCGCAGACCACCACTGCTTCGGGGTGCTCGCTCATAGCATCCACCAGCACATCGGAATGGGTGGTGACGATCAGCTGAGTTCTTTTAGAGGCTTCCAGCAGGTGATCGGCCAGCTTGGGCAGCACATCGGGATGCAGGCCGAGCTCGGGTTCTTCGATGCAGATCAACGGCGGCGGATCGGGGTCGCAGAGGATCGCCAGCAGGCAGAGATAGCGCAGGGTGCCATCGGAGAGCCGTGTGGCTGGAATCACAAAGTCTCCCTCCGTGAAGAACACCTGGACGGATCCATCTTGAATCAGTACATTAAATTCTGTGATGCCGTCATATAGATCTGCCAGCCCATTCAGTATCGCTCGGGCTGCGGCGGGTTGGCGGGTTTTGAGGCGGTTAAGGAACAGGCCAAGGTTGGAAAAGTCTTCCTCCAACACATCGTTACGCCCATCGGCAATTTGCCGATCGCGGAACACGGCCTGGCGGCCGAAGGTCCATTCGCGATAGAGGCGGATGCGCTCATAGTTGCGGGCCACCCAGGCCAGTTCGGGATAGATGTCTGGGTCCCGCCGTTGGGCGAGAATCGAGCGATCGGGCTCCAGGCTGTCTTGCGCCAGCAGCCGCTCTCTAATCTCATGCTGGACGCGCACACTTACCACATGTTGGCCCTGTGTAGGGCGGTAATAAAAGCGAATAGTGGGCTGAGCGAGCCAGGCCAAGGCATTTTCTAGGCGTTCATCTTTCAGCGCGAATCCCTGGCCGGCTGAGCCGAAGGCGATGCGATGCCGCAAAGTCCGGGTGCCCGGGGGATAGCTCATCACCCAGTCGATACAGGCAGCGCCATCGGCGTTCCCTTTCCAGATCCATTCCGCAACGCCACCGCCTTTGCGGGTGACCTTGCTAAATTCGCTAGGAGCTGCCCGCATCAGGGCGATAGCTTCGATGAAGTTCGATTTTCCAGAACCGTTGGGGCCAATCAGCAGATTGAGGGACCGAAGATCGAGCCCATCGGTTTCTGGGCCGAAGGAGAGCACATTCCTGAGCTCGATGCGCTGGAGGAAGGGTAAGGAGTTGGCCGCTGGCATCTCAATCTTCCTGTTTAGCTGCGAAATGGTCGCCTGGTGATTTGACGGCAACATCTGAATTGTAGCTCTTTTGGGATGATTCGGCTCCTGTTGGTTCCGCCACCATCAGCCTCGCCACTACTTGCCGCTCATCGAGCTTGACAGTGACCACAGTTGTTGAGATGCGGTATCAAAGCCGATTAGCTTGCTTAAAATGTCGATGGGAATGGCCAAGCTTCTGTGCTGCTAGGCAATGCCTGGCCAAAATTGGGGTTGCCCCAAAACACGTAATGCTGGCATAGACAGGTTGTTCGCAATCCACTTCGCAACGTTGATCGCCCGCTAAATCTGGTGGCTGTGACGAGGAGCCTGCGGCACAGCAGAGCTGAACCACCGGTGGCACTGGATAAAGGGCCGAAGTCGGCCCTCACCAGCCCCGTGTCTCTCCCCCCCTGACTCCAGCAGCGCCCACCGACTCCGGCCCGCCAGGTGACGGCATCCAGCCGCAAGCCCCGCCAGAATCACCACAGTTGAACCGCCCCTGGCCCGGCCGCGACCGGCTCGGTCTTGACCGGCTCGGTCTTGACCAGCTCGGTCTTGACCAGCTCGGTCTAATTCAGGCCATTGGCGGTCTGATCCTCGGCCTGATCGCCCTGTTCTCCTCCTATGACCACATCACCGTCGCCGGCCGCAGCCTCCCGATCCAGCAGCAATGGGGCATCCCCTGCATCGCTGCCTCGGTGGCGGTCGTTCTTATCGACTCTCAATTGGCGACGGGATCCCGGCTACGAGCAGCGCACGAGAGAGAGCGAGATCGCGATCTTGCGCGAGAGGCAAAAGAGACTGCGGATCGAGAAGCAGATCGAGCAAATCGACGAGAGAACGAAGCAGATCGAGAACGAAACCGAGCAGCTCAGGCGCGAGAACGCCAGGCTCGCGAAGCTCAACGCCAGGGACGATGCCTTGAGCGCCTTGATCAAGCAGCATTGCTTTCCGCCAGAGTCCAGCTCGAGCCCACCGAAATCAACCGAAACCGATTGCGGACTTTCCTCTCCCTGATGGGCCAGCCGCCCTTGGGGGATGGGGATGGGGTTTGAGGTTCACTCCCCAAGCCATGGGTTTCATCCTGCAAGGGGTGCGGAGCAAGCCCAGCAGACCGAGACTGGAAGTGACAGCATCACCACCACCAGCAATGGCGGCCAAAGGCGCAGCGAAGGGCAGCCTCAATGCCAAAAATCTCGAAGCCCTGGGGGCGGCCCGGCTGGCGGAGCTGCTGATCGTGCTGTGCGAGGGCAACAACGCCAGCAAACGGTTGCTGCGGCTGGCGCTGGCCGAGCAAAAGGGGCCATTGGAGATGGCGCGGGAGCTGCGCAAGCGGCTGGCCAGCATCGCCCGCGCATGCAGCCTGCTCGACGACCACCAACGCGATGAGCTGCTGCGGGAGCTGGAGCGGCAGCGGCAGGCGATCTGCGGACCGATCGCGGCTCATGATGCCGATCTGGCGATGGATTTGCTCTGGGAGGTGCTGGAGCTGTCCGCAGAGCTGATCGAGCGCTGTGATGACCGCGATGCGGTGCTACGGGACTGGTTCCATCAGGTCAGCGCCGCCCTCGGCCAGGTGGCCCTGGCGGCCCGCGGCAAGCCGCAGAACTTGGCTGATCAGGTCTATGCCGCGGTGGTGAGCAACAGCTATGGCCAGTTCGATCCAATCGTGCGTGATCTGGGCCCGGCCCTGGGGCCCGAGGGGCTGGCCCATCTGCACCTGCGCCTGGAAACCCTGCGCCAGCGCTCCAGCGGCACCGCGACGGCCAAAACCCAGCCCGATTTGATCGTGAGCATCGCCATGCTCGACATCGCCGATGCCCTGGGCGATGCCGAGGCCTATCTGGCCGAGTATCGCGACCACAGCCCTGAAGCGCTAACAGTGCCGGCGATTGCGGCCAATGTGGCGGAGCGGCTCACCAAGGCCGGCCGGGCGGAGGAGGCGCTGACGCTGCTGCAGGCGGCCGACCCGTCCCTGCGCCGGCGTCGCGCTGGCGCCGAGGCATGGTGCGATGCGCGCCTGGATGCGCTGGAGGCCCTCGGCCGTAGCGACGAGGCCCAGGCCCAGCGCTGGGATTTTGCCCTGATGGAGCTGTCAAGCCGCCACCTACGCGACTACCTCAAACGGCTGCCGGCCTTTGAGGACCTGCCCGCCGAAGAGAAGGCCCTCGATCTGGTGGCGGAACACGACGACCTGGAAGAGGCTTTGTGGTTTCTGCTGCACTGGCCGGAGCCGCACCGGGCCGCCCGGCTGGTGCTGGCTGCGCCCAAGCCCCTGAATGGCGATCGCTACTACCTGCTGGCGCCGCTGGCAGAACTGCTGGAAAAACGCCAGCCGCTGGCGGCCACAGTTTGTCTGCGGGCGATGATCGATTTCACGCTCAAGGTGGCGCGCTCCAAGCGCTATCCCCACGCGGCCCGCCATCTCGAAACCTGCCACCGTTTAGCCGCCGCCATCAACGATTGGGGGGGACTGGTTGATCACCGCAGTTATATGCTGCAGCTGCGGCGGGATCACGAACGCAAGCGTGGCTTTTGGAGTGAGGTGCCTAAGACGATGATTCCTGAGGCTGAGGTGGAAGCTAAAGCAGTGGGTAAGGGTGTGGTGGAGAAAGGGGGGAAGGGTAGGGGGCTGCAGGGCTCAGGGGCGGCAGTCGCTGAAGTTGAATCTGTTCAACCGGGGTTATGGTGACTGGCATGCTGCGTTATTGGCAAGCGGATCCTCAAACTGTCGGATAGCTTCGAATGAGAATGATAAGTATTTACACGCAATTTAAACCATTTACGGAAGCGTATTCGGCAAAACCGCGGTGTTGTTGTAGTCGATCAATTAATGGGTTGCTACTTTGGCCTGGTCGTCGCAGTCACTGAGTTTCAACTCGCGAGTAATGAAGACGACTTCGGCAGCCGTATTGAGAGCATGAATTTGTGTTGCATGAAAGATGTAGCTCGCCCAAATTTGGTTCGGACCCATTAAAAAATTTTGGTCTTGCCAATCTCTTTTTATGCAAGAATTTTTGCGACGATTTACTTGACTCTGAATCGCGGGGCTGGAAAGAAAAATTTTTCGAGGTGCACTTAATTCTTTTCTCTTAGTCAGTTCAAGCACATCAAACAAAAAGGGAATGTCATCAACATCACAACCGAGTGTCACAAGCTTCTCTTCAAGAAGCTCAAGATCCAGGTGAGCTTCAGGATGATCTGAATCATTCCCGCCGGGAATTGTCGCTTCCCTAAGAAGGGCGTTGAAGTCGTTTGATTCGATCAATTCTAGCGCTTTGTTTTGCCTTTTCAAGATCTCGGTTTCGCTCCTCAATTGCTCGGTTTCTATCTCGATCTGCTTGGACTTGCTCCTCAATTGCTCGGTTTCTGTCTCGGTCTGCTTGGATTTTCTCCTCATGCTCTCGATCTCTTTCTTGGTGGATTCGTTTTGCTTCCTCAGCGAATCGATATCGCGCCACATCGGCGAAAGCCAGGAGGTCCTTCTGCTTCTCTCTTTTTTCACGTTGGTAGCCATAAATGCCAACCGTCGCAATCAATCCCAGCATCATAGGTCTGCTCCAGCCTGCCGCCTTAAACCAGTCCGCGATCCCCAGCAATGAGGTCAGCAGCACCAGCACAACCGGCCATAGGCTCAAGGCCCTGGAGCGCAACAGCCCCCGCGTCCGCCACCGCCAACTGGCCTGGGCCTTGCGCCGTTGCAGTGCTGACAACTGGTGCCAGCCAGCCTCCAGGGCCTCCACAACGATGCAGAACGCACCAAGTGCGAGCAACACCTGCCCAACCCTGGTGTGAAACCCCAAGGAAAGAATCGCCCGGATCAGGGCCCAGCCCAGTAGCAAGACCCCGGCCAGCCCAATGGGTACGGCAAGCAGCCGCAACGCGAATCTCCACCCGGTTGTCCACGCACGACGCATGGTTATTCGCTGAAGGGACAAACATAAGCCAGCCAGTTCCAGCCAATGGGGTAAGACGCTGTAGCTGGACTCGAATTGCAGGCCTTCGGGTTCAGTCACGCCGCCGGAATCGTTCAGGGGCAGCCTTGAAGCCAGCTAATCCAGTCTTAACTGTATTCGATGCTCTTAGCCAGTCGAGGCTAAAGCCCAAAATAGCTCATCCCTACGTATCCACCCCAGCCTTCCCTTCAGCTACTCCAGATCTCTGACAACTCCAGCCGTAACCCCGACAACAACTCCCCACCCTCCAGCGTCAGCGCAGGCTCGATCCGCAGGGGTTCGCCAGGGTCCATCACGCCGCCACCGGGCCGCCAGATGTCCCCATCCCACTGCTCGGCAAACACCAGCCAGCCCAGCCGGGCGCTGTCGGTCATGTACGCGGCCATCTTGTGGCGTAAGGCCGTGACGCCACGGGGGCCTTGATCCGAGGGGCTTGCACCACTGGTGTTTGCACCACTGGTGTTTGCACCATTGGTGTTTGCACCATTGGTGCTGGCCAGCTCGATCACCACGTCCGGGCAGAGGGGTGGAGAGCCGCAGCGTTGCTCGGCGCTGAGCACGGAGCCATCGTTTAGCCGGAGTGGCGGGCGATGCCGGCCAGATCCACCCAGGTCACCCCCTGGCCAAGGAAGGGCCGCCGCCGCAGCCACCGCCCCTTACAACCGCCACCAACGGATTGGAGCCAGACCAGAACAACATCAACGTCCTCACCTCCCTGGCGCCAGCAACCGCTCCAGGGTCGCCTCCTGGGCGGGATTGAGGCGCTTGGTGGGCTGCTGGCCATGGGGCACCAAACAGTTGTCTTTGTCGTTGATGGGGGCGGCGGGTGTTGCGGCGTTGAGGGAGGGGTTGCTGTAGATGCTGCGGCCCTCCTTGATCGTTTCGAGCACCTGGATGGTCTTGATGGCCAGCGGCTCCACCTTGAGGGGATTGGCGCTGAGCACCACTAAATCGGCCAACTTGCCGGGCTCCAGGGAACCCTTGCTTTTTTCCTCGTGGTATTGGTGGGCGCCGTTGATGGTCATGGCGCGCAATCCGTCGTAGGGGCTCACCTTTTCCCGGGCAGCCAGCACCACGCCCGATTTGGTGGTGCGGTTGACGATGTTCCAGAGGGCGTAGATCAGGCTGGGGCTGACGCCCGCCGGCATGTCGTGGTGGAGGGTCCAGGGGATGCCGGCCCGCTGCACCGATCCGGCCGCCCCGGCCCAGGCCACCCGCTCCGGGCCCATCAAGCGGGCCAGATAGTCGCCCATGGGATAGATGCCGCCGGCGGTGAAGCTGGTGATCGCCCCCACCTTTTTGGCCCGCCCGATCTGGTCGGGTCGCAGGAACTGGGCGTGCTGGATGATCGGCCGGTGATCGGCCGGTCCCTGGGCGGCGGCGGCCTTCTCGATGGCGACCAGAAAATTGTCGACCGCCTGGTCGCCGATGGCGTGTCCCGCCACCTGGCGGTTGCTTTTCCAATAGGTGGCCACGCTGGCCTCCACGGCGGCCTGGGGGTCCACGGCCAGGCCGCGGAAGTTCCTCTCCGTATTGCCCGGCGGATTGTTGGTGTACGGCTGCGACATGAAGGCGTTATCCATGCTGCCGTCCAGCCAGAACTTCACCCCCGCCAGCCGCACCCGATTGAGATAGCGCCCATCGCCATCCACCCGCGCCGCCCGCGATGCGGGATCGGCGTACTTGGCGACGACGGCGCTGCGACCCGCCTTGGCCTGCTCCAGGAAGGAATGCTTCACGAACAGCAGCAGGTCGATCGGCAGCAATGTCTCGTCAAGTATTTGACGGGCCACGTCGATGTCGTCATCACTGAGGCCAAAGCCCATCTCGGAGGCCGTGGTTTGACCATTGGCCGCCCAGAGGGCCACGGCCTTGCCAACACCCTGGCGGATCTGGGCCGGCGTCAGGGGCGCCTTGGCGGCCAGCACCGCAAACACCGGCGCCTCGGCGATCGGGCCGCTGGGCTCGCTGCTGCCCGGCTTGCGGCTGATCACCCCGCCGGCAGGATCCTTGCTGCTGGCCGTCCAACCCATCTGCTTCATCAGCACCGAGTTGATCGCCCCCTGGTGGCCGGAGCCGTCCTGGGCGAACACCGGCCGGGTGCTGCTCACCGTGTCGAGTTCCTCCTTGCTGGGATGGCGCTGCTCGGCCAGCTGCTCGGCCCGATAGCCCAGGCCCTCCACCCACACCCCCGCCGGCAGGCTGGTGGCATGGGCCTTCAAACGCCCCAGTAATTCGGGGATCGACCTGACGCCGCTCAGGTCGGCATTGAGCAGGGTGTGGCTGGCCAGCACCATGTGGCCGTGGGCATCAATGAAGCCCGGCAGCAACGTGCGTCCGGCCAGGTTCACCTGGCGGGCGCCGCCACCGGCCGCCTTGATGGCCCCGGCCAGGGGCCCGACGTAAATGATGCGGCCATCCTTCTCCACCAGCGCCTCGGCATAGGCCGGCGTTGGCCCCGCCATGGTGAGGATGTCGCCGCCGCTGTAGAGGGTTGGCGTACCGGGTGCCATTGCAGGCGCCATTGCAGGCAGCGTGGCTTTCGCCGTGGCCGCTGGACCCGACGGGCTGGCAGCAACGGCGCCCCCGGGCCCCAGGGGAAGGGCCAGGCTGAACAGCCCACCGAGAAGTAGCGGGGCAGGCACGGCTTGGGCGAAGGTGCGGACGGACGCGAGGGGGCGCATACGCAGGACAAGGGTGACCAAAGCCTGGCGATGGAGGGCCGCAGCCGCCAAGCTTTTTTGCGTTTTTTAGACACTCTCTCCCCTGCAGATGGCTGGTCAAGGGGCGGCAGGGTCGGCACCATCGTGCCAACGCGAATCCTTAACGGCGTGCAGACCTCGGCCAACGGCAGCCCCAGGGGCATGGTCCCTCCTCCTGAGCCCAGGGCCTTGCCTCCCTGGCCCCTGCTATTGCCCCTGGCCCTGTTGGGCGGCGCTGCGGTGGCAGCCGATCTGCCCTTGGCGGCCCTGGAGCCGGCCCTGGCCCATCCCGCCTGCCGCCAGGCCCTCAGGCTCAGCCCCGACACCCCCGCAGCCCAGCTCCTGCAGCGCGATCCAGCTCTGGCAGCCACGATTGCGGCCACCCCCGCCTGCCAGCCGGCCCTGGGGGCCCTGCAACGGCTCGAGCGGCTCGAGCGCGAACTGCGGCAATCGCGGCGCCAGATGGCGGCGCAACAAGCCCAGCTCGCTGCCGAAGCCGCCCGCCAGGAGACCCTGGCCTCTGAATTGGCCCAGCTGCGCAGCCAACTGAGCGGAACGCCGGTGGCTGCAGACAACCCCGCCGCAAGCACCCCTGCCCTCGCGCCCGTCCCTGGCCCCAGCCCCGCGACGATCGCCAGCGCACCAGCCGCCAGCGCAGCGCCCCCCGGCGCAGCCGCAGCGGCCGGCCCTGCCCCAGAAGCGAGCCCTGCGCCCCAGGCCGGTGCTGCCACGGCCCAGCCAGCAGGTCTGCAATACAACAACGGCAAGGGCTTCACCCTGCAGTCCAATGGCGCCAGCTTGAGGCTGTGGGCCGAGGCCAAACTGTTGGGTTTTTCCAGCAGCCGCTTCACCTTCAACTCGGGTCAACCCCTGATCGTCAGCCCCAAAAACCCTGACACCTCCTACGACCTCTCGGCCCAACAGAGCATGGTCTACGGCGCCTTCCAGGGTCCGCAATGGCATGGGTGGACCCCTGGCGCCTTTGCCATCTTCTGGCTGCAGGACAACATCTTGGCCGAGGGCTATCAGTTCACCCCGGTGGTCTACTACGGCGAAATCAGTAATGGAACCTGGCGTTTGGCCGCCGGCCAGGGATTCGATGTCTTCGCGCCCCGCGATCCCGACACCTTGCCCAATGGCAAATTGGCCGCCTCCGGCAACCCCGGCGCCTACCGACCCCAATTCCGGCTAGAAAACCACTTCAAGGCGGGCGATGGTTTTGGTGGGGCCGTTCAGCTGGCCGCTTCCTCCCCCGTCACCACCGCCCTGCCCGACCAGGTCGACCTGTCCAATCTCCAAAGCCAGGAAATCGTCGAGGACAATGGTTGGCCCAATGTCGAAGGCCGCCTGTCCCTGGGATTCGGGGCCGGCAAGGAGCGGGCGGGGGGCCGCCAGCTGCGGCCCCTGGAGCTGGGCTTCTCCGGCGTAGTGGGGAAGCTGCGCGTCCTCGACAACATCCGGGCCCTCACTCCCTTCACCCTGACCAGTGATCGCTCCGTGATCTCTGTCTGGGGAGCGGCCTTCGATGGCCAGCTGGCCCTGGGGCGGCGGCTGGGCATCTCAGGCGAGCTCTACACCGGCCAGGGCCTGGGGGAATACATGTCCGGCATCCTGCAGACCTACAACCGCAGCTCCAACCAGGCCGTGCCGACCTCCGGGGGCTGGGTCCAGTTGTACGTCTACCTCAGCGATAATCTGCGCCTCAATCTCGGCTACGGCATCGACCACGCCCAGGACGGCGGCGCCTTCAGCCTGTTGACTAACGCCACCGCCTTCGCCAACTTGGTCTGGGACGTCAACCCCTGGTTGCAGCTTGGCCTCGAAGGCAATTACAAACTGACCACCTATGACACCTTTGGCGACAAGGACGCCTGGGTTGTGATTTCTCAGGTGATGTTCAGGCTATGAACCGCCCGGCTCGCAGGGTCAACGCCGCAGCAACCACAGCACCAAACTGAGGCCAGCTGACACCAACAGACCGCTGGTGAGCGGGAAATAAAAGCTGAAGCCGGGCCGTTGAATGCTGATATCCCCTGGCAGGCGGCCCAGGCCGCTGCTGCTGATCAGCGGCCAGAGCAGACCAACCACGAGCAAAAGGGCTCCAGCAGCAAGAAGAAGGCGTTGCATGGTTCCAGGCGTACGGGTTGAAGGCGTTCAATGACCATGGCCATGGTGGGCCAATTTGGGATTAGGCGCCACCTGGCTGGCGCTGTTCACTGCAGCTCGATCGAGGCGATCGACCCCCAGCCGAAAGATCGGCCGCCCCTCCTTGATCGTTTCCAGCACCTTGATCGTGCTGATGCTGCTGGGATCCACCTGGAGCGGATCGCGCTCCAGGATCACCAGGTCAGCGCGTTTGCCCGCCTCAAGGGTGCCCTTGCTCTTTTCTTCGAAATATTGATAGGCCGCCCAGTCCGTCATCGCCTTGAGGGCCACGTAGGTGGACACTCGCTCGGCGGGCCCCAGCACGAAACCGCTGCGGGTGGTGCGCAGCACGGCCGTCTGGGCCAGGCGCAGCATGTCGGGGGGCACCACAGGGGCATCATTGTGGTTGGTGAAGATCACCCCCTTGCCGTAGGCATAGCCCGTGGGGCTGATGCCCGCCGCCCGCTGCTCGCCGAAGCTCTGGCGGTGCCAGTCACCCCAGAAAAAGGTGTGGGCGGTGAAGAAACTCGGCACGATGCCCAGGGCTCCCATCTGGTCAACCTGGTCGTGGCGGGCCAGCTGGGCATGGATCGCTACGGGCCGCAGATCCTTGCTGCCGTAGGTGCTGCGGGCCTTGCGCACGGCATTCAGCAACTGGTCGAGGGCGGCGTCGCCATTGGTGTGGGTGATTACCTGGATGTTGTTGCGGTAGCCGAAAGCCACCCAGTCGTCTACTTCCTGCTGGCTCATCACCGGGTAGGCGCGGTAATCGGCCTTCTGGCCGGCGGGCGGGCTGGCGTAGGGCTGGCTGACGAAGGCTGTTTTGCCTTGGGGCGAGCCATCGCCTGTGAGCTTGATGCCGCCGATCTTGAGCTGATTTTCGTAGATCCCCACCTTCAGCTTCGCTGCCGTGCCCGCCCCATCCAGCGGCGGCGCCGGGGCCGCCGTGGCGGTGCCGGCGAATTCGCGGCCAGCGTTCGACACCATCGAACCCAGCGGGGCGGAGGAGCCGGGGGTATGAATCTCAACGCCCTTGAGCCTGCCATCAAGGGAATTGAGATCCCCCAGGACCCTGAAAAACGGATAGGCCACCACATCCACAATCAGGCGCCCTTGGCGACCCGCTTCGCGCAGCAGGGCCAGATTGCCGGGATTGCTCAAGCCATCTTGGGCGGTGGTGATGCCGTAGCTGGCCCACCATTTCTGCACTTGATCCAAACGCCGCAGTTTCTCCGCCAGGCTGGGCTGGGGAATCAGCGGCATGAACTGCAGGCCCGCCGTTTCTTCCAGCACCCCATTGGGTTCGCCCGTGGCGGCATCGCGCTGGATAAGGCCGCCGGCTGGATTAGGGGTGGCCTTGGTGATCTTCACCAGGGCAAGGGCGGGGCTATTGGCCACCACCAGGTGGCCGGAGGCATGCATCAACAGGATCGGCACCGTGGCACTCACCGCATCAAGGTCGGCCCGGGTGGGGTGGCGCCGTTCCGCTAGCAGGCTGTCGTCGTAGCCGACGAAGAACTGCAGCTGGCCGGCCGGGGCCGGATGGGCTGCCAGGTAAGTCCGCACCGTCGCCTGCAGTTCAGGGATGCTGCGGGTTTGTCCCACCGGCGGCGGACTCAGATCGGGCCGGCCCCAGGTGGCCACATAGTCGGGCAGATGGCCGTGGGCATCGATGAAACCCGGCAGTAGGGCATGGCCCGCCAGATCAAGGCGCCGGGCGCCGGGGCCCGCAGCGGCCAGGGCACCAGCCAGGGAGCCGACATAGCGAATCTGGCCGCCCCGCTCCACCAGCGCCTCGGCGTAGGTGGGGGTGGGGCCGGCCATCGTCAGGATGGGTCCACCGGAGTAAAGAGTGGCGGCTGCCTGGGGGGGCACTGTCGCCGCCCCCAAGGGGGCCGCTGCGGCAAGGCCCGCCCAGGCCAGGGACGAACAGGCGGCGAGCAGAACGACCGGCAGGCGGACCCGACGGCCCAGGCGTCCAGGGCGCGCAAGCATAGGTGCAGGGAGATCTGGACCCTTTCTACTCAGGCCTTTTACTTTTGGCAGCCAGGGCCTAACCCCCTCGATCTGGGGGCCGGGGCCTGAGTCCCGGTAACTGGGCTGGAGGGATCAACGCCGCCCCAGGAGTTCTTCCCAGCTGGGGGAGGGAATGGGCCCCGGCAGCAGACCTTCGCCGAGGCGATGGCGTTGGGGGGTGCTGGCCTCGTGGCATAGGCCAGGCCAAACGGCACTGGCCAGACGGACAGACCCATGGCGGGGGGTGGGCAGCAGTCGGGCCGGGGGCAGGAGAGGGGGATGGTTGGAAACGGACATGGTTGAACATTCACGGATATGGATCTCGCACCTTGGGGTGAGCGCCCCCTGGGGAGCGCGCCCGTTGTCATGGACCTGGTGGGTCCCCTCCAGGAAGCGCAGGAGGCGGAACTCGGTGCTGGCTCCGGCATTGCGAGCCCAGATCACGGTGCTCGCCAGCTTCTGCCGGAACTTTTACCTTACACACATCAGGAGCCACCAAAGGGAAGCCCCCCCTCAACCATGCAATTCGCAATGGTGAGGGGGGGGGAAGGCCGCAGACGATTTGTCGACGGGTTTTTGGCAGGATTCAGGCTTTGCCTGTAATTCCTTTGAAAACATTGCCAATCGCCTCGGCGGCGTCGGCCACCTTGTCGCCAACGGCATCGGCGGCACCGGCTACTTTGTCACCAACGGCATCGGCGGCGTCGGCTACCTTGTCGCCAACGGCATCAGCAGCACCGGCGACCTTGTCACCGAGATCACCAGCGGCGTCCATGACCTTGGCTTGAACCTGCTTGGCATCCCCCTTGGCTTTGAGAAGGGGGTCATCGGTGAGCTCACCGGCGGCCGCCTGCAGCTTGCCTTCGGTGTCTTTGGCGACGGCGTTGATCTTGTCGTTGATGCCCATGGTGATGCAGCGAGGGAGAGAGAGAAGATGAATCCTTCTCTGTGACAAAGCTAGCTAGGCAAAGGGGAACGGAGCCATTTTGTTGCGCGGATGAACTAAAAAAGGGTGGTTATCCAAGGCAGTGGCCGAGTTGAGCGGCTGTGCGCAGGGCTGATACCAGGGCGCAGGCAGTGACGTTAAAGAGTTCGTTATTGGTCGCCAAAGTCATGGCCCCAGGGATTCAGGCCCATGGATCAATAGATACGCAATCCAGACAACAACCCCGTATTCGCTGACTACCTTGAGAGACCAAGGCCACTCCCCTGGGGTTGCGACGCCAAAAAAAATCCCCGGCCTTGGCCGGGGAATATCGCATCGCGTCGTTGGTCGTGATCCCCCCCGGGTTCAGCCTTCGACTTTGACGCTCACGGTGGTCATGGTCTGGGCCTTGGGCACCCGGACGCTGAGGAGACCGCTTTGGTAATGGGCGCTGAGGTTCTCCCGGTCGATGCCGCTGGGGAAACGGAAGCTGCGGCTCCAAGTGCCGTAGCGGAATTCACTGAGCAGCGGTCCGCGGCCGACCTTGGCCGGAGCTTCGGGGCTAGGGGCTGCCTCGCTGGCATGCGGCCCGCTGGCCTGGGGCGACGGGCTTTGCTGGGGGTTGCGGCGCTCAGCACTGATCAACAGGGTGCGATCGGTGGCCTTGACGTCGATGGCATCTTTGTCAACTCCGGGGAGTTCAAGAACCACTTCGTAGGCGTTGTCAGTTTCATGCACCTCTGCGGCGGGTACCCGTTCGGCGCTGTGCATTTGCTGCTCGAGCCGCTCGAACAGGTCAAAGGGAGAGGGGGTGCGAAGGGTCAACATGGTGGATTGGGGGTTGGCTGGCGCTCCGTCCGGGAGCGGTTCGGTGCGGGGTCGTCTCCCCGGTGAAGACACTTTCGACCCAATCACTACGATCCGTTGTCGTAGGGACCGACCCGATCGGTACGGCGGCCACCACCCTGTTCGGCAGACCTCACCAATTGGGAGGGGAACCGAAGGCGGGCCAGCCTCCTGAGGCCAGTTCAAGCCAGCCCAGGTCTCAGGGCACCACCTCCTGGTCGCGGCGGGGGGCCAGGGCCAGGTAGGCCTGGCAGAACGGTTCCCCCAGGGCCGCCCGGAGGCGGCTATCGGCGGCAAAGGCGGCCAGGGCCTCCTCCAGGCTGCTGGGCAGGGCGCGCCCATCGCTGCCCGCGGGGGGCTCGGCTGCGGTGTTGCGATCACTGCGCGGACCCGGATCCAGTTGGCGCTCGATGCCATCGAGTCCCGCCGCCAGCACGGCCGCCTGCAGCAAATAGGGATTGGCGGCCCCATCCGGCAGCCGCAGTTCGAGCCGTTGGCTGTCGGGCAAGCGCACCATGTGGGTGCGGTTGTTGCCGCCATAGCTGATCCAGCCCGGCGACCAGCTGGCGCCGGAGGTGGGGGTCGTTCGCGCCAACCGCTTGTAGCTGTTGGCGATGGGATTGGTGAGGGCACAGAGGGCCGGGGCGTGCTCCAGCAGGCCGCCGAGGAAATGGTGGGCCAGGGGGGACAATCCTGAAGGCCCCCTGGGATCGGGGAAGAGATTGCGGCCCTGGGCGTCCCACAGGGAGGCGTGCAGATGGGCACCGTTGCCGGTCAGGTCCGCCAGGGGCTTGGGCCTGAAGCTGGCTCGCCGGCCATGGCGTTCGGCGATCGCCGCCACCATCACCCGGAAAAAGGCATGGCGATCGGCCGTCAACAGGGCACCTGCAAAAGTCCAGTTGATTTCGAACTGGCCGTTGGCATCTTCGTGGTCGGCTTGATAAGGGCCCCAGCCCAGCTGCTCCATGCCAGCCAAGACTTCGGCGATCAGGGGGTAATGGCGCATCAGGGCCAACTGGTCGTAGCAGGGCTTGCTCTGCCGGTCGCGGCCATCGGCGATGGCATCGGCCCCGTCTTCGAGCAGAAAAAACTCCGGTTCGACCCCGGTGCGAAAGTGCAGCCCCAAGGCTTCCGAACGTTGCAGCTGGTGTTGCAACACCCAGCGAGGCGACTGCTCCAGGGCCACCCCCTCCACCTCCAGGTTGGTGGCCACCCAGGCCACCTCGGGCTGCCAGGGCAGCACCATCAAGCTGGCGGGATCGGGGATCGCCAGCACATCAGGATCGGCCGGCGTCATCGCCAGCCAGGCGGCGAAACCAGCGAATCCCGCCCCGCTCTCGGCCAGGTCGGCGGCAGCGGCGGCGGGCACGAGCTTGGCCCGCTGCACCCCGAACAAATCGCAAAACGAAAACAAGAAATGGCGGATGCCATGGGCGGCGGCGAAGCGGACCAGATCGTGCATGGGGACGAGATCAGGGATCGGGGGGAACTGGCCGGGGACGAAGGCCGAGGCGTAGACGTAGGCAGAGGTGTGAAGCCGGGGCAGTGGCAGTGGCAGCCTCAGTCCTGGCAGAGTTGTTCGACGATCTGGCGCAGGCGGGCCTGCTCCGGCAGGGAGTCCCTGGGGTTGCCAGCCCGATGGCCCAGGGGAGATTCCAAGGTTTCGAAGCGGGCTGCCGGAATCAGGGCCGCCTCAGCGGCGCAATCCTCGGGCGGGAAATACAAATCTTGGCCGCAGGCCACAACGGTGGTGCGCGCCCTCACCCGCCCCAGGGCCCCGGCCAGATCCGCCTGGGCATCCCCGCTGGCCAGGCCCGCAGCCTTGGCGACGTCACAGGCCAACCAGACATCGAGCATGGCCAGCAGATCGTGGGGATCGTGGCGGCGGTAAGCGGGTAACCAACTGCGCTCGACGTAGTCGTCGACAGTGGCGTAGCCGAGGCGACGATGGCCGCCCTGCCGGTAAAAAGCCTGGCTGGCCGCCCAGCTGGCATAGATGAGGGCAAAGCTGCGCAGACCCCTCTCGGGCGGTGCCACAAATCGCTCGCCGTTCCAGGTGGGATCCGTGGTCAAGGCCGAGCGCAGGCTGAGCAGAAACAGGCGGTTGTGGGCTGTGGTGCGGGCGGTACCGCAGATGCAGCAGAGGCGCTGACTGCGCTCCGGTTCGAGGACGCCCCAGTGATAGGCCTGCTGGGCCCCCATCGACCAGCCATAGATCAGGGCCGGAGACTCCACCGCAAAGACCTCTTCCAATAGACGGCGCTGGGCACGCACGTTGTCGACGTGGCCGCTGGGCCAGCCGCCGTAGGGCAGGCCCGCTT
This sequence comes from Cyanobacteriota bacterium, assembly GCA_026389315.1. Classification (GTDB taxonomy): domain Bacteria; phylum Cyanobacteriota; class Cyanobacteriia; order PCC-6307; family Cyanobiaceae; genus Cyanobium. The sequence continues at coordinate 28,343 of JAPLIC010000053.1, forward strand.
GGCTGTTGCTGGGACTGCTGGAGCGGCCGTTGCCAAACTGGCCCGCCACCACCAGGCACCAGCGGGCTGGGTCGAAAATGGTTCCCATCAGCCAGGTTTGATCCTGGGCCCAGGCGCCATAGGGGGTGGGCACCAACACCAGGTTGCTGCGATCGGACCGCAGGTTGCCCAAGGTGCGATAACCGAGCTGGGCCTGGGGCAGCACCGGGCCGCTGGCCAGTTCGAAATCGCCCAGCTGAAAGGTTTGGTCTGCAAAGGAAGCCACAGCCACACCTCAAACTTCGCTGCTGAGGCAGAGCTGGTCGGGGTGCCGCCAAAAAGAGGCATGCAGGGCCCCATAACCTGGCTGCAGATGGGCGAGTCGGGGGGCCAGGTGCTGGTGGGCCGCCGCCAGGGCATGGAAGGGAACGGACGGCAGCAGGTGGTGTTCGGCGTGGAACGGCATGTTCCACATCAGGCAACGCAAGGGAGCCAGGGTCAAGGTGGTCCGGGTGTTGCGTTCGCCTTCGGGGACGCAGGGGCAGCCGCCGTGCTCGGCCAGCATCACAAAACGCAGCAGCGGTTGGCCGAGCGCCAGGGGCAGCAACCAGAAACGCCACCAGCTGGCATCACCCAGAAGCAGGCCGACCAGCAACAGCAGCAGATAGACGGCCCACTGACGTTGGATCGACGCCTGCACCGCCGCAGCCGCATCGGCCGGAATGTAAGGCGCATCGCTGAAATCGCCCCGCAGCCCCCGCCAATGGGAGCGCAGCTTGCCGATCCACCAGGGCAGGCCGCTCAGCTCCAGGAGATAGGCCAGCCGCGTGGTGGGTGGCGCCTCCGCCAATTCGGGATCAAGCCCGGGGAGATGGGTGTAGCGGTGGTGCCATTGGTGATAGCGCCGATAAAAATCGGCGTTGTAAAAACTCAGCACCCCGGCCCACCAGGCCACCCTGTCGTTGATGCGGCGGCCGGCAAAGGCGGTGCGATGGCCACATTCGTGCATGGCGCAGAAGGCGAAGGCCAGGCCCCAACCCAAGAGCATCAACCCCAGAAGCTTCAGGCCCCAGACAAGGCCAGGCTGCAAACCATTCAGCGTCAGGGGCGGCAAGGCCCACAGGGAACCTCCCAGCAGCAACACAAGCCCATGCAGCAGCAGCTGACGCCAGCCGGGTCCATCGCGCCGCTGGTTGAGCCCTTGCAGCACCAGTGCCGGCAGCAGCGGTGAAGGCGGGGAAGCCTGGCCGTTGGCCCCGGAAGTGGAAACGCTCAAAGCAAGTGAAAATCTGCACTCTCACTGTGCCTGGGGGGTTGCTGTTGGCTCTGTTCGTGGCGAACGGCCCGTGATCAAATTTGGACCATGCCGCAGCGCATCCCCTTGAGGACGGCCTGGAGACGGTTGTTGACCCCCAGGGTCTGGAGCAGGCGCTTGGTGTAGGTGCGGGCGGTGGCTTCACTAACCATCAATTGCCGGGCGATTTCCCGATCGCTGAGGCCGCAGGCCAGACAATCGAGCACCTGATATTCCCTGGGCGTTAGGCGCGGACAGCTGAGATAGGGCAGGGCCCCACCCCGCAGGGAGGGGCTTCGGTAGGAGTGGTGGCCCATCACAGCCAGCAGGGCGGCCTGCAGGGGGCGCTGGTCTGCCACCACATCGGCCTCGGCCACCACCGCTTCCAACCAGGGGGCATCCGCGTACTCGGCAGGAATCACGTCTCCGAGGGCCAGCACAACCACCTTGAGATCGGGCCAAAGGGCCTTGCCTTTGCGAGCCAACTCAAAGCCGCTGCCACTTTCCAGGTGGTCGGTGCAAATCAGCAGCTCCCAGGGTTCCTGGCCGGCCTCAGCCAGGTAGCCGAGACAGATTTCCTCCTGGGTGACGGCGCAGCCAATACGGCTGCGGTCCTGCACGCTCTCGCAGAGGGCCCGCAACAGAAAGCGGCCTTTCACGGCAATCGCCACCCGACCTTTGACCGCCACCGAGAGCAGGGCTCCCTCCAGGCTGCCTCCTTCAAGGGTTGTGAGGTAAGGCGTGAAGTCCATGACATGCAACCCTATTCACCCTCCAGCCCTTTTCTGTCCCCCGGTGTCGCTAAGCACCATCACCACAACTCCAGGCGCGGTTCCTTGAGGTCCAAGCGCCAGAGCTGGGGGCGTTGCCGCAGCAGTTCTTGACCGACAATCGCCGCCACACCCAGTTGGCTGAAAATCGGGTTCTCCGTGATGATTCCCTCCCTGGGCTGCTCGAGGGCTGCTTGCCCTTGAGCCCCTGGCACTTGAGCCCTTGGCGCTAGGGCTGTTGGTTGCCTGGAATCCGGCTGGTCCTGGATTGCGGCAACGGGCGGGGCGAACGCCAGGCCGGCAAAGGTCTGGCGCCGCACCGTCTGGGTGCCGCAAAACCCCACCATCTCGAGTGGTTCAGCCTGATTGAGGGGATGGAGGCGTGCCGCCAGGGCTGGACTCAGGAAAAGTCCCTCGGCACCGGTATCCGCCAGGGCTTCAACCCGACCGGCCACGGTGATGAGGCTCAACAGCGGCACCCCCCGATGCCAGCGCAGCGGCAGCGTTTGTCGCGGCTGGGGCCGCAGGGCCAAAGGGCCCAGGCTGAGCCGCTGGGCCAGGGGGTCCACGGCCACCGGCAGGAGCCGTAGGCTCGGCACCCCCAGCACCCCATCCACCCCCGCGGGCAGGGCCGCCACGGACAGCATCAGGGCCTCCACCCCAACCAACCGCAGGCCCCCCAGGCGCAGCGGCGGCAGGGGCAGGCGCTGGGGCCGCAGGGATTGGCAATCGGCTCCCCCCCCCGCCAGGCGAAAGGCCCCCGGCGCCAGGGGGCTGGGCCGCAGGCCCAGCCGGGCTGCCAATTCGGGACGCACCATCGAGGAGGTGGCGCCGGTATCGAGCAGCAGGCGCACGGGGCCCAGATCCGTGCTGAACGTCAGCACGGGGGTGTCTCCGCCCCTGGCCTTCTCAAGGGGCACCACGGCGCTGCCGCTGACCCGTCCTCCGGCCAACGGCTGGCCTTGGACCTGGATCAGGGCAGCGAGGCTTTGGGCCGAGACCGGCGCACCAGCCCAGACCAGCACAGCCAACCACCCGCAGCACAGCGACCCCCGGTCAAGGTGGTGCCGAATCCCCATCCTTGGTCCCCCTGCCCAGGCCATGGTTCAGAGCCGGGGAGTGGCTTCACGGTGAATCGCCAGGGCCGCCAGCATGCCGCCCACAAAACCAGAGGCGTGGCCTATCCAGCTCACCCCGGCCGGACTCAGGAACGGCACCAGGGCCGGCAACATGCCGCCAAAAGCGACCACGGCCAACAGGGAAAGCACGATCGAGACGAACCGCTTCTCCAGCCAACCAATCACCAGCAAATAGCCAAACAATCCGTAGATGACCCCGGATAGACCGTGGCTGGCCGCGGGCCACCACAACCACACCGGCACGGCCATCGCATACACACCAATCCACACCGCCCAATAGTCCCGTCGTCCCCGCAGCAGCACCAGCCAGGAGAGCGGCAAAAAGGCGATCGAATTGCTGATCAGATGGCCAAAGCCGCTATGGCTGAAGGGGGCCGTCAACACCCCCAACAGCGAACCGCCATTCACCATCGGCAGATTCCAACGGCCACCGAAAAGCAAGGCATCCAGCAATTCCTGGCCCCAGGCCAGGGCCAGGATCCCGACAGGGATCAGCGTGGTGGTTCCGAGAACGGCCAGGGAACGGTCCAGCCGCTGGGCGAGGGAGGGGGCCATTGGGACGCAGGGTGGTCCCTCCTACTCAAGCCGATCCCAGGCGAAATAGGCGGGCTTGGCAGGGTCCTTCCGATTCCAGCGAACCCCCCAGGGGCCATCGAGTCGGCAGGGCCGGAAACTGCCGCCGGCCGGTGGAACCATGAACCTGATTCGTCCCCCCTGGTGGCCCGGAAGGCTGGAGAGGCCCGGGGCGATGTCATTCCCCCACGGCAGGACCTGCGGCGCGACGGGGATCGGCCACGCCGTAGGTGCCCCCCGGGGCGCCAGGGGCCGGTGCCAGCACCTCGACGCTGTTGGCGGACCCCAGCGCCGGCACCAGCCGCCAGTGGTGGCCTTGGGCCTTCAGCAGCTGCAAGGTGTCGGGGCTGAACCCTTCTTCGACGCTGACTTGGTCGGGCCAGAGCTGGCTGTGCAGTCGGGGACTGCTGACCGCCGTGGCCAGGTTGAGGCCATGGACAATGCGGTTCAACAGCACCTGCAGCACGGTGGTGATGATGCGACTGCCGCCGGGGCTGCCCGTGGCCAACCAGGGGGTCTGGTCGCCCCGGAAAACCAGCGTGGGGCTCATGGAGCTGAGCGGCCGGCGCCCCGGCGCGATGCGGTTGGCCGGCCCCTGCACCAATCCAAAGGCATTGGCCTGGCCAGGGGCGGTGCTGAAATCATCCATCTCGTTGTTCAACAGGAAACCGCCGCCAGGCACTAGGACCCCGTTGCCGTAGGGAAAATTGAGGGTGGTGGTCAGGGCCACCAAGCCCCCCTGGCGATCTGCCACCGACAGATGGGTGGTGTGGGTGCCTTCCCCCGGCAGGGCCGGCGCGGGGCCAAGCTGGGCGGCGGGCCGATGGCGACGGGGATCGATCTGGCGGCGCAGGCTGTCCAGGTAGGACGGTTCCAAGAGGGCCTGCACCGGAATCGTTTGTTGGTCTGGATCGCCCAGGCGGGCGTTGCGGTCGCGGAAGGCCAGGTTCATGGCCTCCACCATCGGGTGCAGGCTGGCGGCCCCGTTGAGACCGGCCGCCGCCAGGTCAAAAGGCTCAAGCAGGGCCAGCAATTGCAGCAGGGTGAGGCCGCCACCAGGGGGGGGCATGGTCAGCACCGGGTGGCCCTGGAAGCGGCCCAACAACGGCGGCACCAGCCGGGCCCGGTAGCCGCTGAGGTCGGCTCGCTGGATCAGTCCCCCCCGTTGCCCCATCAACTGGATCAGGGAATCGGCCACGGGACCGTCGTAAAAGCCCGCGGCTCCCCCTGAGGCGATGCGTCCCAAGCTGGCGGCAAGCTGGGGCTGGCGCAGGCGCTCGCCGGGTGCCAGGGGCCGCAGTCCCGTGGGGCTCGGCCGCAAGAAGAGGGATCGGGAGCCAGGGTCGGCCTGGAGGGTGGCCCTGGCCCTGAGCAGGGACATGCTCAATTCCAGGCTGACGGGAAAGCCCTTCTCCGCCAGCGCGATCGCCGGGGCCAGCACCTGTTGCAGGGGCAGGCGGCCATAACAGCGCTGGGCCAGCACCAACCCGGCGACCGTTCCCGGCACGGCGGTACTCGCCAGGCTGCGGGTCGATTTCTGGCGATCCAGCCGGCCGCCGGGACCAAGGAACATCTCGGCGCGGGCGGCCAGGGGGGCCGTTTCACGAAAGTTGACGGCCACGGCCGTGCCCTGGCCAAGCCGCCGCTCGGGATTGGCCGCCCCCTCCCTGCTGAGGCAGCCCCGTGCCGCCGCCGGCGAGCGCCCGGGCAGCCACAACACCAAAAAGCCACCGCCGCCGAGATTGCCCGCTTGGGGCAGGGTGACTGCCAGGGCGAAGGCACTGGCCACCGCCGCATCGAGGGCATTGCCGCCCTGCCTCAGCATGGTCCGTCCGGCGGCCGAGGCCTGGGGCTCGTCACTGGCCACCATGCCACCTGGGGACCAGACCGGATGGAAACGTTGATCGCTTTCCAGCAGGGGATCGGTGGGCTGGGGTCGGGGTGGGGCGAGCAGGGGGGGCCGCAGGGAGGCGCTGGCCGTGGGGCCAGACGCGACCTGGGCCAACGGGGCCAAGGGAACCAGGAACACGGACAGAGGTGACGCCGTTGACGGTCCTCCGTATCGGGTCAAACCATTTCTGTCCGTATCAACCGTTACTGTTTACAGGTCGTTGACCGTAGGCGGTGCTCGGGCAGCAGCCCACGCCCCTTCTCGGCGGAAGTAGGGGGGAGGGGCTTTGGGGCCCCATCCCGAAGCAACGCATTCCCCTCCTGCGGCCCTGCCGTCAGGCTCTCCTTTGAGGTCCTTCCATGTCCATCACCGCCGCCCGCCAACTGGCCCGCCAGGCCGAGCAAGTCCGTCGCCTTGAGCGTGAACAGGCGTTCCTAATCCAATCCCTGCGCCGCCGCCAGCTGATCGACTGAACCCGCGCCGACCTGATTCAGCAGGTTGGCCTGGGTCCAGCATCCTTTAGAATCCATCGTGAGATGGGCGGTGACACCGCAAATTCCGTCTCGCCTTCCCCTTTTCCGTTTCCGAGAGGATCCCCCATGGCGCTCGTTCCGCTCCGGCTGCTGTTGGACCACGCCGCTGAGAACGGCTACGGCATCCCGGCCTTCAACGTGAACAACCTGGAGCAGGTCCAGTCGATCATGGAGGCCGCCCATGAAACCGACAGCCCTGTGATCCTTCAGGCTTCCCGGGGAGCCCGTCAATACGCCGGTGAGAACTTTCTGCGCCACCTGATTCTGGCCGCCGTTGAAACCTATCCGAATATTCCGGTGGTCATGCACCAGGACCACGGCAATAGTCCTGCTACTTGCTATGGCGCCGCAGCCAATGGCTTCACCTCGGTGATGATGGATGGATCCCTAGAGGCCGACGCCAAGACTCCCGCCAGCTACGACTATAACGTCGCCGTCACCAAGGAAGTGGTCGATGTGGCCCACGCCATCGGCGTCAGCGTCGAAGGCGAGCTGGGCTGCCTGGGTTCCCTCGAAACCGGCAAGGGCGAAGCCGAAGATGGTCATGGCTTTGAAGGATCCCTCGACCACAGCCAGCTCCTGACCGACCCGGCCGAAGCCGCGGACTTCGTGGCCAAGACCAAGGTGGATGCCCTGGCCATCGCCATCGGCACCAGCCACGGCGCCTACAAATTCACCCGCAAGCCCACCGGCGAAGTGCTGGCCATCAGTCGCATCGCTGAGATTCACAAAGCCATCCCCAACACCCACCTGGTGATGCATGGTTCCAGCTCCGTTCCCCAGGAATGGCTGGACATGATCAACAAATTCGGCGGTGCCATCCCCGAGACCTACGGCGTGCCCGTCGAAGAGATTCAAGAAGGCATCCGCAATGGCGTGCGCAAGGTCAACATCGACACCGACAATCGCCTCGCCTTCACGGCAGCTGTCCGCGAAGCGGCCTTCAAAGATCCCACCAACTTCGATCCTCGCCATTTCAACAAGCCTGCCCGGGCTTACATGAAGCAGGTGTGCCTCGACCGTTATCAACAGTTCTGGGCCGCCGGCAACGCCAGCAAGATCAAGCAACGCGACATCAACTACTACGCCACCCTCTACGCCAAGGGCGAGCTTGACCCCAAGACCGCAGTCGCCGCCTGATTCGACGCCGGTCATCGTCTAACACTCAAAAATCGGGGCCAAGGGCCCCTTTTTTTGCAGCGACTTGGGGCCGCTCTTCAGTCGGCAAGCCAGTCACGCTCGCAGCGCCGTGATTCAGGGCTTCGTGCCAGCCGCCAGGCCCTCGGGCCTGGCCAGCGCCGGCAAGGGCGCCGCCGGCGCCCCTGATACCAGCCGCCGGATCGCATCCCCCAGGTCCTGCTCCATCAGGAAACGACGCCCGTCGGTGACGACAACGCGCACAAGGGTGGGCAGATCGTTGCTCTTGGATTGCAGATAGACCGGTTCGACATATAATAAACCATTGCCAATGGGCAGCACCAACATGTTGCCCCTGAACAATCTTGACCCCAGGCGATTCCAGAGTCCGAATTGCAGACTGATGGTGGGGTCCTGGTCGGTGAGGGCTGAAATCTGTTGGGGGCCCAGCAAGAGCCGTTGTTGGGGAAAACGCACCAGGACCAGCTCCCCATAGTTGGGAGTGTCATTGCGGGCGGCCAGCCAGCCCACCAGATTGGTACGCTTCAGCGGTGTGAAGGGCAGCAGCAACACGAATTCGCTTTGGCGCTCGCCGGGGAGTTGGAGGGTGACGTGATATGGACGAACTTCCGCATTTGTGGTGCCGTAGACCTCCTGGGGCACGGCCCAGACGTCATCCCCGTTGTAGAACGTGCGCACATCGGTGACGTGATATCTCAGCAGGCGCTCCGACTGAATCGAGAATTGCCGCTGCGGCACCCGGATGTGGCGTAGCAGTTCCGGGGGCATGGCCGACAGGGGCGCAAACAGCTCGGGGAAGGCTTTACGCCAGGTGCGCAGCACCGGGTCTTCGGGATCACTCACATACAACCAAAGCCGGCCGTCATGGGCATCAACCACCGCCTTGACCGGATTGCGGAAATAGCGCAACCCCTTGGGGTTGGGGTCGCTGTAGGGATAGGAGCGGCTGCTGGTGAAGCCATCGAGGAGCCAGTATTGATGTTGTTCGGCCCGGTAGCCCGCCTGGGGCGTAAGGCGGGCCGTCACCAGGTAGGGCTCGCTCTCGAAATCCAGAAATGGGGCCAGGGCCTCCAGCCGTTGTTTCACCTGCCGGCGCAGCAGCAACAGCGAATTGGGTTGCAGGGAGCCCGTCAGCAGCACCCGCGCCTCCTGCAGATAGAGGGCGGCCGCTAGGCGGTGCCAACTGTTCGCCAAGGAGATGCCCTTGGTGCCGGAAAAATGGTTGTAAACATTGAGTTCGCCATCGGGGTAGTCGAATTCCTGCACCTTCGTCGGGGCGATGGCGTAAGGGGACGGCCCAGAGGAGTAGTAGAGCTGGGGACGGCCCACCGGCAGCGTCGCCCGGGCTGCGGCATCGCTGATGCCCAGCTGCGGCAGGCCCTGAACCCTGCGACTGCGGCCGAGATCCTTGACGAAGAAAAGCGGCAGGCCATCGCTGCCGAAGGCGTTTACCGGCGAGACCGTGAATCCGTGGCCATGGGTGAACACCAAGTGGCGGTTCAGCCAGGTGCGGGAGCCTGCCGGCAAGGCGCCGCTATCCATTTCGCGGGCCGCGATCAGCACCTGGGTTGCCTCCCCCTGGCCCTGGCCGGCAGCGCGCAGGGGATAGCGATCGACAGCGGCGGAAGGAAAGGTGTAGTAGAGGCGCAACTGCTGCAGTTGGCGATTGGCGGCCAACAGCGGCGTTCTGTCCCAGAGGCGGATGTTGGCCAGGGTGCCCGGTGCCGCGGCCAGGTCGGCGGCGGTGAGGCTCTGGCGCGGCTGCAGGGTCACTGAACGTACGTTCTCTAGCCCGAAAGCCCGACGGGTTGCTCGGATGGTGCGTTTGAGATAAGGCGTTTCCACCGCCAGCTCCCGGGGCTGAACCCAAAACCGTTGCACCAGGGGCGCCACCAACCATTCGGCCACCGGCACCATCAACAGGGTCATCGCCAGCGGGATCAGGGCGCCCCGTCGCAGCCAGTCCTTGGGCAAGGGCACCAATAACCCCACCGCCGTCAGCAGCAGCAGCAGGGTCAACAGCAACCGCAACGGCAGTCGGACGTAGAGGTCCACATGGCCGGCGCCGGCGGCAATGCCACTGCCCTGCACCATCAGGTCGAAGGGGGCCAGACCCGTGGCGCAGGCCGCCAGGATGGTGAGGAGGGCGAGCTGGGGCCGCAGCACCTTCTGCTGGTCGCGGCTCAAGCCGACAAAACGCAGATCACTCAAACTGGAGCCCTCCCCCAGGCTCAGCCAGAGTCCCCCCACCAGGCCAACGGCGACCTGGGCGATGGCCACGCTCAACAGCAGATGCAGGGCCGGTAGCCGCAGCACCGTGAAGGCCAGATCCAGACCCGTCAACGGGTCCTTTTCCCCGAACGGTTCGGCCAGCAAGGCGGGTAACCAGAGACTCCAGCCCCGGGCGATCGCCGTGGCGGAAGCAGCCAGGGCCGCGGCCAGGGCCAGCCGCAGGCTGTTGAGGGGCCAGATCAACAGGGGCCCTATCAGGGCCAGGGCCACACCTGCCACCAAAAGGGGGGACCAGGTGGAGGTGCCCGCCAAACCCGCCAAACCCGTCATCACCTCATCGCGAAAGGGGGAGGTGATCAAGCCTTTGGCTTGGATGAGTAGGTAGGACAGGCCAAGGGCCAGGGCCAGCAGCAGACCCGCAAGGCAGGCCACAAGGCTGGGGCTTTCCAATCGCAGGATGGGATCGTTGGGAAGCTGCTTCTGGGCGACGGCCTGGCGTAGGCGCCAGCAGCGCTGCAGTTGCTGCAGCTGCAGCCACAGCCCCAGACCAAAGACCAGACCGAATGCCAGCAGCTGCAGTATCCAGCGCCGCATCACGACCGCTTGGAGCCCGAACTGGGCAAACCATTGCCATTCAATGGCCAAGCGTGCCAGGCCAAAAAACAGCAGCAGCGCCAGCGCCGCTCCAGCCAGCAGGGCGACGGGGATCAGGCGTGGCGACCAAGACCGTTCGGAAAGCACGCGGGCAGAAAAGCAACGCTCCAGGCCAGCGAGGCTAGGAAGGGACCCGGAGGATGGCCCAGGGGCAAGCCAGTTCGATTACCCGATCTGGCGGATCGGGTTTTAAAGAGGCGCCTCGCCAACGCTGTTAACCTCACTACATCGTCTGGCCGTGTGCCGTGACCGCCACCCTCTCTCGCTCCACCTTCACCGGTCTGCGCTGCAAGGAATGCGGCCACGCCTATGCCGCCGAAGCGCGTCACGTCTGCGAAGACGTTTGCTTTGGCCCCCTGGAGGTCGTTTACGACTACGACGTGATCCGTAGCCGGGTCAGCCGGGCCACCATCGAAGCCGGACCCATTTCGATCTGGCGTTATCGCGACTTTCTGCCGATCGAGGGAGATCCAATTGATGTCGGCACCGGCTTCACCCCCCTGCTGAGGGCCAACCGCCTGGCCCAGCGTTTGGGCCTCAAGGAGCTTTATATCAAGAATGACGGTGTCAACATGCCCACCCTGTCCTTTAAGGATCGGGTCGTATCGGTGGCCCTGACCCGGGCCCGGGAACTGGGATTTTCCACCGTCAGTTGTGCAAGTACCGGCAACCTGGCCAATTCCACTGCGGCAATTGCAGCCTATGCCGGTCTCGAATGCTGTGTTTTTATTCCCTCCGACCTTGAACTGGGCAAGGTTCTTGGCACGCTCGTCTATAATCCCACCTTGATGGCGGTCAAGGGGAATTACGACCAAGTCAACCGGCTCTGCTCCGAGGTGGCGAACACCTACGGATGGGGTTTCGTCAACATCAACCTGCGTCCTTACTACTCCGAGGGTTCCAAGACCCTTGGTTATGAGGTGATTGAGCAGCTCGGTTGGCGACTGCCTGACCACATCGTTGCCCCCCTGGCTTCCGGTTCCCTGTTCACCAAAATCCGCAAGGGATTTGACGAATTCATCAAGGTGGGCCTGGTGGAAGAGAAGCCCGTGCGTTTCAGCGGCGCCCAGGCTGAAGGCTGTTCGCCGATTGCCCAGGCCTTTGCCGAGGGCAGGGACTTCATCAAACCCGTCAAACCCAACACCATTGCCAAGTCGATTGCCATTGGCAACCCCGCTGATGGTCCCTATGCCATTGATATTGCCCGCCGCACCGGTGGCAGTATCGCGGCGGTCACGGATGGGGAAATCATCGACGGCATTAAATTGCTGGCGGAAACCGAGGGGGTGTTTACCGAGACCGCCGGTGGCACCACCATCGCCGTGCTCAAGAAGCTGGTGGAGCAAGGAAAAATCGACCCCGAAGAAACCACCGTCGCTTACATCACCGGCAACGGCCTCAAAACCACCGAAGCGATTGCCGCCTCGATCGGCGAACCCTTTCTGATCGAGGCCCAGCTCGACAGCTTCAACGCCGCCTGGAAACGGTCCCAGTCCTTGCACCGCTCCACCTCAGAGAGAGCCCCGGCTCTTTAGCGGCCTGACCAATCCTTCACCCGCCCCCAACGCTCCCATGGCCGTCCAGGTTCTGATCCCCACACCCCTGCAGAAGTTCACTAACGACGAAGCCAGTGTCAATGTTGATGCCAACAGTGTCGATGGCTTGCTGCAGGCCCTCGAGGCCCGCTTTCCGGGGATCCTCGGCCGGCTCTGTGATGAAAACGGCACCCTGCGGCGTTTTCTCAACGTCTATGTCAACAGTGAAGACATCCGCTTCCTTGACAACCAGACCACAGCCTTGGCCGATGGCGACGAGGTCAGCATCGTGCCGGCGGTCGCTGGCGGCTGAAGGCGATCGTGATCGTCCCTTTTGGGATCAGCATTGACGAGCGTCAGCGTCAGCAACGCTGATCCTTGGAACCGTGGCAGACCCTGCCCGATCCCATAGGGTTCGCTCCATGCTTGGGAGGCAATGATGAACCAGAGTCCAACGCCATCACTGAGCCAGCACCAATGGCAGGCCGGCATCCAGATCTTTGACTATCGCCAAGCGGCCAATCCGATCCGCCCTGGCCTGACCGAACCGATCCCCTACCGGCGGTGGTCCCCCGAACTGCATGCAGCCGGTCCCACGGCGATCCTGCCCCTCGATCTCAGTGAAGAGCTGGGCTGCCCGGGACCGGCCACCAGTCCGGCCCTAGCCGCCCATTTCCTGCGGCTGCTGGCCGGTGAGGAGCTCAAGGCAGCCGCCAACGCCACCAGCTCCCTGTTTTACGTGCTGCGCGGCTCAGGCCAGCTGCAGCGTCCTGCAGCCCAGGATCAACCGACACTGCAACTCTCCTGGGAAACTGGCGATCTCTTTGTGCTGCCGGCCGGCCCAGATCCCGTGCTGCAGGCCCAGACAGAAAGCATTATCTACTGGGTCCACGACGGGCCCCTGCTCAGCTATCTGGGAGTTAGGCCAAGCCAGCCCCGTTTTCGGGCCAGCCATTACCCCAGCGGATTACTTGAGGCCGAACTACAGATTCTGCTGGACGACCCCAGCTCCGCCCGCAGCAACCGCTTGAGTATCTTGCTGGCCCACGAAGATCTTCCCGCTAGCCGTACGGTCAGTCACACCCTCTGGGCGATGCTCGGGGTGGTCCCTGCCGGGGCCATCCAACCCCCGCATCGGCATCAATCCGTGGCTCTCGATCTGATCATCGACTGTGATCCCGGCTGTTACACCCTGGCGGGCAGGGAGCTCAGTGATGACGGCACGATCCGTGATCCCCATCGCATCGATTGGCAGGCCGGAGGAGCGTTCATCACGCCTCCAGGCCATTGGCATGCCCACGTCAATGAAAGCGGTCGCGCGGCCCGGCTGCTGCCGATTCAGGACTCCGGGCTGCACACTTACCTCAGAAGCCTGGACATCCGTTTTGCCGGGACCCACTGATCTCTGCCCTGGAAAAGCATCGATGAAGCTCAGGTCTCGCCTACTGGCACCGCCAGCCGGGCTGCAGGCAGCGTCTGCCCAGTCACGGCCAGCTCTGGATGATTGGTCTCCCAGGCCGCCACCGACTGGCGGAAGCTGTCGCCGTCAATGGTTTCCTCGGCGATCAGACGATCGACCAGTTCATCCATCAGCTCGCGCCGTGGACTCAGAATCGCTACGGCCCGCTCCAGGGACTGGCAGGCCAGCTCCCGCACCTGTTGGTCGATGCGATTTCCCGTATCGGCCGAATAGTGGGGTTGGGGTCGAAACCAGTCACGGCCAAGCAGCACTTCAGCCTCGTCGCTTTCCAGGGCCATCGGCCCCAGTTCCGAGAATCCGTAGCGGGTCACCATTTCCCGGCTGATTCGGCTGACCATCTGCAGATCACTTGACGCCCCCTGGGTGACCTCACTGGGACCAAAGACCACCATTTCGGCGGCACGGCCACCCAATAGCACGACAAGCTTTGCCAGCAGATAGGCGCGGCTGATCAGCCCAGAATCCAGGATGTCCTCATCGGGCATCATCCGGGCAAAACCACCGACCCCTCCAGCCCGGGGCAGCAGGGTCACTTTGTCTAGCTGATCCGCATTGGGCACCAGGGAGGTGAGCAGGGCGTGACCGACTTCGTGATAAGCGATCAGACGTTTTTTGGCGCTGTCCTGCAACGGTGCGGCAGTCAGTCCCATGGTGATCCTCTCCAGGGCATCACCGATGGCCAGGTTGTCAACCTGAGTGAGATGGCGCCGAGCCGTCAGGATCGCCGCCTCATTGAGCAGGTTGGCCAGGTCGGCGCCGGAAAACCCCGGGGTGCGCATCGCCCAGTCGGCGAGGGACACTTCATCGGCCAGGGGCCGGGTGCGGGCGTGAACCCCGAGGATCTGCTCACGGCCGCGGCGATCGGGCAGGTCGACGGTGATGCGTCGATCGAAGCGACCGGGCCGCATCAAGGCCGAATCCAGGACGTCGGGACGGTTGGTGGCGGCCAGCAGGATGACTCCGGAATTCTCCTCAAAGCCATCCATCTCGGTCAAGAGTTGGTTGAGGGTCTGTTCGCGCTCATCGTTGCCCCCACCGATGCCTGCGCCCCGCTGGCGACCAACGGCATCAATTTCGTCAATAAAAATAATGCAGGGGGCTTTGGCTTTGGCCTGGCGGAACAGATCCCGCACCCGACTGGCCCCCACGCCCACAAACATCTCGACGAATTCCGAAGCCGCCATTGAGAAGAACGGCACGCCGGCTTCCCCGGCAATCGCTCGGGCCAGCAGGGTCTTGCCCGTTCCCGGAGGGCCGATCAGCAGAACGCCCTTGGGAATCTTGGCACCGACGGATGTGAAACGCTCCGGCGATTTCAAGAAAGTGACCACCTCCTGCAGCTCCTCCTTGGCCTCGGCAATGCCGGCGACGTCCTCAAAGCGCACCTGCACGCCGCCATCGGCCTGGAGGCGGGGCTGGCTGCGGCCAAAGCCGAGATGGCGGTTGGCCACTTGGGCTGAACGCCGCAGCAGCAGGGCCATGGCCGTCAGCAGCAGGGCCGCGAGCAGAAGATTGCTCACGAGACCAGCGATGGCGTCATCGCGGACCTCATCGCGGACGGCAAGTGGCACGCCGGCATCCTCGGCCGTCTGCAGCAGCAGCTGGTTGTCGCTGAACACAGGCACATCCGCCGTGCGCCCGTTGTGGAAATAGACGGTGGCCATCCGTTGCCGGGGCATCAGCTCCAGCTCTTTCACCTTGCCTGCTTTGAGGTCCCTTAGCAATTGGCTGAAGGACGGCTTCGCTGCGTTGGCGTCGGTCCGGCTGAAGGGTTTCGCCGCTGGCTTGGGGCCGCTGGTTTGGGCTTGGCCAGGGGCCATAGCCGGGACCGCACGGGGAGGGGCGGCGGGAGATTCGCCAGCGGGAAGGACGGGCGGTGGGCTGCTGCTCACTGGAGATCACCACAGAAATCGATCCTAGCGATTTGACGAAAGGAGGGGCCGCATTGGAAGATCTTTGTTTGGCATTAAAGAAGTCAGATGGCCGTTCCTAAGAAGAAAACCTCCAAGGGCAAGCGCAACCAACGCCATGCCCGCTGGAAGGCCAAAGCCGGTGAGGCTGCTGCCAAGGCCCTTTCCCTCGGCAAGTCGGTGCTGAGCGGCCGGGCCCGGGGCTTCGTTTATCCGATTGCCGAGGAAGCCGAAGACGAGTGAGCGACCGCTCGGCGCCCCTCAGGTTCCCAGCTTGAAAGCCTCAAGCACAACCGCATAGAGCGACCCAAGTCTGAGGTTATCGGCTACCACCCAGGCAAGGCTCGGTTCAGTCTTCACCACCTGGGAGCGCAGGCGCACGATGGCTTCGACAAGCAGCACCAGGGCCAACACCACTACGGGTCTGCCGCCAGGCACCCGGGATATCAACACAGCCATCAGGTTCTGACTCAGGAAATAGCCCACCAGCAGCCCAAGCAGGGCCAGGCTGCCCCCGCGCCAGTTGCGCCGCACCTGGGTGAGTACGGCCCCGGCAAGCCTGCGTTGGGCCAGCTCCAGACGGGTCGTTTGGCGTAGCTTCCCGGTCATCGCCGCTCCAGAAGCTGGTGCAGATAGGAAAGCGTCACTCGGGTTTGATCGCAAGCCGGACCCTGCAGCACCTTCACGGGCCCCCTGACCGGCTCCAGGTTGTCGACAACAGCCGCTGCCGCCAGGAAGCCGGCCGCAGGCTCCTCTCGGGAGAGATCACTGAGGCTGACCAGGCAGGTCAGCCCGGCCGCCGTGGCCGCCGCCAGGCCGGCGACGGAGTCTTCGATAACAACAACAGCCCCGGGGGAAGGATCCAGCCGGTCGAGGGCGATCTGGTAACCCTGGGGATCCGGTTTCTTGCGCGCCACATCTTCACCACAGACCCAAAAGGCAAAGGCTCCTGAGAGGCTGGAAGCCAGTCCCCCCAGAAGAGCGGCCACCGCCGAACGCGAGCTGGTGGTGACGATCGCCTGGGGGATGCCGGCGGCCTGGGCCTCGGCGATCAAGGGGGCGACTCCCGGTCTCAAGGCCAGGCCGCCATCACCCACCAAATTCACGTAGTGCCGCTGTTTAGCGGCCATGAGGGTTTCCAGCCTTTCCCGGGGCCATGGGGCCTCACCTTGCTGGTGCCGATAGGCCGCCAGCCGTTCGCGACCGCCGCTCACCGCCAGCAAAGCCCGATAGGTGGCCCGGTCCCAATGCCAGGGCAAGCCGGCCTCCTTGAAGGCCAGGTTGAAGCCATGGCGGTGGCCCTCGAATTCGGTTTCGGCCAAGGTGCCATCGACATCCCAGAGCAGGGCTTTCAGCCGCCGGCCCATGCCTCCTACCCCCCTGTGCTGACACCGGCAGGCTAGGGGGGGCCTGGGCCACGCCAGGTCCCAAAATGCAGAACCGTGGTCCGTCAGCGTTGCCTCCCGCCTTCGATGAACCACGCTGGGTGTTGCCCGTGGCCTTGCCGCCCCGATCCCTGGAGCCCGGGGCCATGGCCAACCTGCCTCCAGAGCTGCTGGCGGTCCTGCTGCGCCGTGGCGTCGAGGGTCCCGAAGCGCTGGCAGACCTTTTGGATCCACCGCCGGCCCCCGATCCCCTGCACCATTTCGCCGATCTCAATCGGGCCTTGATGCGGCTGGAGATCGCCTGCCGCCAGGGGGAAGCGGTGGCGATCTGCGGCGATTATGACGCCGATGGCATGACCAGCACAGCCCTGCTCAGTGGGGTCCTCTCCCGCCTGGGGGCCCGTCCCAAACCGGCAATACCGCGTCGCATGGAGGAGGGCTACGGCCTCAATGTGGCCATGGTCGAGCGCCTGGCGGCGGAGGGCATCGGCTTGCTGATCACGGTGGACAACGGCGTCAGCGCCCTGGCGGCCCTGGATCGCGCCGCCGAGCTGGCCCTGGAGGTGCTCTTGACGCATCACCACAGCCTGCCGCCCCAATTACCTCCCCATCTGGCCCTGCTGCATCCGGCCCTGACCCCCACCGACTCCCCTTACCGGGGGTTGGCCGGCGTGGGGCTGGCCCACGTGCTGGCCATGGCCCTCTGCCAGCGGTTGGGGCGTCGGGATGGCCAGGCCATCTCCCTGAATCTGTTTTGCATCGGCACCATCGCCGACATGGCTCCCCTGACGGGGGTCAACCGCCGTTGGCTGCTCGATGGACTGCCCCGGTTGGCCGCCTCCCCCCTGCCCGGCCTGAAGGCGTTGCAGCAGTTGGCGGGACTGGGCGACCGGCCTCTGGACGCCGAGGCGGTGGCCTTCCAGCTGGCACCCCGTATCAATGCGGTGGGCCGCCTCGGAGATCCCCTGCTGGTGGTTGAGCTGCTGACCACCGACGATCCTGATCTCGCCATGGATCTCGCCATGCGCTGCGAGGCCCTCAATCGCCAACGGCGTGAACTTTGCGATGCCATTGAGGCCGAAGCCTTGGCCCTGCTGGAGGCGGACGGATCCCAGTGGCCAGGTTTCTTACTCCTGGCCCAGGGCCACTGGCATCACGGCGTCATCGGCATCGTGGCCGCACGGTTGGTGGAACGTTGCGGCCGGCCGGTGGCCTTGCTGGCAGGGGAGGGGGGCGGCCAACTGCGGGCTTCGGTGCGGGCCCCCCGGGGCTTTCGCGTTGACGGGGCCCTCAGCGCTTGCGCCGATTTGCTGGAACGTTTTGGTGGCCACCCCGCTGCCGGCGGATTCACGGTGCAGGCCGCCAAGGTGCGGGAGCTGAAGGAGCGGCTGGAGGCCCTGGCCCAGGAGTGGCTGGGGGAACAGGGCAGCGGTCGCAAGGTGGAGCCGGAGGCGCTGTTGCCGTTATCACGCATCGATCGGGACTTCATGATGCAGTTAAAAAGGCTGGAACCTTTCGGCATCGGCCATGGGGCCCCCATCTTCTGGAGCCGCCATTGCCAGATTTCCAGCTGCCGGCTGTTGCGGGGCGGCCATTTAGAGCTGCAACTCGCCCAGGGAGCCCACAAGCTGCGGGCGATGGCCTGGCGCTGGCAGGGTTCGGGACTGCCAGCAGGCTCTGTGGATGTGGCCTTTCGCCTGCGAATGGACCGCTGGCAGGGAGAAGAACGGCTGCAGCTGGAGGTGCTGGGCCTAAGGCCCAGCAGTGGCGACACGGTCGTGGTGATGCGCCGGCAACGCTGCTATTGGTGCCAAAAGGAAGGGGATGGGGTGCTGATCCGCAACGATGCCGGCGAAGAAATTCGATGGCAAAACCACGAACGGATCGATGCCACCCAAGCGAATGGGGAAGGAAAAGACATAATCGCCTCCCACCCATACCTGCAAGCCCTGTTCAGGGATGCGGCGGTTGCCCTGGGCCTTACGGCCTGACGACCGCCAAAAAATGCCAAAACGTGGCCAACCGTAGGGGCCATGTCTTGTGGTGCCAAGTCTTGGTGTGCAATGGCTTGGGGGACGTTGCCGAACGGGCGATCAGAGGGCGCCGCGACGGTAGAAGAGAATGAAGATCACAGCCGGCCCGGCCAAGGTGATCAGGGCCAAGGCGGCAAAGTTGGAGATGAGATGGAAATCGATCGACATGGGCAGCTGCGCGAAAGCCATCGAAAAATCAATTCCATCGTACTGGTTTCCCCAGCCATCCCCACCATGGGCTCCCCAGGCTGTGAAACCCTGTTGATGGCATCGGGTGGCGCCATGGGTCGGGTTTGGTCGTTGCGTCAGGGGCAACCATGAGTCAGGGGTCTTCCAATTGGCAATGCATCAGTGGTTGCGGCGCCTGTTGTCGCCTTGATCCCGAACGCCGTGGTGAAGCTTTGGCAGCCCTTGACGCCGAGCAAAGGGCCTCCTACATGGATTTGGTGGCACCCGATGGCTGGTGCCGTCATTTTGATACCGGCAACCGCCGCTGTCGCATCTACGCCGATCGGCCGGACTTCTGCCGGGTGCAAAAGCTGCTGGCCCTCTTTGGCCAGGAGGGTGAGGACTTCGACACCTTCGCCATTTCCTGTTGCCTCCAGCAAATCCGCAGCGAGGAAGGCGGCCGTGGCAGGGTGATGAAGCGCTTTCTGCGCGCCATCCGCCGCCAGCCATGAGCACCCCTGAGCGCGCTAGCCACGGGCCCTTGTCTTCCGGGGATCTCCCGGGGGAGACAACACAATCGGGATCATCCCCGCAAAGCCCTGCTTGGCCAGACCCCAGCCCCGCCTCCGGCGCGGCCAGCCCCCCTGGCCCACCCTCCTCCCAGGCCTGGCTGCAGGTGTTCCTGACCACCGCCACCACCGTTTTTTTGGCCGAACTGGGCGACAAAACCCAGCTGGCCGCCTTGCTCCTTTCCGCCCAGTCCGGCCGTCCCGCCGTGGTCTTTGTTGGCGCCTCCCTGGCCTTGATCTGCTCCAGCCTGGTGGGAGTTCTTCTGGGCCGCTGGCTTTCTCGCCTGATGGCGCCCGAGCAACTGGAGCGAGCCGCCGGGGTGATCATGGTGGTGTTGGGCCTCTGGCTGGGCCGCCAGGCGGTGCTGCAGCTGGCGGGCGATCATCTGCAGTCGGGTACGGCCTGGGGATGACGCATCACTGATCCATGGCCCTGGTCCCGCCCCAGGGTTTGCTCCCAGGCCCTTTGCCGTTGCAACCAGCCCATGCTTGCCCTGCTCGCCTCCACCTTCGTCACTGTGTTCCTGGCGGAACTGGGCGACAAAACCCAGCTGGCGATCGTCAGCCTGAGCGGCACCTCCAACCGACCTGGTGCCGTTTTCGCCGGCAGTGCCTTGGCCCTGGTGCTGGCGAGTTTGTTGGGCGCAGCGGCGGGTGGTTCACTCTCCAGCGTTATTGCACCGCAGGCGCTGCAGTTAGCAGCCTCAGTGGGTTTCCTGATCCTGGGGGCCCGCCTGATCCTGCGCTCCATCGGGGCCCAGGCAGAGCCGAGCGAGGCCGCCGCCAATGGGTCCGATACCCCCGGTCCCTAAACTCCATTCCATCGATACTCAGCGAATAGCCCCAGCCCCAGGCTGGGGCCTTTGCCAGAGGTCCCCCCTCCCTGACCTCCTCCACGGCGAGGTCAATTGGCCAGCGCTCCCTCCCTCCGCACCTGGAGCACGGACTCCCTTGGCGCTGTTGCTTTATTCCCCTGTTCGGGCCCGATGCGCCCGTTCCATCCCGATTCCCTCAACAGAACTGCGATGAAGTTCACGGTCGCTGACCTGCTTGATCAACTCTCCACGACCGACTGGCTGTCGCTGGTCAAAGTCCAGAAGGCCCTCTCCTTAGGCACCGACCTCGAGCTTGAGCAACTGGACATTGCCTTGGAAGCCCTCACCCGCCTGGCTTTGGTGGAGTCCTCACCCGAGGGCTGGCGCCGCCTGGAGACCCCCGATCTGGTCGCGGCCCGCTTGCGCTGTTCCACCAAGGGCTTTTGCTTTGCCCTGCGCGAAGACGGCGAGGAAGATGTTTATATCCGTGATCACCAGCTAAACCACGCCTGGAACGGTGATCGCGTCTTGGTGCGCATCACCCGGGAAGGCGCCCGTCGCCGCTCCCCCGAAGGCGGTGTCGTCTGCATCCTTGAACGGCATGCGACCAGCCTGCTTGCCCAGGTCGAAGAACAGGATGGCCGGTTGTTGGCGGTTCCCCTCGACGACCGCCTGCTGACCACCGTCGAACTCACCCCAGCAGATGGTCAGCACCTGGCCCATCGCCAGGAGAATTTGGTCGAGGTTCATATCGACCGCTTTCCGGTCGGCCAGTTCGCGCCCCAGGGTCATGTGGCCCGCAGCTTGCCGATGCGGGGCGGCGAGGCCGCCGACAAGGACCTGCTCTTGGTCCGCCACCATCTCCAGTCGCTGCCTGCGCCTCCCCGCGCCACCCTGCGCACGCCGGCGGAGAAGGGCCGGGAAGATTTGACGGGGCTGCCCACCCTGCTGCCCCGGGGCTGGTCCGGGGCGAATGCACCGCTTCTGCCGGCCCTTTCCCTGGAGGAACGGCAGGGTGGCTGGCGGCTGTGGCTGCATGCGCCGGCCGTGGCCGAGCGCTTCGCGGTCGGCGGTCCCCTGGATGGCTGGTTGCGACAGCAGGCCGAAACCCTCTCGGCGGGATCCCATTGGATTCCCTTGCTCAGCCCAGCCCTTGCCAAAGCCGCCGCCTTTGATGTGGGCATCTCCCAGGCGGCGATTTCGGTGGCCCTCGACCTCGATGCCAACGGCGCCCTGGAGCACTACCGCTTCTGCCTCAGCCAGATCAAACCCGATGCTGCGCTCACCGTGGAGGCCATGGCCGCCCTGGCGGAGCGCAAACCCAAGGCCCGTACGGTTCCCGCAGCCCTCAAGCCCCTGAAGGACCATCTGCTGATCGTGGAGCAGCTGGTGAGCCTCACCACCATGGTGCGGCAAATCCGCCATGCCAGCGGCGCGATCGATCTTGACCTGCCGCTGCCGCCCCTGCCCAGCCTGGCGGATCTGCAGGTGCCGCCCCCCGATGCCCCACCCCAGGGATGGCTGGTGGCCCTGGCGGCGGACCACCCGATCAGCCTTTTGCGCGAAACGGTTCTGCTGGCCCACCGTGCCCTTGGCCGGCATATGGCGGCCCTGCAGTTACCGGCTCTCTTCGCCCTCAATGACGCCCCAGACCAGGGGCAACTCAATGAGGTGGCTCGCATGGCGGTGGCGCTCGACATCCCGTTGGAACTGGGTGAGGAGGGCCAAGCCAAGGCGATCGACCTGTTGCCGCTGATCGTGGCCAGTGATCGCAGCCGGGCCTTGCAACAACAGCTGCGTGAGGCCCTGCAACCGCTCCGTTATGGGGCGGTGCCCGGTGAAAATGCCCTGGCGGCTGAGACCCTGGCCTTCGCCCCCTGGAGCTGCGCCAGCCTGCATTATGGGGATGTCTTCAACCAGCACCTGCTGGTGAGCCTGTTGGTGGACGGCAAGGACCGTCCCACCGTGCGCCACAAGATTGCTGTTGAAGTGGCGTCGGACTCCTGCCATGGCGCCATCGATTGGGCCCTGCTCACCCCATCCCAGCTAGCCCCGTTCCAGGACAGCCTCAGCCATGGGCTGGCCAACCGTCTCAACAGCCGTTGCCGGTTCGTTCAGGAGTTTCAAGACGACGTGGTGTCGATGGCCCAGGCCCGTGCCGCCGAACCGCTGGTGGGTCAGACCCTGCCCGGTCGCATCAGCGGCGTCCAGAGTTACGGCTTCTTTGTTGAGGTGCCCCCTTCCCAGGTGGAAGGCCTGGTGCATGTCAGTTCCCTCAAGGACGATTGGTACGAATACCGTTCGCGCCAGAACCAGTTGGTGGGCCGCCGCTCCCGACGGACCTACTTGCTTGGCGATCAAGTGGAAGTTGAAATCCAACAGGTCGACGCCCTGCGGAATCAGATCGATCTGGTAGTGGATCAAACCCTTGCCACAGCGCAGCAGGGCGGTGACAACACTGCGAGGCTCCCCGTCCACCCTGAAGCCGTCGAGCAGGGTCAACTGGCCTGGGCTGAATCCTGAGACGACCTTGATGACTCCTGCCCTACCGGTCGTCCTGGCCGTATCCGGGGCCTCGGCCCAACCCTTGGCCGAAAGGGCCCTGGCCCTGTTGCTCCAAGCTGGCGAGACGGTCGAGATGGTGACCAGTCGTGGCGCCATCGCCGTGTGGCAGGCCGAGTTGGGCGTGCGGGTGCCCTCCGAACCCGAGGCCCAGGAAGCGTTTTGGCGCCAACGCACCGGTGAAGCCGCCGGCCACTTGCGGTGCCACCGCTGGAATGACCAGGCGGCGGCGATCGCCAGCGGCAGCTATCGCACCCGGGGAATGGTGATTCTTCCAGCCAGCATGGGCACCGTGGGACGGATTGCCAGTGGGGTGGCCCTTGACCTGATCGAGCGGGCCGCCGATGTTCACCTCAAAGAAGGGCGGCCCCTGGTGATCGCTCCGCGGGAATTGCCCTGGAATCTCGTGCATTTGCGCAATCTCACCGCCCTCGCCGAGGCGGGAGCCCGGATCGCGCCGCCGGTGCCGGCCTGGTATCACCAGCCGACCACCTTGGCGGAAATGGTGGACTTCCTGGTCATCCGCGTTTTTGATGGATTGGGCATGGACCTGGGATCCCTGCGCCGCTGGCAGGGGCCGCTGCCCCTGGTCGCCCAGGATCCCCACCCGTCTTCCCCTGCCCCCTGAGCCCTGCCGCCCTTGCTGCGTCGTCTGCTGTTGTTGCCCCTGCTGTCGCCCTTGTTGGCGGCCGCCATTCTCGGTGCGCTCAACCCAACGCCCGTCCTGAGCCTGCGTTTGCTCACCTGGAGCAGTCCCGCCCTTCCCCTGGGTGCCTGGATTGCCGGGGCTGCCCTGGGGGGGGCTGTTCTCAGTGGCGCTGGCGCCTCCCTGGCCCTGCGCCCGCCTGCTGCCGCCCTGCGCCGCCGGGTGCGCCTGGAGCGCGCCACGCCGGGATGGGAGGCAACGCCATCGCAGGAAGGGGGCCATCGTCGCCCCTCCCCAAGCCCGGGACGCTCCGCCCAGGGGCGGGGAGCGGATCCGGCCGAGGCCTACGGCCGAGGGTCCCGCGCCAGCGCGTCCGCCACCGCTCCCACCCCTGCCCCAGGCGAGCCCCTGCCCACCATGACGGTGCCTTTTCGGGTGATTCGTCGCGCTGACGGGGTCCGGCCCCATGCTGCCGCGGCCGCTGTCGCTGGTCCCTGGTCGCGCTCCCCAGGGGCCGAGCCCCAGGCAGGGGCCCAGGCGGGGCGCCAACCGGACGACTGGGATTCCCCGGCCGATGAAGACTGGTAGGCATGGACTCTTGCGGGTCCCTGCCTAGAGTTGGGCCCTGCTGATTCGCCGAGCTCTCTCCGTGGCTGAACCCCCAACCCCCGCCTCGACCGACAGCCCCTCCCCCGCCCCCGAGGCGCCTGGAACCCAAGCCGGGGCTTCCAGCCAGCCCCCAGCGGTCAGTGGCGAAGTGGCGCCAATCGCCGGCGGCGAAGCCCCCAGCGCCGGCACCGTCCCCGTCGTCAAGACGCCTGGGGCCAAGACCCCAGGGGCCAAGCCCCTTGGGGCCGCCCCGGAGGGCAAGGTCAAACCACCTGCACCGGAAGACAAACCCTTCAACGAGTTTGTCCCCCAACTGCTGCTGCCGGCCTTGGCCAAGGAATGCCAGACCTATGGCGGTCCCGCCCCAGGCCTCGTTTTTGAGCAGGGGCCCATGCCGGTGGTGGGAGGCAACTGCTGGATGGTCAAGGGCGATCTCCCGGGGGAGAGGCGGTTCTGGTTGTGCTTTGCCACCCCGGAGCTGGGTGCTATCAAGACGATTGCCCTGGCTGAGGGGGGCAGCGATGCGCCGAGTTTGCTGGAGTCGTTCCTGATCGACGAAAAAAAGATGACCCTGGCCCTGATCGTCTCCCGGCTGGTGCAACGGCTGAATGGTCAGAAGTGGCTCGGCCCCAACTGATTCCCCCATCTCGCTTCACATGGGCGCCATGGCGGCCTTGGCCCGCCTACATTGGTTGGCAAGCCTGATCCGACTCCAGCGATGGTGCCCCCTGCCGCCACAATTACCGGAGCCCCCGCCCCTGGAACCGCCGTTTCCGGCCAGCGGGTTGGCACACCAGCAGGACCAGACATCAAGGAACCTGCTAAGGACACGATTCTGACGCCACGGTTTTATACAACCGATTTTGACGCCATGGCGGCGATGGATTTGCAGCCCAACCAGGCCGAGCTGGAAGCGATCTGTGAAGAATTTCGCAAGGACTACAACCGTCACCATTTCGTCCGCAACGACGAATTCATTGGCGCCGCAGAAAAGCTCGATCCCGATACCCGCAAGGTTTTTGTTGAATTTCTCGAGCAAAGCTGTACTTCGGAATTTTCCGGTTTCCTGCTGTATAAAGAACTCAGCCGGCGCATTAAGACCAAAAACCCTCTCTTGGCTGAATGCTTTGCCCACATGGCCCGCGATGAAGCCCGCCATGCCGGTTTTCTGAACAAGTCCATGGCTGATTTCGGCCTGCAACTCGATCTTGGCTTCCTGACGGCCAACAAGGCCTACACTTATTTCAAACCTGCCTACATCTTCTACGCTACCTATCTATCAGAGAAAATAGGTTACTGGCGCTATATCGCCATCTACCGCCATCTCGAAAAACACCCCGAAAGCAAAATCTTCCCGATTTTTAATTTCTTTGAAAACTGGTGTCAGGACGAAAATCGCCACGGTGATTTCTTCGACGCCCTGATGAAGTCCCAGCCCAAGACCGTCAATGGTCTTGCTTCGCGGCTTTGGTGTCGCTTCTTCCTGCTTGCTGTCTTCGCCACCATGTACGTGCGCGATGTGGCCCGCAAGGAGTTCTACGAAGCCCTGGGCCTTGATGCCCGCGAATACGACAAGTATGTGATCGAAAAGACCAACGAAACCTCGGCTCGAATCTTTCCTGTGGTGCTTGCGGTCGACAAACCCGAATTCTGGCGCCGCCTCGAGAATCTGGTCGACAACAATGAGGCCTTGGGCAAGGTGGCGGCCAGCGGCGGTCCGGCCCCCCTCCAGGCCCTGCGCAAGTTCCCCCACTGGGCGGCCAATGGTTACCAAATGGCGCGGCTGTTCTTGATGGCCCCAATCCGCAGCGACCGGTTCCAGCCGGCCGTCCGCTAGTACCCGCAGTGGTGCAATCCCCCCCCGCCCTGCGGCGCAGCGACAGCCTCGCCAACCCGGATTGGCGTCCCCGCCTTGAATCGCTCCTGGCCGAAGGAGTTGCCGCCGGGGCCGATCTCGTTGAGGTCTTCCTTGAGCGTACCGATTCCCTCGGTGTCCTGGCCGAACAGGACACAATCACCAGCGTCAGCCCCTCCTTCGGGATGGGCGCCGGCATCAGGGTGTTCCGGGGCCACTTTGACGGCTTTGTTTCCACCAATGACCTCAGCGAAGCGGGTTTGCTGACGGCCCTTGACCAAGCGCTGGGCATGTTGGGGTTATTGCGCAGCAGCCACTCCCTCAACGCCTACGAAGGTCTGCCGCCGCTTCAGGATTGGGCGGTGACCAAGGGTGATTGGCTCACTCAGTGCCCCAGCCTTCAAGAAGCCACCACTCGTTTGCTGGAAGGCACCGACCATCTCAACCGCCTTGGCCAGCACCTGCAGGTGCGCCGCGGCAGCTATGCCCGCAACTGGCAGGACGTGTTGGTCGTCGCCAGCGATGGCACCCATGCCCACGACATTCGCTTGCACCAGTCCCTGGGTCTCAATGTGTTGGCCGCCGATGGCGACCACCGCGCCAGCCTGGGCCGCCGCTACGGCTCCCATGGCCGTCCCGATGAGCTGCGCCAGTGGCAAGCCGAGGAGTCGGCCCGTGATCTCTGCGACAGCGCCGCCACCATGCTGCGGGCCGATTATGTGGAAGCGGGCCAGTTTCCGGTGGTGCTGGCGAACCGATTCGGCGGCGTCATTTTCCATGAAGCCTGCGGCCATCTGCTCGAAACCACCCAGATCGAGCGCGGCACCACCCCCTTTGCCGAGGAGTTGGGCCAGGAGATTGCCCACCCCGCCGTCACCGCCATTGATGAGGGTCTCACCGACGGGGCCTTTGGTTCCCTGGCCATGGACGATGAGGGCATGGCGCCCCAGCGCACCGTGCTGATCGAAAACGGCATCCTGCGCCGTTTCCTCAGCGATCGGGCCGGCGAGATCCGCACTGGCCACGGGCGCACCGGCAGTGGCCGGCGCCAGAGTCACGCCTATGCCGCCGCCAGCCGCATGCGCAACACCTACATCGCCGCTGGCCCCCATACCCCCGACGCCCTGATCGCCTCCATCGATAAGGGTTTGTACTGCAAGTCGATGGGAGGGGGCAGCGTCGGACCGACGGGCCAATTCAACTTTGCTGTGGAAGAGGGCTTCCTGATCGAGAACGGCCAGCTCACCCGGCCGGTTAAGGGCGCCACATTGATTGGCGAGGCCAAGGAAGTCATGCCCCGCATCTCCATGTGTGCCAATGATCTGGAACTGGCGGCCGGCTTCTGCGGATCGGTGAGCGGCAGCATTTTTGTCACCGTCGGCCAGCCCCACATCAAGGTGGACACCATCACTGTGGGGGGCCGTTGACGATGGCCCCAGGCACCACCCCAAGCGAATTTCCCGCACCCCTCGATGGGGCATCCTTGCGGCAGCGACTGGAGTCCCTGGCCAAAGACGAAGGCGTCGGTCGCTGGGACCTGGGGGCGGGCCGCAGCACCGACACCTCGGTTCAGGTCGACCGGGGCGACGCCAAGCAGATGAAAGGGGCCCAGCGCAGTGCCATTACCTTGCGGGTCTGGAACGGGGCGGGCTTGGTGGGCATCACCTCCACCTCCGATCTTTCCGATTCCGGCCTGGCCCGGGCCATGGCCGGCGCCCGCGCCGCCAGCGACTTCGGCAACCCTGACGATGTGCCCGCCTTCTCGCCGTTGGCCACCGCCCCCCTGCCGCCGCTCGATCAACCGCTTCAAGAGCCGCTGAGCATCCTCTCCTTGCTGGATACCCTCAAGGAGGCCGAAGCCGACCTGCTGCAGCGCCATCCGGCCATCGCCACCGTGCCTTACAACGGCCTCAGCCAGCGCAGCAGCGAGCGCCTTTACATCAACAGTGACGGGGCTTGCCGCCACCAGGAGCTGACCACCGCCAGCCTCTACCTCTATTCCCGCGCCGAGGAGGCGGGACGCAAACCGCGCAGCAGTGGCGCCATGCGGGTGGCCTACGGCGCCAAAGACCTGGACGTGGCCGGCTGCGTGGCCGAGGCCGCCGAACGCACCATTGCCCACCTCAACTACGCCCCGATCGAGACCGGCCGCTACACCTGCGTTTTTTCGCCAGAAGCCTTTCTCGACTTGATCGGCGCCTTCAGCAGCCTGTTCAATGCCCGTGCGGTGCTGGATGGGGTGAGCCTCAGCAAACGGGAGTCCCTGGGCCAGCCCCTGGCGGTGCCCTTCCTCTCGATTCGCGATAACGGCTTGCATCCGGGCAATGTGGGCGCTGCCCGCTTTGATGGCGAAGGCACCCCCACCCAATGCCTGCCCCTGGTGAGCGATGGGGTGCTGGTCAATTTTCTACATTCCGAGGCCACCGCCCGCAGTTTTGGGGTCGCCCCCACGGGCCATGCCGGCCTGGGAGCCAAGGTGTCGGTCGGACCAGACTGGTTTGAGATCGGCGCCGGCGCCGGCGTCCCTGGCGGGGCAGAGGGACTGGATCACCTTTCGGGCACTGGCCCCGGCGTGGGCAGCGAAGGTCTGGTGGTCATCGATTCGCTTTCGGCTCTCCATGCCGGCGTCAAGGCCAGCCAGGGATCTTTCTCCCTGCCGTTTGATGGTTGGTGGATCCAAGGCGGCGAGAGTCGCTCGATTGAGGCGGCCACCGTGGCGGGCGACATCCGTACCGTGCTCAATAGCTTGGTGGGTTTTGAAGGGCTCGCCAAACTCACACCTGGTGGACTCTGCCCTTGGGTGTGGGTGGACGGACTGTCGGTCACGGGTGAGGCCTGAACGCCGGCCTTGAAGATTTTGTATTGGGGCACCCCCGCCTATGCGGTGCCCACTTTGGAGGCCCTGCACAGCGCCGGCCACGAGCTGGTGGGGGTGGTGAGTCAGCCCGATCGGCGCCGCGGCCGCGGCGGCCAAACCCAGCCTTCGGCGGTCAAGGCCCGGGCCCTTGAACTCGGCCTGCCGGTGTTCACCCCCGAGCGCCTGCGCAAGCAGCCAGCCATCCAGGCGCAGTTGGCTGCCCTGGGCGCCGAGGTCTTCGTGGTGGTGGCCTACGGCCAGATCCTGCCGGCGTCAGTCCTGGCCCTGCCCCCTTTGGGCTGTTGGAACGGCCACGGCTCCCTGCTGCCCCGGTGGCGCGGTGCCGCCCCGATTCAGTGGGCCCTGCTGGAGGGTGATGGCCAGACGGGGGTGGGCATCATGGCCATGGAGGAGGGCCTCGATACCGGTGCCGTGCTGCTGGAAAGGGCGTTGGCGATCGGTCTACGGGACAATGCCGAAGCGGTGGCCCAGGCCCTGGCCCAGCTCACCGCCAGCTTGATGCTGGAAGCCCTGGTGGCGATCGAAGCCGGCGGCCCGGGCCCGGAGCCCGAACGGCTGGCCCGGCTGGGCGTGCATCAACAGAGCGAGCAGGGCATGACCTACGCCCGCCTGCTGCAACGGGATGATTTCCAGATCCGCTGGCAGCGCAGTGCCCTGGAGATTCACCGCCAGGTGATGGGGCTCTATCCCGGGGCGGTTGCCCAGTGGCGCGGTCAGCGCCTCAAGCTGCTGGCAACAGAACCCCTGCGCCCAGAGTCGGCCGAGCAACTCAGCCCCCAGGCCCGGGCCCTGCTGCGGCCAGGGTCCATCCCAGCGGATCCTGGGGCCCCAGGACAAGTGGTTGCCCTGGTGGCGGGAGTGGGCCTGGTGGTGGCCACGGGCGACGGGGTGTTACTGGTGCGCCGCGGCTTGTTGGAGGGGCGCCGGGCCAGTGAGGGCCGCCTGTTGCTGGAGCAGCTCCAGGCTCAGGTGGGTGATTGTTTTGACGTTGTTTCGCCACCTTCGGGGCCGGCGGCCTGATCCAACGCTTTGGAGACCTGCCGCGGCGATTTCCCCTGAGGCACCCCTGCAAAGACCCCTGAAGTCCCTGGTCGCCCCAGCCGCAAACGGCCACACCATTGGGGCAGGTTCTGCTGCAGCACAAGACTGTGCAGCAGGGCCGCACCACAACAGGGGCAAAAAACAGCCTCCAGGGGCACCATGGCTTCGTTGGGGTGCGGGCGTTGGTATTCCCTCCCACCTTGCAGGGTCAGGGGGGCCTGGGTCCAGGGGAGCGGCGGAGTCCCGCCTTGTCCAGATCGCTTGAGCCAGGGCTCGGCCATTCCCATCCTGACGGCAAGGAGTAGCGTTCGCCGAGAGCATGTTGCGATTGCATGGGGTCCGCCCCTCCCCCACCCCAGGCTCCTCGCACCCCGTTGGGCCCCGCAGGACGCGGTGATGGTGCTGGGGCTGTCTTCAGTGGCGGTTATGGCGAGCAAGACCCGGAACCGCCTGCCCCCGGTCGGGGTGGCCGCCGCAAGCGCAACTGGCTGGTGCCCTTGCTGGTGCTGGGCGGCCTCGGAGCCGGTGGCGCCTGGCTGGCCAGCCACTGGGGAATTGAAGAAACCGATAATGCCCAATTACAGGGCCGTCTCACCGAGATTTCCAGCCGGGTGCCGGGCACGATTGTGCGGGTATTTGTTGACGACAACGAGGAGGTGAAGGCCGGCCAGCCGTTGATTTTGCTGGATGATCGGGATGCTGGCGTGCGGCTCTATCGGGCCCGGGCCGACCTGGAGCAGGTGGGCCGCGAAGCCGAGGCGATGGGCACCCAGGCGGGCGCCACCCTCAGCACCGCCCGCGCCGCCCAGGGGGTGGCGATCGCCGAACAACAGTCGGCCAGCAGTGAATTGGCCCGCGCCTGGGCCGATGCCCAGCGGCTGGTGGGTTTGGCCCAACAGGGCGGCGTCTCCCGCTATGAAGCGGAGAAAGCGGTGGCGGCCTGGCGCAAGGCCCAGGCGGATTTCACCCACAGCCAGGCCAGTGCCCAGAGCGTCCAGGCCCGCATCCAGGACGTGGGCGTGGATCGCTCCAAGGCCCAAGCGGCGGCGGCCAAGGTGGCCCAGGCCCAGGCGGCCCTGGCCGAGGCCCAGCTGCAGCTCTCTTACACCCGCATTACGGCGCCGGCGCCGGGCCGCATCGGTGCCCGCCGCGCCGAACCGGGCCGCCAGGTGCAACCGGGCCAGCCGCTGATGACCCTGGTGGACACCCAGCCGTGGGTGGAGGCGAATTTCAAGGAAACCCAGCTGACGGCCCTGCGGCTGGGCCAAGCCGCCGAGGTGCGGCTTGATGCCTTCCCCGATCGCGTTTTTAAGGGCCGCATCACCGGTTTGGCGCCGGCGTCGGGGGCCCGCTTCACCCTGTTGCCCCCGGATAACGCCACCGGCAACTTCACCAAGGTGGTGCAGCGGATCACCGCCCGCATCGCCCTGGATCCGCAACAGACCAAGGGGCTGAGGTTGGTGCCTGGCTTGTCTGCCAACGTGCGCGTGCGGCGCTGATTACCGCCGCCGGTGTATCCCAGCCTGCGGTCCCAGCCCAACTGAGCCTCAAGCAGTGGGCGGTGGTGATCACCGTCTCGCTGGGGGCCCTGCTGGAGATCATCGACACCAGCATCACCAATGTGGCCCTGACCCACATCCAGGCCGCCATGGGGGCCACTTTGGCGGAGGTGGGCTGGGTGGTGACGTCTTACACCATCGCCACGGTGGTGATGATTCCACTCAGCGCTGGCCTCAGCGATCGCTTTGGATCCCGCGCCTATTTCCTGTTTTGCCTGATTGGCTTCACCGCCGCTTCGATGCTTTGCGGCTTGGCCCCCAGCCTGCCGACCTTGGTACTGGCCCGGATATTGCAGGGGCTGTTGGGAGGGGGGTTGATTCCCAAGGCCCAGGCGATTTTGTTTCGCACCATTCCCAATGCTCTTCAGGGCATCACCCAGGCGGCGTTCGGGGTGGTGGTGCTGGTGGGCCCGGCCCTTGGACCCACTTTGGGGGGTTGGCTCACCGATGGGCTGGGCTGGCGCTGGATCTTCTTTATCAATCTGCCCTTTGGCTTGCTGACGGTGCTGCTGGGTCTGGCCTTCCTGGCCCCGGATTCGCCCAATCCCAACAGCCGCAGGCTGCAGATGGATTGGCTCGGCATTGTGCTGCTGGCCGTTGGGCTGGGCAGCCTGCAGGCGGTGCTGGAGCTGGGCCACCAGTACCTGTGGTTTGAGGACGCCACTATCCGCGGCCTGGCGCTGCTATCGGCCGTCAGCCTGCCGGTTTTCATCTGGTGGGAGTTGCGCTGCCGCCAGCCGGCGGTGGCGCTGCGGGTGTTGCGGCATCGCTCGTTGGTGGGCGGCAGTTTGTTTGCGATGGTGCTGGGCATGGGGCTTTACGGCACGGTGTTTTTGGTGCCGGTATTTGCCCAGACCGTTCTGGGCTATACCGCCACCCAGACGGGGATGCTGCTGCTGCCCGGGGCTTTGGTTTCCGGGCTGGTGATGGCCCTGTTAGGCAAGGTGATCAACCGCATTGATCCGAGGTTTCTGCTGGCGGCGGGGGCGTTGGGCATGGCCGCCTCGATGAACTGGCTGGCCGAGATCGGCACCGATACGGGAGTCGATTCGATGTACTGGCCCTTGATGGGGCGGGGGATCACCACCGTGATGATGTTTCTGCCCCTCAGCCTGGTGACCCTTGGCCCCCTGCCCCGCGAGGACATGGGCGCCGGCACTGGCTTTTACAACCTCACCCGACTGTTGGGGGGCAGCTTTGGCATCGCCCTGTTGGCGGTGATTTTCGACCAACGCCGCTCGCTGCATCGCAGCAACCTGGTGGAGCACCTGACGGTGACCAATCCGCTACTGCAGGAACGGCTGGCCCAGTTGCAGGCCCTGGTGCTCGAAAGGGGCGAAGGCCCCGGCCGGGTCGCCGATCAGGCCCTGCAACTGCTCAGTGACCAGGTGGGCCGGCAGGCCTCGCTGCTGGCCTTCAGCGATGTGTTTCGGGTGGTGGGGGTGTTGTTTCTGCTGGCGTTGCCGCTGGTGCTGTTGACGGGCGGGCGGGCCAAGAGTGCTCCCGGGGGGGGGCACTGAATCTGTTGCAGGTCGGACTCAGCCTGCCGGGACCGCTGTTGATGACTTGCTGGAGGCCAGAGCGGAGAGCCTCCAACTTGGCGGCCCGGTACTTTTCGCGATCCTCCAGGGCCCGGTGCCCGTTACGGATCACCTCGCTGGCGCCGGTGTAACGGCTCTGCTGGATCTGGCTCTTGATGAACTGCTCGAAATGTTCCCCGATGATATAGCTCGACGGCATGTTTGTATCCCCGTGGCCTAGCTTATAAGTTATCAAAGATTGATAATGGCGGTAAGCGGATTTCGGCCAGGCCCCACGTTGATGACTGTTGGGCGGTCATCCTCGGCAAATTATAATCTTTTAACGATGGCTTCACATTCGCTCGCACGTCAAAGACAGTCATAGTCCTTGCAACGCTCAAGACCAGAAGCGGGCCGAGGCCTCGGGGATGAAAGATGCTTATGCACCCGCCTTCTGCATATTGATATTAGGTGCTTCAATTCACGAAATAAACCTAGCCAACAATTCCCATTTGGTAGGCAATCATCGGCAGCGCTTCTAAAAAGTATCGCTGATATTTATCATGTCAATAACTAAGGATTCCAAAATAGGTGCAAGCCAAACGGCTTCCGCATGGTCTGTGCTCTCACGCAAGAATGAAAAGCCATGATCGACTTTTTCGGCATGAGCAATCTTGTTTCGCATAAAATACATATATCTGAGGGACAGGGTAGAAAGTAGGTCTTGGTCGCATCTAGTATTTGCGGCAATACTGGTGTTAATATGAGAATTGATTGAGGATAGCTGACCAGCATTGTTTAGAAACTTTTTTCGGATAGGCAGTGTTTGTCGATAAATCTCAAGGATTCGAGCGTCAGTATTTCGCTGGATGCTGGCGGCAAAACTATTTGTATTACTCTGAGCAGGATAGTTATTCAGAATCATCTGGACCCACCTGGTATTCTGTCTAATGTCGTTTGTGGTAAGAGATGAGACACTCGCAAGGGAATGAGGAAATAAATTAGGATTATTCATGATGTGTTGGCGCACTTGTCGTTGGCAATCATGTTCTGTTTTCTGACGAGCAAAAGCTCTATATAGTGCATTGAATGCACGCCATAGCCTTTCAAATATTTCAACTGAAGACTGAACGTCAAGCGACTTGATGAGATGAGTTGCGGCATAGAGTACAGATCGGCCAACATCAGACTCTTGCAGAATCACGCCAGCTTTCTGAGGCTGAATATTAAGGAGGGAGCTGAGAATGCACGTCTTGCTAATAACCTGTCTTATTTCACTACGCAGTTCAGTAATGCACTCCATGGTGCCATTGGCCCTCTGAATACTTACTGTTATAGACTTTAAATGATTGGGTCTGTGGCAGAGGATATAATACAAACAGAGGCTCTTTAGTATCTGCTTGTAGATAGTGCTGTTTTGAGATTGCAGAGGATCTTTGGCTACTTTTGATCGGTTCGCTTCTATTGTCAGATAGTTATGATAGAGACGGAGAGTATCTGCTTGCGTCAGACGAGCGCGATATTCTGCCGAGCCCTGAAATAGCAGGGACGACCGACCTGAGTGATTAAAGTGAATCACAACTTCATGATTCGCCATTATTCTAAGGCCATTAATTTAAGGGCTACGGTCGGTTTAAAGTCCATACCAATAAAATCCAGGGAGAGAAGCAACTGGCACACTTTAGGCAAAGGCTTCCTAACGTTAAAGCTAAGCTGCACGCGCCGGCAGGGCGTGCAAGGCTGAGAATGAAATGACAGCCTGGAACGGCATGCCGGTGCGGGTCCGCTTGAGCGATGGGTTAGGCATCAGCGCAGAGGTGCGGGACAGGGGGTTGAATTTCAGCTACACGGTTTGATGAGATTCGAAGACGAACTCTGCGCCGGGTACCAGATTGAAGTTGCAGTCTGCTCCCGGAAGACCGCTCTTCTTAAGTGCATTTATTTTTTGCCTCTTCTCGGCTAGGTCGACGAGCATTCTGCGTTCAAGGTCTTCTACGTGCGAGAGCATGTGCACGAAACCATCGAGAGCTTGTTGACTGTCTTCCTTGAGTTGTGACTTCGACGCACCCACAGTCCTGATGTTGAGTTGCTGGACTCCCGAGTGTGCGGCTTCCGAGTTTCGGAGACGATTGACCAGGTCCATGTGGTTCATAGCGCAGTGCTCAAACGCCATGCACAGATGGAATGGGTGGGCTAGCGTTCCGACCAAAGAGACCAGATGCGGCTGTTTGCCATTTTGCCTTTTGCAGTCTGGGCACTGCGACTCAAGTAACGCACCTAAAGCCATACGCTTGTACCGAGACTCTGGAATATCGGTGCAGTACAAGAGTTGCTTTATCGCGACCTCACATAGCCGCGCGGAGTACATGAGAACTTCGTTGTAGAGGCGAACGCACTCCACCTCTGCGTCTAGTTCGCTGTGATCCGGCGTATCGGTGGCCGCGTAGTCGTGAGAGGCGTTGATGACCCCGCCCATGAGGAGTTGCAATGTGACCCCACTGGTCGTGTATGGGTTTGTGAACCCACCAGCAGTTGGGGGTTCCGGTGTCGGCATAGGAGCCAGTTGCCCGCGCTGCTGCATCCACGCCCGCATTTCGCCGGCGAGCGGCAGCAGGTTCACTCCTGCGATTCGCTCTCCCGTCCAGCGAAACGCGTGCTGACGGTAACTCCAAGAGTGGTGAGTCCCGTGCCACTCGCGCTTAATTGGGGGTGTAGTAGCGCTGGTCATAGTTGAAGCGTTGGAGGCACCGGGGACATACTTTGATGCCTAACTTGTTTTTAGGCGGATCCGCATAAAAACCCTCTCCAAGCACCTGTGGCAGCATAAAGCCGATGAGGCCAATTGGCAACATGACTAAAATCCTGTTGTAGTCAAGGTTTTCTAGACTCGCCCGCACGATCTCGGCATCTCATGCGGGTCCGCATGACACAGTTTGCTGCGATACACAACCAATATCCCGTGCCTCCGCGCGAAAGACATGATTTAAATCAGAAAGATTCGGGACTTAGTACTTAGGAATAAAGATATCCGACAAAAATCCCGGTCTCGTTATCTTTTCAGCCTGTCCCGTCATCACACCAAATCCACTCATCCCAACACCCCCCCCCCAATCGCCTCACCAATCCGCAAGGCATTCGCCACCACCGTCAGCCCGGGCCCCACGGCAGGACAACCTGGAAAGACACTGGCATCAGCTATCCAGAGGTTTTCAAGCTCATGGCAGCGGCCCTCCAATGAGACCACCGAGGTGGCCGGGTCTGACCCCATGCGGCAGGTGCCGCAGCAGAAGCCCATCACGCTCAAGGGGGCTTCGCCGCTGGGGAAAGCCTGCCAGCGCTGGTGATACCCCGGTGGCCACGGCCATCAAGGTGCTATTCCTACAGCTATTGTGATGTACAGCTCGCGGGACAACGACATGCAAGTGGTTAGCTTTTCGGAGGCCCGCGAAAGCTTCAAGGCCGTGCTGGATCGGGTCGAGACGGATGCGGATGTCACCCTGATCACCCGGCGGCACGCCAAGGGGGCGGTGGTGATGTCGCTCGACACCTACAACAGCCTGATGGAAACCGTGCATCTGCTGCGCTCCCCCGCCAATGCGGCCCATCTGCAGCGGTCTCTGGAGCAGGCCGGGCGCGACGAGTTGCTGGTGCATCGGCTGATCGAGCCGGATCAAGCCGATGCCGTCGATTGAGCGCCTGGCTTGGACGGCCGCCGTCACCTTCAACCTCTCACCCCAACACCCCCCCAATCGTCTCACCAATCCGCAAGGCATTCGCCACCACCGTCAGCCCGGGCCCCACGGCCGGGCAACCTGGGAAAAGACTGGCGTCGGCGATCCAGAGGTTGGTCAGTTCATGGCAGCGGCCCTCCAGCGACACCACCGAGGTGGCCGGGTCCGATCCCATGCGGCAGGTGCCGCAGCTGAAGCCCATCACGCTCAGGGGGGCCTCGCCGCGGGGATAGATGGGCGCACGTTGCACCACCGTGGTGGCGGGATCGTTTTCGACCCTTTGCATGACATCCAGCCAGCGATAGACGAGGCGGTCGTGGGCTTCGCGGTTGTTGGCCAGGTAGTTGATCAATACCCGTTCACCGCGCAGGCTGACGCGATTGTCAGGATCGGGGCTGACGGCGCTGGACACCCACCAGCTCACCGAACGATCGGCCAGCCATTCCAGCGCCCCATCCGGCAGCAGGCGACTCACCAGGGACAGCACCGGCGGGGATTCGGCAAACAGGGGATCTTGCAGCACACCGCCGCCGCCCCTGACGGCCCCCAGGGCATAGCTCACATTGCGATCGCCGCCATGGAAATCCAGCACCCCCAAGGCCGGGCCGTAGCGG
Organism: Cyanobacteriota bacterium; assembly: GCA_026389315.1. Lineage (GTDB taxonomy): Bacteria > Cyanobacteriota > Cyanobacteriia > PCC-6307 > Cyanobiaceae > Cyanobium. The sequence goes on from JAPLIC010000053.1 coordinate 65,476, forward strand.
CCGGAATGGGCCTTGCTGGCCGATCGCAACAGGATTACGGCGCTGCCGATGGCGCCCGCCGCCAGCACCACCTGGTGGGCCTTAAACAACCAGCGCTGCTGGCCGATCTGGGCCTCGACGCC
>JAPLIC010000091.1 GCA_026389315.1 Cyanobacteriota bacterium
AGTCCGCTTCTGAAATCCCGGCAGGAGTGGTGCTCATCACAGGCGGTCTCTGCCTGAGATGCAACCAGGAATCAATCTTCCGTCAAGAGTTCAACAGGGCTGAAGTTCGCAGTGAGCAGTCCCGCCCCCTGAACAGGTACTGTGTAAGAGAGCTCCAATACCCTGGGAACGACATATGCTGAATCAACTAAAGACCTCGGTGGCACCGCGATTTGCTCAACGACACCTTGAGGAATGCTCGGCTGGCTAAGGCTATTTCTCAATAGATAATCAAATGTTAAGCTATTGTAGAGCGCACAAAGTAAGGCCAGTTCACTTGCGCTGATGCCTAGAGTTAGTATCCACCCATAGGTCGAAGGTAATGCTGGAAAAATACATGAAACCATTGTTCTCTCATCTGTTGACCTACTCACTCGGCGAAAGCCCAGAAAGGCATTGAGTGAAACGTTAAAAGATTTTTTGTAGCCATCCATAATTTCTTTAAAATCTGATTTGCGCAGAAAATACTCCGTCTCAATCTCGAATGAATCCAATTTGCGGCGATCCGAAATAGGCTTGTATTCATCTCCTGTGTAGGTTGCATATCTGTGATCAAATTGCCATCCACACTTACCTTCATAGACCGGAAGTAAACCTGCTCTGTGCATGGCCGGATCAACTGCAGAAACTAGTCTCTCGGCATCATTTGTCTTGTCTAACATTCTTCGTAGGATAATTTTCCATGAATTCATGGAATTGTTAGTCCTATTATTTAATACATAATTACCTTCGTAGATCTGCTTGGTGAGTCCCGCATCCATTTGACTGCGGAAGACGGGGCAGGTGCGGGTGTTGGGGTTCAGCAAAGAGATGTCATCTGCAGTTAGCTGGAAAAACCTTTGCGATTCTGCCATCTGATGCAGATGGCGAATATAGAAGCAATACAGAGCGGTATTGCCTTTCTTCCCTGCACCCCTCAATGTCAGCAGGCAGAACTTGTAGGCATGGTGAACCTCCCGAAAGATAAAGGCTTCGTTCTCAAATGAGATTAGGCTAACGAGTCGTCCGCCACTTGCGATGGCATCGAAAAAAGCCTTGGTGCTGTTGTCAGTGGCAATCCCAGTCGGCACAATCAAACCGGAGCGTCCACCTGGAGCGATCAACTGGAGGAACAGCTCGGCAAACAGCGCGTAGGTGTTCAAATCACCCACTGCCGTGAGCGCAAAGCGTCTGCTGCTGCGGATGAACTCACCGCTGCCCTCAGCTTCCCGCTTGGCGACTTCGAACTCGTGCACCAGTACAAGGTCTGTTTCGGAGGCCTCGCCAGCCTTCAAAGCCTGGATCAGCCTCTCTCGCGCCGCCTTGTTGGGCGCCGTGGCAATTGCCTCCGATCGCGCCGCAAAGAACTCCTTCTCTTGCAGCTTGATCCGCTCCCACGGCGGATTGCCCAGCACGCAATCGAAACCACCATCTGCTAAAGCATCGGGAAACGCCAGGTGCCAGTGCAGAAAACGGAAAACCTTTGCGGCTTGTTGCACCGCGGTTTCAATCGTTTCCGGCAGAGCGCCGCCGCGCAGCAAGGCATCCAGGTGCTCTGATGTGGGGACGTGGTTCCGTGAGGCTGCCTTCTTTTCCAGGAAGAACGCAGCGGTGTAGGTGTTGGCCGCCAACCTCTGGCGCTGCACAGCGGCCTCCTCCAGCCATTCGGCATAGGCCTGTTGCTTGGCGCGGGAGCCAGCCAGATCTTCTTCTTCAATCGCCTCAAAGCCCTCCTGGCTGGGAGTGACAATAGAAACCTGAATGCCACTGAAAAGGTCTCCCTGACCTCGCTTAGCAAAGGCCTGGTTATCTTTCTTCAGGCTGGTGCAGACCTCTTTCTCGTCTCCTGTAAGCGGCTTGTAGGCCCCATCCGGGATCCCCTCATCCAGCACCTTCGGGTCAAACACCCCCACCAGCGAATCGCCACATTGAATGTGGGCATCAAGGAAGCCCAGGGGCTTGCCCGGTTCGATCGCCTCCATCCATAGCGCCACCTTGCACAACTCCACCGCCATCGGGTTGCGATCCACCCCATAGATGCACTTCGCCACCACCTCCCGCATGCACTGCTGGCGCAATTCTTCGCTGGGTTGGTCGTCGCCTGCCCGAATCCGCGCCAGCTCCAGCGCCAGCCGCCGCGCCGCCGCCAAGAGAAAGTGGCCACTGCCGCAGGCCGGATCCAGCACCCGGATCGCCAGCAGGGCCGCTTCCTTTTCCTCGGCTGTGGTGGCGTTCTTTAGCCGCTCGCGAATCACCGGCAGCAGGGCGCTCTTGATCAGCTCCTGCACCAGCCCATCGGGCGTGTAATAGCTGCCGGTGGTCTTGCGGTCGCTGCCGGCTCCACCACCAAGCACCAACCGCCAGATGCCACCACTGCGGTTGATCAGTGGATGCAGTTCCAGCAGGCTTTCATACACACTGCCAAATTCCTCGGTATTGAGATCGCGGTAGTTGATGCGGGTGCGGCTCTGGCTTTGCTCGTCGAAAAACCAGCCGATCGCCTTCACGGCCTCCAGCAGGAATCCGTTGGGAATCTCCAGCCGGTCAAGATGGACGCACTTCTCCCGGGCAAACAGGCCCCCCAGCCCCGGCAAACCCAGCGGTGAATCGCCGCGATCCAGCTCGGCGAACACCAGCCGCTGGACCTTCCAGAGATCAGAGTATTGCCCTTCGCAGGCACTGCGCTGGATCGCCAGATCCCGCAGCCGGCTGAGGCTGTAGCCCTGGCGGTAGATCGCCTGCCTCTCCAGGTCGGTGCCTTCGGCAAACAGCAGGCCCCGATCTTCCGCCACGCACAGGAACAGCAACCGGTACACCAGTCGCAGCAGCTCCTGGAAGAACGCCTGGGTGCTGAGCTCGTTGCTCTCCAACTGGGCGATCAGCGCCTGGTTGTCGCGGTGTTGCAGCATCCCATTGGCCAGGTTCTCCAAAGCCAGCTGCACCCCATCGCGCAGCTTGTTGAGGGCCCGCTCGCCGGTTTGCTGGCCCTTTGCCTTCCAGCTGTCCAGCACACATTCGCCCTCGCCATCTCGCTGGAAGCGACTGGCCTGGAGCAGCAGCCACAACACGGTGAACTCATCGAACAACCCGCCGTCGAAGAGTTGATCCAGAGCGATCGCCACATAGGCCGGCTTCACCAGGGCGGGGTTGTCGTGCAGCAACCGGATCGTGGTGCCATTACAAAGCACACCCCAGTTGGCCGCATCGTCCGCATTGAGGCATTCCTGCAGGCAGCTATGGGGGGACCTGCGCCGGTTGTCCTGCCCAAACTGTTTGTAGCCCTTGTCCAGCTCTTCGCTGGGCAAACTGGTGAGCACCAGCGGCACCGTGCCCTTAAAGGCGCGGTAATTGATCGGAAAACTCGCCTCGCCGATCTGGCGTGGATCGCACGCCTGCAGATCCCCCCAGCCGAACACCTCTTTCAACAGCCGCAGGCTGAAATGCACCCCAACGGCTGAATCAATCCCGCGGCTGCGCAGTTCCTTGGCTTCATCCCACAGCCCCTTGGCCTGGATCCAGGCCTGATCGAGCGGCACCTGCAGCCGCATCCCCTTCGGCAGCCCGTAGTCCTGGGGCGACATTTTGGGAGCGGCCTGGCGGGCGATCTGCTCGATCAGGGACGCCGGAAGCAAACCACCCACCAGTTGGATGGCATTGAAATGGAGGGTGGCGGCGCGGCGGCGGCTCATCGGACACCACCTGCCGCCTCGGTCTGGCGCCACAATGCGATCACTGATTGCAGGCCCTGGTCATGGCGACCCTCACCCTTCACGACGTTCCCGACGAGTTGATCCTCAAGCTCAAGCATCGGGCCCGCGAACATGGCCGCAGCCTGGTGCATGAAGCAGTGGTTTGCCTGGAGAGCATGGTGCAGCCGTCTCCCGACCCGAAGACCGTGGCGAAGGCTCCGCAAGATGCTGACCGTGCCAACGATCCAGTACTGGCAGCCGAGCTGGCCGAATTTGCCGAAATGCGCAGCTGGTTCAAGGGCCCCCCGATTGATGAGGCTGAACTGGTGGCGGCCACCGAGAGGGACAGCCATTGACCCTGGTGGCAGATACCAACGTGCTTTCCGAACTTTTCCTGCCAGCACGACAAAGTTCCCAGGTGCTTTGGTGGTGGGAGAGGGATCGGGACTGGCGCCTCCCGCCGCTCTGGCAATCGGAATTCCGCCATGTGCTGCTGAAGTACATGCGGGCTGATCTGCTGGAAACCACCAAGGCTTTGGCGATCTGGCAGAAGGCCCTTGGACGCCTCGCGCCGCTGGAACATGCCGTGGATGGCCAGGAAGTCCTCGCTCTCGCCATACGTCACCAGTGCTCCAGCTACGACGCCGAGTTCGTGGTGTTGGCCCAGCAGCTGGGCTGCCCGTTGCTGACTTTCGATCGCAAGCTGCTGCAGCTCTTTCCTGATCTTGCGGTGCAACCTGGCTCATAGCTGCGGTGCCGGCAGGAGCAGTACCAGGCCGATCACATCCACGGGCAGGGTGGGCTCACAGCGAAAGCGCATCCGCAGCGCCCCACCAGTACCCACCGAGGCCTGTCGGACCCGTCGGTGGTCGTCCTCCGCCTGGGTGGCGCGATCCAGGGCTAGTGCTTCTAGTTGACTCTGCAGGGCTGGAAGTTCAGCGATCGTCCGCTCCAGTTCCATCTGCCGTTGGCCGGCCACCAGATTGCCCACCGCAGAGGCATCAAGTAGTTCGAGCGCTTCCCCATCGTTGAGCACCTTTAATCCTTGCGGGCTCACCTGCAGGGTGAGGCATTCCTCCACCAGCAGTGGCACCAGGTCGTCGTAGCCGGTGTCGGTCCGGCGCTGCTGGCTTAGCTGATGGCGCAAGCGCTCCAATAGCAACGGGGTACGGCGGCTTACCGCTTTGGTGCGGATCACGGCACTGCGGGCGGCCAGCTCCGGCTCGTCGCCACTGAGGGCCCGTTCGGCGATGAAGTCGGCCAGTTCCACCACCAACGGGTGGGAGCGGCTCACGAGCTGGGCGCCATCGCGGAAGGGGGGGGAGAAGCTCAACGACAACCGCCCTTCCAGGCCATGGGCCTCCATCCGCTCCCGCAATACCTGCCGTTCCTGGGGCAAATGATCCAGATCCAGCTGCCAGGTGCGGCTACCGCGGCTATTCCCTTGAGCCTGGCTCTGCTCGCCCAGGGGTAACGCCATCCGCCGGCAGGCACTCACCACCAACCGCTCCACAGCCGCAGAGCTGCCGAGGGCCTCTTTGCTCTTCTGCCACTCGGGCAGCACCTCCTCGGGCTTAAGACGCCGCTGGGCAAAGATCGTCTGGGTGCGCTTGGCATTTTCCTTGGCGCTCTGCCATTGCTGGTCAAAAGTTGCCTCCCAGCCCAGCATCGGTTGCACCGGCAGAGCGCTATTTGTGTCGCTGAGCCCCAGGTCCAGGCCCAGCTGCTCGATCGTTTCTCCCAACACGCTGGAGAGCACCGCCTGAGTGATCGTGTTGACGTCACCGGGCACGGGCACGCTCACCCCCAGCTCTTTGCGGATCAGCTTTTCTTTGTTGAGGATCACCGCCAGCACCCGCTCATCCACCGGATTGCGCCGTGTGGGGTCCTTGCAGGCACCATGCAACATCAACGCCCGCACCGTTTGGCGTGATTGCCCGAAGCGATCCACCCGGCCCTCCCGTTGCTCATGGCGGGTGGGGTTCCAGCAAAGGTCGTAGTGCACCACCGCATCAAAGCTCTTCTGCAGGTCGATGCCCTCCGACAGACAATCGGTGGCCACCAACACCGGCACCTTCCCCTCCAGTGCTTCTAGCTCCAGCTGGGCGATGCGTTCCTGACGTTCCTCCGGCGGCAGCTCTCCAGTAATCGCCCGGATCGCATGGCCCCGTTTGGGCAGGGCCTCCGTGAGCTGCTCCGCCAGGTAGTGGGCGGTTGGCCGGAAGCGGCAGAAGATCACCGGCCGATAGCCATCGGCCAGCAGTGTCTTCACCTGGCGGACCAGCTCCTTGAGCTTTGGGTCCTTGGCTGGGCCCTTGAGCGTCTCCGCTCTCTCGATCAGATCTTTGAGCCGGCCGGCATCCTCAGCCAGGGCCAGATCCGCTCCAGGGGCGGCCTCTTCCTCACTGAGGGCTTCATCCAGCCCATCGAGCACCCCCTGGGTGGCGAGCGCTTCCAGCTCGCTGAGCTTTTGCTCTTCGCTTAGCCCCTCTCCCCCACCTGCGGAACCGCCAAGGGACTCCAGACCGGCGAGCTTGGTGCGCAGCGACGCTGCGGCCGCCGCCGGGCTACTGCTGATGCAACGCAACAGCGCCAGTGCAGCCCACCAGCTCAAGCGCTGGCGAAAGCGACTTTGGCCAGCGCTGCGCTTCACCAGGGTGCGGGCGTAATCGAGCACGTCGTTGAACAGCCGCCCCCATTCGCCGCTCAACTCGTAGGTCGCTTCCCTGGTTTCGCGGTCCGGAAAGTCGGCTCCTTCGGTGCCCCATTCCGCCTTGAGATCCTGGCGGCGGCGCTGCACGAAGTGATCGCCCAATTCTTCGCGCAGGCCATCGCGGCGGGCGCCATCGGCCATGGTGCCCAGCTCCGCAAACTTCTCGTGCAACAGCCCCAGGAGGTTGTTGAAGCTTTCGCTGTCGCCGCTGTGGGGCGTGGCGGTGAGCAGCACCACATGGCGATCGGGCCGGGCCGCCAGGCCACGCAGAAGCTCGTAGCGCTGGTGCCGTCCCCGTCCCTTACCCGATGTGCAGGTATGCGCCTCATCCACGATCACGAAGTCGCCGCAGCCGCGGATGAAGCCATCGCGATAGTCGTCGCGTTTGATGTAATCAAGGCTCACCACCGTGTAGGGGTAGGCCTCAAACAGCGAGTGCCCCACCGGCAGATCTTTGGTCAGGCGCCCCACCGTGCCAGGCCGTACCACCTCGGCGTTGAGGTGGAACTGGGTGGCCATGTCGGCACGCCACTTCTCGCACAAGTGCGGCGGACAGATCACGGTGATCGTGCGGATCTCGCCGCGATCGAGCAGCTCCCGGGCGATCAGCAGCGCCTCCACCGTCTTGCCCAGGCCCACTTCATCCGCAATCAACACCCTTGTCACCGGTTGCTTGAGAGCCATCAGCAGCGGCACCAACTGATAGGCCCTGGGTTCGAGGGCCAGGTTGCCCAGGCTGCGAAAGGGCCCTGCGCCGGCCCGGAGCTTGAGCATCAGGGCATCGCGCAGCAGCAGCGCCGAGCTTTGCGATCCGCTCAGGGCGGGATCGGGCAGCGGGAAACTGGCCGAGCTGACGTCATGGCCCTCCAGCGGCAGGAACAGGGTGGCGATCTGCTGGTCGCCGCCACCCAGGGGCCGCAACTTGAGTGTGTTGGGAGGCGCCTTGGGCAGCACCACCCATTCACGGCCGCGCGCCCGCACGATTGAACCGGGTGTGGTGCTCATGGCTTGCCCCCAGCCAAGCTGCACCCCTGAGCCGTGCCCTCACCCTCCCCAAACAACCAGCGGTACTCAGCAATCACCGCATCCCAGCCCTCGGTGTACTGATCGAAGACCACCACTGTCATGCCGGCATCGATCAGGGCCTGCCGCTTCTCCTGATCGAGCCGCACCTGCAGTGACTGCTCGTGGTGGGGTCCGTCGATGAACACCAGGGCACAGGAGCTGGTGTAAGTGAAGTCCGGCACCACGTAGTGGCCGGGTACGGCGGACTGGGCCTTGTCGGGCAGATGGTAACCATGCCGATGCAATGTCTCAAGCCATAGCCGCTCCAGGCCGCTGCCGGCCAGACCAAGTAGACGCTCCAGCCGTTCGCCGCGGCTGTCAGTGCCGCCCTGTCCCACTACTTCACCACGCAGAAGATCTAGCAAGAATTGCTTGAGCTCTGGCAGCCGGCGGTCGATCAACTCGTGCTCGCGCTGGTTGTTGTAACTAAGCAAGCACCGATAGCAGCCGGCCTCACACTCCTCCTCGGTATTGATCAGCTCAGCTTCCGTAGCGGGCATCTCGCCGTCCCCCGTCCAGTGGCAGATATCCAGGGCCTTGCGGGCCACCGCCTGCAGGGCGCGGGGGCTTTCCACCAGTCGGCTGAGCACCCCAGCCCCTCCTTCCGCAGACTCGTAAATCAGCAGTGCGGTGGCCGTTTCATCGTTGGGCATCAGTTCGGCGGCGATTTCGCTGGGATCCAGCTGGAAGGCCACCTCGATGCCGCGCTTGATCGCGTTTTTGACACTGATCAGATGTTTCGGGTTCCAGTCCTCCAAAAAGCGCACCAGCAGGGCGTTCTTGCGGTCCTGAACGTAGGGCGTGATCTTCACGTACCCCACTTCGGGCCCGTCGTCGTCGGCCAGGTCGCCACGGATGTCCTTTTCTGCTCCCCACTGGCCGGAAATGGGATGGATGGGAAAGCCCATGATGTCCCTGTTCTCACGCCGCCGCCAGCCGAGGTTGATGCGGGAGATCTGGGTCGCTGCCGAGTAGCTTAATTCCAGCAGGGGTCGGCCAGCGCTGCTCACCTCAGCGCGGGTGACCTTGGTGCTGTTGTTCTCCTTGGGGAACTCATAGGTGGTCAGCAGCTCGTAGCCCAGCCGTTGGCGTTCCTCATCGTCGGAAGTAATCCGATCGGCGCGGCGGGTGTTGACCTGCTCGATCTGATAAAGCTTTGGGATAAGAACGGCCTTGCCTTCCGGGTGAATCTTGAGGGCTGTGCCGCAGTGGCAGCAGAGCTCCAGCTGGGCTGCTTCGCCAAGGTGGGCATGGCCGCAGGCGCCGCAGACCAGGGCATCCTGGGTGGCGAGGGTGGCCACCCCGGCTGCCGTGGCGTTCTCCTGCAAGCCGAGAATCGCACCCTTCACCTTGTAGGTGTTGCCCTCGTGATAGATCAGCGAGTGGGGCCCGAACTCCGAGATCCCCACGAAGCGCGGCCGGGTGATGAAAGTACCGCCTCCGACCTGCTCACGGCTGCCGGGGATGTAGGCCAGCAGGGGAAGCCGGGGGAAGTTGTAGCCGGGCATGAAGCCCTGGCTGGCCAGATAGCGGTAGGTGCCGAAATCGGAGTTGGCGGTTCCACCGCCGGGCTTGGTGGCCAAGAGCAATTGCTGCTGCATTCGGGCGGCGCGGTTGCGCTGATCCGCCGCCATGCGTTCGCGCTCAGAGATGGCGTGGTTGCGCAGGTCCCTAGCGGCCTGTTCCATCTGGCTATCGACCGCCGCCAGTAGGTTCCGCCAGCGATTCAGGGCGATATCGAAATCACGCGAGGCACCATTGATCAACCCCTCAAGCCAGGCGCCCGTGAGCCAGGTGGGGGGGACATCTCCCAGCCAGCGATTGGACTTCAGATCTTCGACGATGGCCACGCAGGCGTCCTGGGATTTGTCCAGCGCATCACGGCTATCAAGGGCCTCGGCAATCTCCGCCTGCACCGGCAGACCAGCGGCGCCGAGGTCCACAACTTCTTTGACGGTTTTCGGCAGCTTTCGCTGTGTACTAGCCAGCCAGAGCGCCCGGAAATGGGCCTTAAGCAGCTCTTCATTGGCCAGCTCCAGGGTTGGTGCACTCACTTCCCCCGCCACCATCCGCCGGGGATCGGAGAAGAAGTACTGATCATGGGGCGAGGTGGCGCCGCAATAGCTCAATACCAGGGCCGGCTGGCCACTCCGCCCGGCGCGGCCGCTGCGCTGCGCGTAGTTGGCTGGTGTTGGCGGCACATTGCGCATGTAAACCGTGTTGAGTGCCGAAATGTCGACACCCAGCTCCATGGTGGGAGAGCAGAACATCAACCGCAGATCCGCTTCCCGGAACTGCCCTTCGCGCTTCTCCCGCTCCACCGGGTCCACCTGGGCGGTGTGTTCACGGGCGAGCAGGGTTTGCAAAAAGGGCTTGCCGCCGCTGGCAATCAACGAGGCCAGGTCGGCATAAAGATCGCGGAAATAGCGATTCACCGGCCCACAGCCGCCCTTCTGTTGCAACTGATCACTCAGCAGCGCTGCGTAGCGGTCCTGCGGAGGGGCCTCAGGATCCACCAGGCACCAACGCAGGCTGCTGCTGTTAAGCCTCCAGCCCTGCAACACCTCACTCGCCTTACGGCCCAGCTTCACCTCCACCGGCTTCAACAGGCCCCAGGCCTTGAGCATGTCCACCAAATGGCCGGTGATCTCCAAATAGAGGTCCTCCTTCCACTTGTAGCTGCGGTGCAGCTCCTCCACCGACAACCAGCGTTCTCGGACCTTGAGCCAGCGGCCAAATTCACCCCTTAACGACAGGCTCTCCACTCCCTTCGCCTTGAGATCCAACGGAACGGAGGTGAAGACCACACTCCTGGCGATCTCAGCCTTCTCGTCACCACCAATCCCCCACACCTCCTCCAGGTCCTGGGCAGCCCGCTTGCGCCGTTCAAATTCCTCTGGAACCAGCGCTGCGCTTTCAATCGCCAGCCGGCCGCGGAACTGCTCCAGCAACCGGTGACAGATCAAGAAGCGCTCCTCGCTGGTGATTTGAGCCAGCAGGGGATGCCGTTGGCCCCAATCCGCCTGGTCCTCAGCGCAGTTGACCAGCTCCGCATAGTCGACCTCCAACAGCCGCAACTGTTCAAGATTGGGATTGGTGAGCCGCCAACCCTTGCGCAGATCCACAATCAGCCGGTACTCGAGTACATCGCGCAGGGCTCGGCGGTTGGTCTGCTCGATATTGGGCTTGACACCCTTGGTGGCGATGAAGTCGTCGGCTTCCAGCCGCAGGGCCCGCTCGGTTTCGTTCGCCAGGGTTTCCAGGCTCAACTCATGCTCCCGTTGGGCGTTGAGAGCAGCCACGAGCCCGGCGCGTAGTTGCAGCACCCGCACGAAGTCATTGAAGTGTCCGGCTTGCAGCGAGGCGTCCTGACGGTTGTCGCTGAAGGCCAGCAGCTTGCGGGCCTTGTTGGGGATCTCATCGATAGGGAAGCTCAGCAGCTGCCGCAACACCGAAAGGCTGAGGGTGGTGGTAGCAGAACTGCGGCCCTCGGAATTGAGGCCGCAGAGCTTGCGAAACTCGCTGCCGCGCACGTTGTGCTCCACGCCGCAGCTGGGGCAAAAGCGAAAGCTTCCCTGCAGGAACCAGCCCGGTAGCCCATCAGGGCTGGCGCCACCATCAGTACGGAAGCGGCACGGCACCGGGGCGTAGGGCCGGTAAGTGCGGCGCAGCACCAGTTCACCATCCTTGTCCGGCTCCAGCCAGCCATCTGGGAAATTGGCCTTCTCTACATCGTCGATCGAATAGTTCTGATCGGCATCGGGCATGAAGTAGCCATTAAGCACCTCCTTATCCTTGAGGCTGGATTCGTCACTAAACTCCCGTGGCTCAAGGCGAGCCGGAAACTTGTTGTTCAGGTGGGCCCAGACCGGGTGGTACTCCTGACCGCAATTGCGGCAAAAAACCATCGAATACAGATAGGCCTTGCGGTCGGTGTCCGGCTGGTAGATCTGGCCCTTGAGCGTGAGGTAGCGCTTGTGAGGCGCTTCCAAGCTGCTGTGCACGTCGCCACCTGCAGAGACGAACTGGTGAAGCCGGAAGGCAAAGAATCTTCGATTCGGTGCCACTTCGACCTTGTAGGCCGCCAACAGGAAGCGCGTCAGTTGCTTGAGGGCGATGCTGGCGTCGCTCTCGGACGCAGCAGCCAAGTTCTCCGCCGCTGTGTTGAGGGTCTGGGGTGGCGATCGCACCCACTTTCCATCGGCCTTGCCGTCTTCCTGCTCCAATCCCAGCTCCAGTTCCACCCACCGCGCCAGGGGGTGCCGCTTTAATAAGCCCGCATCCCACGCTCCCGTGTTGTCCTCGCTGAGATTGGCTTGGAGGGCCTCACCAAGCTCTTGGGCGCTAGGGATGGCACCCTCCGTGACCCGTTCAAGGGTTTCGGTGACGATGTGCCCAGGCGGCACATCCGCGCCGAAGAGCTTGCTGGAAACAGAAGCCACGATTGCATTGCGCTCAGCCGCCGTGCCCTCCGTGGCCATTGTGGCCGAGGTGCCAATGCAAATCAGCTCGGCATTGAGGCGCTGCCTCACCCTCCGCACCAACATCGCCACATCGGCCCCCTGCCGGCCGCGATAGGTATGAAGCTCGTCGAGCACCAGCACATTCAGACCTTGTGCGTCCCGGATCACCTTCTGATCAAGTGAATCTTGCCGAGTCAAGATGTACTCCAGCATGACGTAGTTAGTCAGCAGAATATCGGGAGGATCGTTCTGGATCTTTTCCCGCTCCTCTTGAGATTCCTGGCCGGTGTAGCGCGCAAAACGAACCTTCTCGCCACCTTCTGGATAGCCAAGACAGAGATACTTCTTGAGTTCTTCGAGCTGGCTGTTACACAATGCGTTCATCGGGTAGATGACAATTGCGCAGATGCGCTTGGTTTTGTCCCCCGCTTCCCGGCGCCTTAACACGCCATCAATGATCGGCACTAAATAGCCCAAGGACTTGCCAGAGCCGGTGCCTGAAGTGATGACAAAGCTGCCACCAGAGCGGGCGATCTCGATCGCGTCGACTTGGTGGCGGTGCAACAGCAGTTCCTGGCCACTTCCATTTTCCTTGCCGTAGCGAAAGATCTGGCGGCACTCGGGATGGAGCAGGCCCGCCTTGACCAGATCGCTGATGCTTCCGCCGCCCACAAAGCTCGGATTGAGCTGGATCAGGGGTGATGGCCAGTACTCACCCTCTCCGTACTTCCCGTCAACGAAGTCCCTGACGTCCTGGGCCCTAATCTCGGTGAAACTGCGACTGAACTGCCCGTAATCCTCAACGACCCGATCCCGGAAAGCGAAGACATCCACAAGACGCTATCCGACCCCAAGCCCGCGTACACAAGTGTAGCATGGCAGATCGGGCTTAGTTCATACGGTTTACCTCCAATTCCGTGATCTTTCCCCAGCGGCAGGGACCCGTTTGACCACCTGAGTGTTGCTGGCGGCAGTGCCTCGAGAAGCGGCAGCTGGAAACTCTCGTTTTTGCCCGAACCGGTACCGGTGGCCACCAGGGTGTGGCGGGGAGTGCCGGGCAGCAACCGTTCCTCGACAAACCAGCCCTCTGCTCCCATAATGGGAGAAAAGGGTTTTGCGACGTGCGCATCCTCGCCAAGCGGACCCTGGTGGAATTCTGGGAGTCTGGCCATGGCGATGCTGAACAACCCCTCAAGGCCTGGCATGCCCTTGCCAAGGCGGCCAATTGGAGCCAACCCAATGAGATCAAAGCCAAGTTCTCAACCGCTAGTTTTCTCGCCAACAATCGAGTGGTGTTTAACATCAGCTGCAACAAGTATCGACTTGTTGTTAAGGTTGTTTATGAACTCAAGACAATCTATATCCGATTTATCGGCAGCCATGCTGATTACGACAGGATCGATGCCTCAACGATATGAGAACCACAATGCATCCCATTAAACCCATCCGCAATGAGGTCGATTACGATCTCGCTCTTCAGGATATTGATCGCTGTCTAGATGCAGCTGAAGGAAGTCCCGAACAGGACCGACTGGAGGTGCTTTCGATCCTGGTAGACGACTATGAAGCCAAGCACCATTCCATCGATCTTCCCGACCCGATTGCGGCCATTGAGTTTGTTTTGGAGCAAAGGGGGCTCTCGCGAAAAGACCTTGAAGATGTCATTGGTAGCAGTGGACGCATTTCTGAGGTGATGAATAAGCAGCGCCCGCTGACATTGGCCATGATTCGTAAGTTGGTCTCGAAATTTGATCTTCCTGCTGAAGTTTTGATTGGCAGCCCAGACGATTCCATGGCCTACCGCAACACCTCCCGCGTCCCATCAAGAAGTCGGTCCTTTGTTGTTACGCGAATGAAACGATCGAAGGCCCGAATGGCTTCCTAAGCAAGGGAAGCCGCGCCGCGATCAGCCGCGCAGGGCATCGAGGTGGTTGGCAACGCGGTTGAGCCCGTTGGATGGCCCGACCGCAGGCCTCGGCCACCAACTGCGCATCGGTCTTGGTGAGCGGCTCCTGGGATAGCGGGGCGAGCGAGGGAGGCCCGAGAAGGCAACTCCGATTGCATTTGCACTTACCGTGCACGAAAGCGAGTGAATACGCAATCGCCGGGTCATCCTGGAGGGCGATGCTGCCCTGCGGAGAAAAGCCAGCGGACCCAGAGGCCCCATTAATGGTGTGGCTGCCATAGGCGTGGGCGATGCCCGCATGCAGCCAAACAGCCCTCAGGCTCGGGCTCGGCCGCTGCTGAGCAGCAGCGCCAGTCCGGAGGCGATCACCACCAGGGTGAGCATGCCGAGCAGCACTGAGTAGTAGGGCTGCAGGTTGATGGGGCCGAACTTGCCGGTGTGGAGCTTGAGCAGCCAAAAGGCATCGATGCCGCGCTCCAGCAGCAGGCTGTAGAGGGAGCCACTAGCGGCCGTCAGCAGCAGCGGCGCGGCGGCCAGGGGAACCGCGACGCGATGGGCGCGGCGGAACCGGGCGCTGAGGGTTGGCGGCATCGTTTTCACTCTTGCCTCCTCACTCTTGCCTCAGTTCCTTGTGCAGCATCGCCTCACCGCTGCAGGGCATCCACAGCCCCTTGTTCTGATGGGTGCCCTTGCAGCCCAGCTCCTTGGCGCGCTGCTCGGCTTCGGCCTGGGTCTTGTAGAGACCCTTGGCGTGGGCGAGAACCTGGTTGGGCAGCTGCAGTACGCACAGCAGCGCCACCACAGCCACCGCCAGGCGTTGATCAGCCAGGTGTTGATCAGAACGAGAACAGGACATCGAATTGGTGGTACTCGGGTTTGTTGAGTCCGTCATGCCTGAGCATGCGGCGCAACTCTATGATTTCGCGCCGCTGGGCGACGATGATCGCGCGCGCCAGCCTCCTGATCGTGGGGTTGTTGCTCTTCCTGAGCGCGTCGTGGGCCATCACCAGCGCACCGCCATGGTGGGCGAGCATCCCTTCGAGAAACCAGGTGACGCGGTTCTCCCGTGTGGGCGTGGAGCCCATCATTTGCATCGCCTGGATGTGAGCGGCGCTCATGCGCTCCAGGCTTTCCATGCTGTTGGGATCGCCACCGGTCTTCATGGCCACGGGATAGACGGGCGCCTCGGGATACCAGGCTTTGCGCCATTGCCCCATCGCCTTGATCTCCTGGGCCTGGTCGCTCCAGATTTGCTTGGCCAGCGCACCCACGGCTGGCTGGCCGATGTCGAACACGAACTCACTCATCCGCAGGGCACCGGTGTGGTGCTGGACCATCGCGTCGAGCCAGCGCAGGTCGTAGCTGCGCCCGGCTGGACCGACCTCGTGGTTGTGGGCGCTGTGATCGACGGGTGCGGCGGCCGGCGATGCCGCAGGGGGTGGAGCCCCCATCTGGTGGTGCTGATGGTGGCCGTGGTGGGGATCTTGCTGGGCCAGGGCCGGGCCCGTGGCCGCCAGCAGGCCGACCAGCGCCAGAACGGCGGGAGCAACGCGCATCAAGGGAACGCAGCCAACGAATTACCCCTACCATGCACTCTCCTGTTGCTGGAGAGTCAAGTGGTGTTTGCCGCGCATGTGAAGCCACCCTCAAGATCGGCGAAGTGGCAAACGCTCCGGCTTCACCGTCAAAACGATCCGCTTTTATTGCGATGCAGGGCTGATCTAACCGATCAGCCGCAGCGAAAACGTCGTGCCGTGTCCCGGTGTCGACTCCACGCGAATCACCCCGCCATGGCGTCGGGCGATCGCCTGGGCGATGGCCAGCCCCAGACCCGTGCCCCCCTGATGACGGCTGCGGGCGGGATCGAGGCGATGGAAGCGCTCAAAGATCAGCCCCTGGGCCTCCGCCGGGATACCAGAACCGCTGTCTTGCACGAACAACTGGAACTCCCGGCCGCGTCGCTGCAGACCCACTCGGACGATGCCGCCAGCCGGGCTGTGCTGCAGGGCATTGCTGAGCAGGTTGATCAGCAGGCGGCTCAGCTCCGATTCCACCCCGAGAACAGTGGCGTCGCTGACGTTGATCGCCGCTTCCAGGGTCACCATCGCCGCGGCGGCCGCTTCGCTGAAGTCCTCCAGCACATCCGCGCAAATCTCCGCGAGGTTGCACCGCTGCAGGTGGCTCCGATGGGTGGGGCGCTCCAGGCTGGCCAGCAGCAACAGATCGGCGATCAGCCGTTGCAGCCTGCGGCCCTGGCTCAGCATCCGATCCAGACCGGTCGCCGAGGGGGCTTCTGCCTTGGGAGGCGCTGGGGTGAGCACCCCCGCCTGGAAAGGAGTCATCGAGCGGCTCAGGCCGCTGCGTTCGGCTTCCAGCAGGGCCAGCAGATTGGCCAGCGGTGTGCGCAGCTCATGGGCAACATCGGCGCTGAACTGCTCCTGCCGCCGGTAAGCCTCCAGCAGCGGCGCCATCGCCAGCCCCGCCAGCCACCAGCTGGCCAGGGCCATTCCTGCCATCGCCAGAGCGAACACGCCGTGGCCCAGCCACCAAAGCCGGCTGGCCTCAGCATCGAGGGGTGCCAGGCTGCGGCTGATCTGCAGGGTGCCCCAATCCTGCTCACCGCTGCCATGGGCCCGGTGCAGATGAATTGCGGTGCTGAGCAGTCGCTCACCGCTCGGCAGCCAGCGCTCCTGCCCCATCGCGGTCGGCCGATGGGCTCCCGAAATGTCGGCCCCTGGGGATCTGGCGAGCAGATCTCCGCTGCGACTGAAAATCCGTAGCTGGAAGCGGGCCGGATCGGCGGCGCTAACGGCATGACGCTCGATCAGAGCATTGGGCACCGGACAAGGCTGACCAACCAGGCAGAGGCCCGGCAGCACCGCCGCCAGCGCCGATGAGGGTGTGGCGAGCGGAGGCAGGCTGGGCTTGAGGCTGTCGTGCAGCGTCCCGGCAACGGTCTGCAGTTCGCGGCGCAGGGAGGTTTCCCGCTCCTGCAGCAACAGACGCGCCATGGCGAAACCGGCGCCGTACAGAATCGTGCCCATCACCAGCAGCGAGAGGGCAGCCAGGCGCAGCCGAGCTCGCCACAGCAGGGCCGGAGCCGGTGAGCGGTTGGCGCTAATGGCTCTCCGGGCAGCCGGGAATGGAAGCGATAGCCGCGGCTCGGCACCGTTTCGATCGGGGAAGGCAGGCCGTGGGCCGCCAGCTTTCGCCGCAGCAGCCGCACCTGGGCGGCCACCACATTGCTCACCGGATCCTGATGCAGATCCCAGAGTTGGTTGCGCAGCTGGGAGCCGGGAATGATTTGCTCAGGATTCTCCAGGAAGTAGGTCATCAACTGCTGCTCCTTGCCCGCCAGCGGGATCGCCACGACGCCAGTCGGTGTCCTGACCTCCAGCAGACCGCTTTGGGGATCGAAGCGATAGGCACCCACCGCCAGTACGGGCTCGCGGTAGCTGGGCTGGCGACGCTGCAGCGCCCGCACCCGGGCCACCAGTTCATCCATCGCGAAGGGCTTGCTCAGATAGTCGTCGGCGCCGGCATCGAGCCCCTCCACCCGATCGGCTGTCTCGGCGCGGGCGGTGAGCAGCAGCAGCGGCAGCTCAAGGCCGGCTGTACGGGCGCGGCGGCAGAGCTCAGGGCCGCTCAGTCCCGGCAGCATCCAATCCACGATCGCCAGTTGATAGCGGGCCAGCGCGCCGCTGAGCAGCATCCAGCCCTGCGGTCCATCGGAGCAGTGGTCCACCACGTGGCCCTGGCGCTGCAGCACGCTCTGCACGGCGCCGGCCAGTTCCTGCTCGTCTTCCACCAGCAGGATCCGCAGCGGCATCAGGTGGAAGCTAAGACCGGCGGATGCTATTGGGAGCAGGCGATTTCACCTGTTTTTCATCGCAACTCCGTCATCCTTCGCGGGTTCTTGTCCTGCCCCGCGGCAGCAGCAGCATGCGAGCTCTTCTTCTGGCCGGCGGCCTCAGCCTCGGAACCCTGGCCCTCGCTGGGTTCAGCCCGGCCATGGCCCACGTGGGCCATGGCGATGAGTTTCAGCAGCAGGGGAATGTGCGCCAGGTGAAGGCCAGCGCCGATATCGATTCCATGCTTGGGATCACCACCGCTCCTGCCAAGGAAGCCGGCGGCGTGGTCTCGATTCCGGTCGCTGCGGTGGTGGATGCGGATGGCAAGCCCCTGGCCTTCGTGAAAAGCGGCACCACCTACGACCCGGTGTTCCTCCAGACCGGCGCCAGCCAAGGCGATCAAATCGCCATCACCGACGGCAGCATCTCGCCTGGAGACGATGTGGTGACCCAGGGGGCCCTCTCGCTCTACGCCGAATCGAAGAAGAGCCAGAGCGCCGTTGCAGCCAGGGCGGCTGCCCCCGCCGCTGACGTCCCCCCCGCTGCCGCTGAAGCCCGTACTCCGCAAGACGCGCCAACGGCCACCGCAGGCTTCAACCCCCTGGTGATCGGGGCCGGTGCTGCGGTGCTCGTGGCTGGTGCTGGGGTCGTGGTCTCCCGGCTGGGCAAGAAGAACTGACCTCCGCACCTGTCGCGCTCTCCCGCCTCCCAACCCATTCCCATGCTGGAACGTCTGCTCAACCAGACACTGCGCACGTCAATCGCCAGGCGCTGGCTGGTGGTTGTGGCCGCGGTGCTGATCACCCTCTGGGGCCTTGCGATCCTGAGCCGGATGCCCCTGGATGTGTTCCCCCAGTTCGCCCCTCCCCAGGTGGATGTGCAGACCACCGCCGATGGTCTGGCACCGGAAGAGGTGGAACAGCGCATCACCGTGCCGATCGAATCAGCCGTCAATGGCCTGCCGGGAGTGGAAACGGTGCGCTCCTCCTCAAAGGTGGGGCTTTCGATGGTCCAGGTGGTCTTCGATCAGAACGCCGACATCAACCGGGCGCGGCAATCGGTGGCGGAACGCCTGCAGCAGATTGAGGCGGAGCTGCCCGCCAATGCCAGCGCCCCGGCCATCTCACCCCTGGTGTCTCCCCTGGGCACGATCCTGCAGTACGCCTTCACCTTGAAGGGCGGTGGCCCCACCACGCCGATGGCGTTGCGGCGGATCGTCGCCACCACCTTCAACAACCAGATCCTGGAGGTGCCCGGTGTCTCCCAGGTGACCCTCTACGGCGGTGAGGAAGCCCAGCAGCAGATCCAGATCGATCCCCAGCGCCTTCAAGCCCGCCAAGTGTCGTTGCAGGCCGTGGCCGAAGCGGCAGCGGCCGCCAGTGCCAATGCCCCGGGCGGCTTTTTGATCGCCGGCGGGCAGGAGAAGCTGATCCGCGCCAGCGGTCAGGCGCTCAGCAGTCAAGATCTTGCTGATTCCGTGGTGACAAACAGCCAAGGCCAGGCGTTGCGCCTCGGTGATGTCGCCGAGGTGCGGCTGGCCAGCGCCTTGAAGCGCGGTGATGGCAGCTTCAACGGCAAGCCGGCGGTGGTGCTGATGATCAACAAACAGCCCGACATCGACACGCCAAGGGTGAGCCGTGAGGTGGAGGCTCGGATCGCCGCCCTCAGCAAGACTCTGCCGGCTGACATTGAGGTAACGCGCACTTTCCGGCAGGCCAATTTCATTGACACGGCCATCAAGAACGTCAGTACTTCCCTGATCGAAGGCATCCTGATCGTGTCCGTGGTGATGGTGCTGTTTCTGATGAACTGGCGCACCGCCGTGATCACCCTCAGCGCCATCCCCCTGTCGCTCGTGATCGGCCTGATGCTGATGCGTGCCTTTGGGCTGGAGATCAACACCATGACTCTCGGTGGTCTGGTGGTGGCGATCGGCTCGGTGGTCGACGACGCCATCGTCGACATGGAGAACTGCTACTCCGGGCTGCGGCGCAACCAGGTGGCCGCCCAGCCCAGGAATCCCCTGCAGGTGGTGTTCGAAACCTCCGTGGAGGTACGCCAGCCGGTACTCCTGTCCTCCGTGATCATCGTGGTGGTGTTCGCCCCGATCTTCAGCCTCACGGGGGTGGAAGGGCGGATCTTTGCCCCCATGGGCCTGGCCTACCTGTTCTCGATCGCGGCCTCCAGCCTGGTGGCACTGACGCTTACGCCAGCGCTCTGCGCCATCCTGCTGGCGAACACACGCCTGCCCGCCGAGAACACCTGGGTGGCCGCCTGGGCGGAGCGGGCCTACAGGCCCTTGCTGGAATTCTCGCTGCTGTCGCCCAATCGCGTCCTGGCCGCTGCTCTGGCCTTCGTTGTGGTGGCCTTTGCCATCTTGCCGAGCCTCGGGCGGGTGTTTCTGCCGGAGTTCCGGGAGAAATCCCTGGTGAACTCGATGGTGCTCTATCCAGGCGTGTCATTGGAGATGACCAACCGCGCCGGCCTGGCCCTCTCCAAAACCCTCAAGGCCAGCCCTCTGTTCGAGTGGGTGCAGGTACGAACTGGCCGGGCCCCTGGTGATGCCGATGGGGCAGGCGTCAACCTGGCCCATGTGGATGTGGAATTGAGCGATGCCGCGATGAAGGATCGCCCTGCTGCCATCGCCGAACTCCGTAACGCCTTCCTGAAGCTGCCCGGGGTGGCTCCGAACATCGGCGGTTTCATCTCCCACCGCATGGATGAGGTGCTCTCAGGGGTCCGCAGTGCGATCGCCATCAAGATCTACG
>JAPLIC010000060.1 GCA_026389315.1 Cyanobacteriota bacterium
CTCTGCACTCGGACTTCAACTGCATGCCAGTCCTGCTGTTGAGGCGGAGACGGCTGTCTAACAATGCCATACACCTGTGCCGCCTCCAAATGACTCCCTTTCGTCGCATGGAATCCTTGCGCCCAGGTGATGGCAAGCGTTAGCCTGCATTCAACACCAACTCATGGCCTCAGAAATCTCCCAGCAAGACAACCTAGTCATTCAGAGCTATGCAACTATTGCCTTGCTCGCTGAACTCGGAAACAACAATTTACTTGGATCATCTTACTTTGGTGAGATGACGTTTGGAGCTCCGTGGATCAAAGAGGTCTTGCGCACAATAGGCATCGACAATCAAGGATGTGCAGTGATCGCGCTTTATGCAATGCTGGTATTACCTCGCGAGATCGTCGGACAAGCATATGCCACTGAGTACGATGCCATCAATTCGTTCCTACGCAACCACACTCAACACACAAGTACAACCTACCAATCAGACAACCCGGTCATTGATTTCATTCGTCATATTCGGAATGCTGTTTCTCACGCCCGCATTGAGTTCCGGCCTGGTGATGTCATAATCTTTGAGGATATCCGAGGAAACGAATCGTTCTCGACTGAACTTCCGGTCATATACTTAGGCCAATTAGTCAGTCAGCTCCAGAACGTGCACTTGGCATACATTCAAAACATGAATCAGCAGGCACTTGAGATTTAAGCGAGATGCGGGCTAACATCCAGATCCAGAAGACGGGATCTGAGAGTAGATCTTCCCGTACCGAGGCATCTGCCCGCTTCTGATCTTGAGCGTTGGACCAAGCCGCTGCGCGGCAGATTCAACAGCCTAAGACTATCACCAAGCTGTCTTTATTCGCCCGCTCAACACCATTGCAGATCCAGCTCCCAGCTCTACAGCGATGCCGGCTCAACACCAGTTACACTCCTTTTGAGGCCGTGAGAGCCATGGAGCAAGCACTTCTACCTACGATCGAGGCGAATCGTAAAGGGAATCTTAAAAACGACCGGACATATCTCCTTTAGTGGGGGCCCCTAGGCCCCAGAGCCTCAGAGTTGCGGGGCTTGTCCAACACCGGATAGATCGTGGCTGCGCACGATCTATCCTTGCCGTTAGGCTTCTCTAATGAGAGAGATCTCCCCTGCCCTGCATATGTCCTGCGAGGAGTTTCTCGCAATCTCTCCCAATGCGCGAGCCCATGCAGAGCGCATTCGAGCCCAAAAGCTTGCTGGAATTCGGCCGGTCCCGTCTCCATCGTTGCTCGATTATTCAACAGTTCTTCAGCCTGTGATCAGGGCCAATCTAATCGACAAGGTAGCATCCTTAGTCGACGAAAACTTATTCGGTAGATCTGAAATGTGTCATCAGTTTGCCATCCTTGTATCCCGTGCGCTGTCTAATCTTGGCCTTAACGCGAAAACCATCGCGGGAACTGCAATGTATTACGAGAACGGCTGTGAGATTTTTAGATGGAAACACTATTGGGTGCGATGCGGTGCTGAGATAATTGACGGAAACTCAGATATTCTTTTTGAGAATCCAAAAGTGCCAAAGAACATCATAGCGCCGCCATATTGGGGGCCGGTAAAATTGATTCCCCCCGAAAGAAGGCTTCGGCCATCTAATGAGATTGTGGCTCCAGATCCAGACGTCGACAATATCTGGTGGAATGAGCTCGATATTTGGCTCAATGGTCAGTCGGGCCCACGCTGAACGCGGATTGTGCGATGCCTAACAACAAAATTCAGCGGCCGGGACCAAGATTGTCTGGTGATGCCATTGGGCTTCTTCCCGCCGCTGATCTTGGCGTTAGGCCCCCCTGAAGGCTGCTTGTTGAGACAAAGTTGACGGAGGGTGTTTCCGTAGCTACGATAAAATGTGCAGTTCGATTTCGACCCAGGCAAGGACGCGACCAATCTGAGCAAGCACGGCCTCTCCTTGGCGGCCGCAGCTGAGCTCGGTTGGGAAGCAGCACTCGTCTGGCTTGATGATCGGGCTGACTATGGTGAAGTAAGGATGGTTGCCTTGGCTCCAATTGGAGACATACTCTATTTTGTAGCCTTTGTAGATCGCGAGACGAAAAGGAGAATTATTAGCCTACGCAGAGCCAATCGCCGTGAGGTCAACCACTATGTCAAAGCCATTAAAGAAGATCAGCCTGAGGATGCCGACATTTGAGGAAGATCAGTTGATTACAGCGGCAGCGGAATCAGATCCAGACGCCCTTCCGCTTACAGACGAGCAGATGAGCGCAATGGTCCCCATTCGCGTGCTTCGCGGACGTCCAAAGTTGGCAAATAAAAAACAACTAGTTTCAATCCGATATAGCCCTGAGGTTATTGACTATTTCAGGGCTTCTGGAGCTGGTTGGCAAGCTCGTATGGATGCTGTGCTGAAGGACTATGTTGAAGCTCACTCCACTGGCGATGCGAAGGGGGCGTAACATCAAGATTCAGAAGACGGGAGCGGAGGTAACTGCCAATTCCAAAATTTCAGCCCGCTTCTGATCTTGAGCGTTAGAAAGATGGGACGCTGGCTACCGAGCCGACCAGTGGTATAGTCTGCGTATAGCCGCAACTAGGGCATGCAGACGAGAGTTCAGAAGTGGGGAAACAGCCTTGGCGTGAGGATTCCCCGCGGCTTGGCAGATGAGGTGGGCTTGGGGGCTGGCACGGAAGTCAGTCTCATCGCGAAGGATGGTGAGCTGGTCTTGAGGCCCTCTCTGCCGAGCCGGCTCAGGCTTGCCGATCTTCTTGCTGGTATCACGCCAGAAAACATTCACGCTTCCGTTGATACGGGGGATGCCGTGGGTTCCGAAGCGTTCTGATGTCTTCCTACGTGCCTGATCGTGGCGATTTGGTGTGGCTGGAGTTCACGCCACAGGCCGGATCTGAACAGCGTGGAAGACGGCCAGCACTTGTTCTTTCCCCAAAAACCTACAATGGGAAAGTAGGGCTGGCACTATTTTGTCCAATTACATCTAAGTTTAAGGGTTACCCTTTTGAGGTGGTGCTGCCTGATGGATATTCCGTGAGTGGAGTTGTTCTGTCCGATCAGCTGAAGAGCCTTGACTGGCGAACGAGGAAAGCGAAGTTCATCGAGCGGATTTCTTCAGATGCAATGACGATGGTTATTGCGAGGGTGTTACCGCTTCTTGAGCCTGACACTCCTACCACTCTCTAACACCGCCATGCACTTGAGCCGCCACCGGATGGCTAACTTCTTCGCGGAGCAGAACTTGCGGCATGGTGATGCTGAGCGTTAGCCGAATCCCTGGCATGGAACCCGATCTAGCCAACGGCGGATGAAGCTCATGCCTTGAGTTATTGCTACGGTGATAGCAAAAGTACTCATACCATGAATTTCATTTTACAATGCGACCAAGAGGTTAATGGACGCTGGATTGCAGAGGTCCCAGAGCTACCTGGCTTGCTCTCGTATGGCGACTCTGCAGACAGGCCGCCACCAAGTGCGTTTGGAACCTGTTGGCGTTGAGATCAGCTGATGCCAGTAGGCAGGCGGCGCAGGATTTCCTGGAGGCGCTGCTGGCCGTTGCGGGGGTGGAGCTGCTGCCGCTCTCCGCTGAGTGGCCCCTGCTGCAGCCCCTCTGCCGAGACCATCAGCTGGTGGGTAACACCATCAGCTCACACCACCCAGATCTCCTCCAGATCCAACTCCAGACCCTCCGCCAGCTCGCTGCCGTCAACCCGGCTGGCGTTCTCCAGCCGTTCCGCCATCCCCTGCTGGCCGCCCCGCCAGATCTCCACCGCCCGCTCCTGGGGCAATAGCAACCAGCCGAGGCGGGCGCCATTGGCTTGATATTGCTCCATCTTGCGGCGCAGGGCCGTGATGCCTCTGGGCCCTTCGTCGCTGGTGCTTGCTAACTCGATCACCAGATCGGGGCAGAGGGGCGGGAAGCTGCGGCGTTGTTTGGGGCTGAGGGTCAGCCAGCGCTCTCTGCGCAACAAAGATAAATCGGGGCTCAGCACGGAACCATCGGCAAGCTGAAAGCCCGTGGAGCTGTCGAAGGCGATCCAGGTGCCGTTGCCTGGACCGTCGGCCCAAGCCAGAAGCCGCTGGCCCAAACGCAAGCTCCTTGCCCCTGTTTCCCCTCCGGTTGGCGTCATGACAATTAGATGGCCTTCAGCCGTGAGCTCCAGCACCGCCTCCGGATTGACCTGGCACACCCGCTCGAACTGCTCCGGCGTCAGCCGCAAATCCCAGGGCAACAGCAGCGGCGCCGGCTCCAGCCCAGGCGGCTGGGTGGTTGCGGGTGGGGGCGCCAGGGCCATGGGCTGGGCCGAAGTCGTTGTTCAACCTTAATGTCGTCGGCGGTTGAAGGGCCATCGTGGGCGTCACCAACCCTCAAGGCGCCGCCGCGCCGGCAAGGGATCCCATAGCGAGGCGCAACTGTTGAGCCGGCAGCCTGAGACGTTTTGGCTAAGGCCTCACAGCACTTTCCAGCCATTGCATGCACCTGAGCCACACTGCACCCCTCCGCCCCCTTCCGCCATGACCCTCTCCACCAGCACCTACGACGGTGGCCTGCGCTGCAGTGCGGTGCATGGTCCCTCCGGCATCACGATCCACACCGATGCCCCCGTCGACAACCAGGGCCGGGGCGAGGCGTTTTCACCCACCGATCTGGTGGCGGCGGCGCTGGCCACCTGCATCCTGACGATCATGGGCATCACGGCCGATCGCGATGGGTTTGCGATTGAGGGCAGCAGCGCCAAGGTGGAAAAGCGCATGACCAGCTCGGGGGTGCGCCGCATCGCCGAGCTGGAGGTGTGGGTGACCCTGCCGGCGGCACTCAATGACGAGCAGCGTCAAAAGCTGCGCCGCGCCGGTGAGGCCTGCCCGGTGAAACGCAGCCTGGAGGGATCGGTGCCGATGCAGATTCATTGGAATTAGGGGCCTTCCAGGCCCGCCTTAGGGCACGCCCTGCGCCCGCGCCCCCAGCGTCCCTTGCCAGCCGCCGCCCATGACTTTTGTGCCAGGCTCCAGCGGCGGCCCCCGTTCCCTGGCCCCCGGCCTGCAGCAGCGCCTGCTGGTCCATCTGCAGCGGTGGGCCCGGCCCCGCCACAGCCACTGGGATCGCCTGGCCCTGCTGGCCGTGCGCGCCGAGCTGGCGGCCCTGCTGGCCCCCCTTGGCCCTTTGGAAGAACATCGCTTTGGGGTTGGTTCGCAGGCTGGCTGCAATTTGATTCTGCGCTTGCCGGGCCGCCAATCACACCGGCCTCCGTTATTGGTGGGCGCCCACTACGACGGGCCGTTGCATTCCCCCGGCGCCGATGACAACGCCACCGGCTTGGCGGCCCTGGTCGAGTTGGCGCAGCACTGGGCCATGCAGCCGCCCCGGCGGCCCGTCTGGCTGGTGGCCTTTGACCAGGAGGAATCGGGCTTGCTGGGCAGCATCGCCCTGGCGGCCCAGCTCAGGGCCAGCGGCCAGGATTTGGCCCTGATGGTGAGTCTGGAGATGCTCGGCTACACCTCCAGCCAGCAGCGCTATCCCCTGGCGGCGATGCGCCATCTCTATGGCGAGCGGGGCGACTTCCTGGCCCTGGTCGCCAACTTCAAGGCCCTACCCCTGCTGCCAGCGCTGGCCCGGCGCCTGGGGCGCCATGTGCCCACCAAGCTGTTGCCGGTGCCCGGTGCCGGCCGCCTGCTGCCGGATGTGCGTCGTTCCGACCACAGCCCCTTCTGGGACAAGGGTTATGCCGCCGTCATGGCCACGGACACCTCCTTTCTGCGCAACCCCCACTACCACCAAGCCACAGACACCATCGCCAGCCTCGATCTGCCCTTTCTGACGGCGGTGACCACCGGCCTGGCCCAGGGCCTCTCGGCCCTCTGAATTTGCGGTCTGCTCCGTTGCGAGCCCCTGGTTTCAGCCGCCGGGGCGCCCAGGAGATGCCAGCACAGCCGCTGGGGATTCAGGGGCCGCCGATGCCGGCCGCCGTTGGCGTTGCTCTGACCCTTCCGGCCGCGGCTTGGGACTCAATGGTCGGCAGAAGCGAATCCGGTAGCTGTTGTGGGCTGCTCCCACCTGGGCGATCAGGGCTTCGCGGGCTTCATGGTGCAGTTCCTCCAGGCTGGCGGCCTGCACGTGGAGGGAGCGATCAGGGGCGGTGGCTTCGATCTGCCCGGGCCGCTCCGTCGTCACCAGGAAAACGATCTCGCGCATGCCGATCTCTTGTCGTCTGAGCTTTGGGATGGTTCCAGCTTCACCGCCCTGGGCCCGGGTTGGCGGACTTCTGGGATACGGGCATCCGTAGTCCCGGCCCTCCCTTGCCGCCATGCTGGGGCCAGTGATAATCGCCCCCCATGAGTGCGCCGGCTTCCGCCTTCGGGCGTCTGCACGCCTACCTGCACCAAACCCGGTTGCTCGGCTCGATCAGTAGCTCCCTTTATTACGACCAGAACACGGTGATGCCGGCGGCGGGCGCCCCCTGGCGCGGCGAGCAACTGGCCCTGCTGGCCACCCAGTTGCACCAGCGCCAAAGCCAACAGGAATACGTCGACCTGCTGGCCGCCGCCGAAGCCGAACTGGAGCCCGATTCGCCGCCGCAAAGTCGCCGCAACCTGCAGTTGTTGCGCCTCGAATTAGAGCGCCAGCGCTGCCTGGATCCCGACCTGGTCGGCCGCCTCGCCCAGGCCCAGTCCCGCGGCAATGCCCTTTGGCAGCAGGCCCGGCGCAGCAACGACTTTCCCCTGTTCGCGCCGGCCCTCCAGGAGCTCCTGACCCTGCGCCGCGACCAGGCCGCCCAGCTGGCGGCCGCCGAGCCGATCGCCCGCAGCCCCTGGGAAACCCTGGCCCAACCCTTCGAGCCCGACATCAGCAAGGCCCGTCTCGACGAGCTGTTCACCCCCCTCAAGCAGCAGTTGCCGGCCCTGCTGGCGCGGGCCGCCGAGCTGGGTGGGCGCACCGCTACCGGCCAGCTCGGCGGCTCAACCGAGGCGTTTGATCTTGCCGAGGGGGCTCAGGAGGCCCTTTGTGCCGAACTGCTGGAGGGTTGGGGCTATGACCCGCGCCGCTGCCAGCGCGCCAGGTCGGCCCATCCTTTTTCCTGCACGGTCGGTCCCCAGGACTTCCGCATCACCACCCGGGTCGTGCCGGGCCAGCCCTTCTCCGCCTTCCTGGCCACGGCCCACGAATGGGGCCACTCGCTCTACGAGCAGGGTCTGCCCCGGGACGGCCAGCACTATTTCCCCTGGCCCCTGGGGGAGGCCACCTCCATGGGGGTGCACGAGAGCCAATCGCTCTTCTGGGAATGTCGGGTGGCCCGCAGTCGCGCCTTCGCCGAGCGCTGGTTGCCCCGCTTCCAGGCCGCCGCAGGTGTCGAGGCCTGGGGCAGCAGCCAGGACTTCTGGCGCTGCCTCAATCCGCTGCGGCCCGGCCTGATCCGGGTCGAGGCCGATGAACTCAGCTACTGCCTCCACATCGTGCTGCGCTACGAGCTGGAGCTGGAGCTGGTCGAAGGCGGGCTGCCGGTGGCCGACCTGCCCGCCGAATGGAACCGCCGCATGGTTGCCTCGCTGGGCCTGCTGCCGCCCAGCGACAGCGACGGCTGCCTCCAGGACATCCACTGGGCCGAGGGGCTGTTTGGTTATTTCCCCTCCTATGCCCTGGGGCATCTGATCAGCGCCCAGCTCAGCCAAACCCTGGAGCAGGACCTCGGGCCACTCGAAACCCTGGTGGCGTCCGGCGAGGAGGAGCGGCTGCGAGGCTGGCTGGCGGCCCGGGTCTGGCCCCTGGGCCGCTCGGTCAATGGCGAGGAGCTGGTGCGGCAGGTGACCGGCCGGCCCCTGGGGGCGGAGCCCTTCCTCACCTACCTGGCCGCCAAGGTGGACCAGCTGGCTGGCTGAACGGGGAGCCTTTCCTTAAGATTCCTGCGCTTTGCCCCCTCCCCTTGGCGAACATCGACCACGCCCCCAGCCGCACGATGCTCAACCTCCTGCACGTGCTGCCGGCCTTCGCCGACGAGGGCAAGCTGCGGTTGAACGCGATCGTCGAGCTCAATTCAGGCACGATCAACAAGTACGAACTGATCACCGAAACCGGTCACCTCAAGCTCGATCGGGTTGGCTACTCCTCCCTGACCTACCCCTTTGCCTATGGCTGCATCCCCCGCACCTGGGATGAGGATGGCGATCCCCTCGATATCGAGATCGTGGGGGTCAGCGAACCCCTGGTCCCCGGCTCCTTGGTGGAGGCCCGCATCATCGGCATCATGAAATTCGACGACGGCGGTGAGGTCGACGACAAGGTCATCGCCGTGCTGGCGGATGACAAGCGCATGGACCACATCACCTCCCATGAGCAGCTGGGGCCCCAGTGGCTCACGGAAACCACCTACTACTGGGAGCACTACAAGGACCTCAAAAAGCCAGGCACCTGCCACGTCAATGGCTTCTTTGACAGCGCCGAGGCCGTGAGGGTGATCAAGGAGTGCGAGGTGCGCTATACCTCAACCATCGACCCCAAGTTGGTGGGCTGATCGCCCCCCACACCCCTGTCATCGGACCCGCCTGGGCCGTTCCCTGTCCACCCGTTCCGCGACCAACCCATGAGCCCCAATCCCTGCGGCCCAACCGTTTGCCCATCCCGTCCCGGAGCTGCCGGGGTCCCGGGGTGGGGTCTGCGCACCAGCGGCCTGATGGCTGCGGCGATCGCCCTTGGTGCCGGGCCCGCCCTGGCCCTGGCCCCGCCGCCGCCCTTGCCTGCCGTGCCGGCGGCCAGCCCCGCCGTCTCCCGTCCCCAGACAGCGACAGGTGCGGCTCCGACCAGTGCGGCTCCGACCGGTACGGTCCAGAACGGTACGGTCCCGAGCCGGGCCAGCCGCGCCTCGGGAGCGGCGGTGCCGGCGGTGCCGGCTGCCACGGCCGCTGCTTACACGAACACCCGCGAAATCCGTCTGGAGTTGGGCAAGCGCACCATCAGCCTCCTGGACAATGGCCAGGTGCTGGGCCGATGGCCGGTGGCCATCGGCGACCCCGCCACCCCCACCCCCACCGGTCGTTTTGCGGTGCGCAACAAGGTGGTCAATCCCCAATACCAAAGCACCAAGACCGGGAGAAACAACCCCACCATCGGCCCCCTGGGCCCCCTGGGTGATCGCTGGCTGGGCTTCCACACCACCGCCAAAGACCAGTTCGGCATCCACGGCACTCCCCCGGCCTGGGAGCAGTGGGTCAAGACCCGCGCCGCCGTCTCCGCCGGCTGCGTCCGCATGTTGGGTCCCCATGTCCGCCAGCTGTTCGACCAGGTGGAAGTGGGCACGCCGGTGATCGTCACTCCCTGAAGTCGGCTGGGGCCGTCGCGATTGGCTGCGGCCCAACCCGCCCCAGCCCCAGCCCCAATCCAAATCCGAAGAGATTCTGGGCATTGGCCCTGGTTTGGTGTTCAACCCAAGACTTCGCCGTAAGCTTTTATACCTGATCCAAGTCCAGGCGTCCCGCATTGGCGCCCCTAGCCCTATGGCTCCTGAAACTCTCCCCAGATACACCACCGATCAGCTCAACAGCACCGCCTTGAAGTGGGGCAGCGATGGCGAGCTTTCAGACCTCGACCTGCAACGGATTCTGGGTTTGCTCTCTCAGGTTGATCCTGTGGCCAGGTCCTTGGTAGCCAGGGATGGCTCGGAAATGGCCTCCTGATGGTCGTGGCGGGCCAGGGCAATGGCCAAGCCATCCCGACTGGCCACCCCCCGCAACGCATCCAGTCCCAAGCCGCTTGCGGGCAGCCCCCTCGGCAGCGGCCCCGATGTCACGGCGAAAACAGGCACCTGACGGATGCCTTGGGGGCCCAGCTGGTCCTCCAGATCATCGAGATGGGCCGAATCCGCTAACCACACCAGATCGTTGCGGCGGCATTCGCCCAAACTCAGCGATTTTCCCCGTTGCTGGGCGGCATTCAAGGCTTGCTGGATGTCGGCGAGGGTGACGATACCCACCACGTTGGCTTCGGCTTCATCAACCACCAGCAAACAGTGGCCATGGGCGGCAATCAATTCGCTCAGGGCCGTTGCCGCCGGGGTTTGGGTCGGCAAAACCAGCGGTGCCTCCGGTTCCAGGGCCTCAATCACGTTTAAGGCCGCCAGCCGCTCCCGCCGGCGTTCTTCGTTGCGGTCGGCCCCCAGCAGAGTGGTGGGTTTGACGCTTTGCCAGCGGTCGACAAGGGCCGCACTCAGGCCCGCCGCCGCCATCAAGGGCAACACAATGCGAATGTCCCGGGTCAGTTCGAACAACAGCAGCAGGGCGGTCAAGGGGGCCCTGACGCTGCCGGCCAGCACCGCCGCCATGCCCACCATGGCGTAGGCGGGGGCTTCGGCCACCGGCAAGCCCAGCCCCCCTTCGCCCAGCAGCTGGCCATAAACGCTGCCCAAAGTGGCCCCCAGAAACAGGGCCGGGGCGAAGCCGCCGCCGACGAATCCGGTGGCATTACTGACGCTGGTCGCCAGTATTTTCACCAGCAACAGGCTCGCCAACGTGATCAGGGGGATGCCTTGATCACTGCCCAGCAGGGCCTCAATCGTGTCGTAACCAACGCCCAGCACCTGGGGAAAGGCCAGGGCCATGGCCCCCACCGCCGCCCCCCCCAGGGCGGTGGCCAGGCCGGGCGGTAGTTTTTCCAGCAGTCGTTGCACGCTGCCATTCCGACCGGCCGCCATCAGCTTGATCAGGGCAAGGGACATCAGGCTGGCCAGGACCCCCAGGCCCAGGTAAAGGGGCAGCTCCAGGGGCGAGCGCACCTCATAGGCGGGCAGCCGCAGGATCGGCTCATCGCCCAGCAGCAATTGGGTCACCAGGGCTGAGGCCACCGCCGCCACCAGCACGGCCCTCAGGTTGGGTCGGCTGGCGCTGGTGTTGGCATTGCCTTCGAAAGCAAAGAACACCCCCGCGATCGGGGCCTTGAAACCCGCCGCCAGACCAGCGGCGATCCCGGCGGCGACCAGGGTCTGCTGGGACTGGGGGGAGAGGCGCCCGAGGCGGGCCCACCACAGTCCCAGATTGCCGCCACTTTCGACGCTGGGGCCCTCAGGCCCCAGGGAGGCGCCACTACCAAGGCTGAGGGCCGCCGTCAGCAGACGCAGCAGCGGTGGTACAGGGGCCGGATCTTCGACGCCCTCGGCCATGGCCATCAGGCTGGGCACGCCCGGTCCCAGGGGGCCGCCGAAGCGGCGCAACACCCCAACGGCCAGGCCCCCCAAGGTGGGCACCACCACCACCGGCCAGAGGGCCAGCCAGTCCGGGACGGCAGGCCCGGGCGGCGGCAGGGGCGCCGGGGCCGCTGCCGGGGGGATTCCGGTCAGAAAACCGATGCTGCCGAGACCAAGTTGCAGCAGGGCCTTAAGGGGTGTGGCCCCATCGTGAGCCGGGGGGGGAGCCAGGGTCACTGGCGCTTCAGGGACCCGGGCCGCCGCCGCTACCGCCACCGGTGAGCGGCTGATCTCCAGCAACCCTTCGACAAACGGGCCGAAGAGGTAATTATTGAGGAAGTCGAGGACTTCATGGAAGGCCACGATCGCCAGCCCGGTGCTGATCCCCACCAGGGCGGCCCAGGCGAGCAGGGTCCACTCGAAGGGAAAACCCTGGGCGTTGGGCCGCCGGTCGATGTTGGGCTGCAGGGGCGGGCGTCGCACCTTGGCGGGCACTTCAGCCCTGATCACCGTGACGGTGCCGAGGATCGGCGTCGCGGCCGGGGCCCCGGCTCCGGCCTCAGGCTTCGGGTCGGACGGTGGCAAAGATCTCCTCCAGAATCGTGCCGGCCCCCTGGGCCCTCAGGCTTTGGGCCAGGGCCACCCCGATCGCTTCCGGGTCGGTCTGATCGCCGCGGGCCTCATCGCGAATCAGGCGTTGACCATCCAAGCTGGCCACCATGCCCGTCAACACCAAAACCTCGCCTTCGAAGCGGGTGTTGACGCCGATCGGCACCTGACAGCCCCCCTCCAGCTCCCGCAGGAAGGCCCGTTCCGCCAGGCAGCGCCTGGCGGTTGGCAGATGTTCCAACACCTTGATCTGGCCAAGCACGGTGGCATCGCCTTGGCGGCATTCGATGCCCAGGGCCCCCTGGCCCACCGCATGCAGGGAGATGGAGGGATCAATGCGTTCGTGGATGCGGTCGGCCAGTCCCAGGCGCTCCAGCCCCGCCGCCGCCAATATCAGGCAGTCGTAGGCGCCGGAATCCAGTTTTTCAAGGCGGGTGATCACATTGCCCCGCACATCCTTGAAGACCAGTTGGGGAAAGTGGTGCCGCAATTGCGCCAGGCGCCGCAACGAGCTGGTGCCAACCACGGCCCCTGCCGGCAGGGTGGCCAGGCTGAGCTGGCGATGGCGTTCATGGACCACCAGCGCATCCGCCGGATCCTCCCGCTCGGTAATGCAGCCCAACATCAAGCCTTCGGGCAGGTTGGTGGGCAGGTCCTTGAGGCTGTGGACAGCGATATCCGCCTGGTTCACCAGCATCTGGGCTTCCAATTCCTTGGTGAAAAGCCCCTTGTCGCCAATCTTGGCCAGCGCCACATCCAAAATTTTGTCGCCCTGGGTGGCCATGGCCTCAATGCTGATCCCCAGATCCGGATGGGCCTCCTGCAGCGCCTGACGCACCCAGTTGGTCTGCACCATGGCCAGCTGGCTGCGGCGGGAGGCGATGCGCAGGGAGGGGCTGGTCATCAGGGGGCGGAAGGGCAGGCAAATCTGCCGTCAGGCTTGGCAAGCCTAGGCATCGGCGGGATCGCCAGCCAGCCCTTACGCCGCGAAGAGATCGAGGGGTAAAGGTCCCCAGGTCCCTTCCACGCTGGGATCCTCACTGTGGTGGCCGGTGATCAACAGGCCTTCGCCCAGACCGTCCTCCTGGCGCAACAGATAGGTGCCGGTGCGCTGGTTCCCCTTGAGAAACACCGAGTGGCCTGGGGCGACGGCGACAACGGGTTCGCTGGCCGCCGCCAGGGCGGACCAGTCCTGAGCCAACTCCAAGGCGCGCAGGGCCGCTAACGCCTCCGCTTCCCCCGGAGCCATCACCCCCACGGTGAACCACTGACAACGGGCCAGGGCCTGGGCCAGTTCCCGCTTCAGCTGTTGCCGTTGCTCCAGGCTCAGCGTTGGGGCGGTCCTCAGACCCCGCAAGCGATCCAGGTTCAGGGTCTCGCCAGCGGTCTCCTGGCCGAGGGCAGCGGGAGAAGGAGTGGGGGCCAAGGCAACGACTTGCAGTGCTCCCATGATGGGGGGTGATGGTGCGCTTTCAGGTCCTGGCTCCCCTTGCTGCCCTCAGCTTTGGCGGTTGCGACGCGAGCGCCAAAGGGCCAGACAGACCGTGAGCCAAGCGGTGCCCACCGCCCCGCCGGCCAGCAGGTCACTGGGCCAATGGGCCCTGGCCACCAGGGTGCTGAACCACACCAGGCTGATCCAGGTGCTGGCGGTCACCACCAGGGGGCGCCGCAGATGGGGATAGTGGGTCGCCAGGATCGCCACCATGACGAAATAAAAGGCAATAGATCCGGCCGCATGCCCACTGGGGAAGCTGTGTCCCTCCACCACCAGGAGCTTTTCGGGGGGCCGGGAACGGTCAAACAGGGGTTTGAGCACCAGATCCACGATCGCCAGAATGCCCCCGGTGGACAGCACCATCAGGCCGAGGTCGCTCCACCAGCGCTTCAGGGCCAGATAGGCCAGGGAGGCCGCCACGAGCAGGCCGGTAAAGGTGACGCCGCTGAGTTGATACACCTTGAGCAGGCCAGCCTGCAGGCCCCCTGGCAACCAATCGTGCAGCCCGTCCAGCAAGAAGCGGTCCAGAGCTGGGGCCGCCTCCCCTTTGATTAAAACGGCGAGGCTGGCCACCAGGGCGATACAGAAGCCCACCAGGGTCAGATCCTGGGATCTCAGCTCCAGTTTCATGGGTTGGCTGTCCTTGGCGGCGTCAGGCGCCAGAGCTCCTGCTCGCCCCGACGGGCCAGCTCTTGAACGGCAGCAGGAGACAGACGCAGTCGCTCAAGCTGGCGACGATCGCCCAGGAGGCGGATGGAGGACGGCCGCTGGCCGGGGCCAGCCCGCTCGGGCTGGCTGTCGTTGAGGCTGTCCTGCAATTCGTCGCGCCCGGAGACGAAACGGGCCGTTTCGCCGCCATAAAACAAGGTGCTGTAGCGCTTGGTGCCCACCACCCAGAGCGGTTCGCCGGGGCGGGCCAGGCGGCGGGCCTCCAGGGCCAGCTGCCGGGCTGGGGCCTGCCGTTCCCGATCCAACAGGGGCCCCAGGGGGGCGATCACGAGGGCCAACAGGCCCGCGAAGCCGACCAAGTTAGGGAGGTAGAGCCAGCGCCCCTGGCCCCGCACCAGCAGCCAAGCACTGGCCAGCGCCATGGCTGCCAGGATGGCCCCCAGCCGCAGCGGCAAGCCGGAGCTGGCCAGGGCGGCGCCCAGATTGGGGTAGGCGGGGTCCGTTGCCGCCCAACGGGGAGCCTGGACGCTGGCCAGGGCCAGGCCCCCCAACAGGGCGGCCTGGATCCAACCAGCGGCGCTGACGGGCCAACCACTGATGGGCCCGCCGCTGGCACGCTGGCTTGCGGCCATGGCCCCGGGGCTGCGCCCTTCCTGCTGGCCATCGGCGGGCCACGGTCGCCAGTACAGGCCCACCAGCAGGCTGGCGGCCGGCACGGCCGGCAGGATGTAGCCGGGCAATTTGGTGGCAGCCGCCGAAAAAAAGGCCACCACCAGGCCTAACCACAGCACCAGAAAAAGTTGCAGCTCATCGCCGGGATGGCCCGCTGCAGCGCTCCGACGGAAACTCCACCAGCGCCCGCGACCGATGAGGGCCGCCGGCAGAAAGAAGGTCCAAAGCAACAGCAGCAGCAGCAGCCAGGGCAGGTAGAACCAGGGGGGGCCCGGGTGGTCGTAGAGCACGCTGGTGAAGCGCTTCAGGTTGCTGAAGCCCAGAAAACCATTCAAAAAGACGGCGCCATTGGCCTCGGTGGCCGCGCTGTACCAAGGCAGCACAACCCCGAGAAACAAAAGCACCATCGCCAGCAGGGGAACCGGTCGGGCCCAGCGTTGCCAGTGGCCTCGCCAGGTGAGGAAGACCCCGATCACCAAGGCCGGCAACAGCACGCCCACGGGCCCCTTGGCCAGCACGGCGATGCCGCTGAACAGGGCCAAGGCGATACGACCCAAGGGTTCCCAGAGTCGATGGCCGGCCAGCCGATGGCTGATCAGAAAGCCGAAGAGGGCCAGGCTAATGGCACTGGCGAGAAACATGTCCGTGGTGGCGGTACGCCCCCAGCCGATCCAGCCCGGGGTGGTGGCCAGCACCCCCGCCGCCACGCAGGCGCGGATCAGCCGGGAGCGGGGTGCTTCCCGGGCCGATCCCCACAGATAGACCAGGCCGCAGGCCGCCATCACGGTGGCTGTTGCGGCCAGGGCCACCGGCAGGCGCGCCGCCCATTCCGTGGGCCCGAACCAGCGGAAGCTCTGGGCCACCATCCAGTAGCCCCAGACGGGGTAATCGAAGAAGGTCTGGCCGTTCCACCAGGGGGTCACCCAATCGTGGCGCAGCACCATCTGGTGGGCGACTTCGACGAACAGGGCCTCGGTCTTGTCCATCAGCCCCAGGCTGCCGAGGCCATTGAAAAAGGCCAGCCAGCACAGGCTCAAGAGCGTGAGCAAGGGCAACCAGACCCCCAGGGGAGACAGGCGGGCCGGCCTGGGGGGGGCTTCACCCCTGCTGGGTAGAACCCATGGGCCCTGGCCGGGTCTGAATTCAGCCGGCATCGGCCAGGGTCTTAGCGGCCTCTTAACCTACGTCCACGGGATGGGGTATCCCTGCCCTGGCAAGAGCTAGCCGAGGCAAGGCGCATGCAGGACTATCGCAGCAGAAACTGGCAGAGGCGGCGAATTTCCAAAGGAAGTCGAGGGTGCCCTACTTGATGTATTCCTTTAGGACGCCATTGCGGTTGGGATGGCGCAGTTTCCGCAGGGCCTTGGCTTCGATCTGGCGAATGCGCTCTCGGGTCACATCAAAGATCTGGCCGATTTCCTCCAGGGTTTTCATCCGACCATCATCAAGGCCGTAGCGGAGGCGCAGCACATCACGCTCGCGGGGGCTGAGGGTGGCCAGGACACCCTCAAGATCTTCACGCAGGAGATTTTTGGCGACATCTTGTTCGGGATTTTCGATGTCTGCCTCAATAAAATCACCCAACCTGGAGTCCTCCTCTTTGCCGATGGGGGTTTCGAGGGAAATGGGTAGCTGGGCCGATTTAGCGATGAAGCGCAGCTTCTCAATGGTCATCTCCATGCTTTCGGCAATTTCTTCCTCGGTGGGTTTGCGGCCGAATTCCTGGGAGAGGGTTTTGGTCGTTTTCTTGATCCGGGAGATGGTTTCGTAGAGATGGACCGGCAGGCGGATGGTGCGGCTCTGGTCGGCGATGGCGCGGGTAATGGCCTGGCGTATCCACCAGGTGGCGTAGGTGGAGAACTTATATCCTTTTTCGTGGTCGAATTTTTCGGCGGCGCGAATCAGGCCGAGACTGCCTTCTTGAATCAGATCTTGGAAAGAAAGACCACGATTCATGTATTTCTTGGCAATGGAAACAACCAAACGCAAGTTGGATTGCACCATCTTTTCCTTGGCCCGTCGCCCCAGCATCAACCGACGCCGGAACTTAATCAGGGGCATCTCTAAAAGAGCCGCCCATTCTTTCGTATCAGGATAATGACCGTGGTCGGTTTCAAACTGGGTGGCCAGTTCCTCCAGCTGCAGCAGGTCGGCGATCTTGCGGGCCAGTTCGATTTCCTCATCCGGCCGCAGCAGGCGGATGCGGCCGATTTCCTGCAGATAAACGCGGATCGAATCCTCGGTGTAGACACCCTTGGGTCCTACCTTGATGCTGCTGAGTGCCTTGGCGCTGCGGCTGTCTTTCGCCTCGTCGCTGATTGCTTCCAGGTCGCCGTCCTCATCCAGGCTGGCCTCGATCTCGACCGCATTGGCGACCACCAAAAGGTCTTCAGCCGCCACATCCAGGCTGGGGCTGTCGTCGTTCGGCTCGATGGCTGGAGTGGTTTTGCGGGCGGTCTTGGCTTTGCCGCCGCTGGCTTTGGTCGCCGTTTTGGTCGCCGTTTTGGTCGCCGTTTTGGTCGCCGTTTTTGACTCCGTTTTGGCCGCTGATTTAGCCGTCGTTTTGGGGGCGGCTTTCTTGGTGCCGCTGGCTTTGGTCGCTGCCCCGCTGGTGGCCTTGGTCGTGTCGGAGATCAGCTCCAGGACCTCCAAGGGGGAAATCTCGCCCACCAAGTCCGCCGTCAGGGTTTCGCTGGCAACGGCGACGATGGAATCAACCTTGGCGGCTACGGGGGTCATGGAAACTCAGAGGGGGTGACAACCTGGGCAGAGCGGGAGCCTCACTGCCGATGGCGATCGCGGCAAGACGATCGGAAGCGACGCAGGAGTCCTTGGGGTGGGGGATGATGGTGGGGAAGCCAGGGATCCGATGGACAAGCGGATCCCCCGTTGCGGGGGCCAAGGGGTCGGCCATGAAGTCAGGGGGGAATGGCAATCCGGTGGCGCTGACGAGGCAGCGTTTCAAACCCGGCTTCAGGGCCCCGTTGAACTTCTTGATGGACGGAACTCTGCCCGGTTCCGACGGCAGTCTGTGGGACTGCCCAACACAGACATTCTAGGAATGGAGTGAGCGGTTTGCAAGATTGGGACGGCCTGCAGTGAGCGCACCAGCGGTCGTCCCTTCTGCGCCGACCTGGGTTGAGGTCTGGCTGGAGGCCGGCAGGGAGGGACGAATCTTTACCTATGCCAACCCCAAGGAGTGGCCCCTTCGTCTTGGGGACCTGGTGCTGGTGCGGCTCCAGGGGAGACGCCACTCCGGCCTGGTCGTTGGCTTCCCCACCGCCCTCAGCGGCGAGCTGGCGGAGCTGGTCCTGCAGCCCATCGAAGCGGTGTTGCAATCCGCCGCCATTGATCCAGGTTGGCAAGACCTGGTGGCGGAGGTCGCCGAGGCCACCCACACCAGCCTTTTTCGCACCCTGCGCAGTGTGTTGCCGCCGGGATGGCTGGGCCAGCGCTCCGCAGCTCGCAACGATTCGCTGGCGGCGGAGCCGCAGGTGCTGACGGTGCGGCTGGCCGCTGCGGCGAACCCCGCAGCGGACGGACTGGCCGCCTTGACGGAGCGCCAAAGGCAGGTGCTGGCCCATCTGGCCAGCACCAAGGAGGCGGTGGCCCAAAAGGATCTGCTGGCCGCCGTTGGCTGCAGCGCCAGTGTGTTGTCGGCCCTGGAGCGCCGGGGACTGATCGAGCGGCAGCGCCTGAGCCGGCCCGCGGCCATGGCGGCGGGGTCTGGGACGGCCCGGCCCGACGTTGGGTCGCAGCAGTCGCCCCCCTGCCTCAGCCCCGCCCAGGCAGAAGCCGTTGCGATCATCAGCGCTGCGACGGGGCTGGCTGAGTTCCTGCTCTGGGGGGTGACCGGATCGGGCAAGACGGAGGTGTATCTCCAGGCTGCCGCCCGCCAGCTGCAGGCTGGCCGCAGCGTGTTGCTGCTCGCCCCCGAAATCGGCTTGATCCCCCAGCTTTTGGATCGCTGCCGCCGCCGCTTCGGAATCCAGGTGCTCGAATACCACAGCGGCATGGGCGAACGGGAGCGGGTGGCGGTTTGGCGGGCCTGCCTGGAGGCCGCCGGGCGCAAGCCCCTGCTGGTGGTGGGTACCCGCTCCGCGGTTTTTCTGCCCCTGGGTGCCTTGGGGCTGATTGTGCTGGATGAGGAGCATGACGGCTCCTATAAACAAGAGAGTCCGATGCCCTGTTATCACGCCAGGGATGTGGCCCGCCTAAGGGCCCACCGCTCGGGGGCCCGGCTGGTCCTGGGCAGCGCCACCCCATCGCTGGAAACCTGGTGGGACAGCCACAAACCCCAGGCCCAATGTCGCCTCTTGCGCTTGCCGGAGCGCATCCAGGGACGGCAGTTGCCCCCAGTGCATGTGGTGGACATGCGCGCCGAGCTGGCGGAGGGCAATCGCCGCCTGATCAGCTTCCCTTTAAGCGAGTCCCTGGGCCGTCTCGCAGGCCGCGGCGAACAGGCTGTCGTGCTGGTGCCACGGCGGGGTTACCACACCTTTTTGAGCTGTCGCAGTTGTGGGGAGGCGGTGCTCTGTCCCCATTGTGATGTGGCCTTGACCGTGCACCGCCGCCGGGATGGACACGAATGGCTGCGCTGCCACTGGTGCAACCACCGTCAGGAGAGGACCGACAGTTGCGGCCATTGCGGTTCCACCGCCTTCAAGCCGTTCGGGGCGGGAACCCAGCGGGTGATGGAGCAGTTGGCCAGCGAACTTCCGGACCTGCGGCTGCTGCGTTTTGACCATGACACCACCCGGGGACGGGATGGCCATCGCCGCCTGCTCGAACGCTTCGCCGCCGGCGAGGCCGATGTGTTGGTGGGCACCCAGATGCTCGCCAAGGGGATGGATCTGCCCCAGGTGACCCTGGCGGTCGTGCTCGCCGCCGATGGTCTCTTGCACCGCCCTGACCTGCGGGCTTCCGAACAATGCCTCCAGCTGTTGCTGCAGCTGGCGGGTCGGGCGGGCCGGGGCGAACGCCCGGGCCAGGTGTTGGTGCAGACCTACAACCCCGATCACCCCGTCATCCGCCACCTGGTCGATGGCCGTTACGAGCGATTTCTGGCCGAGGAACTGGCCCTCAGGCAGACGGGAGGCCAGATCCCTTTCGCCCGGGCTTGTCTGCTGCGACTGGCTGGGGTTTCTGCTGCCACGACGGCCACCACCGCCACGGCCCTGGTGGAGATGATTCGGCCCCGGCTGGAGCAGGAGGGTTGGTTGGCGATTGGCCCCGCTCCCGCCCCCGTGGCGCGGGTCGCGGGGCGCAGCCGCTGGCAGGTGCTGTTGCACGGCCCGCCAGGGTCCCCCTTGCCCCTGCCGCCAGAACAGGATCTACGGGCCCTGTTGCCCCCAAAAGTGTCCCTGGCCATTGATCCTGACCCGCTCCAGCTTTGATGCACCATGGGGTCGTGGGCTTCGGCCCCAGGGGCTAGGCCGGCAGTTCGGGCAGGCCGAAGCCAAGGCTCAGGCGCAGCCGCTGCAGGGCCAGGGAGAGCATCAACAACAGGGCGATGACCAGGCTGCCCAGACCCAGGGGACTCCACCGCCAGCAGTCCAGCTCCAAAGTGTTGCGGCGGCCGCTTTGCAGGGGCCAGAGCACCCTCCCCAGTCGCTTGCCAAAGCCCGGTTTCCGGGGGGCGGTGGCAGCGCTGTTCTCCACCTCGCTTCGGGTGGCCAGGGGCACGGCCCGCCGCACATCCCCCGCTGCCACCGGATCGAGCAGCACTTCCAACTGGAGTCCCGGTAAGTTCGGCACGGCGGTGAGGTCCAGATCCAGGAGCAGGTGCTGGTGCACCCCCACCAGCCAGTTGCGCTCACGCAACTCCAGGGTGGGCGGGGGAAGCGGGGTGGCCGCCAGCTCGCCGATCAAGTTGAGGCTTTGGCCCAGGGCGGCCAGGGCCTGGGGGGCCGCCAGCACAGGGGTTTGCAAGATTTCCTCGGCCCCCTGACGATGCCGTTGAAAGCTGCCGTTGCGGCTTTGGCCCAGGGCTTCCACAAAACGTTGTTGCAAGGGGGAGGGGCTGCCGCTGGCCGGGCGGAGGGCATGGCTGATCTGGAGCCGACCCGGTCCTGCGAAATGGATTTCGCTGCGCACCCGCATGCAGCCCCCCAACAATTGAGAAAGAAGCACGGACAGCAGCAGGGCCACAACCACGGCGGCGAAGCCGCGCGGGGCCTCAAGGGGACCGACCGGAGGTGGGGCTTCCGGCTCCGGGGCGGTGGCGCGGCTCTGGCGCCGCCGCCCCGGGCTCAGCCTTTCCAGGGGCGGAGCGCTGGCCAGGCTGGGCAGGGTGAGGGACCACTCCCTGGGTCGGTTCAGCTCAGGGGCCTCCAGCACTTGCAGCAGATCCCGGGCCTGGTGGCGTAGCTGCTGGTCGTGGCACCCCTGCAGGCTGCGACAGCAGGCGGCGGCGGTATCGGTGCGGCCTTGGCCCATCAGGGCGGTGGCCATCAGCAACCTCAGGCGCCCCCCTTCCGGGCTGGTGGCTGGGTAACTGGCACAGAGGGGCTCAAGCAAACGCAGCACCTGGCCGTATTCGCCGCGATCAAGGGCGACTCTGGCCTGCTGGAGGGGATCCGTCGTCATGCCGCCTCAGGCGCAGGGGGCGGGCGCGGTGGCGGGCGCGGGCGCGGTGGCTTTGTTCAGGTCCTTGGCCGAGGCCACCACCATCGTACCGATGCCCGCGTTGCTGAAGACCTCGAGCAGCAGGGAATGGGGCACCCGGCCATCGAGGATGTGGGCGGCGGCCACCCCCTGGGCCAGGGCACGGATGCAGCATTCGGTCTTGGGGGTCATGCCGCCAGCCACGATGCCGCTGGCGATCAGCCCACGGGCTTCGGCCAGGGTCGTCTGGCGGATTAGGGAATTCGGATTGTCCCTGTCCCGCAGGATGCCCACGGTGTCGGTGAGCAGGATCAGTTTCTCGGCCTGGAGCGCCGCAGCCAGCTCGCCGGCCACCGTGTCGGCATTGATGTTGTGCACCTGGCCGGTCGAATCCGGGGCGACGCTGGAGATCACCGGCATGTAGCCGTTTTCCAGCAGCGGCAGCAGCACGCTTGGATCGACATGGGCCACGTCCCCCACCAGCCCATGGGTGCCGTCCCCCAGGGTGCGGGCCGTGACCAAAGCGCCATCGCCGCCCGCCAAGCCAACAGCCCGCCCCCCCACCAGGTTGAGCCCATTGACGATGCGTTTGTTGAGGCGCCCGACGAGCACCATTTCGACCACATCCATGGTTTCCGAGTCCGTCACCCGCAGGCCTTCGCGGAACTCAGGCTGGATCTGGAGGCGTCCGAGCCATGCGTTGATCTCCGGACCACCGCCATGGACCACCACCACCTTGACGCCAACGCAGCTCAGCAGCACCAAATCCCGGAAAATCGCCTCGCGCAGGTCCTCCCGCACCATCGCTGCACCGCCGTACTTCACCACCATGCAGCGTCCCGAGAAGCGCTGGATGAAGGGCAGGGCTTCACTGAGGACGGAAACCCGCAGGCTGTCGGCCTCGCTGACGGTGTGGTCTTGACTCACGGGGCGGCGGTGGTGGGTGGGGTGGCGTTGGGCAGCAGGGTGAGCAGCAGATGGGCCGAATCCGGTTGGCTCAGTTCAGCCATCAGGCCAGGTCCGAAGAAACGTCCCAACCGATCCTGTCGGTCCTGCCACCGCTGGAACGGCACAGCCTGGCAGCTGAACAACAGGCGGAGTCCGTAGCCGCTGTCCTGCTGGATCTCCTCGATGGATTCCAACTGGGGAGGACGGTCCTCATCCCAGAGCTTGAGAGCCTCCAGGGACGATTCCAGGTGGGCCTTTTGGCCGTAACGCCAGCGGCTTACATCCTCAAGCACTTTGCGCAGACTTTCATTTTCGGGCAGGTCGCGCAGGGGTCGCAACAGGGTCGGCTCCGTGAGCCGGCGGGCCGGGGGCAGCTCGGCTGATTTGAGCGCCAGACCTCCCAGCAAAACGGGGATGCCATAGAAAATGGCGGGCAGGCTGAGGTTCGGGCTGTCGGTGAGGTAGGCGATCGAGCCAATCACGGTGAGAACCGCTCCAGCCACGGTGATCAGCGAACCGGGGGAAAAAAGGGCTTGCATGGCCCCATCCTCCTGCAGCAGGGGGCAAGATGGCCACATCCTCTGGGATCGGGATCCCATCTATGGCCAGCTCCTTCCCGTCGTCCCAGCCGGCCCCCGATCCAAGCGGCGAGCGACCAGCTGAGGCTGAGGACACCGCAACCCTGATGGCCTTGCTGGCCCAGGACCGCCAATGGCTGCTGCGGCAGTTGGATCGTGGCCGCTGGTCCCAGTGGCGGCTGGATCTGGCGGCCCTGGAGCGGGAGCTGGGGCAGATGTTGGACCAGGCCACCGAGAGGTTTCCCCAGGGTTGAGATGGCCAGGGTTGATCTGGCGCCCCGACCAGGTTCAAAAGGGAATGTCGTCGTCCCCATCCAGCAGGTCGTCGGCCACCAGGGGCGAGGTGTTCCAGACCGGTGGCGTTTCGGCGACCACCGCCGCAGGCCGAGGGGCGGTCTCCGGCGCCGGTCGGGGGGCTTGGCTGGTTTGGGGGATCGGCCGGGGCACGTTTCGGGGCGCGGGGTCCAGCGTCGGTGCCGCTTCGGCCCTCGCTGCCACCCCAGCAGCACTGGCTGGGCCCCGGGCGGTCGCGTCCCCGAGGGGATGGAGCCGCGCCAGGGTGAGTTCGGCCCGCTTCTCTTTCACCCCATCCGCCCGACTTACGGTATTCATGCGCAGGCGCCCTTCGACCACCAGTCGCTGGCCCGCCTGGGCGCGGTTCTGCAGGTCCTGGGCCAGATTGCCCCAGCCGACCACCTTGATTTGGCCAGGGGGGTCCTCCGGCCGCAGGCCGTCAAAGCGCACGGCCATTTCAGCCACTGGCGTTTGGTTGTCCTGGGTGTAACGCACCTGTGGGGCCTCCAGCACCTCCACCTCCAGCAAACAGTGATTCACTCCGATCCCTTCGGATTGCTGAGCCCATCTTGATGCACGCCGCTCCATGGGTCGGGGCCGGGGGCGGGCGGATCTGGCTGTTCGCCGGCACGGGCGAGGGGCCGGCACTGGCGCAAGTCCTGTTGCAGCGCGGTTGGCGGCTCAGGATCAGTGTGGTCAGCCCCCCGGCGGCAAGGGCCTACGGCACCGCCGCCGGCCAGGAGCTGCGGGTGGGAGCCCTGGCTGGGCAGGGGGCCCTGACGCACGAGCTACTCGCCGCCCGCAGGGGTGGGGAGGGCTTTACCTGGGTGGTGGATGCCAGCCATCCCTTTGCCCGCCGCATCAGCGCCAGCCTGGCAAGCGTGTGTGCCGACCTCGATCAACCCTTGGTGCGGCTGCTGCGGCCCCTGTTGCCCCTGGGCCGGGCCGAGGCGCTGGGGGACCTCTCGGATCTGGGGC
Organism: Cyanobacteriota bacterium; assembly: GCA_026389315.1. Taxonomy (GTDB): domain Bacteria; phylum Cyanobacteriota; class Cyanobacteriia; order PCC-6307; family Cyanobiaceae; genus Cyanobium. Next base: position 24,007 of record JAPLIC010000060.1, read on the forward strand.
GGCATCGCCTTGCCGGTGAACGGTTGCTGTTGGCGATTGGTGCTCGCCAGTTGGCGGCGGCGGTGCGCCTCACCCCCGGGGCAGTGCACCATGGCCGCATCCTGCCCCTGCCCCTGGCCCTGCAGCAGGCGACGGCGGCCGGCTTGGACCCCCAGCGCATCGCCTGTCTGCGACCGGGAGGGGATGGCGCGATTGAGCGTGCCCTCTGCCGGCACTGGCAGTTGACCTGCGTGCTGGCCCGGCGTTCCGGAGGAACGAACGAAGCCGTTTGGCATGCCATAGCCGCCGACCAGGGCCTGCGTCTGCTGTTATTGGATCGGCCGCCTGAACCCAGTGGGGTCAGGGCCCTACCCCTGGGGCTCCTGCTGGAGCAACTGGGGTGGCCTGCGTCGGCCGGGCCCTGAGGGGGCAGGCCGACGCAGGCCCCGGGATGTCAATCGAGGTGCTGGGCGACCAGGGCCGGAAGGGAGGCCTGGGGACGGGGCCCGAGCTGGGTGACCACCTGGCCGGCGCAGAGGGAGCCAAGTCGCCCACAGCGCTCCAGACTCGCTCCGCCGGTGTAGCCGTGCAGGAACCCGGCGGCGTAGAGATCGCCGGCGCCGGTGGTGTCGACCAGGGGGCCCAGCCGGAACGGTTCAATCAACAGGGTCTGATCGCCGCTGAGCAGCACCGAACCCTGTTCGCTGCGGGTCAAGGCCGCCACCTGGCAACGGCCCCGCACCTGGTGGGCTGCATCCTCGAAGCTGTCGGCTTTGTAGAGGGAGGTGATCTCCATCTCATTGGCAAAAAGGATGTCCACATGGCCGTCCACCAATTCAAGGAAGCTTTCCCGGTGACGATCGACGCAAAAGGCATCGGAGAGGGAAAGGGCCACCTGGCCGCCACTGGCACGCATCGCGGCGGCCGCCGCCAGGAAGGCTTGTTTGGCCGCTTCGCTGTCCCACAGGTAGCCCTCCAGATAGAGAACTTTCGCCTGGGGCACCAGATCCAGGTCCAGGTCCCCGGGGTCCAGGCCTACGGAGGCCCCCAGATAGGTACACATCGTGCGCTGGGCATCCGGGGTCACCAGGATCAGACAGCGGGCGGTGGAGGGTCCACTGGCCGCGGCTGGGGTGTCAAAGCGGGCCCCCACCGATCGAATGTCGTGGGCGAAGATCGCCCCCAATTGGTCATCGCGCACGCGGCCGATGAAGGCGGCCTTACCGCCCAATTGGGCAATGCCGGCCAGGGTGTTGGCGGCGGATCCGCCGGAGGTTTCCAGACCAGGGCCCAAGGTGGCGTAAAGCCCTTCGGCTGCGATCTCATCAATCAGGGCCATGGTGCCCTTGCTGAGGCCATGGTCCTCCAGGAAGCGGTCGTCGGTTTGGATCAACACGTCTACGATGGCGTTGCCGATGCCGACCACATCAAGAGTCCGGTCCATCGGCAGCAGACTGTTGGGGGCCGGAAAACTGGCGGCGCTCATGGGGGCTGAAGGGAGTGGAAGGGATAGGGGGAAGGCGGCCTGCCGGCTAGACGCTGAGCAGGGCGCGCTTGGGACCATGGATGGGATCTTCGACCACGATGGTCTGGTCTCGCTGGGCCCCTAGTGAAACGATGGCGATCGGCACCTCCATCAGCTCAGCGAGGAAACGCAGATAGACCTGGGCGGTGTCGGGGAGATCCTCCAGCCGGCGGCAATCGGCGGTAGAGCACTGCCAGCCAGGCAGGGTTTGGTAGATCGGCTGGCAGCGGGCAAAATCTTCGGCGCTGCAGGGGAAATACTCAATGCGCTTCCCATCAAGATCGTAGGCCACGCACACCTGGATCTCATCGAGCTCGTCCAGCACATCCAGCTTGGTGATGGCCAAACAGTCGAGACCATTGACTTCGACGGCATAGCGACCAATGACACCGTCGAACCAGCCACAGCGCCGACGCCGGCCGGTGGTGGTGCCGAATTCACCGCCACGATCGCAGAGGTGGTCGTTGAGGCTGCCCTGCAGTTCGGTGGGGAAGGGGCCTTCCCCCACGCGGGTGGTGTAAGCCTTGGCCACCCCAATCACCCGGTCGATCAAGGTGGGTCCCACCCCCGCGCCGATGCAGGCCCCCCCGGAAACGGGATTGGAGGAGGTGACGTAGGGATAGGTGCCGTGATCGAGATCGAGCAGGGTGCCCTGGGCGCCCTCGAAAAGAATGTTCTTGCGGGCCCGGGCCGCCTGGTGAATCGTGCGGGTGCAATCGACCACATGGGGGGCCAGTCGGGCGCCGTAGCCGGCGTATTCAGCAATCACGGCATCGGGATCCAGGGGCTCCAGCCCGTAGACCTTGGTCAGCAGTTCGTTCTTTTGGGTGAGGGGCGTCAGCAGCCGATCCCTCAGCCGGTCTTCATCCAATAGATCGATGACACGAATGCCGTTGCGTTCTGATTTATCGGCGTAGGTCGGGCCGATGCCACGGCCGGTGGTGCCGATGCGGCGGTCGCCACGCCGCTGCTCAATCGCCAGATCCAGCAGGCGGTGGTACGGCATGGTCACGTGGGCCGTGGAGGCCAGCTTGAGGCCTTCAACAGAAATGCCGAAGTCCCGCAGGGTGTCGATTTCGCCCAGCATCACCCGGGGATCGACCACCGTGCCAGAGCCGATCAGACAGACGGTTTCGGGGTAAAGGATGCCCGAGGGGATCAAGTGAAGTTTGAGCACCCGGTCCTCAACCACAATTGTGTGGCCGGCGTTGACCCCGCCTTGGTAACGCACCACCACATCGGCGGAGCGGCTCAGCAGATCCGTGATCTTGCCCTTGCCCTCGTCACCCCATTGCGCACCGATGACGACGACGTTGGCCAAGGACAAGGCGGCCCGTAGCCGCTTCACAGCACAAGGGTAGAGCCTGTCAGATGCAGGTGCCCTTCGTCAAAGGCTTGGGGCTTCCCTGGCTTCAGGTCCCTCGAACCACGGCGGCCTGGGCCTGATGCAGTTCTTTCTCGATGCGGTCGCGCAGGGCTTCCGGCAAGGGGCGGTTGGCATAGCCGAGATAATGGCTGGCAAGGGAGTTGACGGCGGTCACCATGGTGGTGAAGGACCCAAGACTGTTGATGTCCTGGCGGGGGCGGTAGCGGGCCGTGTAGTCATTGATCAAGGCGCGGGCCTCTTTTTCGGCCTCGCTGCGGCCTGGATCAGCCGCATCCAGGTGGATGGTGGTCAGCAGGCTTTCGGCCACGCTGACGGTGTCATTGACATAATTGCCGCTCAGTTTGCCGCTGGCGCCACTACAACCACTGAGGCTGAGGCTGAGGCAAAGAACCAAGGCCACCATGGCCTTGAACGCCGACCGAGCGCCCAGGGCTGCGGTGATCCAAGTTGCCAGTCGTTGGATTGAACGGAGGGCAGCCATGGTGGTGCGGCAAGGTGCGCCGATCTTAAGGATGCGCTGGCGTCGTGACTGGGGATTCAGCCGCGATCCGTTGCATCAGGTGGGGTAACAGGTCGTCTGCGGCCAGGTCCTGCCGTTCACCTCCAAGACGGGACACCAGTTCAATCTGGCCGCTGGCGGCTCCCCTGCCCACAACGACCCGGAAGGGAATGCCAATCAGGTCGGCGTCTTTGAATTTGACCCCGGCCCGTTCGTCCCGGTCGTCCAGCAGCACCTCCACACCGGCGGCTTGCAATTCGCCATAGAGGCGCTCCGCCAGTTCCACCTGCAGCGGTTCGTTGAGGCTGGCGATCACCACAATCACCGCAAAGGGGGCGATGGCCAGGGGCCAGCAGATGCCGTTGGCGTCATGGTTTTGCTCGACGGCGGCCTGGGCCAGCCGGGAGACCCCGATGCCGTAGCAGCCCATCCAGAGGGCTTCTTCCTGGCCGGCCTCGTTGGTGAAGGTGGCCTCGAGGGCTTGCGAATATTTGCGGCCCAGCTGGAAGATGTGGCCCACTTCGATGCCTCGGGTGGCTTCCAGCTGCTGACTTGGGTCGTGGAGACAGCGATCGCCGGGCTGGGCGGCGCGCAGGTCCACGGTCTGGGGCAGGGGGCCGAGATCGGCCCAGGAGGCCCCCACCCGATGGCTGTCCTTCTTGTTGGCCCCGCAGACGAACCGTTGCAGCTCCAGGGCGGTGGGGTCCGCCAGCCTCAGGAATTGACGTTTGAGGCGCGGGGTAACTTCGGGTTTCGGACTGGGGGCTCCCGATATCCCCACTTGGACATTCGTCAAAGTGGCAATTTTCAAAGTGGCATCATCTAGATTGGGTCCTAGGTAGCCGAAGGGGATGGCGTCGAGGCTCACGCCCAGCTTCCAGCTTTGGACGAGGGCGCCATCGAGGGGAGCCACCTCCAGCAGCCCTCCGTGATCGGCAAGGACAGCGGTGATGGCATTGGCCAGCTTCACCTCATTGAGCTGCTGGTCGCCCCGCAGGCTGACGAGCACGGGCTGCACCGTACCGTCGGCGAAGCGGGCCGCCAGCAGCAGCACCTTGACGATCTGGGAGGGGTCGAAGCCGTGGGCCGCGGCCAGGGCCTCAATGCTGGTTTGTCCAGGTGTCGCCAGCTGCTGGCAAGGGTCGGGGCCCAGGGGCACCGCCTCACTCGCCAAGGACACGGCCCTTTCCTGGTTGGCGGCATAGCGGGCGTCGGCACTGGCCAGGACCAGATCTTCGCCAGCTTCCGCTGTCACCATGAACTCCTGGCTGGCGGACCCACCGATGGCCCCGCTGTCGGCCTCAACGGCCACGGTGCGCAGGCCACAGCGGGCAAAGATGCGGCGATAGGCGCCATCCATCTCGGCGTAGGTCTGGCGCAACGAGGCCTCGTCGGCGTGGAAGGAGTAGGCGTCTTTCATGATGAATTCGCGCCCCCGCATCAGGCCAAAGCGGGGGCGGATCTCATCGCGAAACTTGGTTTGGATCTGATACAGGTTGACCGGCAGCTGGCGGTAGGAGCGGATCAGGTCTGCCGCCAGGGCGGTGATCACCTCTTCGTGGGTGGGTCCCAGCCCCTGTTCCCGGCCCTGGCGATCGGTGAGGTGGAACATGATGCCTTCCCCCGCCGTGTAGCCGGCCCAACGGCCGCTGCGCTCCCAAAGGTCGGCGGGTTGGAGCTGGGGCAGCAGCACTTCCAGGGCGCCGGTTGCATTCATTTCCTCGCGCACGATCTGGGAGATCTTTTGCAAGACACGCCAGAGCAGGGGCAGGTAGGCATAGATGCCGGAGCTGATGCGCCGCGTGTAGCCGGCGCGCAACAGCAATTTGTGCGAAACAATCTCCGCCTCCGCAGGATCGTCCCGCAGCGTCACCAGCATCAGGCGGGAGACGCGCATGGCCAGAAATGGAGAAGTGAGCGGACCTTACCATTGGCACACCGAAGCCCTTGCAAGCGAAGTCGGGGGCTGAACCGTTGCAGGGTCTGGGCACGCCTCAGCCCGATGCCTGGATTTGGCCAGATGCCAGGGCAAGAAGTGTAAACACAATTGGAAATGTCTGCTAAGTTGCCAGTCATTCTGGTTGGCATTCCCGTTACATGCTCGCTCCATCGGCTACCACGCTCATTGGCACCGGTGCCGCTAATGGCGTTCAGGCATTGGCCGCATCCCTGATCCAGGAGAATGGGGCTACAGGTTCAGGGGCTGATCGGAGCGAAGAGCTTTTGATCACCATCGATGACGTACAAAAGGCACTGAATCGCTCCCGAGCTTCTGTATATCGTTATACAAATACGGATCCCCGCAACCTCAATCCCCCCTTCAACCCCCGCAAGTTGAATCCCGAGTACCGCACCGATCAAAAGGATCCGCTGGTTTTCCATCCCAACGAGGTGGCCCGTTTTGCCAGGGACGTGATGCGCATCAAGGAAGTAACCGTTGAGGTGCTCAATTCACCCTCGACCGCCACCCAACAATTGTTGACATCCATCCTGGAGGAGCTCCGGGCCATCCGTGAGCACTTGGATCACCTCGAAGCGCTTCCCAGCCAGCTCAATCACCATCGCCACCACAGCCAGGCCCGCCCGGCCGCTTGAGCCCCCAACTGCCGTAATCCAAAGCCGGGATTGGTCCCCCATTTATGCGAGGCGTTGCAGAAGCACGCCCTCGTAATCCAGGGCCCGGAACACCGGTGCCGGGTCGCTGAAGCCGGCCGCTTCCACCAAGGCGGCCAGCCGGGACGATCCGATGGGATGCACGGCTTCGGTGAGTCCACGCAGGGGTTCCTCATTGGCGCTGCTTTCCCCATCCAGGGGACCGGCGGCCCGCTGAAAGGCCAGCCGCGCCGCCGCCAATTGCTCCTGCAGGGCCGACTTGCCGCCCTGCATCAGATCCACCAGCAGCACCTGTCCGCCCGGCCGCAGGCTGCGGGCCAGGGCGGTGAGAAATTTCAATTTGCCGCCGTCATCGGGGAGGCCCTGCAGCACCAGAACCGCAAGGGCACCGTCGAAGCCCGTCGTGGTGTCGAGGTCTTCGAGCCTGGCGTCCTGCCAGGTGATGCTTTCGCCAGTGTTGCCTTGCTCGCTGGTCAATCTTTCCCGGGCGGCGGCCAACATGGCCGGTGAGGGATCGATGGCGGTCAGTCGCCAGTCAGGGCGCTGGCGCCGGGCTTCCAGCAACTCAGCGCCCGTGCCACAACCAGCGACAAGGATGGCGGCGCCTGGCGTTGACCCCAGGGGGGAGGTGGCCAGCAGGGCTACCCCAAGGCGGGCCAGGCTGCTGTAGCCGGGAATCAGGAGCTGGGCAATGCGGTCATAGCGGGCCGCGGCGGTAAGAGACAAGGAACCCAAGCGATGGCGGCATGCTAAGCAGCTCCCCCCGCCGCCCCCTCTTTGCGACACGCGGTTGCAAGCGGGCGCGGCTCAGGGAATCGGGGCAGGACGTGTCTTAAGTTTGGCGACGCCGATACCTTGATCTTCCGTGCCCACCATCCGTTTTGAAAAGGAAGGCCAGCAGGTGGGTTGCATCGAGGGGGCGAACCTGCGCAAGGCCGCCCTTGATGCCGGCATCAACCCCTACAAAGGCCTCAACAATTTCAACAATTGCGGTGGCCTGGGTCAGTGCGGCACCTGCGTGATGGAAGTGATTGAGGGGGGCCGCAACCTCTCCCCCCGCAGTGATGTCGAGGAGGTTTATCTCGCCGACCGCCCCGCCAATTACCGCCTGAGCTGCCGCACCACCGTCAACGGTGATGTCACCGTGCGTACCAATCCCGGTGACGGCGTCGGCAAGGGCTCCAACAGCCTGGTAGGCGCCCTCAAGGCCCTGGTGGGCCGCCGCTGAATTCGGCCATGGCCACCAACGGCGCCGCCGGGGCCATCCTTTACGGCTACAAAGCCTGCGGCACTTGTCGCAAGGCCTTGGCCTGGTTGAAAGACCATGGGCTTGAGCTGCCCATGATCGACATCACCACGACCCCCCCCACCCCCGAACTGTTGCGTCGCGCCCTGGCTCAGGAGGGTGGCCGCACCCGCCTGCTCAACACCAGTGGTCAGAGTTATCGTGCCCTGGGCGCCACTGTGGTCAAGGCCATGGGCGATGGGCCGTTGCTGCAGGCCCTCGCGGCCGATGGTCGCCTGATCAAACGTCCTTTTCTGGTCACCCCAGCGGGACCGATCCTCACCGGATTTCGTCAAGACGAGTGGGAGCAGGCCCTGCTGACCCCCTGAACTCTCCTGGGTTCGCTTCAGGCCCCCCGGGCCGATCGGAGACCCCAAGGGTCATCAACTGATCCAGTTCATCGATCAGTTCGTCGATCCCCGCCCGGTTGATTTGGCTGAGGTAATTGCGCTTGAGTGCTTCCAGCAAAGCGCACAGCAGCTGTTGGGAGCGCTCCAGGTTCGGTCCCTGCTCCAGGGAGGCGGCCAACTCCTCCCAGAAGCGGTCCAGGAAGCGCTGCAGCAAGGCGAGTTGTTGGTCATCCCTGTAGCTCAGCCGATCACCCGTGCTGCGGCTCAGGTCGATGAGGCTCTCCACCATGCCGCCGGCCAATTGACGGCTGAGACCTTTTTCCATCTCCAGCAGCGGTTGCAGCCGCCGCAGGGAGGTGGGAATCAGCGACGATTGCAGGCTGCGCTGCAACGCATGGCCCAAAACCCCCTGCAATTCTGGGGCCAGGCGAGGGGCCACCTCCCCCAGCAGCATCGGACCCCAGATCCGCAGCAGCTCAAGCAGTTGGCGATCCTGGGATGCGAGCACCCTGCGGTCGCTGCGCAGGGAGCGGATCCGCTCCGGCCAGCGCCTTGAACGAATCAGCTGTTGCAGACCGTCCAGCAGTTGCAAGGCCAGCACCTCAAACAACTCGACCGCCAGCAGGGCCACCACGCCCCGGCTGATCACGGCCCGGAGCGGCTCGATGCTGATCAGTCGGCTGGTATGGAGCCGCTCCAGGACCGGCACCACCCGGAGCCAGCGCCAGAAGGGCAGCAGCAGGGGCAGATCGATCCAGCGCCGCAGCAGGGCCTGATTCCAGCTCAGACCAGGCAGACGGCGTCGCAACCGCACCGCCCGCAACAGAATGTCGAAGAGAAAAACGCTCTGGAACAGCACCAGGTCGTAGCGCCAGAAGTGGTCCGTGGGCCGGCCGTTGTTGTCGATTGAGCGCCAGTAGTTGGTGGCCACCAGGGGCAGCACCTCCTTGTTCCAAAAGCGGCGCTCCGATTGCCAGATTTGGCTGTTGAGCCGATCGGGATCGAGCAGTTGGGCGGCAGACTCCTTGGCCGAGTCGAGATTGGCCCGGTTGCGCAGGCGGAATTTAATCTTTTCCAGGGTGCCTGAGGCCCCCGTCGCTTCGAAGGGATTGGTATCGATCATCTGCTCGTTGAGCCGGATCTGGCGCCGCAACAGGCGGCTCTGGTCCGGCGAAAGAGCGAGGGGGGCTCCGGCAGGGACGGGTTGGCGCATGGCCTGGTCCAACTCTTGGAAACTGCGCTGGTAGGCCTGGGTTTCCCGGTGGGGCTCAATGCCCTTGATCGGGTCCATCCAGGGCGTCACATCCGGCAGGAAACGCAGCGGCAGGGCGAGGGGCGCCGAGGGAATCGGATAAAGATTGCGTTGCAGCCAGAAGGTCCTCAGCGGCACATAGCTGAGGTCGAAGAACACCCACAACAAGTTGATGGTCGCCCAGATCGCCACGAAGCGATCCCAGCTCCGCCCAAGGCGATGGGCCGGTACCGGCAGGGCGTCATGCCAGCGGGGGCGAGCCATGGGAGCCTGGCGGCAGGGGAATGCCTACTCTGGCTTGAACCCCGACCTACCTGACGGAGTGCCTTGAGCCCGAAGGAATCCCAGGCCCATTCCCCCGCTGTCGACGCACCTGACACCAGAGTTCATCTCAGCCGATCCCGGCGCCCTGATCGGGAGGAAGAGCCCGAAGATCCCTGGGCCTTCTGGCGCAGCCTGGTATTGACCCTGGCCGTGGCCCTGGGGATCCGCCAGTTTCTGCTCGAGGCCCGCTACATCCCTTCGGGATCAATGCTGCCGGGCCTCCAGCTCCAGGATCGCCTGCTGGTGGAAAAGCTGAGCTATCGGGGCCGGGCGCCCCAGCGCGGCGAAATCATTGTTTTCCATGCCCCCCACCACTTCGACCCGGTGCTGAGCCCCCAGCAGCCCCGGGGTCCCCTCACCTGCCTCCTGGTCAACATCCCCGTCATCGGTTCCCTGGAGGGTCTGCAGCAGCCCGCCTGCGATGCCTACATCAAGCGGGTTATCGGCCTTCCCGGCGAGCGGGTGGCGGTGGATCCCCGCGGCCGGGTGTCCATCAACGGCCAGAAGCTGGACGAGCCCTACGTCAAAACCCCCTGCCCGGTGAATGCCCAGGGGGTCGGCCCCTGCCGCACCCTCAATGTTGTGGTGCCCCCGAACCATGTGCTGGTGCTGGGCGATAACCGGGCCAACAGTTGGGATGGCCGCTTCTGGCCCGGTGGTCCCTTTCTGCCCCAGAGCGAGATCATCGGTCGCGCCTTCTGGCGCTTCTACCCCTTCAACAAGATGGGAAGCCTGGGACCAACCACTCCGTCACAGCCGTGAGTCCGCTCGCCACCACCTGACCCACCATGGGCCGCTCAAGCCAGGGCGGGTTCGCCGCCAAGGACCTTGCGCTGTGGGCGTGCCAGAGCCAGGGCTTTTCGGCATCAAACAGGAGCCAACGTTGGCTGCCGGGGGCCAGGGCCTCTTCCGCCACCCCAAGAAAACGGGCGGGGCCCCAGCACAGCCGTTCCCACAAAAGGGTTGGCTGCCAGCCGTGACCACGCACCAGTTCCTGCCAAAGCAGGGGCAGGACCAGACCATGGCCCGCCAGGCCCCCGGGGCGCTGGTCGAGGGGCAAGAGTTGTTCTTCCGCATCCAGGGGCTGGTGGTGAACGGCCACGGCGCTGATGAGGCCCTCAGCCAGGGCCTGGATCAGGGCCCGGCGATCCCCGGGCCCCCCAAGGGAGGGAACCAGTTTCCAGCCCTCATCCGCCAACTCCAGAGCACCGCTGTCGCTGACCAGGTGCCACCAGCAGACGCTGGCCAGGGGGTGGTCGGGCTGGTGTTGGCGCAGCAGGGAGACCCCTTCGGCGGTGGAAAGATTCATCAGCCGCAGTCGGCATTGGGGTAGGCGCCCCGCCAGGGTGAGCAAGGTCTGCAGGGGCAGGATCTCGCTGAGGGCCGGATCCACCGGCCAACCCGCCCGCAACGCCTCCACCCGTTCGCGCACGAAGCCATCGCGGCAGAGAGAGTCGTCTCGCACCGGCAGCAGGATGGGCTTGTCGACCATTTCCGCCAGGCTCAGGCCCCGTTCCAGCAGCCCCAGGGGGGGCAAGCTGTCCCCAGCCGCCAGGCCGATGGCACCGGCCGCCAACTGGTCCCCATGGCCGGCCAGCTGCCGATCCTGGCCTTCGAGGCAGAAGCTGCCCCAGAGGTGCAGATGCATCGGCGCCGGCCACCCCAGGCCCGCCAACCGCTCGGGCCGGTCCCTCCAGGCGCTGGCCCAGGGCAGCAGTGCCACACTGCCGTAGCCCCCCGCAGCAGCGGCGGCCAGGAGGCTCGTCAGGGTTTCGGCCCGGCCCAGGTAGGGGTCATCCAGAACGCTGTGGGGATCCACCAGGGGAGGGGCCAGCCAGCAGGTTTGGGCATCAAGGGTGTGACAGCGACTCTGCCAGGGCCCTTGCAGGCCCCCGGGTTCGGCCAGGGCCTGCAGCCGCTGGCCGCTGATCAAGGCATCCACCACTTTGGTGGGGCGGCCCGGCCCCTCCAACAAGTTGACTCGGTGCAGCAGCAGCAGGTGCGGGTCGCTCATGGGGCCCTCAGCCGGATTAAAGGGCTCCGGCGGCGGTTCGATCCAGCACGCCGCCCAAATGGCGGGTCAGATTCATGCTGGTGACCACCGCAGGGCCTTCGGCGCCATTGGGGTAGTCGATCACCGTGACCCCTCCGTTGCCCTGCTTCACAGCCCAAATATGGCGGGGTTCAAGGCCGAGAAGGTTGCAAATCAGTGTCTTGTTGACGGCGTCATGGGCCACCACCAGGGCGGTTTCGTCATTGTCGAGACTGCCCACGATCCGCTGCCAGGTCTCCAGGGAACGGTCCCATACCTGTTGAAGATTTTCGCCCTCGGGCATCTGGACGGTTTCCGGGGCCCGCTTCCAGGCGGCCAGCAGCTCGGGCCAGTCGGTGGCGATTTCGCTTTCCAGGCGACCTTCCCAGTGGCCGTGGCCGATTTCCCGCAGACCCCGGGTACTCACCAAGGGCACGTTGGGATGGCAGGCGAGGATGGCTTCGGCGGTTTGTCGAGGACGGGCCATGGCGCTGGTGTAGGCCCGCTGGATCGGTGTCGAGGCCAAAAACTCCGCTGCCGCCTGGGCCTGTTCCAACCCCCGATCGTTGAGGGGAATATCGATCTGCCCCTGGAAGCGCCCCTGGCGGTTCCAATCGGTTTCCCCGTGGCGCACCAACAAGAGCCGGGGACCGGCGGTTCGGCGGGGCAGGGGGGCGTCGAGATGGGAGGTGCCGTTGAGGGACTCGATCTGGACCTCCAGGCTGCCGTCGGCCCGGCGGCTCAGGTTGAAGACCGAGATCGAGGCGTTATCCAGCCGAATCCTCCGAAAGCCCTCCACCCCCATGCCCAGCAACTGGAGCATCAGGACCCGCAGAATGGCGTTGTGACCGACCACCAGCACAGTGGCAGCGACCAGGGGGGCGTCGATTTCTTCGCCATGCTGACTGATCAGGCGGTCGAGGAAGCGGGCGGCCTGCTCCATCAACTCGGGCAGCGGCCGATAGCGCCGGCCATCGGCCCGTTCTAGTTCCAGTTCGGCCGGACGATGGCGCCAGACAGCCGCTAGCTCGGGTGCCCGCTGGACGAGTTCGCTGAGCGTCCAGCCCCTCCAGGGCTCCAGATCGATCTCCAGCAGGTCGTCGTCCAGGTTCGCTTTGACGCCATGGCCCTGGGCCGCCAACAGCTCTTCGGCGGTGTGGCGGGCTCGGCTCAGGGGGGACGACAGGGCCGTGGTGAACGACACTTCCTGCAGGTTGAGGCCGCAGGAGCGGGCCTGCTCGCGCCCCGTGTCCGTAAGGCTGGAGAGGTCGTCCCGACCCTGGATGCGGTCCTCCAGGTTGAAGCTGCTGAGTCCATGGCGAACCAGCACGAGGCGAAGGGACACGGCCACCTGGGGGATTGGATCCATCGTATGGGAGGAGCCCCAGCCAAGCCATCACCTCCAGCCGGCGCGGGACAATCCTCTGGCGTGTTTCCCGAGGCCCTGCGGTTGTCCGGTCCCCCACCCCTGCCACTTCCAGAGGCCGGCAGCCCCATGGCCAGCCCCTATTGGAAACGGCTGCTGGCCCTGCTGGCCCTGGCCCTCAGCCTGGTGTTGTGGACCGAAGGGTTGCTGAGTAGCCTGGAGCGACCATCGGTGCTGGATTCCCTCGGGGTGCGCCAGATGGAGCTGGCTGCCCTGGCGGCGGAGGGGCTGCCGGCCCCATGGCAGGCCGCTCTAGTGGGCGACGATCCCAGGGGGGCCTTGCGGCATGAGCTGGATCGCCAGGTCAAGGGGTTGGGCCAGGGCGCCAGTGCCCTGCAAAGGCTGGAGCTGGCCCTGCTGGATTCTGCGACAGCCAAGGACCCGACGCGCGCCCTTTCCGCCTCCGTCACCGGGTTGCTGGACCAGGTGGATGGGGCCCGCAAGCCCCTGCTCAAGGCCCTGCTGCTGGGCCAGCCATTAGCAGCCGGGGACCGCGCCCAGTTGCTGACCCCCTGGGGCCAGGAGCCGATGCTGGAGCAGTTGACCTGTGAGTGGCTCGGGGGGCCTTCCAGCAGTTGCCCCGCCCAGCGCCAACACCGCCATCGGCTGGTGCAGTGGCTGGGGATCAGCGTGCTGCCCGTGGTCTTGATGATCGTTGGCGGGCTTTTGCTGCTGCGTCAGCTCTGGCGCTTCTACCGCGGCTCCCAGGAGCCGCCGCCGCCGCTCCTGGGCCCGTCGCTTGCCGCCGTGGATGTCACCTTGCTGATTGCGGGGGGGTTCGTGGTTGTGGGGGAGGTGCTGCTGCCGGCCCTGCTGCAAAACCCCATGCAGGCACTGTTGCACAAGGTGCCCCTGGCCCCCGCCACGGCCCAAGGACTGCAGGTGCTGTTTCAATACCTGGTGTTGATGGTGGCGCCCCTACTGATCCTGCACCTGTTGCTGCGGGGCCGTCAGGCCCCTGAGGGTGGGTGGTTGCAATGGCGTTGGCGGCCGCTGGTGGGAGCGCTGTCTCAAGCCATGGGCGCCCTTTTGATGGTGATGCCCCTGGTGGCCTTGGCCAGCTGGCTGCTCAGTTTGGTTTGGAGTGAACCGGGGGGCAGCAATCCGCTTTTGGATTTGGTCTTCCACAGCGGCGACCGGGTCGCCTTGTTGTGCCTGGGCCTCACCGCCACGGTGCTGGCTCCCCTTTTTGAGGAAACCCTGTTCAGGGGGGTGCTGTTGCCGGTCTTGGCTCAGCGGCTGGGGGCGATGGGGGCGGTGCTGGCCAGTGCGGCGCTCTTCGCCCTGGCCCACCTCAGCCTGGGGGAGCTGGTCCCCTTGTTTGTGCTGGGCGTTGGCCTTGGGTTGTTGCGCTGGCGTACGGGCCGCCTGGCCCCTGGCGTCTTCATGCATGGTTTCTGGAATGCCCTGACTTTTCTCAACCTGATTTCCCTGGCTAGCTGACGGCGGCTTGCCCCATGGGCCCCTGGGTGGTTCACTTGCTCATCAATGCTTCGGTGGACTGTCCGTGGTCGCCACCCTGTCCCAACCCCAGCCCCCCCGGCGCAGCGGCGGCCGCCGAGAGAAAAGGCAGGCCGGTGGCAGCGACCCAAACGCCGCCAGACCGCTGCGCCAGGCCTCGGCCCTGTTGCGAGAATCCCTGACGGCCCGACCGGTGGAACGCCAGTCGCCCCTCCTGGCGGGTATGCACCGGGTCACTTCCGGCGTCCTGCTTGGACTGGGCCTCTCGACACTGGCCCTCGGTGGGTTGACCGTCTACTGGCAGAACCAGTGGGCCAAAAGCTTTCAACAACTCGAAGCCTCCAAAACCCTTGAGCACCGTCTGCAGCAATCCGCAGCCGTACTGGAGCAGCACCACCTCGGCGTCGCTGGTCGCCCAGGATTGCTGGTGCCCACCAGTAGTGAACAGCTCATTCACCTATCAGCCCCAGGCGATTCTGCGGTCCTGAGGCCGGGCCTGCTGGCTCGCCTGAGCATGGGCCCCGTGCCTGCGGGGTACTGATGGCACGTTCCACCACCCGGCGCCATCCCCCCGGGGGTGCGGGCCGTTCGGAGCTGCGCACCGGCACCCCCCGCGGATCCGCTCCCCGGGCCCGCCATCCCCGCGTTCGCGCCCAGCCACCCCTGAACGGTCGCCGGTTGATTCTGGTGTTTCTGGTCCTGGTTTCGGCTTTGGCGGGGCTGGGTTGCCGTCTGGCCTGGTTGCAATTGGTGGATGGCCATCGGCTGCGGGCCAAAGCCAGGGAGATCCAGACCCATACCACCAAACCGATTGGAATCCGCCGCACGATCGTCGATCGCAGCGGGCGCTTGGTGGCCCTTGATGAAGAGCGGTTCGTGCTCTGGGCCCATCCGCGCTATTTCAATTTTCCGGGCGATCCGCCCCAGGATGTACGCCCCGTGGCCGATGTGGCCGCCCGCCTGGCCGAAGTGCTGGCCCTGCCCGAACGGGATCTGCTTGAGCGCTTGGGGGAAAGGCGCAGTGGCGTCAAGCTGGCCACAGGGTTGGATCCGGAAACCGCCCAACGGGTTCGGGCCCTGGGCATCAGCGGCCTCGACCTGCAGGCCTATCCCCAGCGCATTTATCCCCAGGGATCCCTTTTCGCCAATGTGGTCGGTTTCCTCAACCTGGAGAGGGTGCCCCAGGCGGGACTCGAACAAAGCCGTGATAACGATCTTCGGCGCCAGGAAAGCGCCGTGTCCATGCGCCGCGGTGCCGACGGAACCCCCTTGCCCGATGGGTTGCAACCTGGTTCCCTTTACGGCGACGACCTGCGTCTGCAGCTCACCCTGGATTCCAGGTTGCAGCAGGTGGCCCAGCAGGCCCTGGCCCGCCAGGTCAAGCAGTGGAACGCCAAGCGCGGCGCCGCCCTGGTGATGGATGCCCGTAACGGCGAAATGCTGGCCCTGGCCTCCAGCCCCAGTTACGACCCCAACAGTTTTTGGAACTACAACCCGGGCCTGTTCCGCGAATGGTCGGTGCAGGATCTCTATGAACCGGGGTCCACCTTCAAGCCGATCAACCTGGCCCTGGCCCTGCAGGAAAAGGCGATCGATCCCCACTCCACGGTCAATGACGTGGGCCAGCTCACCATTGGTGGCTGGCCGATCTTTAATGCCGATCGGCGGGCCAACGGGATCATCGATCTGCCGACGGTGCTGCAGGTTTCCAGCAATGTCGGCATGGTGCAGGCCATGGGCCGGCTCAAGCGGCAGGTCTTCTGGAATTGGCTCCATGGGCTCGGCATCGATGAGGTGCCCGACACGGACCTTCCCGGTGCCGTGGCCGGCCAGCTCAAGAGCCGCTCAGATTTCAGCGCCGGCGCCATCGAACCGGCCACCGCCGCCTTTGGCCAGGGCTTCTCGCTTACGCCCCTGAAGCTGCTGCAGTTGCATGGCATGTTGGCCAATGGCGGTCGCCTGGTCAGTCCCCACATCACCCGCGGCTTGCGTTCAGGGGAGGGGTTGGCCGCTTCGGAGGCACGCACTGGAGTTCCCCTGCTCGAACCCGCCGTCACGCACCAGGTGATGGAGTGGATGGAAAGCGTGGTGCAGAAGGGCAGCGGCAAAGGCTTGCAGATCCCGGGCTATCGGCTCGGCGGCAAAACAGGGACAGCCCAGAAGGCCCATAACGGCACCTACATCCCGGGGGCTCGGATTTGCAGCTTTGTGGCGGTGTTGCCGATTGAGGACCCGCGCTACGTGGTGCTGGTGGTGGTCGATGAGCCCCAGGGGGGCAATGCCTATGGGTCCACCGTTGCCGTTCCGGTGGCTCGCCAGATCGTCGAAGCCCTGTTGGTTCTTGAGAAGATCGCCCCGAGCCAACCGGTGCCACCCGCCCCTGCCGCCATCGCCCCCCGGAAGGGCTGAACGCCTCCTGTACGGATTCGCTCAAGCAACAGGTGAGGGGCTGGGGACAGGCCCTTGGCGTGGGTAGGTTTGGCCCCGGTCAGTGATTCTGTAAGGCTTCTTTTCCATGGCCCATCTGCTTGACCAACTGGCCGCCATGACGGTTGTCGTGGCCGACACCGGCGATATCGACGCGATCCGCCAGTTCACCCCCCGGGATGCCACCACCAATCCCTCCCTCATCCTGGCCGCAGCCCAAATCCCAACCTATAACGAATTGATTGACCGCTCACTGCGGGAATCGCGCCAGGTGATCGGCGGCGAGGCGGCGGCGGAGGACGTGGTCAAGGAAGCCCTGGATGAAATCAGCGTCACCTTTGGCAAGGAGATCCTCAAGATCGTGCCGGGCCGGGTGTCCACTGAGGTGGATGCCCGCCTCAGTTATGACACCGAAGCCACGATTGAAAAGGCCCACAAGCTGATTGGCCTTTACCAACAGGCCGGCATTGGCAAGGAGCGGGTGTTGATCAAGATTGCTGCGACTTGGGAGGGGATCAAGGCGGCGGAACGGCTGGAAAAGGATGGCATTCATTGCAATCTCACCCTGCTCTTCGGCTTCTCCCAGGCGGTGGCCTGTGCGGAGGCAGGAGTCACCCTGATCTCGCCGTTTGTGGGCCGCATTCTGGATTGGTACAAAAAATCAACAGGTCGCGATGGCTATCCAGGCCCAGAAGATCCGGGGGTTTTATCTGTTACCTCAATCTTTAATTATTTCAAAACCTATGGCTATGCCACTGAGGTGATGGGAGCCAGCTTTCGCAACATCGATGAAATCATCGAGCTGGCCGGTTGCGATTTATTAACCATCTCTCCGGCATTGATGGATCAGTTGCGCCACAGTGAAGGGGTGTTGCAGCGCAAGCTGGATGCCGCCAAGCCTGGCCCCTGCCCGGATCGCATTCATGTCGACAAGAAGATGTTTGAGACGTTGATGGCCACGGATCAAATGGCCAGCGAAAAACTAGACGAGGGTATCCGCGGTTTCTCCAAGGCGATCGAAACCCTAGAGGCCCAACTAGCCCATCGGCTAGCGGTGATTGAGGGAGGGGCGGCCTTCAATCATGCTGTTCATGAGATTTTCCTGTTGAATGATCTCGATGGCGATGGTTGTATCACCCGCGAGGAATGGGTAGGCAGTGACGCGGTTTTTGATGCCCTCGACACGGATAAGGATGGCCGGCTCGTCCCCGACGACGTCCGTGGCGGCCTGGGCGCCCCCCTGGCGATCCGGCGTTGAAACCGGCTCCATTGGCAATCCGAGGGGGAAGTGGAGTTGGGTCGGCCAAATGTCTTTAAAGTCTCAGTGCCCTCCCCCCCCGATTGCCTGCCGTGAATGCCCTGGACACCATGAGAGCCCTCGCCAGCTCGGGCGAGGTCATGGATTTTGAACCTGGATCGGTGATCTTTCGATCTGGAGAGTCTGGAGACTGCATGTTTGGCCTCCTGGAAGGCCAGGTGGAGCTCTCCTGGAATGACTCGGAAGGTAAAGAGCTCATCAATGCTGGTGATGTCTTTGGAGCCGGAGCCCTGGTGACCCAGGAGCACCGCCGCTTTGGTGATGCCCGTTCCGTCACGGCCTGTCGTCTGCTGGTGATGAATCGCGAGAAGTTTTTGTTTGCGGTGCAGGAATCACCGATGTTCGCCATTGAGCTTCTGGCCTCCATTGACCAACGGCTGCGCCATCTCAAAGGGTGTATCAGCGGCTAGGGATCAACCCCGCTGGAACAGCAAGCGCCGGATCACCCGCTGGGCGATGTCGCCGTAGCCCATTTCGCCCGAGAGGATCTGGGCAATGCGTTTGGGGGCTGTGGGTCGTTTGATGCCCAGCTGGTAGCCCACCCTGGGGACTCGGTAAAAGACCTGGGCAATCCGTTTGCCCCAGGCCATCGAGTCGCCCCATTCCTTGCGCATCGTCTGGCTGTAGCCGGCCAGGGCCAGATTGTCTCCGGCCAACCAATCGTCCATGGCGCTGGCGGCGGCGCAACCACTGCGCAGGGAGGGCCTCAGACCCTCCGCCAGAAAAGGATCACATAGCGAAGCGGCGTCACCAACGGCCACCACCCCATCCCCGTGCAGGGGGTGGTGACCATCCCAGATCCGCAATTGCCCAGGGCGTCGTTCGCCCGCCTCCGGGTCCAGGCCCAGGCTTGGCAACATGCGGGCCAAGACCGCATTGGCATCCGCCTCCTGTTGGCCGATGAACGTTCCCACGCCGATGCTGTACCCGCCGCTGCGGGGGAACGCCCAGCAGAAACCGTGGTGCACCAGGCCAAACTCAAAGTGGGCCACATCCGCAGGGGTCGGCGTGCCCTCCACTTCCACCGAGACGGTGGCGGCATAGCGGGGGCGGGCTGGACCCAGTCCCTGCTCGGCGGCGAAGCGGGAGCTGGAGCCATCGGCAATCACCAGGCCCCTGGCCTCCAGCTGCTGGCCCTGGCCATCGGTCACTTGCCAGCGGTCGCCCTGGCGGCTGAGGGCCGTGGCGGTGCGCCCATAGCGCAGATCCACACCCCGATCGGCGGCCTGGCTGGCCAGAAAGTCGTCGAGCACCCGGCGGCGCACGATCCAGAAGGGGGCATCGCCTGGCAACTCGGCCACCACCGGATCCTCCAGGCACCAGGTGAACCGCACCTGACGGATCACCTGGTCAATGGCGGGGCGTAGGTCAAAAGGAAACCACTGCTGCACAGAAGCGGCCATGCCACCGCCGCAGGGCTTGCCCCGGCCCGGACCCTCCTTTTCGAGCTGAATCACCCGCCGGCCCCTGGCGGCCAGATGGAAAGCCGCAGCGGATCCGGCCGGTCCCGCCCCAAGCACAATGACGTCGGCATCGAGCGTCATGCTCAGACCTTGAGGATGTCGGTCTCCTTGTCAGCCAAGTGCTTCTCAAGTTCGCTGATGAAGCGATCGGTTAATTTTTGGATTTTGTCCTGTTCATCGCGACTCTGATCTTCCGAGAGTTCGGCGTCCTTTTCCTGTTTTTTGATCTGGTCAATTCCATCACGACGCAGATTACGCAGGGCCACCTTCCCCTCTTCGGCATATTTGGAGGCCAGCTTGCAAAGATCTTTGCGCCGATCTTGCGTGAGAGGGGGAATGTTGATGCGGATGACCTTGCCGTCGTTGTTGGGCGTCAACCCCAGATCGCTCATGCCGATGGCCTTTTCGATCAGTCCGATAGAGCTGGCATCGAAGGGCTGAATCTGCAGGGTCTGGGAGTCGGGGGTGGCGAGGGTGGCGAGAGATTTCAGCGGGGTGTCGGCGCCGTAATAAGGCACCAAGATCTTGTCGAGCAAGCTGGGGTTGGCCCGGCCGGTGCGAATGGTGTTGAAGTTGCGCAGGGTGGCTTCCACCGATTTGCGCATGCTTGCTTCCAGATCCATGGGATTCGTGTGGAATGCGGTTAGGGGACTAAAGGGGAGCCGGGATAATACGGGTGCCGATATCTTCGCCGGCAACGGCCCGGCCAATGTTGCCGCTGCCGAAGACATTAAAGACTAGGATCGGTATGGCATTGTCCTTACATAGGGCAATGGCAGTCGAATCCATTACTTCGAGTTCGTCACTAAGAACCTCGAGAAAGGTGAGGCTTTCGTAGCGTTTGGCATCGGTGTATTTGGCTGGATCTTTGTCGTAAACACCATCAACTTTAGTGGCCTTCATAACAACATCTGCGTTAATTTCGGCGGCCCGAAGGGCTGCCGTCGTGTCGGTGGTGAAAAAAGGATTGCCGGTTCCGGCGGCAAAAATAACCACCCGTCCCTTTTCCATGTGACGAATCGCCCGGCGACGGATATAGGGCTCCGCCACCTCCTGCATGGATATGGCGCTCTGGACCCGAGTCGGTATCCCGGCCCGTTCGAGGCCATCCTGCAGGGTGATGGCATTCATCACCGTCGCCAGCATGCCGACATAATCGGCCGTGGCGCGGTCCATGCCGGCGGCCGAGCCCTTGAGGCCGCGAAAGATGTTGCCGCCGCCCACAACGATGGCTAGCTGGGTGCCATTCGCCACCACGGCGGCGACATCGCGGGCGATGGACTGGACGATGGCGGGATCGATCCCATAACCCTGATCCCCCATCAACGCTTCGCCGCTGAGCTTGAGTAGCACACGCCGGTAAGCCATCGACCTCCACCTTCGCCTGAACAGTAGCAACCCCTCCCGGCAGGCCCCCTTGACGCGGACCCCGGATCCCCTGCAATCGCCTCAGTACTCAATGCCAGCCTGGGCTTTCACCCCCTGTTCGCGGAAGGGGTGGCGCACGGCTCGCATCTCGGTGACCAGATCGGCCCTTGCCAGGAGTTCAGGGGGCGCTCCCCGGCCTGTCAAGGCCACGTGGGTAAGGGGGGGGCGGCAATCGAGCCCTTCGAGCACCTGGGCGAGATCGAGGTAGCCCAGCTTGAGGGCCACGTTGGCCTCATCCAGCACCACCAGCTTGCGGCGCCCGTCGGCCAGGTAGGTGAGGGACCGCTGCCAGGCCGCCTGGGCCAACTCCCGGTCCCTGTCGCGGTCCTGGGTTTCCCAGGTGAACCCTTCCCCCAGGGCATGCCAGGCCAGGGCCTCGCCGAAGTGGGCCAGGGCCTTGGCCTCGCCGGGTTGCCAGCCCCCTTTGATGAATTGCACCACCGCCGCCCGCTCGCCGTGGCCCAGGGTGCGCAACACCAGGCCCAGGGCGGCGGTGGTCTTGCCCTTGCCTTCCCCGGTGAACACCAACACCAGCCCCTTTTCCAGGTCGCGGGCTTCCAGTCGTCGCTGTTGCACGTCGCGGCGGCGCTCCATGCGGCGTCGGTAGGCCTCCGGGTCGGTCTCCGGGGCCAGGGAGCCACCGGGACCAATCATGGCGGCCTGCTGGTCCAAGGAAGGATCCAGCCCCGGGCTGGGGGACTCTGGTGGCTGCGCCGAAGGATCAGGGGATGGGGTCTCGGGCATGGGGCCAGGGGTGTCGTCGCGCCACTGTGGCCTGGGGCCGTGCCCTCAGCCGGCTCGCCGGGCCAGGGCCGCATCCACCGCCTGCTGTTGATCGCGCCGGGTGATCCAGTGGTGGTAGGTGCGGGTATGGATGGCCACGGAGTGGCCCATCATGCGGGCCGCCACCGTGTCCGGCAGACCGATGTGGATGGTGCGAACGGCCCAGGCGTGGCGCAGGTCATAGGGGGTGATGGGCAGCCCATAACGCCGAAATTGTTCGGCCACCCGGCGGCCCACCTGTTGCAAGGTGGTGCGGCGCAGGTCCAGGTTCACCGGGGGGAGGGCGTTGGGGTCCCGTCCGAGCCGCTCCAGTTCGAAATGGTCGATCCATTCGGGCTGGAAAGGCCAAACCTGATGCTCGCCGGTCTTGCTGGTCGGCAGCACCCGCAGCACCCGATCGGCCCCGGGGGCCAGGGCGCTGCCATCGCAGAAAAAGACCTCGTGGTTGCGCAAGCCATAGGTGGCCATCAGGCCATAGGCCAGGCGCCAGCGGGGATTGGGGATCTGTCCCACCAGCTCCAGGATCTGGCTGTCCGTGGGCAGGGGACGAAAACGCGTCAGATGCAACCCATAGCCCGCCGCCCGGTCTCGCCAGTCCTCAGGCAGCTCCAGCTGCAGGTGGCGGGCCAGGGCGGCCAGGGCCACGCCGCACTGCTGGCGGCTGCGGCTGGAGATCTCATAGCTTTCGAGCACGTCCACCAGCAGGTCGGCATCGAGGGGGCCCGGGCGCTGATCGGCCGCGTTGGCGACCAGGCGCCGCAGGTAAGGCCTGTAAGCTGCGGCCCAGGTGCTGCGGCTGCCCGCCGGCCGGCGCCGACGCTTGGGATCGTTGCGAAATGCGACCTCAAACGCCTCGAGTTGTTCCGCCAGGGGCCGAAACGCCAGGCCACCGGCGCCGGCAGGGCTCCCCTCGCCAGCGCCAGCAATGTCGCGCTGCCAATCGCGCCACTGAAAGCGCCCTGAGGCCAACTCCTGACGCAGCCTTGCCAGCCGCTCCAGGGCCTTGGTCAGGCCGGCTGGGCTGGCGGGCAACCCCAGACTGAGCCGTTGGATCTGCACCTGCCCCGCTCCAAGGCGGTCGGGCAAGGGGCCCCGCAGTCCCAGCCGGCCGCCGCGGATCTCCAGGCGCAGGGCGCAACCTTCGGCTGCCAGCCGCCCGTTGTGGAGGCGCACCGCAGCCGCCAGGGAAGGTTCGGGAGGGGGGGCCAGGGGGGCAGAGAGGGCAGAAACGGACCGTATCGGCCGCCCGGCCCCCTGGCCAGGGGGGCCGGGCGGAATTGGCATGCTGAGGGAGCCTGGCGTTACGCTCGTCCTCTCGCATTGAAAATGAGGGCATGGCCAGGGTCGGCGTGCTGTTGCTGAACCTGGGCGGTCCTGAACGGATCGAAGACGTGGGTCCGTTCCTGTACAACCTTTTTGCGGATCCCGAAATCATCCGCCTGCCCACGCCCCTGCTGCAAAAGCCCCTGGCCTGGCTGATCAGCACCTTGCGCAGTGGCAAATCCAAGGCGGCCTATCGCACGATTGGGGGCGGATCCCCCCTGCGCCGCATCACCGAACATCAGGCCCGGGCCCTGCAGAGCACTCTCAGGGAGCGGGGAGTGGAGGCGACCACCTATGTGGCGATGCGGTACTGGCATCCCTTCACCGAATCCGCCGTGGCTGACATCAAGGCCGATGGCATTGAGGAAGTGGTGGTGTTACCTCTCTATCCCCAGTTCTCGATCAGCACCAGCGGCTCCAGTTTTCGTGAGCTGAAGCGTTTGCGCCAGGCCGACCCGGCCTTCGAGCGGCTGCCCCTGCGCTGCATCCGCAGTTGGTACGACCACCCCGGCTACATCGCGGCCATGGCGGGTCTGATCGGCGGCCAGATCCGCGCCGCTTCCGACCCGGCTCTGGCCCACATCTTTTTCAGCGCCCATGGGGTACCCAAGAGCTATGTGGAGGAAGCCGGCGATCCTTACCAAAGCGAAATCGAGGCCTGCGTCGCCTTGATCCTGCAGCGTTTGCAGCGGGACTTGGGCCATGCCAATCCCCATACGTTGGCCTATCAGAGCCGGGTCGGCCCGGTGGAATGGCTCAAGCCTTACACCGATGATGCTTTGCGCCAGCTGGGCGGTGACGGGGTTCAAGACCTCGTGGTCGTGCCGATCAGCTTCGTGAGCGAACACATCGAAACCTTGGAAGAGATTGATATTGAATACAAGGAAATCGCCGAGGAGTCGGGCATTCACCATTTTCTGAGGGTCCCGGCCCTTGATACCGATGCAACCTTCATCACAGGCCTTGCCGACCTGGTGGTGGCGGCGCTTGAAGGCCCAGAGGTGAACCTGGATCAGGCTGCCCAGCTGCCCACCAAAGTCAAGTTATATCCCCAGGACAAGTGGGCCTGGGGTTGGAACAACAGTTCGGAAGTCTGGAATGGTCGTCTGGCCATGGTGGGTTTCTCCGCTTTTCTGTTTGAACTGATCAGCGGTCGTGGGCCCCTCCATGCTCTGGGACTGCTCTGAGCTGGCCCTCTGGCGCCGCCCCCTGGCCATGGCATTGATGATCGGCCTGGTCTGGGCTGCTGGCCCCGCCGAAGCCTCTGGCCGTGAAGCCTGGCTGCGGGCCACGTTCCCGGTGGAGGGATTCATCGGCTACACGAGTGCCTTCGGCCTGCGCTTCCATCCGGTCGATGGCGGGGTGCGCCCCCATTACGGATTGGACATCGCGGCGCCGCTTGGTTCCCCGGTTCGCAATTGGTGGAGCGGTGTGCTGGTGGAGGTGCTCCAGGGCGGGGGCTGCGGCAATGGGCTGGTGATTCGCTCCGGGGACTATGAGCACACCTACTGCCACTTGGCTGGCAGCGTCAGCGGCTCCAGCTACAGGAGCGGGTCGGTGCAGCTCCAGGTAGGTCAGCGACTGCGCACGGGCCAGACGATCGCCCACGTGGGCATGACCGGCAGCAGCACCGGCCCCCATCTGCACTGGGGGCTTCGCTATCGGGGCACCTGGCTCGACCCCGCCCGGGTCTTGCGGGCCATGGCCGCCAGTCGACGGATCCAGGTGCCAAGAAGGGGTTCGCCGCCTAAGGTTGGAACGTTTCAATAAGCCGCCGCCTCCTTCGGTATAGGCGCCCTTCCCCGCCGTGACCCTTACCCCTGTCCCCTCCACGGTTATTGCCCCCGAATCCCGCTTGCCCCATTCGTTGCGGCAGGAACCGGTGCCGGTGAGGGGCGGAGTGGCCCAGAGGGTCAACGGTGGTTACGCCTTGATGCATGCCTTGCATCTGCACGACGTCAAAGATGTATTCGGCTATCCAGGCGGCGCCATCCTGCCGATCTACGACGAGCTGCACAAGGCGGAAGCCCGGGGTTGGTTGAAACATGTCCTTGTGCGCCATGAACAGGGCGGTGCCCATGCCGCCGACGCCTATGCCCGCGCGACGGGCAAGGTGGGGGTCTGCTTTGGCACCTCGGGGCCTGGAGCCACCAACCTGGTCACGGGCATTGCCACGGCCCAGATGGATTCAGTGCCGATGGTCGTGATCACGGGCCAAGTGCCCAGGGCCTCAATCGGCACTGATGCGTTCCAGGAAACGGACATTTTCGGCATCACCATGCCGATCGTGAAGCACTCTTGGGTAGTGCGCGA
Source organism: Cyanobacteriota bacterium (assembly GCA_026389315.1). Lineage (GTDB taxonomy): Bacteria > Cyanobacteriota > Cyanobacteriia > PCC-6307 > Cyanobiaceae > Cyanobium. Next base: position 49,195 of record JAPLIC010000060.1, read on the forward strand.
TCCGGCCCAGATCGGCCGCATCGTGGCCCAGGCTTTCCTGATCGCCGCCAGTGGCCGGCCGGGACCCGTGCTCATCGACATCCCCAAGGATGTTGGGGTCGAAGAATTTGACTACGTGCCGGTGCCACCGGGCAGCGTCATCCCCAACGGCTTCACGTTCCCCCAACCCGTGGATCCAACGGCCATCAGCGCCGCCCTAGAACTGATCCGCCAGTCCCGTCGCCCCCTGCTTTACGTCGGTGGCGGGGCCATCAGCAGCGGCGCCCATGGGGCGGTGCATCAACTGGCCGAACGCTTTCAATTGCCGGTCACCACCACGTTGATGGGGAAGGGGGCCTTCGACGAACGTCACCCCCTTTCGGTGGGCATGCTGGGCATGCACGGCACGGCCTACGCCAACTTTGCCGTCACCGAATGCGACCTGTTGATCGCCTGCGGTGCCCGTTTCGATGACCGGGTCACCGGCCGGCTCGATAGTTTCGCGCCCCGGGCCCAGGTCATTCACATCGACATTGATGCGGCCGAGGTCGGCAAGAACCGCACCCCCCAGGTGCCCCTGGTGGCCGATGTCAAGGAAGCCCTCGAAGCCATGGTGGCCGCCTCCGCTGGCGAAACCTCCGGCGGCCGCACCCAGGCCTGGCTCGAGCGGATTGCCAGTTGGAAGCACCACTATCCCTTGACGGTTCCTGTGCCCGAAGGGGAGATTGCTCCCCAGGAGGTGCTCCTTGCCCTGCGGGAGTTGGCCCCGGAGGCCTACATCACCACCGATGTCGGTCAGCATCAGATGTGGGCCGCCCAATACCTCGCCACCGGCCCCCGCCACTGGATCAGCAGCGCCGGATTGGGCACGATGGGTTTTGGCATGCCGGCCGCCATGGGGGTTCAGGTGGCCTATCCCCAGGCCCAGGTGGTCTGCGTGGCAGGTGATGCCAGCATCCTGATGAACATCCAAGAACTGGGCACCCTCAGCCAGTACCAGCTGCCCGTCAAGGTGGTGGTCATCAACAACGGTTGGCAGGGCATGGTGCGGCAGTGGCAAGAAAGCTTCTACGGGGAGCGCTATTCCGCCTCGGCGATGAACCAGGGCATGCCCAACTTCGAGGCCCTGGCGGAAGCCTTTGGTGTCCGTGGAGTGCTGATCAGCGAGCGCGCGACCCTGAAGCAGCAATTGGCCGAGGCCCTGGCCCATCCCGGTCCCGCCTTCATTGATGTCAAGGTGCGTCGCAACGAAAACTGCTATCCGATGGTTCCCCCGGGTGCCAGTAACGCCCAGATGGTGGGCTTACCCAGCCATCCCGAGCTAGCCATCGACACCCAACGCCAGTGTGACCACTGCGGCACTACCACCGCCAGTGCCCACCTGTTCTGTCCCACCTGCGGAGCCAAGCTCTGAGACGTTTCAGCCCGTTGCCATGGTTTCCGTTGCTGTGGTTATTGAGGGGACCGATCGCCCTGGCCTTGCCCCTTGTGTTGGGCTTCGCCTTGGCGGTGGCTCCGGTGGCGGCGGCGGAGGTATTGCAGGTGCGCGGGCCGGCCTTACTGCAATTGGGCGATGGCAATCGCAGCTATGCCGTCGAGTTGGGCTGCGTGTATGTGCCGCCGGATTCCCAGCAGCAGGCCACGGCGTGGTTGCGACAACAATTACCGCGCCATAGCCGGGTCAATTTGCGGCCCCTGGGCCAGCGCGAGGGGGTGCTCCTGGCCAAAATCAGCCGCCTTGATGGCGGCGCACCCCAGGATCTGGCCGACGCCATGATCGGCGCCGGGCTGGCCGAACCCCAACCTTGCTCTCCAGCCTGAACAACCCCATGGGACTGAACCGGACCGCCAAGGGAATCGTGCTGCTGCCCAGCCTGCTGCTGGGGGGCGCTTTTTTGGCGGCGGCCTCCTGGCTCGATGGTCCGGCCGCCCAGAACCGCCCCCTGGCCCTTGGCCTGGGCTTTGTGCTGATGGGAGCTGGCCTGCTGACCCAGCTGCTGCCGGAGCCCCCCCAGGCACCACCGCCGCCCGAGTGATTTGTTGGGTGCTGCAGCAGTGGGGGGAGTGAAATTATTGAAACTGTAGGTGGTAGTAATAAGAAACCAGTTTCAAGATAGTGAGGCGGGATGGTTCTGCAAATAACTAGGCACTGCATACCATTAGGGCACGGCGGCCCAGCCAGGTCCATGTCATGGCCATGACAGTCAGGAGTCAGGAGCATGAAGCCAGAGGTTTGCCTGCCAAACAAAGGTCTTTGGGGGGGACTGTCATACTTGACCGGTGGATCAGCGGCAGGCTTGCGGGTGATCCAGTTGCTTCCCGATCAGCATCACCTAAGCAATTTCATGTCTCTGATCACCAGCTCCTTAAACATCCAAACCCATTCGCCCACTGTGTTAGGCGTCAAAAGACTGGAGAGAGAAACGGTGTACTTTCTGTCCGATCAACGCACTCATGTAGTGCCGATAGGTTATCAAGCAGAGTGGATAAATGGAAATTTTGTTAACCTCCCTATTGGGCATGAAGCGCAAAAAGCAACTTCCTTGGAGCCGGAAAAAATTTTTAATTCTGTGGGTTTTTATTCCCGCCAAACCCCTAATAATTTAGAAGCGTCTCTCAAGGCCAATCTCAGAGCCTCGGAGTGGCAGCCCTATAAGTTATATATTATATGCGAAGAACCCAGCAAGAAAAAAGCTGCCTGGAGCAATGAAAGCCAGGAGATAAGCTATCTAGAATGGAACCCCGATGAAGAAGTTGAATGTTGGGACAAGGTCATGTTAATGTGGTACATTATTCCTATTGATTTTAACTGTATTTTTTTGAAGGATTGAGTTTTGGCTGGAGGCCGGGGGGCTTCCATTGCGTGGTATTAAGTTCGAGGCCGGAATGCCCTAATTATAAAGTTAACAAGTTGGAATGAAAATTAGTCATTTAAACGAGACAATTGACTTGCCAGGTTTTCCGTCCGATCGTATTTGTATTGTGAGCTGGAGTGGTCTGTGCTGGCAAGGGCCCGTAGCAACGGCCGGGGGCTGGCAGATCCTTTAGCGTTGCTATTGCGGCCATGCAGGCGGCGGAGAACATACTGCGGTCCTCCAGCTGCCAGTAATCGTCCTGCTCCAGCAACACCACGCCCTGGTGAGCGCGGTGTTGCTGGAGCAGGCCCTGATGGGCCAACTGCTTCGCAGAAGCCTGCAGCTCTATGGGCGAGGCAATCAACTTACTTCAGAAGCCCCCGCTATTGGTGTCGCTCACCTTGAGGTCCAGCCGGAGCCAGTCGCCTGAGATGATTTACCCCCACCTCAACTACACCGGGGTGGGGGTACTGGGGGAATGAAACCCCCTCCCAGAGACGCCATTAACCCTGCTTAGGTCTCAGCCTATTCTGCGATTCTCTGGCTAAGAGCCAGCAGCTCATAGGAATCTGGTTAATCTCTGGGCATTGGCCTTGGCGATGAGCTTGAAAATCGGCAGGCCCCATGCTGAACTGAACTGACCTGACCTGCCGTAGCCACTGCTGATGACTAGTTAAATCTCGGCACCAAAGAATAAAATCTAGATGCTTTTGAACATCCCCCAAATTCTCAATGGCGTGAAAAGCGTGAGAGCAAGCAAGACTAACTAGTACTTAAAAGTTTTCTACTTAATAGAGCATTCAAAAGCAGTTGCGTGAATCAACTGAATTTGACTAGTGATGCATTTGAGACCAAAAAAAACGATTGTTAAATAATTAAATATCTGGCAACATTGACGCACCTGAATAAGATTGTAAAAAACCAGAATTGTTTAGAGTATTTAGCCAAAGGAACCTGGTTGAATTTCTCGACAAACCAATTCGTAGATCACGAATGCATTGGTCTTGAACACATCTGTGTCTGGGAGGATAATCACCTCTACCTGTGCACGCTACTGCAACAAGAGGAGTAACAAATAAAACAAAGAATAAGTAGCATGCTGAACAAAATACAAGAACTACATGAGACAATATGAATTGAAATATTAAATTTGTGCCAAATAGGTTAGCTGCTATTTTCTACTCTAATAACTAGGGGATCTTGAGTTTGGTCGCAATTCTTAATGGTGATCCCTGCTTGTCTCTGCAATCTCGCTATTGGTTTCGGCTTTGTATGATAGGCTTAGTTAATTAAAGAGACTTCTTGGCAAATGAAGACTTTAAAATTACTTGGTTTGTCAATCCATATTTCAGCTTTTTTTGTTATTCATTTACCTGATTTGGCATCGGCACAGGTCATGCCTGGTGGGTTGAAAACCCGCGTTAATGGTAGTGCTTTTGGAGCTTGCGCCTCAGGCAATTGTGCCATTAGTGGAGGCAGTAAATCGGGCCAGAACCTGTTTCATAGATTCAACTATTTTGATACACGAAATGGAATTACTAAGATCAGGCTCGACACCCAAGGGCTTGAAAATGTTATTGTGGGCGTAACTAGTGGCTCTGGATCCTTCCTCAATAAGCCCTTAACTTTGTCTTCTGCCGCTAATCTATTCTGGTTATCTCCGGGTGGAATCTGGGTGGGTTCTGGAGCAGGGTTTTATAACGTGCCTAACCTCCTCCTCAGCACAGGAACTGGCATTCGCCTTGGCGGCAACAGCTTCGATGTATTCGCAACTACGCCTAAGGATGCTTTACGACTTCAGCAGCAGCCGAGCTTCAATATTAACGAGTCGGATACCGAGAAGCTTGAATTCTCCGACTTGGCCGAATTTGCAGGCAATCAATCAATTACACTACAGGGTGGACTTAAGATAACCATAGATCGAAATCTTATAATCGATGCTACAGGTGGAAATCTTATATCCCAGCCTGGTGCGGAAATCGGCCTGCAAGCAGGTTCATCAGTTCGTTTGTCTGGCCACCAGATAGCTTTGCGAAATATTTCCATCTCGGCCGGGAGCCAAAAAGGATGGGGCCTTGTGGATATCAAGACGAATCCATTGGCATCAGCGCACGGCGCAATTAATTTGGATTACTTGGAGCTTAAAGGAGAGAAGCTTACGATTGCTGGAGGTGAAGTCTCATTATCGAATAGCAAGCTAGAGGCACCCAAGGGATCTATCCTCCTTCAAGCAACAACAGCAGGGAGAGTGGGCAATCGGCTCAACTTATTTAATTCAACACTGGATGTCGAGCCCCACTCTCTAGATGATTTATATGCTCCATTAACTTTCCGATCTGAGCAGCCAGTCATCGAATCGACTATTCCACGTCCCAGCATTAGCTTGATGTCAAGCGGTGGAATAAGTGTTTTACAATCTAAACTCAATGCTTCCCTGGACCTCTTCTGGCTGCAGGGGCCACAGCCGTTTGTCGATGAAACCATGCGGCGCCTATCTGATGTCAGCGGAGAGATCCAACTCAGTGCTGGCAACGGCGGCATTGATGTGCGATCAAGCAGCATCATTAGTGATGCCAGCCATAACATAGCCGGTAATATACGATTTTTAGCCATGAATGAAGGTCCCTATGCTGGTATTAAAGTGAAAGACACCTATGTTTCTGCAAGCTATGGTATTGGGCAAGGTTGTATCTTTATGGAAAGCGATGCGGGAATCAGTGTCGTGAACAGCTTTTTCAATTCATCAGCAAATCGCTATCCCCTGATAAACAAAAAAGAATTTTTTATTGGGGTTCATGGCAATGCTAAGCCACTTTCCTTTTATGGAGGCTATATTTCTTTAAATAATACCTCTGCTCTTTATCCAATCATGATTGAATCAAGCAAGTTCTATTCTGTAAAAAATAGTGAAGGAGGCCCCCTGGAGAGCGGATTATTTGGACCCTTAGGAAAATTTGTTGATTCAAATGGTATGTCTATTAAAGAAGGTGCCTCATCGGATTCACTTGGAATTGAAGGAGCCAAGTATGGATCTATCGTGGCATACCTAGCCGGCTACCAATATTACTATAGCGGTGGTCAAGTAAGAATTGTTTCGAATGGGGGAATATCAATAAACCAGTCTGAACTCAACACATCGAGCGGGCAGCCTAGTGCAAAGCAGCTGGAAAACACTGCTGGGCTAATTGCTCTAATCAATAATAATGACAAAATGATTAACATAAGTGATTCTTCTTTGATATCAACAACAGGCTTCTCGCGGATTCAAGCTGATAGATACTACCATCCAGGCGTCATTCTATTGTTCAATGAAAAAGGGAAAACTCTATTTTCCAATTCAAAGCTTGACGTAAGCAGCTTAACCAGTTACTTGACATCAGTTTCGGATATAAAATATCCAACGATTTTTATTTCTTCAAAAGCCATAGACTTTATGGGGGCAACTTATATGAGTGCAAAGCCCGTCAAAGATTCAGCACCAGCAGTTGATGAAACAAAGAAACAAACAATTAGTGACGGCGGCATTTCATTATCACCTCTCAAGCAATCAGCTAACCTGCTAACAGATCCAAGCCCTTTTACCGACGAAGAATTCAATCGGGAATTCTTGCAAAATATTGCATACAAAAGCTTCGCCGAGCTCAACCAGGTCCCGTTGAATGAGTTGAAAAAAAACCTAAGACAGGTTAACGAGAATCCACTGATATCTCGTCAAGCTAACACCGTTGGCCCCACTAATCTATCGGTAATAAACGGTCAAAAGTTTGTAGAATCGGAAAAGGAAAGCGGCACTCGCGAGTTCCTCAAAGCACAACAACGTTCGCTTGAAAATACCGCAAAGCAGCTTGGACTTGCCGCCAGTGCAGGTAGATTATACAGCATTAAGGATCTTCAGTCGCGTTTGCTACTGGCACAAGTAATCAGTAGTCAGCCGACAGGCTTGGAAAGCGACACCAATCGAAAAAATCATCCCTACACCCCCGCCATAGTCCATCTGCAACGGAATGATGAAGCCTCCGGCCAAACCCGCATCACCGCCATTCTGCTCACAGCCCAGGGTGAGCCAATCAGCCGCAGCACCCGGGTGGCTCGGGCCGATCTAGATGGCTGGATCAAGGGCTTTCAGCGCCAACTCAGCCGCCGTTCGCCCCAGCCCGATCCCACGAGAGATGCTGGCGAGCCCCTCGCCAAGGCCCTGGTCAGCCCCCTGCTGCCCCTGCTACGCGCCCAGGGCGTCAACGCCCTATTGCTGGAGGTGGACCGGGGGCTGCAGGCCATTCCCTATGGCGCCCTACCGGTGGAGGGTCGGCCGCTCGGGGAGCTTTTTGCCCTCACCATCACGCCATCGCTGGGGCTGATCGAGCTGGATCCCGGCCAGCGGGCTTTCCGGGGCCAGCTGCTGTTGGCGGGGGCCAGCCAATTCAGCAACGGTCTCGCCCCCCTACCGATGGTGCGGCAGGAGCTGCAGGCCCTGGCCCGGGAACATCACTCCCACCTGCTCCTTGACAACTCCTTCACCCCCACAGCCTTGATTGACCAGGCCCTCGCCGGCCAGTTCAACCAACTTCACATCGCCACCCACGCCAATTTCCTGCCCGGCCAAACCGGAGTCCTCTATACCCCCAACACCACCTTGAGCCTGGCGGACCTGGGCCTTCGGCTGCGCTCCCGCAACAGCAGCCATCCCCTGGATCTGATCAGCATGAGTGCTTGTCTCACCGCCCTTGGCGATGAGCAAAGCGAGCTGGGTTTCGTGGGCATGGCCCTCCAGGCCGGGGCCCGCAGCGGCCTCGGCACCCTCTGGGAGGTGGATGACACCGCCACCGCCGCCTTCTTCATCGAGCTCTATCGCTTCCTCAAGGTCGGATTGACCAAGGATCAGGCGCTGCAGGCCACCCAGCAGGCCTTCCGGCTTGGCCAGGTGCGGCTCCAGGGCGATCGCCTGGTGGGACCGGACCCGCGCACCGGCCAGGCCCAATCCACGTTGGTGGCAGGCCTGTCCCGGGAAGAGCAGATCCTTTTCGCCCAAGGGCTCAACCATCCTTACTATTGGGCAGGAATGATCCTTACCGGCAGCCCCTGGTAACAATTCCGGCCGTAACCACGTCCCGTTGTTTTAAATGTTGCCCTTGCTGGCCCAGTTGGTGGCGCCGCCTCTGCAGCCGGGCCCCATTCGCTTGCCGGGGGCCGATCAACAGCGATCTCTCCCCGTTTCGCCCGCCCCATCCGGGCCTCAGGTGCCAGCCCCTGTCCAGCCAGCCGTGCCTGGCGCCACCGCAAACCTGCCGCGCCTGCGGGGCTTCAATCCCTACAGCGCCGCTGAGCTGTCTCGGATCCTGGCCGACTGCAGCACCACCACCAACCCAGAGGCCCGCCTCAACCTCTGTGCCACGGCCCTGGGCTCCAGGCTGTTTGCCGATGGTTACATCAACAGCCGCGTCATCCCCCAGCCGAACCCACCACCCGGTGAACTGGAAGTGGTGCCCGGCAAAATCGAAGCAATTCAGATCGTCAGCTCCAGCCCAAGGCTGCAGCGACGCCTGTTGCGTCTGCTGAAGTCCCTCCAGGGCAGCGTGCTGCACCTACCAACGCTGACGGCCCAGCTCACCCGGATTCAGCAGCTGCCCGGCGTCGGTCTGCTCAAAACCAACCTCAACCGCATCGGTGAGGACTCCAACCGCGCCCAGCTATTGATCACGGTGGAGCCCGGCCATCCCCCCCTGCGGGGTGAACTGGCCCTGCGCAATGACGGCAACGGCGGCAGCGGCCAGTTCCGGGGCCTGGCCACCTTGGTCAAGGAACGGGCCTTGCTCAACGGCGACACCCTGCTGCTGTTCGGCGAAATCAACACCGATTCCAACCCCGAAATCGGCTCCCTCAACGGCTCGCTCAGCTACTCCCTGCCCCTGCTCGATCGGCTCAACCTCACCACCGCCCTCGGGGCCAGCCGCCGCGCACTGGTGGAGGCGCCACCGCCACTGAACGACCTCAGCTTTCGCCAACTGCAACTGTTCGGCCAGCTGGAATACACCCTGCATGAATCGCTCAGCGATCGTCTGACGGCCTTCGCCGGCCTCAGCGTCAATCGCAACGACGCCTATCTGAGCGGCGCCAGCTTCCCCGCCATCGTGGGGGGTGGGGATGCCGGCTGGTTGCGCACCGGCTTCGCCCGCATCGGCCTGGCCTACGACCGATCCACGGGCCCCTTGGCCTTCAACACCAACCTTTATGGCCTGCAGGGCATCGGCGCCTGGTCCACCGCCGCCCAACGGCAGGAGCTGCAATTTCTGGGCATCGAGCCAGATCAGGCCCGGGCCCTGGGATCCCAACTCGCCGCCTCCTGGTGGCTGGCCCCCCGCTGGCAACTCAACCTGCGGGCCGCCGGCCAGTTGGCCTTCAATCCCCTCACCAATCCCATGGGTTTCAGCCTCGGCAGTGACAATGGCCTGCGGGGCCTGCCGGGGCAGGTGCTGAGCGGCGACAGTGGCCTGCTGGGCACCATCGACCTGGCCTGGTTGCTAGCGCGGGGGCGCCAGGGGGCCCTCCAGTTGGTGCCGTTCATCGGCAAGGGCCAGGTGTGGACTGAGGTGCCCGGCGCCACCATCAGCGAAAGCGCCGGAGCCGGCGGCTTGCTGCTGCGCTGGATCCGGGGCCGGCATGGCGAACTGGAATTGGGCTGGGTCAAGCAGTTTCAAAGTGGCTCTAAGGCTTACTGGGACCAATGGATCCTCGGTAACGGCTTCTATACAAAACTGGTCTATCGCTTCTAGTGGCCCGTTCCTCGCCAGCAACCGGCCCCCATCCAAAAGGGATTCTGCGGCAGGCGATGACTCGTCAAGGGATTGTGCGGCAACTGGGTCCCTACCTCGCCGCCTTTGGTTTGTTGCTGCTGCTGCGCCAGAGCCAACTCAGCGAACAGCTCAACCTGCTCGCCTACGACCTGGCGGTGCAGCTCCGGCCCCTGCCCTCCGGGGCCTCCACCCCCGTGCGCATCATCGGCATCGACGAGGACGATCTCAAGCGCTATGGACCGATGGTTTCTGATGGGCTGTTGGCCGATGCGATCGAACGGCTGGATCGGATCGGCGTGCGGGCCATCGGGCTGGATCTGTTCTGCGGCCAACCGGTCGGTGCCGGCGGGGCGAGATTGCGCCAGCAGGCCGCCAGCAACCCCCGATTGGTGTCCGCCTACTTCGATCTCGATGGCAAGCGGGCAATCCCCGGCACTCCGCCCCACCGCCAGGGCTATGCCGATCTCTATACCGATCCCCAGGATGGGCTGGTGCGCCGTGATCTGCTGCACGTCGTCGGCACAGATCAAGCCAGCAAAGCCTCCCTGCCGATGCGCTTGCTGCAGATCGCCAAGGGGCAGAGGCAGCTGCCGCACTGGCTGCAGCAACAGCCGCAGCCGCTGGCGGATCTGGGCGAGGGGGCGGGGGGGTATCTGCCAGAGAGCCCTGTCACCGATGACCACTATCTGCAGCGCATGCTCGCTTTCCACCAGCCGGGCAGCTTCCCCCAATGGAGCCTGGGCCGCTTGCTGCGCAACCAGCTAAGCCCGCAGCAGACCCAGCAACTGCGCGGCAGCATCGTGCTGATCGGCGTGGTGGCCCCCTCCAGCAAGGACAGTTTCCCAGTGCCCTTCAGCAGGGGCCGGGCGGGCGATCAGCGCTTCCAAATCTCCGGCGTCGAAATTCACGCCCACCGGCTTGCCGCCCTGTTGGCGCTGGAGCGCGGCCAGCCCTTGGGAATCCAGGCCGCCTCGGCGCCGCTGAATCGCTGGCTGCTGCTGCTTGCCCTCGCGGTTGGCATCGTCGCCGGCGAACGGGTGCCAGGGCTGCGGCGCAGCCTCTGGGTGGTGGCCTCGGGCCTGCTGCTGGCGGTGGCGGTCACGGCGGCCTTGCTGGCCCTGGGGGTGTGGCTGGATGCGGCCCTGCCCTTGGCGGCCTTCAGCTTGATGGCGGCCGCCGGCTGGTTGCGCCGCGGTGCCAACCAGCAAATCAAAGGAATGTTATTGGAGATACAAAATAGGCATGTGCGCAGCCAGTTCGATCGGTTTGTTTCCAAGGCCGTGGCCGGTGAATTATTGGACAAAAGCCAGACCAGTCAGGCAGCCAGTGAGCTCCGCACTGTCACCGTACTGATGAGCGACCTGAGGGGTTTCAGCCTACTGGGCCAAGACAATCCTCCGGACCTGATTGTTCGACTACTGAATAATTATCTTGAGGAGATGTTTCACGTCATTGAAGAATATGGCGGCACGATCGACGAAGTCTTAGGTGATGCCATCCTTGTGCTTTTTGGGGCACCCCTGGTCCGCGCGGATCATGCCGAGGCCGCCGTTGCCTGTGCCCTGGCCATGCAGATCGCCATGGAAAAAGTGAATCAAACCAATGCCCAGCAGGGGCTGCCAGCGCTGGAGATGGGGATTGGCTTGTGCACGGGTGACGTGATCGCCGGCACGATCGGCTCCAGGCAGCGGGCTAAGTATGGCGTGGTGGGATCGGCGGTGAACCTGGCCGCCCGCATTGAATCCCTGAGCGTGGGCGGTGAGGTGCTGGCGGCCCAATCCACGGTTCGGGCCACGGACGTGCCGCTGCGCATCGATGCCGATCACACTGTGGCGGTGAAGGGATCCCAAGAGCTCTTGCGGGTCTTGGCGATCGGGGCCATCCAAGGCACGCACAACCTCGCCTTGCCCCTCACTAGCTCGCAGCCCCAGGCCCTGGCGCAGCCCCTGGCGATTGATTACGCCATCTTGAGGGGCAAACAGCGTCAAGGTTCTCCGCAGCCGGCCTTTGTCACCCATCTCAGCGAGCGGGAAGCCTGGGTCCTGCTGGCGGGAGACCGACCAGAACTGTTCGACGACCTGGTGCTGATAATTCCAACTAGCAGCGGCAGCGGCAGCGCCGAGGTCTACGCCAAGGTGCGGGAGCAGTGCAATGGCCATTGGCGCGTTGTCTTCAGCTTGATGTCGACTGGGATTAAGCAGTTGATTGGTGTGCGGGAGGCGGCGTGAACTTCTGGGAATGCAGGGCAAGGGGCTGGGATGAAACGCTCGTGGTTGGGGCGTTAGCAAGCCTGGTCGCCAACTCCCACTCGGATTGAAACGAGTGCTGGTGACACCGCATTGGCCCACGAAATTGAGGCAGTTGCAGCGAGCAGACTGGAACAGTTGATTTGGATGGCGGATTGGGGCGAGGCCTGTCCGTTGATCAGTTGTCAGGTAAATGACATCTAACTTTCACCAAGCTGACAAGAATTTAAGGCTAGCACCACTAGAAATGAAAGCGTAGTCGCCCAAACACACCGTGACCAAATGCTTCAGGATTCAGCCAGATCAATCGAAGTTTTACTACGATTGCGACATGCCAGTCAGTCGAAATGAGGATCGCTGGTGGCGAACAACAGGCCCTGATCCAGCAGACCCCCAAAATGCAACAATGGCAAGGGGGCTCGATTCCGAACTATCCTCTAATCTTATTGCCTCCGAAGTCTTTGCGGAAAACTTTGCAGCGACTTCAGCAGCGCTGGCAGCTGAAACCAAAACCTTTGTAAGTTCAATCCTTGACCTCCCAATCGAGAAAGGTTATGAGATGGATCGTCGACTCAAGGCTGATCCAGCTTTACTTGCAGAGTTCATAGAAAATCCAGAAGAAATTTCTAGACGGGAGGTTGGCATAGAACTTCCAGAGGGATTCCATTGCCACTTTGTAGATGAGAACAATGTCTACTACCCACCTGAGGGCGATGCACTTTCTCAGCTATCGCTTGGCAGTGATGGCAGATTATGGAGTCGTGTTGAGATCAGGACTGCCGTAGGCCCCGGTTGCTTCCTATTCTGTGGAGTATGCTGGAGTGTGGAATAAATATTTATCCACCACAAATACCGAGATTGGCCTTATGAAACGCTTACTCTTTGAAAGTCATGCATAAGTCAACACTTCATTCACTCGTTCATTTATTCAGTTGTAATGTGCTCACATCAGTGTTATGCACAAAGAAGTTTGTGCGTCCCTTGTCAGGGGGGTTCTTCGGCCTTATTGTATTTATCTTGGGTACTTTTGCCGTAAGCAATGCCAATCTCCCTCCTGCATTTGGAGGGCTTCAAGGGCAATGTCCTCATGGGCTTTCCCCTGACCAAGGCTGCTTATTGAAAGAAGACGGTACAATTATAGGGGTTTCTAAAGACCCTAAAGATGACGAGCTAAATGCTCCAGTTGACCCATATGGTGGGAAGTAAATGCAGGGTGTGTTTAAATACACGCCCATAAACCACACATAGAACTATCAACTTTTGCCTGAACTTTCGTCCTCTTAAATTAATTTCATGTCAATTCAATGCAATTCTAAACTTGCATCTACTGCAGGTTTTTCAGTTTTCTTCGCACTTGCGCAAACCTTTTGTTTGGTCTTGCCTAGGTCGAGCATGGCGGCGGATGTTGTCTATGGGAGAGGTCCTGTTACAACGCCCTTTAGCCCGGAGGTTGGAACTAGCTTGTATACACTTCAGACTGAGGTGGGTTGCCCAACCCCTACTTTCAGGGTCGCAGGATTTGCCGGAGGTGCCAATGACTGGGCAAACAATTATGAACCTAATGCATCGTCAGACTCCGGCTTAGGGAACTACGGCATTAGTGCTGGTGTGAGTTTTCCATTAGGCAGGCAGCTAAGCGACTTCTGTAAAGAATACGCTCAGCAACGAATTCTATTCGAGCAGCAAAGAGTCAGGAATATGACCTTAAATAGTCAATATTCATTTTTTCAATACTGCAGGGCATTGGTAGATTCCGGGCTCGGTTCAGCGGATAAAGAGATTGCGGTAAAATTGAAGGGAGATAAGTTGTTTAGTGACCCGGCATTCGAAAGCAACGGACCACTTTCCGCTTTCGCGAGTTGCAAACCATTGTATTCTCTTTTAAGGAATCGTGATCCAAATAGAGTTTTTCCAATCGTGAAAGAACCATCGCCAGCCCCCACTCAGCCCATGGCCAAACCTGCTCAGCCTGTGTTTAACACTAACAGCCAGCGTTAATAGTTAAGCTCTGCTGGAGTGTTTGTAGGGGTTTGTCATTCGATGGTTTGGTACACTTGGGAATCCATATCTCCCTTGCTATTTAATTGCCCCGTCTCTAATCGCGGGGCTTTTTCTTGCCTTACACCAGCTACTACTAAATCCTCTCATGCTTGGCAGATTAGTTTGTCACCCACGAAGTTGTTGATTGAGGAGCGGCTACCAAAGAGGCCAACTGTCCGCAGATCGTTGCCATTCCAGCTTTCTCGTGACGGTTAACGGTAGTCACGCTCAGCACCAGCTTCTCTGAGAAGCTCCGCAACATCCGGCTACCCGACACCCGCAGGCGCACGCGCAAGATAGCGTCATCATGGATCAGAAGCCACCAAATGATAGTACTTTTATGGCAACTCCGAGACCTTCTGAGGCTGGCGCATTACACTCGGTGAAGGTGAGTATTTCTACAAAGGGCAGAAATCACAGCCTGTGTATCCGCCAAGGCGGCAGTAGTAGTGAACATCGAGATTGCCAAGCAACATAGAGATGTTCCCCTTTACTGGTTTTTCCCTTATATCAAAAAATAGTTAAGGGTAGATCTAGGAATCTCCTTCAACTTTGCAGAAGTTTGCCGGACAGAAAAGAATCCTTTCTTGCTTGATCAAACGCTAGTACCGGCATTAGATCAAATACCGTCCCAGAAAACCTGAATTGCAGTAGCTAGGGCTTGCTGAATTAAGTTTTATTGGGCTTAGGACGTATCGAGGGCAATATGCTGGAAGCAGCGTCCCGTGGAGTGGTGTAACTCAGGAGGAGCAGCCCCGGCGTAGCCGGGGCTGACGGTTCGCCTCCATCAGTTCTCTGCTGTTGCAATGGGTGGGCCGGTCTGTGACCCTGTTTGGAGCACAACCAACAAA
>JAPLIC010000058.1 GCA_026389315.1 Cyanobacteriota bacterium
ATGGTCGCGGCCAGCAGCGTCGGGATCATCAGAACACCGAACCAACCGACATAAAGACGGTTGTTGGTGGAGGTGACCCAATCGCAGAACTGATTCCACGCCGAAGCGCCGGAGCGCTGTTGGATTGTGGCGGTCATGAGGTCGAAGGGGGTGTCGTTGGCACCGGCCCCGGGGGGCAAAAGCGATGCCGGACGGATGGAAGGACGGGGAAAAACACCCCGTCATGAGCAACTGTAACGGATCATTGCGGCATTTGTGAAGGAGGGCCTCTTGAGCTCCGTTCATCCGCAGCGGAGCGGGCGGTTTGGGTCCGTGGCCGCCTTGCGGTCGGCCTTCCCTGCTGGTCGCACCTTCCCAAGGGAGCTAGGAGGAGATCAGTCGCTGCCTGCTGGATGTCTTCGTGCGAATCGCCCCCGTCTTGGAACTCGGGCCGTTCGGCCCGGGCCTCCCTGCTGGCCCTGGCGTTGCTGCTCGCTGGCTGCCAAACCAAACCGGCGGCCCAAGCCGAGCGCCTGGACCGCCTGGAGTTGCGCCTGCAGCAGCTGGAGCAGCGGCTGAACCAGGAGCGTCAGCGTCAGGACGGCGCGGATCGCTCCGGCAAACCTCCCGCCGGGGTTATTAAATCCCTCACCCTGCGCAGCGGCAGCGGTGACGACAGACTGCGCATTTATTGGGCCAACGGCAGCACCACCGATCTGCCCTGCACGAAAGAACAGGCCACCCTTGTTTGCGGTTGAAGCAGGGCCCGCCTGAGCCCGATTGCCTGCCGCATCAGGGCAGGTCCCGTTTGAGCCTTTTGGCCAGCGCCGTCAGGCTTGCGGCCCAACCGGCGGTCACCGGCAGAACTTCCCGACGGGTCAGGCTTAGGGCAATGCCCTTCTCGCCGTAGGCCGCTTCGTTGATGAACACCGGCCAGAAATGCTCGCTTGCTTCGCCTTGCTCTGGGATCAGGGCCGTCACCCTTCCATCCATCGCCAGAAACAGCGGACCACCCGCCCCTAGGGGACGCCAGTCCCGATCCTGAAGGCGGGGATGCACCAGAGCCGCCGGGGAGCCATCATCATGGCGGGGCAGGTCGATGCTGCGCAGGTGGCGATGGACAACCAGCTCGCTGCCCAGGGGGATTGCACCTGCGCGGGCCTGGGAAAGGGCCTCCAGGGCGGTTTCCACGGCGATCTGGCTTTGCTGGCAAATCGTCCCGCACACCAAACCCTGGGCCACGGGGCCCACCTCAATCACCAGGGAACAGGGCCAACAGGCCGCCAGATAACCGCTCTGTTGAAGATCGCTTTCGTGGAGATAGATGGGTAAGCCAAGGCGCCGTTGCAGCACGGCCGCCAGCGCCAAGGTGGCCGGCTGGCGGTTGTAGAGCACCAGGCTGTTGCCCATGGCGGCCGTGGTGCTGTGCAGATCAATGGCCACCAGGCAGGGGTCATGGCCCTCGGGACCATGGCGGGCCAGCAGCTCGCGGGCCCGCCGCAGCTCGTAGTCCTGGGCGTTGGGATCGCTGAGCAGTTCGGGGCTGAAGCTGCGATTCAGGTCCCGCTCCAAGTAACGACGATTGTCTTGGGCGGCGGCCGGATTCCCCACCACCAGTTCAAGGGCCAAGCCATGGCGGTTCAGCTGGCCGGGGTGCTGACGCCATTGGTCGAGGAGCCACAGGCCATTGCGTTCATTGCCATGGGTTCCGCCGACCACCAGGACGCGCCCATGGCGATGCTCTCCGCCGTTGCCAAAGTCCATCGGAGGCCCCCTGTCGGCCTTGCAGTCTGGCGGAACCCTCGTGACGTCTTGGCGGCCTTGCGGCCGGCGCTGGCCCAGAGTCAACTCTGTCTTGAGCGCTGGCCATGGCCCCCCCGGCTGCCCTCGTCCGCGGTGTACGCCACTTTTGGCATTGCCAATGGCGTCAATTGATGGCGGGCCTGGGCCCAGCCGATGCCCAAGGGCGCTATCTGCGCCCCGCTCCCGTCTTCGCCACCCTGCCTCCCCTTTCGGCAGACGCCGGCCGGCGGGGCGGCCATGTGCTGATCGTCGGCCGCAGCTGTCCCTGGGCCCATCGCGCCTGGATCACCTGGACCCTGCGGGGCCTGCAGCCATGGGTCGATCTGCAGTTGGTGGAACCGGACCCCCAGGCCGGCCGTTGGCGTTTCCCCCAACCCTTTGAGGGCTGCGCCACCTTGCTCGATCTCTACCGGCGCAGTGGCGCCCCTGCCGGCACCAGGGCCACGGTGCCGGCGTTGTATGGCCGTTCAGGCCAGACCATCGTGCTGAGTGAAAGCGCCAGGCTGATCGAATTGTTGAACAGCTGGCCCCAGGCCAGTGGTCCCGACCTGGCTCCCGAAACCCACCGCCATGCCATCGAAGCCTGGCGCCAAAGGCTGCAGGGGGAGGTCAACGACGGTGTTTATCGCTGTGGTTTTGCCCGCACCCAGGCCGCCTACGACGAGGCCGAGGCGGCCCTGTTTCAGTGTTTGGAGGATGCCAATCGCTCCTTGGCCGCTGCCGAGGCGAACCCATCGCCTGGGCCAGAGGGCGGGGATGGCCCCTGGCTGGCCGGCACTCCCCAGCCCTCCCTGGCGGATGTGGTGCTTTTCCCCACCCTGATTCGTCTGGAAATGGTCTATTCCCCCCTGTTCGGCTGCAGTCGCGGGCCCCTCTGGCAGTTGCCGGCCCTCTGGCGCTGGCGCTCCAGGTTCTACGGGTTGCCGGGGGTGGCGGCCACCTGTGCGAGCGACCATTGGCGCCGCGACTATTTCGGATCCCTTTTTCCCCTCCATCCCTCGGGCATCGTTCCGGCGGGCCCTGACCTGAGCACACTGGTGCAAGCCCAACCGCCGGCCCTTCCATGACCAGCAGCCCCCCCACCGCCGCGTCGCCAGCGGTTCACCAAGGGATTTTTGGAGAGTTCACCATCACCCAGCAGGATCAGCGGGAGGTGCTCACCTATCGCCTCGCCCTCAGCGCCGTTGCCCTGGGCGAGCTTGCCCTGTTGGTGCAGTGGTATCGCTGGGGGCCGGCCCTGGCCTGGCCCTGGCTGTTGCTGATGGCGGCGGGCTTGGGCCTGGCCTTGCTGCGGATTCACATCTATCTGCGTCCCCTGCATCTGGCCCTGAAGGCTTTCTGGTTGCTGGGTTGCCTGGGCGGCCTGCTGTTGGCGGTCAGGGTCGGACCAAACCAGATGCTGCCGGTGCTGGCCCAACAGCCCCTATGGATCCTGGCGGTGGGCCCCTTCTTTGCCGCCCTGGCCGGGGTGGGCTTCAAGGAGTTCTTCTGTTTCCAGCGGCCAGAGGCCATTGGTGTCACCCTGCTGTTGCCCCTGGCCCTGTTGGGCCGCCTGGCTGGCGTCCTGGGCCCCGAGCTGACCATGGCTCTTTTGGCCCTGCAGGCCGGACTGCTGTTGCTGCTTTGCCTGCGCAAGTTCCCGATGCCCGCCGCCGCCGATGTCGGTGATAAGAGCGTCTTCGCCCACCTGGAGCGCCAACGTCGCGGCGAACCCCAACCTGCCGTGCCCATTTCGTGAGCCTGATCTCTCTGGAGGGTGCAGGCAAGGATTTTGGCCTGCGCGTCCTCTTCGCCGACCTCAATCTGCATGTGGGTGAGCGCGAGCGCCTGGGGCTGATTGGACCCAATGGCGCTGGTAAAAGCACCCTGCTGCGGGTCCTGGCCGGGGTCGAACCCCTGGACCGGGGCAAGCGCCGCTGCTCACCCCGGCTCAAGGTGGTGCGTCTGGATCAGGACCCGGTCCTTGACCCCGAGCGCACGGTGATCGAACAAGTGCGTTCCGGGTGCGCCGAGATGCTGGCCCTGCTGGAGGAACACCAGCAACTCAGCCAGGCCCTGGCGGACGACCCGGCCAATGGGGTCCTGCAATCCCGCCTTGGTCGCCTGCACGAAGGTCTTGAAGCTGGCCAGGCCTGGACCCTGGAACGGCGTTGCCAGGAGGTTCTGGCCCGGGTCGGCCTGCAGGATCCCCACCAACAGGTGGGAGATCTTTCCGGTGGCAATCGCCGCCGCGTCGCCCTGGCCGCTGCCCTGGTGGCCGAGCCCGATGTGCTGCTGCTGGATGAGCCCACCAACCATCTCGATGCCGATGGGGTCGAGTGGTTGCAAGGCTGGTTGGATCGTTTTCGCGGCGCCTTGGTGCTCGTCACCCACGATCGCTATCTCCTCGATCGGGTCACCCGTCGGATTGTGGCGGTGGAGGGGGGGGAGGCCCGCGGCTATGAGGGCAATTACGCCACCTATCTGGCCCGTCGCGCCGAAGAGGAGGAGGCCCAGATCGCGGGGGCAGCCCGTTTCAGGGGCAGCCTTCGCCGCGAGCTGGCCTGGCTGCGCCAGGGACCCAAGGCGCGCAGCACCAAGCAGAAGGCCCGACTGCAGCGCATTGAAGCGATGCGGGAGCAACCGGTGCGTCAGGCCAAGGCGGCACTGCAGATGGGTTCCACGGCCCGCCGGCTCGGCAAACGGGCCATCGAAGCGGAAAACCTGGCGATCCAGGTTGGTGATCGCCTTTTGCTGGAGGAATTCAGCCATGACTTCGGTCCCGAGGACCGGATCGGCATCATCGGACCCAATGGGGTCGGCAAATCGAGTTTGTTGGATGCCATCGCCGGCCGTCTTGCCCCCAGTCACGGCCGGCTGGAACTCGGTTCCACCGTGCGGTTGGCCTATTTCGATCAACACAGTGCCGCCCTGCAGGCCGGCGACGCAGGTCGAGGGGCCGAGCGCAAGGTGATTGATGTGGTTCAGGAGGAGGCGGGCCGGGTCGAAGTCGATGGAGTGGAACTCAGTGCTTCCCAGTTGCTGGAACGCTTTCTGTTCCCTCCCGCCCAGCAGCACCAGCCTGTGGCACGACTCTCCGGCGGCGAGCGGCGCCGACTGCATCTGTGTCGACTGCTGATCAGTGCCCCCAATGTGTTGTTGCTGGATGAGCCGACCAACGATCTGGATGTGGCCACCTTGACGGTGCTGGAGGACTTTCTTGAGGATTTTCAAGGTTGCGTGGTGGTCGTCTCCCACGACCGCTGGTTCCTGGATCGCACCGTGGATCGGCTGTTCAGTTTCGAAGCGGGTCGACTGCGGCGTTTTGAGGGCAACTACAGCGCCTATCTGGAGCACCAGCTAGCCAATGCGGCAGCATCCCAGGCCCTGTCCCCCTCTCCCCCTCTGGCCGGTTCGGAGACCGGGACCGATCCGATCCCAACAGCGGCCGAGGGACGGCCTGCCCCGCTGATGCCCCGTCGCCGCAGCTTTCGCGAAACGCGGGAACTGGGGGCCATCGAGCGGGATCTGCCGGCCTGGGAAGAGCGGCGTCAGCGGCTGGAGGACCAGATGGCCCTTCCCCCTGATGGCGATTACGGCGCACTTGAGGCCCTCAGCCATGAATTGGCCGAATTGCTGGAACGCATTGCCAGCGCTGAAGAACGCTGGCTGGAGCTGAGTGACCTGGCCGGCTGAACAGGCGTTCCGGTGTCCCGTGGTGCCGGTTTTTGATCAGCGCCAACGCACAAGAGCCGGCAGAAGTCCGCCGCAGTCGCACCCCACCCGTATGGTGGGCGAGCCGAATTCCGGCCCCTCCGGGCCGGCGACGTGATGAAAAGCATCGACGACCACATCCAGAAGGATCAGGTGGAGATCGAGGCCGCCAAGGCCGAAGGCAACTTGGGCAAGGTCCGCCACCTGGAAGAAGAACTCAAGGGGCTGAAGGAGTACAAGGAACATCATCCCGAAGACAGCCACGACCCAAGCCCCCTCGAGGTTTACTGCGATCTCAACCCCGAAGCCCCCGAATGTCGGGTCTACGACGATTGATTGACGGCTAGCGAAGCAAGGGACGAGATCTCAGTTGACAAACTCTGATTAGCAGAATTCTCAACGATTTGTTGGGCCTCGTCCACTTGCTTCAGTTGTTTCCAGACCTCCACTAACAATGTATCCAGTCCCTTGGAGGTCGCGGCTGAAATCAGCAAGGGCCGATCACCACCGCAGTTCAGGCTTACGGTTTCGACCAGGGCCTCCAGATCTTGGGGGGGTACAAGATCAATTTTGTTGAGCACCACCAGGCGCGGACGACCCTCCAGTCCATGGCCATAGGCCTTCAGCTCTGCTTCCACCACCTTCAGATCGGCCACAACATCCTCGCTGCCGGCATCAAGGAGGTGGATCAAGATCCGGGTTCTTTCGATATGGCGCAAAAAAGCGTGCCCCAGGCCAGCCCCCCGCGACGCGCCCGCAATCAACCCCGGAATATCGGCAAACACGGTGCCATCGCCACTGGGGCGCCGCACCACCCCAAGATTGGGCACCAAGGTGGTGAAGGGATAATCGGCGATCTTGGGCCTCGCGGCTGAGAGCACGGCAATCAATGTGCTCTTGCCGGCATTCGGTAAGCCGATGATGCCCACCTCCGCCAGGAGTTTCAATTCGAGTTGCAGCAGCCAGGATTCGCCCTCCTTGCCCTCGGTGAATTTTTCTGGGGCCCTGTTGCGGTTGCTGAGGTAGTGAGCATTGCCCAGGCCCCCCCGGCCCCCGGCCGCCACCAGCAGGGTCTGACCTGCTGTGGTCAGATCGCCCAACAAGATGGTGGTACGGGCATCCCGCACTTCCGTGCCACAGGGAACCTTGATGACCAGGGGATGGCCGCTGGAGCCCGAACAGCGATTGGCACCCCCTTTGGCACCGTCGTCGGCGGCAAACAGGCGCCGGTAATGAAAGTCGAGCAGGGTCTGGAGGTTGGCATCGGCCTCCAGCAGCACATCACCGCCCCGGCCCCCATCACCGCCGGAGGGGCCCCCGGCCGGCACGTATTTCTCACGGCGGAAAGCCATGATGCCGTCGCCGCCGCGGCCGGCCCGCACGGCAATCCGTGCCTGATCAATGAACTGCACGGGAAACGATGCCGCAGGGCCCAGTCCGTAACCTTAAGATCCGCCCGTCGCAGCGCCTGATTGGCCGAGGTTCGCTTCCAGGGGGTCAGCAAGATCTACCCCCCCCGCCGGGGCGCAGCGCCGGTCACCGTCCTGCGGGATCTGGATCTGGCGGTGGCCGATGGCGAGTTCCTTGTCTTGGTCGGACCTTCAGGCTGTGGCAAAAGCACATTGTTGCGGCTCTTGGCTGGCCTGGAGACCCCCAGCAGCGGAGCGATCAGCGTTGGGGGACGCTCGGTGGTGGGGCTGCGGCCCTCGCAACGGGACGTCGCCATGGTGTTCCAGAGCTACGCCCTCTATCCCCACCTGAGGGTGCGGGACAACATCGGCTTTGGCCTGCGGCGCAGCCGGCCCCGTACCCTGCCCCAGCAACTCCAGGATTCGCTCCACCAACTGGCCCGCGGTTGGCCCAAGGGCCTGCAGGTGCCTTCCCTGCGGGAGCGCCGCATCGAGGCCCGGGTCGCCGAGGTGGCCGGCCTGCTGGAACTCGATGCCCTGCTCGATCGGCTCCCCAAAGAATTGTCGGGGGGGCAGAAGCAGCGGGTGGCCCTGGGGCGGGCAATCGCCCGCCAGCCTTCGGTGTTTCTGATGGATGAGCCCCTCAGCAACCTCGACGCCAAGTTGCGCAATGGCACCCGGGCCCAGATCGTCGCCTTGCAGCGCCGCCTTGGCACCACCACGCTTTATGTGACGCACGACCAGGTGGAAGCGATGACGATGGGCCACCGCATCGCCGTGTTGAACCAGGGCCGCCTGCAGCAACTCGGGACGCCGATGCAGCTCTATCGCCAACCCGCCAATCTCTTCGTGGCCCAATTCATCGGCAGTCCGCCCATGAACCTGCTGCCTGTGACCGTGGCTGGGCCCCAGCAGGTGGCACTGGCCCAGCAGCGGTTGAGCGTGGCCCCGGAGGGGGCCGCCCCCCTGGGGGCCCTGCTGGGGCAATCCCTGACCGCCGGGCTGCGGCCCGAACACCTGCGGCTTGCTGGTACGGCCACGCCCGAAACCCTCACAGCCCGAATCTGCCATCTGGAGGCCCTGGGCAACGAGCAGGTGATCACCTGCCGTCTTGTTGCGGGGGATCACTTGGTGGTGGTTCGGGTGCCACCAGAGCAGACGGTGCATCTGGAGCAGAAGGTGAATCTGGAGGTGGACCCGGCGGGTTGGCGCCTGTTTGATGGCGATGGGGTAGCGATTTAAGGGTTAAGGCTTTTCACGGTTGGCCTCCCCATCAGCCGGCAGCCAGCGCAGGGTCAGCATGGATGAGGGTCGCAGGGGCCGCCAGCTGTGTTCCAACCCCTCGCCCCAGAGGGCGTAATCCCCAGGGACATCGAGCACCAGAACCAGCTCCCCGGACCCTCGACGGAACCGCAGCTCAAATTCCCCTTCTCCGGCCAAAAGTGAAAGGGTGCGGCCCTGACTGGGGGGTTTGGCCTGGCCCCATGCCGGGCAGTCGTCCAGCTGGTGCTCAAACCACTTCAGAGAGAGGTTCTGCACCAAGGCGGGAATTTCGGGGCCAGGTGCTGTGGAACGGTGACGTACAAACCGCAGCGAATCGGCAGGGATCGCCGGGTGATCGCCAATGATCCAGTTGCTGTGCGGTTGGTCGGGGGGGCGCAGATGCCAGGCATTGCCGTATTCCAGCCCCTCCAGATCCATTCCATCGCGCCGCATGGTGCCTGCTGCAGGCTCAGCCCGGTGCCCCGGACGCCACCACGCCTCGCCCGCTATCTGCCTCAAGGCCACTGTGGCGGATCAGGGCGCTGGCTGAGGGACTGCGGCCGCGGAAGCTTGCGAACACCTCGCTGGGGTGGCGGCTGCCCCCCTGGCTCAAAACGGTGTCGCGGAAGCGGCGGCCTGTGGCGCGCACCAAGGAGTCGTTGTCGAGACCCGCTTCCTCAAAGGCACTGAAGGCATCGGCGCTGAGGACTTCGGCCCATTTATAGGAGTAATAACCTGCCGAATAGCCGCCAGCAAAGATATGGCCAAAGCTGCAAAGGAAAGCATCTTCCTCAATCGGTTCCAGCACCGTTGTGGTGGTGGCAATTTGCCGGCGTAATTGTTCTGGAGTCATCCCTGCTTCCGGTGTCCATTGGCTGTGCAACCTCAGGTCTGTCAGGGCGAAATGGACTTGGCGCAGGGTGGCGGCACCGCCCATGAAGGTGCGGGCGGCCTGCAGTTTGGCGAACTCCGCTTCGGGTAAGGGTTCACCCGTTTGCCAGTGGCGTGCCATCCCCAGCAAGGTGGCTCGGTCGTAACACCAGTTCTCCATGAATTGGCTGGGTAATTCCACCGCGTCCCATTCCACGTTGTTGATGCCGGCGGCCTGGGGACGCTCCACGGTGGTGAGCATGTGCTGGAGGCCATGGCCGAATTCGTGGAAAAGGGTTTCCACTTCCTGGAAGGTCATCAAGCTGGGGGTTTCCCCCACCGGTGGGCTCTGGTTGCAGACCAGGTAGGCCACAGGCAGCACGGGGGTGCCGTCTGGCTTGGTCTGCCGGACCAGGCATTCATCCATCCAGGCCCCGCCCCGCTTGCTGCCGGGACGGCTGTAGGGATCGAGGT
Organism: Cyanobacteriota bacterium; assembly: GCA_026389315.1. Lineage (GTDB taxonomy): Bacteria > Cyanobacteriota > Cyanobacteriia > PCC-6307 > Cyanobiaceae > Cyanobium. The sequence continues at coordinate 9,492 of JAPLIC010000058.1, forward strand.
AGAAGGCGGCCAGGGTTTGGCCGCTGTCGCGATCGAGGACCCGGAAAAAGCGCACCTGCGGATGCCAGATGGGGGCCTCACCATCGGCAGCCTCGATCGTGATGGCAAACAGGCGGTCGCATAGCCCGAAAAGCCCTGCCAGCACCTGGGGCAGGGGGAACCAGGGCCGCAGCGCCTCGCTGTCGAGCTCGAAGAGTTCCTGGCGACGGGCCTCGGCCCAGAAACTCACATCCCACGGCTTCAGATCGGCGGCCTCCGGTGCCCCAGCGCGGGCGGCACATTGCCGCAGTTCCGCCAGCTCCCGCCGGGCGGCGGGCAGGGCGGCGACTCGCAGGTCTTCGAGCAGCGTTTCCACCTCCTGCTCCGAACCCGCCATTTTGGAAGCCAAGCTGACTTCGGCCCAGTTGGCGTAACCCAGCCGCCTGGCCTGGGCCAGGCGCAGGCTCAGGATGCGTTCGATCAGCGGCCAGTTGCCACCCTCTTCACCCGAGGCCCGGCTGACATGGGCCTTGTAGGCGCGCTCCCGCAGCTCCCGGTTGCGGCCGTATTGCAGGAAGGGGCCGAAACGGGGCATGTCCAGACCCAGTAACCAGGGGCCGGCAGCGGCCGTTGGGGTGGAACCATCGGCATGGGTGTGACCAGCTTCGGCGGCCGCTTGGGCCAGCAGCTGAAGCACGCTCTCGGGGAGGCCTGCCACCTCGTCTTCGCCTGCCAGCAGGAGCGTCCAGCCGTTGGTGGCGTCGAGGACATTGTTGCCGAAGCGGGTGGCGAGTTCGGCCAGCTCTTGGTTGGAGGCATTGAAGGCTTGCTGTGCTTCGCCGCCAAGGCCGACCCCGCGCAGGTCCATGTCCCGCAATTCGGCCGCCAGGATGCGTTGCTGGGTGCCATCCAAGCCCCCCTGGCGCTCCAGGGACCGCAGGGCGGCGTAGACCGTGCGGCTCTGGCCAGCACGGTTGCCGAAGGCCACCACCGCCGGCTGCTGGCTGGCGTGGGCTGCGCGCAGCTCGGGGCTGTTACAAACCCCGTTCAGGTGGCTCACCACACCCCAGCTCCAGCGCAGCCGCTCCCCGAGGCGATGCAGGGGATCGATGACTTCATGCCAGCCGAGGGGACGGCCCTGTTCGAGGGCCTGCGCCAACGTGGCTTCCAGCTGATCCAGTTCGCATTCCAGTTGGCTCAACAGCTCGGGGATGTGGCTACTGACCTGGTCAGGCGTGATGGCCTCGAACGTGGGCAGACCTTCACCAGCCAACAGGTCGGGACGTTCGAGGGAAGCGGTCATGGATTGAAGGTCGTTGTTGATGGTTATTCCAACTCAGCCGAACCGGCACTGGGCCCCCTGATCGGTCGGATGTCCGCGCGGGGGTGCGCGGGAGCGTGCGTGGGGTCCTTAACCGAAGCCGATGATGCCCGCCAAGGCAACGGGACCCTGGTGGGCGACTCCGTTGGCCAGGGCATTGGTGCTGGCTTCATAGAGGTCGATCGCCACCCTGGGCCAGAAACCGATCACCAGAGTGGGCACCAGCAGACTCAAGCCAATCAGCAGTTCTCGAGGCTTCATGTCGCCCACCTCCGCCAGGGCGGGGATACGGGGACCAAAGAAAACCCTGCGGCACAGGGAGAGCAGATAGACCGGCGTCAGGACCAATCCGATGGCCGCCAGGACAACGGTGATGACCCGAAAGGGCACGGTGAAATCGTTGTTGGAGGTGACGCCAAGAAACACGGTGATTTCACTGATGAAGCCGCTCATCCCCGGCAGGGCCAGGGAGGCCAGGGAACTGGCGAGAAAGAAGGCAAAGGTGATTGGCAACGCCTTGGCCAGGCCCCCCATGTTGGGGATCGAGAGGGTCTTGGTGCGTTCGTAGAAGACGCCTGTGATGAAGAACATGGCCGCTGCGATCAAGCCATGGCTGATCATCTGCAACATGGCACCGCTCATGCCGAGCGCATCAATCGCGCCGATACCGAGCAGTACGAAGCCCATATGGCTCACCGAACTGCAGGCGATGCGCCGTTTGACGTTGTCCTGGGCAAAGGCATTCAAGGCTCCCCAGATGATGTTGACGATGCCTAGAACGATCAGGGCTGGCGCCAGGATCTGGTGGACCTGGGGCAGCATCTGCACGTTGAAGCGCAGCAGGGCATAGCCCCCCATCTTGAGCAGGACCCCTGCCAGCAGCATCGAAACCGGAGCATTGGCTTCGCCGTGGGCATCGGGAAGCCAGGTGTGCAGGGGAAAGATCGGTAATTTGACCCCAAAGCCGATCAGAAAGCCCAGATAACAGAGCAAGCCAAAGGTGCCCCCTGGGGAACGGGCGGCCAATTCGCTGAGATTGAGGCTGAAGGTGTCGCCTGAAAGGGCAATGGCCAGGCCGCTGATCAAAATCAGCAGCGAGGCTGTGGCGGTGTACAGGATGAATTTGGTGGCGGCGTACTGGCGTTGGGTACCACCCCAGATGGCGATGAGCAGGTAAACCGGCACCAGCTCCAGTTCCCAGGCCAGGAAGAACAACAGGAAGTCCTGGGACAGAAAAACCATGGCCTGGGCTGATGCCTGGAGCAACAAAAGGCCGAAATAAAGGCGCGTCTTGCTCTTGATTGACCAGCTCGCCGCCACCGCCAGCAAGGTGACCAAACCGCTGAGCACCACCAGGGGCGCCGAGAGTCCGTCGGCCCCCAGGGACCATTCCAGATGCAGGATCGGGATCCAAGTGATGCGCTCGACCAGCTGCAGGCCGCTGAGCGAGCCATCGAAATAGCGCCAGAAAACCCAGAGCATCAGGCCCAGGTCCACAAGCAGGGTGCCCAGGGCCAGGGCCCGGGGTGCCCGGGGATCATCGCCGTCCCCAGGCAGCAGGGGCATCAACAGGGCCCCAGCGGCTGGTAAAAGCACAATCAAGCTCAGCCAGGGGAAGGACCCGGCCTGGGTACCGACCTCGGGGCTGAGCGGTATTGATCCGGTGGACGCGGTCGCCAGGGCAAGGAGGACGTCCATCAGGGCGATTGCGGGTGAAGGGACGCCGGCGCGGGGGCCGACCGGCTGGGGCCTGAGAGGATACGCCGCAGCGATCTCCCAGGCCGATCAGGCTAGTGAGCATATCTACCCATTGGCCCAGGACCAACTCAGGGACGGCCTGCGGCCCGCACCTGGTCCGGCAGGGCTGTCCAGGTGCTGCCTCGTTGTTGAAGGGCCAGCACAGCTCGGTGGCTGCTGACTCCTTCCGATTCCCAGGCTGACACCATGGCATCCCCCACTGCCACGGCTGTATCCGCGGAGCAGAGCGAAAGCAGGGTCGGTCCGGCTCCACTGATCACACAGCCCCAGGCTCCGGCCCCAAGGGCCGCCTCACGCACACTGCGACCACCCTGGATCAGCCCCCAGCGGTAGGGCTCATGGATACGGTCTTGCATGCCGTCACTGATCAGGGCTCCATCGCCTGTGCGCAGACCCTGCAACAGCAGGGTGAGGCACCCCAGGTTGAGCACCGCATCGCTGATCGGAATGCTGCGCGGCATGGCCCGGCGCGCCTCGCTGGTACTCAGGCGGATCGAAGGGATCGCCACCACCAGTTGCACAGAAGGATCCCAGCCACAGCGCAAGACACGCCAGCTAGGAGAGGAGGTGCGGGCCGTCAGGCAAAGGCCCCCCAGCAGGGAGGGCACGACGTTGTCGGGATGGCCCTCCAATTCGATCGCCAGCTCCAGGAGTTTCTCGGTGCCCAGCGGTTCCCCGGCGAGGGCATTCGCCCCGATCAAACCGGCCACGATGGCCGTGGCGCTGCTGCCCAGTCCGCGGGCCGGCGGCACCGCCAGCCGCACCCGGGCCTCAAGCCCTACCGGTTCGAGTTCCGCCTCCCGCCACACCCGTTGGGCAGCGCGATACATGAGATTGTCGGGGCCGCCGCGAAGGTGACTGCCTTCGCTACCTTCAATAATCAAGTCGAAGCGTTCGCTGCCGCCTTCGAGGCAGCGCAGTTCGAAGCGATTGTTGAGGTCGACGGCCGCTCCGAGGCAATCAAAACCAGGGCCCAGGTTAGCCGTGGTGGCGGGAACATCCACCACCACCCCCTGGCCGATCTGGGGGCGCGCCATTTGCATCCAATTACAGCCCCCACTCTCCCACCTGGCCTTCCCGCGCACTTGAAGCGGCGACGATCAACCCAGCAGCATGCGGGCCCGACAGGCGGCACTGAAGGAGCCGATCGCCGGGTCGAGGATCGCCGTGATCGGGATGGGCTCCAGGGTGGAGCGCAGGCGACCCTTGGCTAAAAAGGCCTCGCTGAACGGGGGCGAACGCAATCCTTCCAGCTGCTTGGCCGCCGTACCGCCGGCGAGCCAGATGCCGCCGCGGGCCAGGCAGCCCAGGGCCAGATCGCCGGTCACCGAGCCATAGGCGCTAAGCCAGAGGCGGAGGGCCTCGGAGGCCAGGGGATCACCGTCGGCGGCGGCCTCGGCCACAGCCGCCGGCAGGTCGGCCTGGGAGGCTTTACTACCGGGCTCCCCCCCTTGCCAACGGCGACCCTCGGCCGCCAGGGGATGGTCGCCGGCTGTCTTCTCATGGCTCAGCAACCAACGGGCCACATGGCCTAATCCGGTGCCGCTCACCACCCTTTCGATGGAGAGGCGCTGCAAGCCCAGATCGTCGAGCAGCCATTGGCGCAACTGCCATTCATCATCATTGCGGGGGGCGAATTCGCCGTGGGCGGCCTCACTGGCCATGGCCAACAGCCCGTTGTCACTGGGCACACCGATCGCCACCCCCAGTCCGGTGCCGGCCCCCAACACCAGCACGGGCTCCCCAGCGCTGGCATCACCGAAGCGGACGCTGGCCTGCTGGGGCGATCTAAGATGCGGTAGGCCGTAGATCAGAACGGCAAAATCGTTAACCAGGGCGACCTGGTCGAGCTCGCAGTCGCAGGCCAATCGACCTTCATCCAGCTGCCAGGGCAGGTTGGTCAGTTTGGCCTGGCCCCCGTACACCGGTCCGGCTACGGCAAAGCAGGCCGCCCCGGGGCGAGGATGGGGCCGGGCCTCAGGTTGGCTGAGAAAATGGCGAACCATCGGGGCGAGATCGGCCCATTCGGCTGAGGTGTAGCGAGCCTGGGCAAGCAGCTCGAGGGTTTCAGCGCTGTAAATGCTCAGCAAAGTCTTGGTGCCGCCGATGTCGCCTGCAAGCAGGGTGGTCATGGGGCCGAGAGGGTCGCCGCTGCTGTACTCTCCGCCCCCTTGAGAGACAAACCGGCGGCGCGGGCCTGGTTGGCAGCGACTGCGGCCTGGATCAACGCATCGGCCGGCACCAACCCCAGGTCCCCGTCGCGGCGGCTGCGCAAATTGGCCCCACCCGCTTCGGCTTCCCGTTCACCAATGACGGCCAACACGGGAATCTTTTGCTGTTCGCCAGTGCGGATCAGTTTGCCCAGCCGGTCCCCGCTGCGATCGACGCTGGCGCGCACCCCAGCGGCGGCCAACCGGGTCTGCAGGGCTTCGGCCCAGGGGCGCACGTCATCGGTCACGGGCAGCAAGCGAATCTGCTCAGCCGCCAGCCAGAAGGGGAAGTCGCCCGCATAGTTCTCGGTCATGATCCCGAAGAACCGTTCCAGCGACCCGAAGATGGCGCGGTGGATCATGATTGGTCGCTGGCGGGTGCCATCGGCGGCCACGTATTCAAGGTCGAACCGTTCGGGCAGATTGAAATCGAGCTGGATGGTGGAGCACTGCCACAAACGGCCGATGGCGTCTTCGATCTTCAGGTCGATCTTGGGGCCATAGAAGGCCCCGCCCCCTGCGTCAATCTGGTAGGCCCAGCCCTTGCGATCCAGCGCTTCGATCAGTCCCTGGGTCGCAAGCTCCCAGACTGCGTCTTCGCCAATCGAGGACTCTGGCCGGGTAGAGAGGTGGATCTGGTAGTGACGGAAATCGAAGGTTGAAAGGATGCGTTCGGTCAGGTTGAGCACCCGCAAGATCTCATCACCGATCTGCTCGGGCAGACAGAAGACGTGGGCGTCGTCCTGGGTGAACCCCCGCACCCGCATCAGCCCGTGCATCACCCCCGGCCGTTCATAGCGATAGACGGTGCCCAGTTCGGCCCAGCGGATGGGTAATTCGCGATAAGAGCGCAACCGGTTCGCATAAGTCAACACATGAAAGGGGCAGTTCATGGGCTTGAGCTGGAACTCGCGCTCATCGACCTGCATCGGGCCGAACATGCTCTCTTTGTAGAAGTCAAGATGGCCTGAGGTTTTCCAAAGTTCAATATCGGCCACGTGGGGGGTGTAGAGCAGCTCGTAGCCGTCCTCGAAATGGGCGCTTCGCCAGTAGTCCTCGATCTGTAACCGCATGCGGGCTCCGCGCGGATGCCAGAACACCAGCCCGGCCCCGGCCTCGTCCTCAATCGAGAACAGGTCCAGATCAGTGCCGATGCGGCGATGGTCCCTGCGCAGGGCCTCTTCCTTGCGGCGCTTGTATTCGGCCAGCTGCTCGGGGGTCTGCCAGGCGGTTCCATAGATGCGCTGCAGCTGGGCCTTCTTCTCATCGCCGCGCCAGTAGGCCCCGGCCACACTCTCCAGCTCGAAGGCCTTGGCGTTGAGCTCGCTGGTGTTGGCCACATGGGGGCCGGCACACAGATCCCACCATTCCTCGCCAAGGGTGTAGAGGGTGATGGGGTCCTGAAGCCCCGCCAGGATTTCCAGCTTGTACGGCTCGTTCTGGCCGCGGATGCGGTCCTCGGCGTCTTGGCGGCTCACCTCAAGGCGCTCGAGCGGCAGTTTCTTGGCGATGATCCGGACCATCTCCTTCTTGATGGCTTTGAGATCGGCCTCGCTGAAGGGGTCGGGCGCGTCGAAGTCGTAATAAAAGCCGTTCTCGGTCCAGGGGCCGATGGTGACCTGGGCCCTGGGAAACAGCTTTTGCACCGCCATGGCCAGCACGTGGCTCATGGAGTGGCGAATGCGCAGCAGCTCAGGGCTTTCACTCGTTTTCGGCAGGGCCATCGCCAACGGCATCGCGGCGGTGGCAATGGTGCCGGCCTCGTGCGCGGGGGCGGTGTCGGCGCCGGTGACGGCGGCGCTCACGGAGGCAGGCACGGGAATCCGCTTCTAGGGAATGGCGATCTTACGCAGCAGAATCCAGAGATCATGCCTGCCCCGCCTTGGCGTCTCGCTTCGGTTCTGGCCCGCTGCGCCTCGACCCCTTTAATGAGCGCCGCAGCGTGGCGCTCAGCTATGGCCTTTGGTGCCTTTCCCTCGTGGGGGTCTGCGGTGTCCATCGCCTGTACAACCGCAAACCCCTGAGCGGCATTTTTTGGTTGCTCACGTTCGGTTTCTTTGGTGTCGGCCAGTTGATTGACCTGTTCCTGATTCCCGGGATGGTTGAGCAGGCCAATCAGACCTTGCTTCTGCAGCAACAGCAAGGGGGCAACGATCGACCCATGCTGGCCTCGCTGGAGAAACAGTTACTGCAGCTCGCTCGGCAGAGGACGCCCGGGGGCTTCACCCTCAATGACGCCTTACTGGAGGTGGATCTGCTCCCTGGCCAGAGCAGTGCGTCCATCACCAAGGAAATCCAGCGGCTGCTGGAGGCCGATTTGCTCCACGTGGGCAATGACGAACGGGGGCGGGTGGTGTATCTCGAACCCTGAAAAGCAGGCCCTCAAGCGGCCGATGGACCCTCTGCTACAAGCCGTTTCTGACGCTGGAGCTCGGCCAAATAGAAGTCCTTCAGCTCATCGGCGTCCTTGACCGGTTGGCCATAGAAGCTGCCGCCATGGCTGGCTGGCAGGGAGGCCCATTCTGGCGATAGGCGGTTGAGCACCTCAATGTTGAGGCCGCGGCGATCGAAGGTTTCCAGGGCACCTCGCTTTTGCATCAGGTAGAGGGCTGCCTGGTCCTGGCTGGCTGGCCCGAAGTCATTGAGACCTAGTTTGACGGACGCCTCTCGCCAAGTGGCGGGCATAAACTGGTATGCGCCCGCAGCCGCACTGGTGTATTCCAGGTGCACCACGATTTCGGGATGGCGGTCAAGGCGATCGAAACGACCGCCGCCAAACAACATCCGATAGCCCTCCTGACTGCCTCCGATCCAGGTGCCTTCGGCATATCGGATCGTGTTGAGCAAGGCACGCCGTTCGGGGGTGATCAGGTACGGGCCCCTTTGGCTCTGGGCGGAGCGCAGGCCCTGCTGGCTAGCGGCCAAGGCTCCCGGGCCGAGTGGCAGTTGGCGAGCCCCGATCGGTAACGCCACCAGCAGGGCCAGGCCGCACAACAGGCCGGCCGTTCCGGAGGGGCGATCGAACTTGGGTCGACAGGGCAAAACGATCGATCACGAACATCACCCCATGACCCTGATGGGCGAACCAAGATCAAGCCAACCCCCCCGCCGCCTCACTGGACAAGGGCAAGGAACTATGCAGGCCGCGCTCCAAGGGGGCCGATCCCGCCAACGGAGCGGACCGGTGAGGCCAGGGCTGAACTGGGATTTAGAGCTCCTTACACGGGATGGACCAGAGGAGACCCACTCAGTCAGGATTCCCCCATCAACTGCTTCAATCCATCAGCGCAGCTGATCAAATGAAGACCGATCGTTTAGCTCTGGCCGGGGCTCGACGGCAGGAACCCCAGCGCATTGCGGACCCGATCAAGGGTGTCAGCGGCTACGGAAGCAGCTTTTTCCTGGCCTTTGCCAAGGACCTCCCTCACGCTCGCGGGATCGTTTCTCCACTCCCGATAATGGGCTTGAACGGGTTTGAGGGCTTCGACGGCCGCGTCGGCCAGCAGGGGTTTGAAGCTGCCCCATCCCATGGCGGCGCATTCGTTGAGGGCGGCTTCGCGACTTTGCTGACTCAAGAGCGCATACAAACCGAGCAGGTTGTCGGCTTCGGGCCGCTCTGGATGGCCAAATTCGAGACCCATCACCGGATCGGTCTTGGCCCGCTTGATCTTGCGCACGATGACCTCAGGGGGATCGAGCAGGGCAATGCGGGAGGCTTCGTTCGGATCGCTCTTGCTCATTTTGTTGCGCCCGTCGGTGAGGCTCATCACCCGGGCCCCTTCCTTGAGAATCAGGGGCGACGGCACCTTGAGAATGGGGATCGGGGCGCCACTGGCATCCCGGGGCGCGAACCTCGCATTGATGCGCTGCTGGGCAATGTCACGAGCCAGTTCGAGGTGCTGTTTCTGGTCTTCACCCACCGGCACCTGGTCGGCGTCATAGAGAAGAATGTCGGCGGCCATCAGCACGGGATAGTCCAGCAGTCCGGCCGAGACTTCGGACCCTTGCTTCAAGGATTTTTCCTTGAACTGGATCATGCGTTCAAGCCAGTTCAAGGGGGTGACGCAATTCAACAGCCAGCAGAGTTCGCTGTGGGCGCTGACATGGCTCTGCACGAACACCGTGGCTTGGCCCGGGTCGATGCCACAGGCTAGATACAGGGCCGCCGTGGCCAAGGTGTCCTCCGCCAGGCGGGCGGGGTCATGGGGCACGGTGATCGCGTGGAGATCGACGACACAAAAGAAGGTGTCGTGATTCTGCTGAAGCTCGACCCAATTGCGAATGGCTCCAAGCCAGTTGCCCAGATGCAACTGGCCCGTGGGCTGGACACCGGAGAGAACGCGCGGTCGTGCCGGGGGGACACCGGGCGCCGAATTCATGCTTCGGCCTCGGCTTGCTCGGGCGCCGCCGATTCGGCGGAATCCGTCACAACGGCTTCCAGCTCCAGAGCGTCAGTGCCCAGCAACGATTCGCCTTCACCACTGGCGGCCTCGATGTCGGCCCCTTCAGACTCTGCTGCCAAGGGGGTCGGCGTCGGGGCCGGTGGTCGGCTGGGTCTGGCAAAGGGATCGACGCGGACCTGACGGACCTGGCCGCCCCGATCCACTCTGTCGCTGCGCTCACGCCGCTCGCCAGCGCCCTCTTCACCCCTGGGGCGGCTTCGCCCAGCGCCTTCACCGCGTTGCTGGGCCACAAGGGCATCAAGTTGGCCTGCTTCCAGTTGTTGCGCCAGGGTGCGCAGGGCAAAACCCAGCACGGCCACCGGTGAGCGCAGGCCAAAGGCCTCCTGAAGGGCTCTGGCGGCCTTCATTTCGTTGTCGCTGAGACGAATGCGCAGCCCACCTGGCTCTTTGGGACCGGTTTGGCGGCCCCCCCGCCCGGGACTCTCCCGGCCTTCGCGGTTGTCACCAGCTTGGGTGCCATAGGAAGGGGTGCTGTCTTCGGCCATGACCAGGGTCTCAATCAGGCGCAAGTGTGCCGCATCGGTCGGTTGCTATCGCTGACTTCCGGACGCAGCCAGAAGAGCCCATGGTTTTCGCCACGGCGGCCCCCGTCGGCCCGGGCCAGCACCAGCAACGGCAGGGGGCGAGGCCTGTCGTGAAAGCGTCGGCGGTAATCGGCCAGGAGCTGGAGATAACGGGCAAAGGTCCAGCCGTTATTGCCACGATCTTTGGCGGCCCAGAAGCGGCGAAGGGCCTGCTGGCAGGCCTCGGCGCCAAATTCCTGCCAGCAGCGCTGTTGGGCGTCCCAACTCGGGTATCCAGCATCGATCAGCTGGCTGTAGCGGCTCAATTCAGGGGCTTCGCGACTGATGTCCGGCGGCAACCGGTTGGCCAGTTCCTCCACCGCAATGGCCTCCAGCCGCAGCCAACAACGGTCCAGAACCAGCACCGGCAGACCTCCATGCCAATGGTCACTGGATTGGAGCAGCGCCATGGGGGCTTCGATCCGTTGCTTCTGGCGTGGCGTCAACGGGGGAGGGGCTGGTGTCATGGCCACATCCCCAGGACAAAGCCCTGGTTGCGACTTTGTTGTCGCCGCCTGACCTCGGCCACTGGGGCGGGGAAGGGTGGTATGGGGGTCAGGATGGGCACCGGCAAAGGTGACGCAACGGTCAACTGTCCTAATTTATGGGGCTTTTCGTCCAGGTTCGGTGTTCTGGATGGCCACGGTCAGGGTGTCGACGCCGACATCTGAGCTAAACATCATGCAGCGGGCCCACCCGCTTCGTCGTTTTGCCAGCCGCCCGTCCGTGACCGCTTCGGATTCCGCTCTGCCCCCTGCCGCTGAGACCTCCAGGTTGCCCCGATCGGTGGCTCCAACCCTCCGGGCCGTACTCGGTGGATTGCCTGTGAAATTGTCAGGGGCCCCCTGGGTGCGGCCTGTGCTGCTGCTGGGGGGGGGATTGGTCATCAGTGAAGGACTCGTCCACTGGCTCCCCATGGAAGGGGGGAGTCTCTTCACCCTTGGAAGCTTGGCGGCAGGCTGGTGGTGGTTGTCCCGAGACCGTCCTGGCCGGCCCTCCCGTTTGCCCTCCAGCCTTGATGGTTGGCAGCAGCGTTGTGAGCAGCTACTCGATCAGTTTGAGCGTCTTCAAGGGGGTGAGGCCAGTCTTCTCGATCCCCGTCGCCAGGAGTTACAGGCCCTGATGGCGGAGCGACAGCGCCCGGAACTGCGTTTGACCCTCACTGGCACCTGTCCGCCGGAGAGTTCGGCCCAATCCCTGGCGGCTTCAGCCCTACGGGGCTCCCTGCCCTTACGTCTGGATTGGGGTTTGCCCCTGCCCCTGATCAGTGCCGAATGGCAGTGGCCAAAGACCTTTACCCAGGCCGATGTGCTGGTGTACCACCTGCGCCTGCCGCTTTTGGCGGTCGATCTGCGTTGGCTGGAGGCGCTCCCTTCGGACCAACCCCACTGGTTGCTGGTTGAGTGCCAAGAGGCCATAGGGGCAGAGCCCCTGCTTCAGGAACTGGCGAGCCAGTGGCCCTCCTTGCAGGGCGAACGAGTGCTGCTTTGGGATGGTGCCTTGAACAGCCTCCAGGAGGTCTTGGGCCCCCTGGCGCTTTGGTTGAAGCGGGAAGGACGCTCCTTGCGTCAAACCACCCCATTGCGATCCATCCAGGGTCTGCACACCCGCTGGCAGGCCGATCTGGAGCGGCTTCGCCGCCACGAATGGCGTCGGCTGCTGCAGCGGACCCAGTGGGTTGTGGCAACGGGGGTGGCCATCACGCCAGTTCCCAGTCTGGATTTGCTGGTGTTGGCCGTCGGCAACGGATTGATGCTTCAGGAGATGGCCCGTCTCTGGGATTGCCCGTGGACGCTGGATCAGTTACGGGAGGCTTCCTTGCAGTTGGCCAAGGCCACCGTTGCCCTCGGACTGGTCGAGTGGAGTAGCCAGGCCTTGGTCACGGCGGCCCGCTTGCACGGGGCCACCTGGTTGGTGGGGGGTGCCCTGCAGGCCCTCAGCGCCGCCTATCTCACCCGCGTGGTCGGCCACGCCATGGCGGACTTGCTGGCCCTATCCGCAGGGGTGAGTGCCCCTGATCTGGCGTTGATCCAACGGGAGGCTCCCCTACTTGTGGCCCGGGCCGCCGAAGCCGAAAGGCTGGACTGGTCGAAGTTTTTGCAAGAGGCGAAGGGATGGATCCAGAGCGGTGGCAAGGGGGGGTGGGCCGCTTCGAATTAACCAAACTTTGTGAATTTTGGGGACTAAACATTTTTTGGATGCGACTACCTCATTCTCCTAGGGGCAATTTTTCTTAGTCTGAGTTCATCTTGTCTATGGAAGACTCCTTTTCGCGCCTGGATCGTCCCGTTGAAATTGCCAAGGTGTTGCACATCCGGACAGTTCTGAACGTGATCCCGTTACTACTGACCTGACGTGAACGACGCCGATCTACCCTCCTCTGATAATCGCCTGCAACGCTGGCCCTGGTGGCCATTGCTGCCGCTTTACCCCTACGGCCGTCGCGTCAGTCTCATGCGCGAGCTGATTGCGGGGCGGGTCTGGTGCTTTGAGCAGCTCCACGGTGTCTGGTACGTCGCGGTGCCGATCCGGATGACCGTCCTGAAGGTGGAGGGGGGTCTAATGCTGTATGCGCCTGTCCCGCCAACTGCTGAATTACTGATCGGATTAAGGGCTTTGGCAGAACAGCACGGGCCAGTGCTTTCGATCGTCTTGGCCACATCCTCGGGGCTGGAACATAAACTTCCGGTGGCGGCCCTGGCCAGGGCGTTCCCCACCGCCACGGTCTGGGTGAGTGATCAGCAGTGGAGTTTTCCAGTTCCACTCCCCTCCAGCTGGCTTGGTCTACCCGCAGGCCGCACCAAGGTACTGTTCCGCGATGGGTTGCCCCATCAGGACCAACTGGTCTGGGTTCCCCTCGGGCCGATCGACCTGGGGCTTGGCACGTTTCACGAAATTGCCTGTATCGATCTCGTCACGGGATCTTTGCTGGTCACCGATGCGCTTGTCACCATCTCGGCCTCTGCTCCATCAATTTTTGATCTTGACCCTGCACCCCTGCTGTTTCATGGCAGGGAAAAGGGGTCGGAAGCGATGATCGACACTCCAGATCTGCGACTTAAGGGTTGGAAAAGAATTGTGATGTTTGCCAACTTTTTCCGACCTGAATCTGTGAACATCGCATCACTAGCCGATCTTTTCTCGGACGCCATGACGGCAAATCAGACCAATCCCCGAAATCACTTCGCCCTCTATCCTTTCCGATGGGCCCCATGTTGGGAGGAGAAAGCTGATCAATTTATTAATCGCGGTGATCAGATTGCCCCCTGTCGGCTGGCACCCGTTTTGGAAAGATTAGTGTTTGTTCGTGCGAAGAAGTTTTATCACGAATGGCTGCGCGCCTTGGCTAAGCAGACGACAATAAAGAATTTGATTTCAGCTCATTATTCAGCCCCACAATCAATTAGCAGCAACAATCTAGATGGCTATGCAGACCACATTGACGCAAACGATTGGGCGCCATCTCAGGGGTCATGGCAATTGCTTGCCGAGATTGACCAAGCGCTGATTCGCTTGCATGTCGTGCCTGGATAAGATATGAATGCCGTAAAAAGAGATTGCGGATTTTGTCACCGTTACAGGGAGGCCTGCGGTCGGTTTTGACGTGGGATTACCAACGGGAACACATGTTGTATCCAAGTGCTCCAGTCCCGAGGCTGACGGTCAAAGGGTCCGCTCCAGGAACTGCTGCAGTATCTGCAGGTCCACATGACAGTGGAGGTCTGGTGACTCGGTGGGGCAGACGCAGTGCTGATAATCGAGGCCTTTGATCATTGCCAACTGGAAGAAATCAGGCCGCACGCCATGGCCCTCTTGGAAGATCTCCAGCACACTCGCCTGGTGGACATGCAACAGGTTGGTGAGGCTGGCCCCGTGGGGCGCCACGATATGGGTGGCATCCCTGAACAGGGCGATTTGCTCGCGAAGTGTCAGCTTCTCAGTTTGAATTGCCACGAAACCGTGACGTTTCAGCAATTCCATCACCTCGCCTTCATTGCTCACCTGGCGGGTTGGAACGCCGCTTCGGGAAAGGTAGAGCCGCCTGGACGACACTGCAGTGGCAGCCACCCCCCGCCCGAGCTGGGTGGCCAGCGTCCTGATCGCCCATGGAGAGGCAGCATCAAAGGGAGCCCCCCCCTGACGTTGCCATCGATGGGCCACATACGTGATCAGACGTTCCACAGCCAGACCACCCCTCCCCACTGGAGCGTGGCTGATCCGGCGCTCTTGGGAAAGGCCCAGCAGCTCCAGGGATTCGCTTTGCCAGCGGTTGAGATGGGCTGGCACGATCACCCTGGTTGGCTCGCCGGTGCGGCGGCTGTGGTCATCGACAGCGATCAGGCGGGGGAGACAGTCCAAGAACCAGTGGTAGTAGCTGCCGGTCCACTGGCGGCTGTCGATCAACGAGCACACCGCACCTTGGAGTCGTTCCTGGGCCGGCAGGAGGGAGCGCAGCCGCAGGGTACGGCGCAGCCTTGGCTCGATCTCCTTGAGGTGGAGAGTTTCCTCCACGATCCGCCGGTTGCGGCCCACGCCCACGAGATTGCTGCTCACCAGGCGGGCCTCGGGCATCACGCCATAGGACTGGGGATCCAGGAGAAGCGGCGCGAGGAATTCGCTGATGCGGCCTAGCGCTTGGTTTCCTGGATTGGCGAGCTGGTAGTGGCAGCTCTGGCGTCCATGGAGCTCTACAGCCCTGGGTTGCGTGGATGTCATGGCAGCCGCTGGGGATCCCCAACCGAGTCGAAGCTATTCCCTGTGCAGTGGATCGCCGCCTCCTGCTCCGGCACCTTCAGGCAGCAGAGCAGGGCCTGATCGACGTTGGAGCAGCCCAGATCGGCGCAGGGCGTCCGTGCCGCAGGGCCCGCAAGAAGCTTTGGAGCGCTCAACACCGACATCGCCTGGGCCGCCTTCCCACCACACCTGATGTCAACCACTCCAGACGCGAACCGCCAGCGGAGCTGCAGGTTCGCAGGCCGTCGGTTCAAACCGTGCGATGCCGAGGTGATCCCACTGTTCAGCCACCCCCTTGGTCGCCTCCTTTTGATGGCCGAACTGGGGCGATCAGGGGACCTAATCAACAAAAAACCCTTGGCAGGGCAGAAAGTTTGACGGAATGGAGCCAAGCGGATTCGAACCGCTGACCCCCTGCATGCCATGCAGGTGCTCTACCAGCTGAGCTATGGCCCCATTGATGCGGCGGTCTTACCCATCGCCCCACCAACATACATCCTGGCTGTCCTCAGAGCTGGCGCCAGACGGCCACGAGCCGCCCCTGGATCTGCACCTGGTCGGCGGGAAGCAGCAAGGGTGGATAGGCCTGATTGGCAGCCTCAAGGCGCACCTTGCGCCCCTGACGATGGAAGTGCTTGAGGGTGGTGCCACTACCGGCCACCAGGGCGCTGACGATGGCGCCGTCCCGCAGCCGCGAGGGATCCGCCACCGGCTCCATCAACACCACGTCGCCATCGGCAATGTGGGCTTCCACCATCGAATCGCCGTTCACGGTCAGGGCGAAGAGGTCGCGGTTCTCCAACAGGGGCTTGAGGTCGAGACGGTCGCGATCGTCGGCGGCCGGATCGATCAATCCCCCAGCCGCCACCGATCCGAGCACGGGGATGCCAGCCGGGCTGCCCCCCAATAACTGCAAGGTGCGGGCCTGGCCCTCCTGCCAGGTGATCCAGCCCTTCTGCTGCAGGTGGCGCAGGCGGCTCTGGATCGGAGCTGGCGATCGCAATCCCATGGCCTCCACCATCTGGCGGATCGAGGGGCTGTGGCGATGGCTGGCGATGTAATCCTGCAACCAGTCGTAGAGCTCTTGCTGGGCGGAGGTGAGCTGCTGGGGGGCGGGCACCGGCGGATCGCGAATCTCTGGTACAGATGTACCGTCTCGCGGGTCTTTTGTCCAGCATCCGGCGGAATTCCGCTCAGCCGGGAGCCAACAGGGCCGCCAAAAGGGCCTGTTGCACGTGCATCCGATTCTCGGCCTGATCGAAGACGCGGCTCTGGTCGCCTTCGATCACGGCAGCGCTGATCTCCTCGCCGCGGTGGGCCGGCAGGCAGTGCAGCACAATTGCCCTGCTGTCTGCTTCCGCCAGCAGGGCCCCATCAAGGCACCAGCCCCGAAACGCCCGCTCCCGTTCGGCCTGCTCCTGCTCCTGACCCATCGAGGCCCAGACATCGGTGTAAAGGGCATGGGCGCCGCGAACGGCAGCCACGGGCTCATGGACGACGGTGATTTGAGCGCGGCCCGCAGCCAGGGCAGCGGCCCGCTCGACCACGGCCGGATCAGGGGCAAACCCCTCGGGCGTGCCGATGCACACATTCACCCCTAGCAAGGCACCCATGAGCATGAGCGAATGGGCCACGTTGTTGCCATCACCGACATAGGCCAGGGTCAGGCCCTCCAGGTCCCCAAAGGTCTCCCGCAGGGTGAGGAAATCGGCGAGGGCCTGGCAGGGGTGCTCCTCGTCGGTGAGGGCATTGATCACCGGGATCGAGGCCCAATGGGCGTAATCGGCCAGATCGGCCTGGGCGAAGGTGCGGATCGCCAGGGCATCGCAATAGCGACTCAGCACCCGGGCCGTATCGGCAATCGGCTCACCCCGACCCACCTGGGTGACGAGGGGCAGCAGGTCGATGGTCTGGCCGCCGAGGCGGGCCATGGCCACGGTGAAGCTGACCCGGGTGCGGGTGGACGCTTTGGAGAAGATCAAGCCCAGAACCCGGCCCGTCAGATCAAACCGCTGGCTACCCGCCTTGAGCTGGGCAGCAAGGGTGAGCAGGGCCTCGGCCTCGGCGCGGTCCAGATCGCTGGATGAGAGAAAATCAGCGCCGGCGAGGCCAGCGAGGGCGACGTCGAGGCAGGCCATGGCCGCTCCATCAAAGAACCCTTATCGGAGATCCATGGCCCCGCGGTCAAGGGGGGTGACCTGCTCGATGAAGGGTTTAGGTCCCGTTTTCGCCCTGCGCCCTTGCGTAGAGCCAAGACCAAAAGCTGTCACGCAGGGCAAGGGCCTTGAACATGCCTTTGGCAAGATCGGCCCGGCCTGCCGGTGTGGCAGCGAAATCTATGGCGATGGCCTTGAGGGTGGCCTGATGGTGGTCATCGACCGCCGTATGGAGTGGGAAGAAGACAGCATCTTCTGGCTTGATCGAGCCTACTTTTTGAATGGCTTCAACGAAAGGTTGGTAAATGGTCTGCACAATTGTCTCCGTGCCGAGGCCCAGGGCCCCGAGAGCCTCGGCGGCTGAGCCCGTATTCATGATGGCGAGAAATTGTTCGCGCCAGCAGACAACCTCAATGTGATCATCATCCATGGCTGCGTTATCAACTCCAAGGGAATTTCGAAAGCGCTTAAAGAGAACAGGATGGGGAATGCCGACAATCCATTCAGGCTGGACTCCAAATTCCTTGAGCTGCATCAGCTCTTCTTCTTCGTATTGACCCGACTCCTCAGTAAGATTTTCCAGCAGGGCGGCCCTGTGTTCAGGGTTTTCAAGCTTGGAGATCAGAGCGGTTAGATAACGGGGGAAATGGGCAGAATAGCCATAATAGTGTCGGGCAAAGTCTTGAAGCGCTGCATAAAGAGATGGCAATGTACCGGCTGCCATCCCCCAAAGATAGGGATGGCACACGGCTCGATGCTGGAGGGCAAGTGCGGCCAAATAGTCTACATAATACGCCGAATTATAGCCATCATTTGCCGCTTCATCTTTGATACAATCTTCTTGAAGCCGGACCAGAGCGGCAGTCAGAGAGGTTAGACTCACAGGGTCAGTAATGAATTGTTGGAAAGTAGACTCACAATCAGAAGAGGGCAGTTTAGCGAGCTGATCACATTCGATTAAATAAACCTTTTGACTGAAATCCTCTTGCTCAATCAAAGCTTCCTTGGTATCCAGAGGCTTTGCCTGGTCATTATGATTGATTTGCTCCTGAAGCACCAGGGGCAGATCAGCGAAGCAGGTCATACTTGTTAAGGTAAAGTAGGTTGAAAACTGATTAGAATTAACAGATGAATTAGCTAAGTGTTAGGATCTGCGATATGCGCATCATCGCCGCCGGCTTTCAGCCTAGTTTTGACATCGTAATCACCCAGCACGGTAGATGTCAGGCCAAAATCAGTAATGGCTAACAGCAACAAGGGATTCTCAGTAGAAGTGTTGCGCGTTTGATGAACAACCCAGCGCGGTACATAGGCAACGCTACGCTCCGAAAGGGTAATTACATGTTTATTAATACTGATCTCTCCTTGACCAGAAAGAAGAACAAAAACCGATTCGTGGGCGTGGCGATGTTATTCATTACAAGCACCTGCTGCGATCGTCACGAGGCGAGGATCCATCACCTGCAATCCCATAAAGGGCAGCTTAGTGACCAAAAAATCAATGCCTAAACGTTCATCCTTGTTGCCATAGTGGAAGCTTTCAGGGTCAAGCGTACTTCCATTCCACACAATCGGGCCATCTGCTGAAGCAGTCAAACGACTGTTGGAGATGTTTTCACAAAGCAGCTTTAAATCCATAAACCATCAATGAATATTAATCATGGGCATTTTTATTCAGACCACGCATATTTACCGAATTATCGCCGCAAAGTTAATAAAACTTAACAATAGCTACAATCAGACCCTGTCAAAATTACAGGTTTAGATCTGTGCAAAAGATTTATATCGAGACGTGATTCAACCAGAGACGCACCATCAACCGCGGGGCGTTGGGGTCATCTTGGTAGGCCTCGCGATCATGGGCCACCTTGTGGTTGTCGATAAAAAGCAAATCCCCTGGCGCCATAGCGAAGTCGTGGCGCAATTGCGGATCATTGAGGGCGGCATCGAGGGCATCAAAGGCGTCGCGATCAAGCGGCTCCAGGGGTTGGCCGATGCGCTGGTGGCCTGTTTCAATCCAATAACGCATGTAGCGCAAGGTGGGGCCATCGCTGGCGTCGCAGAAGACCGGAAAGCGGTTGGCTTTGATCCCGGCAAGGTCGTTGCGGCTTCCAGGTGTCACCAGGTCCCGGTGGAAAGAACCCTTGAGGTGCTGCAGCAGGGCGGGGTGGGTTTGGGCTAACTGGTCGTGGACAGCAACCACAGAGACCAACCTGGAACCGCCCCCCAGCGGCGCCTGCCGGAGGCAAGCCAGGCCAACCCAGCGGGGATGAGTCTCGCGGCGGGAACTGTCGGTGTGCATCGAGGTGGATGCATGGGTTTGGGAGACCGGAATCGCCTGTTGCCGATAGGAGCCTCCCGAGTCGGTGACGTCGTAGAGGGCGCCGTAGGTGGTGTCCAGCTCACCGATACAACAGCCAATCGCCAGATAGAGCTGCCGCAGTGCTGAGCCATCGAGCTGGCCAAGGCCCCGCACCAGCGCCACGCCGCTGCCGTGCCGCAGTTCGGTGATCAGGGGCTGGCACCAGGCCCGCAGCAGGGCTGTATCGGCCTCGGCCAAGCTGGCTTCAGCGGCAAAGATCCAATGGTTGCTGCTGGCTAGATCGGCGGCGCGCCAGGCTTGAAACCGCTTGTGGGCCGATGTCATGCCTGCAGCTGGAACAGCAGGTGGAGTGGGGTGCCGCGCAAAGGTCCAAAGAAGGCTGGATCCAGGCTTATGTGGTCTTCGGTCACCGCAAGTTCTTCGATCAACGGCATACGGGTCCAGCCACTACTGCGCAGGATTCGATTGTAATCCTCCAGGGTCTTATGCCTAGATCGGATGGCGTTACTCATGCCATCGCGACGCCAAATCCTGCCCTCCAGGAGTTGGTCGCTGCTGCCGAGGTACGTGTGGTTAGCAGGTTCGATATAGAAGGGGGGCTCGGCCGGCCGCAGAAAGGCAAGGCTGGGATGGGGCACAGTAAAAATAAAGGATCCACCGGGCCGCAAGACCTGTCGTACCAAACGGAGCACCCGCTCGGTGGCCTGGAGATCGAGATAGTTGAACAAAAAGACGGCCACGGCCCCATCGCAGGCGCCGCTGGGCAGTTGGGCTGGATCGGCCAGATCAGCCACGCCGTAGTGGAGCGGCCCGCCTTGGTCACTCGCCAGTTCTGCCGCTTGCTCCCAGGCGGCTGCGATCATCTGCTCAGATCGATCGAAGCCATCAATCCGGGCAGGATTGCCAGCGGCCAATTGGCGGCCCACCCAGCCTTCGCCGCAGCCCAGATCCCACAGATGCAACCCGCCAACGTCACCCAACAGCTCGATCACGCGGGGTCTGGCGGTGAAGTCGCTGAGTAGAATCGGCTCTCGGCGACGCCAAGCGGCAACCGTGGCGTTATAAAGCTGGCGGTCACTTAAGTCCATGGTCGAGTCCCGCAACCCCAAGGGGCCCCAGGCCTCAAGGGGTGGTGGCCACCAAAACCTGCTCCGCCTGCACCGCATCGGCGGAGGGCATGACACTGCTGGCCAGTAGTCCTTTGAGTTCATCGCCCTCAATCACCTCCTGGGCCAGGATCTTCTCGCTGATGCTTTCCAACAGAGGTCTGTTCTGGCGCAGGATGCTCAAGGCCCGGCCATGGGCACGGTCCACCAATCCCCGCACCTCCTTGTCAATCGCCTGGGCGGTGGCATCACTCACCGAACGCCTGGGGTTGTTGCCTTCGCCGAGAAAGCGATTGCCGCCCTGCTTGTCGTAAGCGAGAGGGCCCAGGGTTTCGCTCATGCCATAGGTGCCCACCATCTGCTCGGCAATGTCGGTGGCCCGCTGCAGATCATTGGCGGCGCCGGTGGTGACTTCTCCGAACACCAGCTCTTCGGCGCTACGGCCCCCCAGCAGGGTGGCGATCTGGCCCTCGAGATCTTCCTTGGAGTTGAGGAAGCGCTCTTCGGTCGGTAACTGCAAGGTGTAACCCAAGGCACTCATGCCCCTCGGCACGATTGAGATCTTGGCCACCTTGCTGCCCCCAGGCATCAGATGACCCACGATGGCGTGGCCGACTTCGTGGAAAGCCACCACTTTTTTCTCATCGGGCTGCAGCACGCGGCTGCGTTTTTCCAGTCCAGCCACGACTCGCTCGATGGCCTCATTGAGATCTGCCTGTTCGACGCTGGTGCGCTTGACCCGGGCCGCCAGCAGAGCGGCCTCATTGACCAGATTGGCAAGGTCGGCGCCAGCAAAGCCGCTGGTGGCCTGGGCAATCTTATCGAGATCAACCCCTTCGGCCAGTTTCACTTTTTTGGCGTAGATCTCCAAAATAGTGCGCCGGCCCGAAAGATCGGGGCGATCCACCAGCACTTGGCGATCGAAACGGCCGGGGCGTAGAAGGGCAGCGTCCAGGGTTTGAGGTTGGTTGGTGGCGGCCAGAACAATGACCGGCTTGTCCTTGGAGGCAAAGCCATCCATCTCGGTAAGCAGCTGGTTGAGAGTCTGCTCGCGTTCGTCGTTGCCGCCCACAACTCCCATGGAGCCGGAACGGCTCTTACCAATGGCATCGAGTTCATCGATGAAAATGATGCAGGGCGCTTTCTTCTTGGCTTCTTCGAACAGATCACGAACCCGCGCCGCACCGGCACCAACAAATAATTCGACAAATTCAGAGCCTGAAATAATAAAGAATGGCACCCCGGCTTCACCGGCGACGGCCTTGGAAAGCAGGGTCTTGCCCGTACCAGGAGGCCCCACCAACAGAACACCCTTGGGAATACGGGCACCGATGGCGACATAACGCTCCGGCGTCTTCAGGAAATCAACAATTTCGTTGAGTTCTGCCTTGGCTTCATCGACGCCAGCCACATCGGCAAACGTGACGCGAGATTCTTCGTCGGGCACATAAACCTTGGCCTT
Organism: Cyanobacteriota bacterium; assembly: GCA_026389315.1. Taxonomy (GTDB): domain Bacteria; phylum Cyanobacteriota; class Cyanobacteriia; order PCC-6307; family Cyanobiaceae; genus Cyanobium. The sequence continues at coordinate 31,567 of JAPLIC010000058.1, forward strand.
ACTTTTGGTAAAACTTAACGCCCCCTGGGCGCCACCCATGCCACTGCGACGCGCAAAGAACTGCAGGACAAGAATGAAAATCAGCGGCGGCACCACCCAGCTCAGCAGGGTGGTGAAAAGATTTGGCTTGGCCGGTGGTGCCGCAGCAAACTCGACACCATGCTGTTCGAGCCGCTGGGGCAGCTCCATGTCGAAGATCGGCGTGGTCGCCAACAGAGTGGGAGCGCCTTCGGCTGGAGCTTTGTTCAGTTCGTAACGAATTTGATCGGAAGTAATAAATGCACGCTTCACATTATTGTCATTAACCTGGTCAATGAAAAGCGAATAGGGCACCCTTGGCACCTGATTGGCCGGATTAGGTACGAAATTGCTTAACAACAGCAACAGACCGAAACCCACCAACAACAGGTTGATCAGGCCAAATCGCCGATTGGGGCGGTTGTCATCTTGGCGAAGTGCCATGCCACAGTTCCACTGGTGGTTGACCCAACCTAGAAGGTGCGGTCCTCCCCTGTCCCCAAGGCGACGGGTGAGAACCGAACGGACCCGATCTGCTTGCAACAGCGGCTAGGGCCGGCCAAGCTGGTCCCATGTGCGGTCGCTTCGCCCTGACCTCGGAGATTCAGGCGCTGCTGCCGCGCCTGCAGGGTCCCCTGCCTGCTGGCTGGCGCCAGCACTACGCGCCCCGGCCCCAGGTGCGCCCAGGGGAACCGGTGCTGCTCCAGCGCCAGGAACACGGGCGCCTTGATGTGGGGCTGGCCCTCTGGGGGCTCCTGCCGGAATGGAGCCGGGACCCTTTGGAACGGCGGCGGCCGATCAATGCCCGCTCGGAAACGGTGATGGAGAAGGCCAGTTTCCGAGGGCCCTGGCGCCATCGCCGCGCCCTGCTGCCGGCGGATGGCTTCTATGAATGGCAGAGCCGCACCGACAAGGTCACTGGCAAGACCTGGAAACAACCCTGGCTGTTTCGCCGCCGCGATGGCGGCGTGTTCTGGTTGGGTGGCCTTTGGGATCGCTGGATCGGGCCGGATGGCAGCGAAGTCGAGAGTTGCGTGGTGCTCACCACCAGGCCCAACGAACTCCTGGCGCGGGTCCATGACCGCATGCCCGTGGTCATCCCCGACGGCCTGGAGGAGGCCTGGCTGGAGCCCGCCGATGGGCCAGCCCTCAGGGCCCTCGAACCGCTGCTGGAACCGTGGGATCCGGCGGCGTGGGAGGCGGTGAAGCTGGAGGCGATGCCAGGGGAAAACACCACGGTGCGTGGGGCCCACCCTCCCCCGACCCCAATGCTTGACTTCCCTTCTCAACAGCCCCCGGCCAGTCCAACCGCACCGCCATGAGCCTCACCGAGCTGGATGCCTTCCTGGCCCACGCCCGCAGCCACAACGATCTGCTGGCCCGCCTGCAGGACGAGACCTCGCCCCTGGAGATCAGCGACTTCCTGCAACTGGCCCATGCCGAAGGCTTCCCTATTTCCGAAAGCGATGTGATTACAGCCCAGCAACGCCAGGAGTCCCTGCTTAGCGACGCAGAGCTGCAACGACGTGCCGGCGTGGAAGCAAGACGACTGCGCCACTTTCTGCATGGCTGAATCCTCACTCCCAGCCTGGCAGGAGCCCGGGGGGCTGGAGCGGGTGGCGGCCTATCCCCGCCCCCCGGCCCTGGTGCTGGACTCCAGGTTGGTGCGGGTGGAGGCCGGGGGGCGCCTCCTGGCCGCAAGCGACCACAGCCTGCGGGTGCTGGAAACCTTCCATCCACCCTGCTTCTACCTGCCGCCTAGGTCTTTCAACCTCAGTCTGCTGGTGCCGGCACCGGGCCGCAGCTACTGCGAATGGAAGGGGGTGGCCCGCTATTTCGATGTGCTGCTGCCGGATGGCCGAAGGCTGCCGCGGGCCGTCTGGCAGTATCCCGAGCCCACCCCCGCCTTCGCGCCGCTGGCCGGCTGGTTCAGCCTTTACCCGGCCGCCATGTCGGGATGTTGGGTCGATGGACAGCCGGTGCAGGCCCAGGCCGGCGGCTTCTATGGCGGCTGGATCACCGCTGGGCTGATTGGACCCTTCAAGGGGGATCCAGCCCACCCGGAACTGATCTAAGCGGAGCCAGCCGGCAGCTCCACCAGAATCAGTCGCATCACAGCCGCGCCCAAGGGTCTGGAGAGACCAGCGATTTCTGCCCGCATCGCCAGGGGTTGGCCGTGGGGGATCAGGAGCTGCAGATCACGGCTTTCGGTCCGCTCCACCCCAGACGCCGGCCTGCGGGCCAGCTCCAGCAAGGCGGCTCCGTCTGAGGGGGTCAGAAACAACTGGAAAGGCAAGCCGACGAGGGAACCCATGGCTTGGACAAGGCGGGCGCAGAGCCGTTCATTCGCCATCAACACCTTGAGGGAATCGTCCAGGACGACCACGTCAAAACATTGGGAATGGAACACCGAAGCAAAAATGGTGGAGAGATCGGCCGCCTGCTTGGCAACGGCGGTGGTCTCGGTGACATCGGTCAACGTACCGACCACGCAATGGTCATGGTCGCCCTTGATCACGGTGGCCGTCTCGACCACCTGGATGCGATGTCCATCACGGGTGCCAAGCCGGTAGGCCACCGTCCAGCCGGTGCTGTCCTTGGTGCGGCTAGCGGCCACCCGAGGGCGATCGGCCGGCTCAATCGACTCTTCCAACAGGGAGGGCTGGCTGCAGAGTTCAGCGGGGGTCCATCCCGTGAGCGTCTGGATGGGGGCGCTGATATAGAGCAAGCGATCGAGATTACCGTTGCGTTTCCACACCGCCTGCTCCAGGGAATCGGTGAGGCGGGTGAAATCGTCGAGGGCCGCTTCGGCGGTACGCCGCAGGGCCACCAGCTCGCCCAGGTCCGTCAGGGTGATGATGGCTCCCATGGGCCGCCTATCTCGGTCGAGATAGGGCATCACCTGCAGGAGATAGGCAACTTCTTCACTACTGGCCTCAATGTTCCGCCTCGACACACCAGCAAGCACCTCCACAATCGCCTGCCGCAGGCCAGTCAGTTTGAGGGTGGTGGGCACCGAAAGCAGGGGCTGGCCAATATCGGACTCCACCAGAGCGAACACCCGCACCGCCAGGGGAGTGAAGCGGGTGATGCGCATCTCCAGATCAACGATCACCATGCCCTGGCTCAATGAACTCTGGATATTTTCAAGATCATTGTTGAGTAGCTGCAGTTCTTCACTACGGGAGCGCAGCTGCTGATTAAGGGTACCCAGTTCCTCGTTGGTGGCCTGCAACTCTTCGTTGGACGCCTCGAGTTCCTCATTCGAAGATTGCAATTCTTCCGAGGAGGCCTGCAGCTCTTCGGAGGAGGCTTCGAGCTCTTCGTTAGCCTCCTCCAGTTCGACCATCGAACGGCGCAGTGAATCCTGGCTGGCGAGCAACTGCTCCTCCAGGCGCAAGATCTGGCTGCCGAAGGAGGAATCAATGAGCCGGGTCCCGGATCCGGTACGGGGCCCAATGGTGGCATCGGTGTCGGTGTCGGCAACCCGCATGAACGTAATCACGCAAAAGTTGCGCGTTTCGACCCGCAGGGGTCGCACTTCCAGGCGCAGGCTGCCCTCCTCGCCCGGAAGGCTGATGCTGGGGCTGAGGACAGGCACCTCTTCGGCCCGCACCAGCAACAGCAGGGCCCGGGCCTCGTCCCTCAGCTCCGGCCGCAGGAAAAGACTGGCGTTGGCGCTGATCCAGCCCTCTGGCATGACGCAATAGGGCGTCACATCGCCAATGACCTGCACCAGGTTGTGGCTGTCATCCAGCACCAGGCAATCCCCACAGAAACTGCGGCTGAGGGCCTCCAGCAAAGTCATGTGCTGTTCTGGGACGGAGTCGCGCAGCACAGTGCCCCGGGCCAAAGATGGCCGAGCCCCAGCCCCCCGGCTCGCGCTGGATCCCAGGGGCGCCACGGTGCGACGGGCCACCTCGCCACTGCGCCGATAGATGCGGTGGGTGGCATTGGCCACGGCAAAGCCCTGGTGGCCGTGGCCCAGGGACTCGGATTCACCCAAAAACAGCAGCCCGCCGGGCAACAACCCAAAGAGAAAAAGACTGATCACCCTTTCTTGCAGCGGTGGGGTGAAATAAATCAGCGTGTTGCGACAGGAAATAAGATCGAGGCGCGGAAAGGGGGGGTCTTCGCTGACGTTGTGGCGCGCAAAGACAACACAACCGCGCAGTTGATCGTTGATGGTGAATTCGTCACCCTCCTCTTCTAAGAACCGGCGGCGCAGATCTGCGGGAATGGCCTGGGCCTCCGTCAGGGAATAGACCCCCCGACGGGCCACGGCCAAGGCTTCTTCATCAAGGTCGGTGCCGAAGATTTTAAGACGATCGGCCAGCACCACCGGATGGTCAAGCACCTGACTGATCACCATGGCCAGTGTATAAACTTCTTTGCCTGTAGAGCAACCTGGCACCCACACCCGGATCTTGGCCTGGGGAACCAAAGGGGCCAAATAGTCCTTCAGCAGTTGGGCCAGGACATCAAAGGCCTCCGGATCTCGGAAGAAAGCGGTGACATTGACCAGCAGGTTGTGCAGCAGGGCCGGTGCTTCTTCAGCATCATCCCGGAGCAGGCGCACATAATCATCAAGATCGGCGACCTGGCGTATGGCCATGCGGCGTTGCAACTGCCGACGCAGGGTGGATTCCTTGTACTGCGAAAAATCCACGCCCGTGCCTTGCTTGAGATGCCCCAACACGGCGCTTATGGTCTGGGATTGCATTTCTTGACCACCAGCAGTGCCGAAGCTGACCGTGCTTTCTGCCACTGAGTTTAACTGCTGGCCGATGGCGCCAGTTTCCAAAACCTTCCTGGCCCCGCCCAGGGAAATGGCCGCCCGGGGCATGGCATCAAAGCGGGCCGTTTCAGGCAACTGGGCAAAAGTGAGTCCACCGGCGGCCCGCACCTGGGCCAACCCCCTGGCGCCATCCGAACCGGTGCCCGAGAGGACCACAGCCACCCCCTGCTGGCGCCATTCCCGGGCAATCGATTCGAACAACCGATCGATGCTGGGGCTCGGACCGAAACGGGGCGGTGGATCGCTGACGACAAGCCGGTCGCCCCTTACCGCCACATCGCGGTTGGAGGGGGCCACGGCCACGACCCCAGGCCGCAACAAATCCCCATCCACGGCCGTCACCACCTGCAAAGGGGTGACCCGCTGCAAAAGCTCGACGATCAGGCTGGGATGGTCAGGGGCAAGGTGCTGGGCCACCACATAGGCCATCCGACCCTGAAGCTTGAGTTGGGCCAGGAGCACCTTGAGCGCCGCCAGCCCGCCAGCGGAAGCACCGATCCCCACCACATGGTTGGGGGGACGTCCATCAGCCCACTGGCGAAGGAGGTACTCGGAGTCGTTGGCGATGCTGTCAGCGGGAAGGATCACGAATCGAGGCCATACCCGGACTGGGACTCCAATAGCGTAACCAACAAAATAAAATTCATATTTTGGCTAACACAAAACAGCAAACTTTCAAAGCCTTTAAAGGGCGATAACGTTTCCCATTCAAATCGTATTTGAAAAACGAAAGCCAGGCGACCAACCGCCCATTGGTCCACAGCTGCCCATAGGGCAAATCTTCGTTAAGTCAAGTCAATTCTTGTTTATGTGTGTGTGGGGTGGGGATCAGCAACTTGACAGCCCTATGTCATGGGGCTGCGAACCTGAGTCAACTCAAGTCACAATACTTTTCAATCAATCATTAGTAGGTATTTCACGCATCTACGAAAACGCAAAACTGCATAAAATCTGCATTTATGTTTCCTCCGCAAGTGGGAATCTGAAAGCTGCATTACGATTGAGATTCGCCTTGGGTGGGGTTCAGCCCAAACCATTTACATTCAATATTATGCGCCAACGCGATTAAATCATCTTTTCGGGTCCAGATTCTTTGCCAAATTTCACCTCTTCCCTGCCACACGACACCCAGCCAAGGACGAAGGCTAAATCTCCAATACCCCATAAGCCATTAAATTCGACACAAGCCATGACACGGTCTGACGCCGAGAGAGCCACCAACATCACAGAGCAAGCTCTCGCTCCCCCGTGCGATGATCAGGCTAAGCTTTTTAATCCCTTTCTGAAGCATCTTGAACGTCTCGAAACCCCGGAAGCCAGCCGCCATCTTCTTGAGGGGGCCCTTGATGTAGGTGAATTCGAACCCGTTCTGCAAGGGGGAGTCCCCTGGCTGTACCAAGGGGCCAACATCTACATGGGCGAACTTCCCATTGTTGCTTACATCAGCGGACCGGCCCAGGGCCTGATCCAGGCCAGCAATGACCTCACCCTTGTTTTGGGCTACGGCGGCGAAAAGCGTGTGCGCCAAAGAGGTGTGCTTTGGACCTGCCGGGAGAACACTTGCCTGCTGTTGGCAGCCAAGGCCAGCTGGAGTTTTGAAAACAGCTTGGCGAGCAACGTGGTTTTTCGAATCGACGTTGAAACCCTCAAGCGCAGCGCCATGGCCATGGGCGGTTGGCGGGAGGCGCCACCCCAATGGCAGGAGCTGATGGACCAGGCCCATGGCTGGCAGATCCCTGCGGAAGCCCAGGGCCAATCGATGCAGGTGTTCCTGCGGCAGGTGATGGCCATCTCCAATGATCTCCTCGGTTTCAGTCAGACCCTGTTAGATCGGATGCATCTGGAAGACCAGATTTACCGGCTCGTGGCGGCGATGTTGATCCCGGAATTACGGCAAGAATCACCCCACAACCGGCTGCGGCAGCGCCAGGAACATGGCCGCGACGCCTTCGACGAACTGATCGATTACATCCTGGCCAACCTGGGCGAACCCCTAAATCTCACCAATCTCGAAAATCACAGCCACTATTCGCGCCGTACCTTGCAATACGTCTTTCGCGACCGTTTTGCCTGCACCCCCTCCCAGTGGATTCGCAAGCAGCGGCTGGAAATGGCCCACCATCGCCTGCAAAATCCCCAACCGCGAGACTCGGTCTCAGAAGTTGCCTTCGCCTGCGGTTACCGCTCGATGAGTCTTTTCAGCCTTGATTTTCAACAGCATTACCACATCAAGCCCTCGCATTTATTGCGCGAAGGGCTCCGCCGCGTCCCCTGAAGCCATCAATTCGCCGCAACAGGCCTCAAACGCCACCGCCGGATCCTTTGCCTCCCGAATCGGCCGACCGATCACCAAGGCACTGGCACCGGCCGCCAGGGCCGCCGCCGGGGTCATCACCCGCCGTTGATCGCCCAGGGCGCCGCCGCCGGGCCTGATCCCCGGGGTCACCAGGACAAAGGGATGGGGATGGGAACCCCGGAGGACCGCCACCTCCAGGGGAGAACAGACGGCACCCCCCAGGCCAGCCGCAGCCGCCAGGTCCGCCAAACGCTTGGCATGGGCCGCCAGGGATTCACTCTGGCCCAGTTCGGCCTCGAAACGCGCTGGATCCCAACTGGTGAGCACCGTGACCGCCAGGAGCGTCGGCGGGTCCCCCAGGCCCGCCTCAGCGGCTCCCTGAACCGCCGCCGCCTGGGCAGCCTGCAGGGCCTCCCTTCCGGCCGAGGCATGGACCGTGATCAACTCAGCCCCTGAGCGGGCCGCCGAGCGGCAGGCCCCCGCCATGGTGGCCGGAATGTCGTGAAACTTGAGGTCAAGAAAGACCCGCAAGCCTTGCTCCCTCAGTCGGCGCACCACCTCAGGACCTGCCGCCGTGAACAGCTCCAGCCCCACCTTGACGCGCCGGAGGGCGGGAATCGCCGCCACTAGGGCCAGAGCCTCGGCGGCATCGCCGCGATCGAGGGCCAGGATCAGGAGGTCGGCGGGGTCGGGCCGAGGGGGGGCAACAGGAAACTGGGCCAGAACACGTCAGGACGAGAAGACCTCTCCACGCTAAAAGGGTTGTCGATCGCGGCAAGGCCCCCTAGGCGGCCCTTGGCGCCTCGATGCACCCGGCGGCGTCCCCCACCAGCTCCCGCACCAAGCGGGCATGGTCGAACTGGCAGCCGAGGTGGTCCCTGATCGCTAGGGCGTCCCGCTCGGCATTGCCGAGACAGCAGGTGCCCCCCGGCGAGGGGGTCACGTTGAAGCTGAGCCCGGGCCGGGCGGGGATACACACCTCGCCGAGCATTAGCCGGCGGTTTTGACGATCGATGAGTTGGGGCCTCACCCCGCCATAGCCCTCCGCGAAGCGCAGGTCGTTGAGTTGCAGGTCCGGCACGATCTTGCGCGCATCGACCAGGAACAGGCGCCGCCGCAGCCAGGGCACTTCGAACAACAGATTGCGAATGATGTAGCTGCGGATATCAACATCGCCAAACAACTGCCACAGCACCGCCAACACCGCCCCATCGAGCCGCAGCACCCTCAGAAATTCCCAGAACGACGCGGGGCGATAGCGCTCCAACAATGGCAACAACAGGGCCGTGGGGCCAAAGCGAGTCTTGCCAGGGCTGCGCACATCCGGATCGCCATGGAGGGCAGCGAAGGGCAGCTTGTCGTTTTGCATGGTATATACTTTTCCACGCAAAACATCAGGGGTAAAGTAGAAACTGCCCGCCACTGGCAGGCACGAATACTGCAACCCAAATCCCATCTTCTGCGCCAACAGCAAGCTGTGGGCGCCAGCATTGACCACCACATGGCGAGCCCTCAAGCGGGTCCGAAGCCTTTCCCCCTCACCAGTGGCCAGCTCGACACGGTAATGGTCGCCCTCGGGTTCGATCTGGATGACCCGGGTGCAAAGGCGCACGTCGACAACACGGTTCAGGCCCGCAACAGCTGCGTTGGCCAGCTCCACGAACGACTCCGAGAGGGCCTCGTAATCGACGGCCGTCGGTGACAACCGGATGCCGATTGCCAGCAACTCCTCCGGCCGCAGGGCTCCATTGACAAGGGCCACCTGGGGTTCCCACGCTGCGATCTGCGGCTTCTCCAGCAGCTCCATGGCCGGGAAGTGGGGGGAAAACCGCTGGAAGCGCTCCCGCAGCAACTCACATTCCTTCGGGCCCACGGCCAGGACCATCTTGGGAGTGCGGAACACACAGCGATCGCGGCGCCCAGGGTCGAGCAGCTCGCCGTAGCGCCCGATCATCTCGGCGGTGCGTTGAACCCGCAGCGCCTTCTCCAGGGTGTAGTTGGTCTCGATGTCCCCGCAATGGATGGTTTGGCTGTTGCTGGTGGCCTTGGAATTGACCTGGGCCAGCTGGTCGTAACGCTCGACCAGGGTGATGTGGGCCAGGTCGGTGTAGCGGGCCAGCGTGAACAACAGGGCCGTACCGCAGACACCGCCACCCACGATCAAGACATCGGTCGTGGTTTCGGTGCTGGGGGATTCGGAACGGGGGGAGGCGTCGCTTTTCAACAGTGGTAGGGCCTATGTCCCCCAGCATCGGCCCTGGGGGAGCGGGCTGACCCTGGGCGCAAGCCGTGACCTATGATGAATATGTCTAGATCATAGAAGATCAGGCCATTCGGGCGATTAGCACAGCGGTAGCGCACTTCCTTCACACGGAAGGGGTCACTGGTTCGAATCCAGTATCGCCCATCTCTTTTTGGTCTCAGACCTCAGGTCAACGGGCTCCCGTCATACTGATCTCCACATTCAGACCACGGTTATGGAGTGGCTCCCTTGAGCGGCATTCCGGATCCCCAGCAGAGGACCCCAACAAACGAAGGGGTTCTGCCCCCGACAGAACCGATCCCGGAACTGCAAAAGCTTGGCAGCACCCTTGCGGCCGCAAGACACCAGAGCGGCATCGACCTTGAAATGCTGGCCGAGCGGTTGCGCATCGGAGCCTCCCAGCTCAGGGCCCTGGAAACGGGCGACCATACCCATCTGCCCGAAGGCGTCTTTGTCATCGCCCTGGCGCGAAGGGTCGCCAGCGCCCTTGATGTGAACATCGACGAATCCGTCAAGGCTCTTCGAGGCAGCCGCTTGATGCTGCGGCCCCAGCCCCGTCCCTCCCTGCCACCGGCTCCATTACGCCGCGGCAAACCCTCCCCCACCGGTCCTGTGCCTCCCCGGCGAGAGGTGTCAGGCCCTGGCCAGTTCACCCGCAGCAGCCAGGGCCCGGCCCCCTGGCTCTGGGGCCTGCCCCTGCTGGTCGGCGCCCTGGGCCTCGCAGCAGCCTTGGGGTTCAATGCTTGGCAGCAGCACTCCCAAGCGGCCCGCCCTGCCCCAACCGCCAGCCAAGGGGAGCGGGCGGACGCCCCCCCCCCTAGCCGTCCCGGGCCCCCTGTCGCGGCCAGCGCCGCCGCGCCCAAACCAGCAGCTCCCTCAAAGCTGCGACTGAAGTCTTCCGAGCCGAGTTGGATCCAGGTGCGTCAAATCGATGGCAAGGTGATTTTTGAGGGCACATTGACGGGCGAGCAAGCCTTTCCTCTTGGCCAAGGGCTTGAGGTTCTGGCCGGTCGCCCCTATGCCGTGTTAGCCACAATTGGCGATGGGCCCGCCCGACCGCTAGGTCCAGTCGACGACCTGAGTTGGCACCGTTTCAGCCCCAAAGCCCCGTCTTCACCCAGTGCTTCCCCCACTACTGCACCGATTGCAGCACCAACGGGACCAACGTCTAGCTCCCCTGGCCCATCTCCTAAGCCTCAGTCTCCGGCACCTGCAATTGCAGCCCCGTGACCTCCAGCACCACAGGGGCACAGGAAAGCAAGCTCCAGCGTTCCAGACTCAGGTCTGGACAGCTGCCATCAAACCCGTGCCGGGGCTCCAAGGTGATCACCAAGGCGCCTGAGCCTTGCTGACGGACATCGAACCGTTCGATCACCGCCTCGGGACGACGATCCAGGGCTGCCGCCAATCGCAAAAACAAAGCCAGAGTCGTCACCGTCCGGCGCTCCTCGCGGCCCTCAATCAATTGCCAGGATTCATGCCGCTTCTTGGGCAGACTGCGCCGGTGGTATCGGGCGATGGCCGCCACCATCAGGTGCTCCAGCTCCGAGTATCCCAGCAGTTCACCGTGACGAATCAGGTACCAGGTGTGTTTGTGGTAAGCCCCCACATTCACGTATTTACCGCAGTCATGGAGCTGGGCCGCCGCCCACAGCAACAAGCGCCCCTTGCCCTCGTCATGGTGCAACCACCCACGGGTCTGGTCGTAGAACGACAGGGCCTGGGCCGCCACCCGATCAGCCCGCTCCGGATCCACGCCATAGTTGCGGGCCAGATACCGCACCGTACGCTCGCGAATCGTGCTTTGAAACGCAAAGCGATCGCCGAGCAGGTCGTTGCGCAGCATCCAGTCGACGATCAGGCCCTCCCGCAGGGCCCGGTCGCACACCACCAGTTCCTGGACCCCGAGCATCCGCATCGCGGTCTGGAGAATCAGGGCCCCGGGCACAATGATTTCGGCCCGTCGCTCGTTGATCGCCGTGAGTCCACGCCGCTGCTCCGGCGTCATCCCCTGGAGTTTGGTAATCAACTGGTCAATCCGCTCGCGGCTGAGGCGATAGCCCTGTAATTTTCGCGTTGGTTTTGAATCCTCGGCCGCCGCCAGGGAAGCGAGGGCCATCGCCGTGCCACTGGTGGCCACCAGCAGGGGCTTCTCGCCAGGTCGCAGGGCCTGGCCCACCTGGGCCACGGCAGGATCCAGGGAGCCTTGAATGTAAGCCTGCAGAAAACTGCGGCGGCCGGAAGGCAGGGGATCCTGCTGGCAGAACTCCCGCTGCAGCCTCACGGCCCCGATGCGGGTGCTTGTCAGGACCCGCGCATCGCCGCCATCGGCCAGGATCAGCTCGGTGGATCCCCCGCCGATATCTATAATCAGATGGGGCTTATCCCCAAAGGTCATGCCAGAAAGCACCCCCAGGTAGATCAGGCGGGCCTCCTCAGAACCGCTGACCAGGTCCACCGTCAGGCCCAACTGATCTTGCAGCGCCTGCACAAACTCCCGCCCATTGGGGGCCTCGCGCACGGCGCTGGTGGCTGCCGTGACGATCTGCTCTACCCCATGGCTCGCGGCCAGATCGCGGCAGTGGCGCAGGGTGAAAAAGGCCCGCTCGATGGCGGCGGCACTGAGATCGCCATTGTTGGGATCCCGCTCTCCCAGCCGGGTCGTGGACTTCTCCGCCACCACCACACTGAAGCTGTGCAAGGCCGGATTGATGGCAGCGATCAGCAGATGGATCGAATTAGTGCCAATATCTATTGCCGCCACCCTACGCTCGCCGTTGGCAGGGAAGGGCGGCTCAGACAAGGGAGCCTGCGAAGAGGCCATCGGAAACGGCACCGTTTGGCGGCGTCACTTTGCCATCGAAGCGGTCAAGATTACCCGAACTAGGGTGCCACCAGCATCACCAGGAGACCATCCGCCATGGCCAGGACGGCTCCAGGGCCATTGCCACGAATCCGCAACGGACTCGAACTGCTGCGCTGGAACCATCCCAGCGGCAGGCTGATTTTACTGATTCCGGCTGGCTGGGCCCTTTGGCTCAACCCGGCATCACCGCCCTCGCTGCCCTTACTTGCCTTGATTGTTCTGGGGGGCTTGGCGGTAAGCGGTGCCGGCTGCGTCGCCAACGACCTCTGGGATCGCCGCATCGATAAACTCGTCGCACGCACCCGCAACCGGCCCCTCGCCGACGGCAGGATCGGAGTTGCCACCGCCGTCGCCCTGCTGGTCGCCTGCCTGGTCGTCGCCCTGCTGGTGGTCCTGGCCCTGCCCACTCCGGGCCGGAATCTGGCCCTGCCCTTGGCCCTGGCAGCCCTGCCCCCCGTACTGCTTTACCCCTCCGCCAAGCGCTGGTTTCCCTTGCCACAGTTGGTGCTGGCCTGCTGCTGGGGCTTTGCGGTGTTGATTCCCTGGGCCACAGCCAGCGGCGAATTCGCCGGGGTGGCCCTGGCCCTCACCTGGTTCGCCACCCTTTGCTGGACCTTCGGCTTCGACACCGTCTATGCGATGAGTGACCGGGAGGACGACCGACGCGTCGGGGTGCGGAGCAGCGCCCTCACCCTGGGTCGCCATGCGCCCCTGGTGGTCGCCTGCTGCTACGGCCTGACCGCCGGAGCCCTGGCCACGGCGGCCTGGTTGCGGGGCATCGCCATGCCCGAATTCTGGCTTCTCTGGATCGCGGCCACCTGGGGGATGCAACGGGAGGCGTCGATCCTGAGGCGCCCCGATCTGCCGCGGGCCGCCTATGGCGTGCATTTCACCCATCAGGTCATGCTGGGGGCCTTGATGCTGCTGGCGTTGATCGTGCCGCAGTGATGCCCTCGCCTGCCGCTGACCATGGCTGCTCCCCTGAGCCACCCCAAACCGCTCCGCTCCGGTGACCGGGTCCGCCTGGTGGCGGCCAGTTCGGCCCTGGAAACGGGCGAACGGCTGCAACTGGGCATGGAGGTACTGCGGAGTTGGGGACTGGAGGTGGAAGAACGGCCCGAACTGGTGGGACGTCGCTGGGGATTCCTGGCCGGAGCAGATCATCAACGGGCCGCCGACCTCGATCCCGGTGACCCCAGCAGCCAAGCAGGGGCGGCTTTATTGGCCTGTGTCCGGGGCGGCTGGGGTTCGGCGCGGCTGCTCGAACAGGACCTCCCCGACCACAGCGCCTGGTTGCTGGGCTTTTCAGACGTCACCTCCCTGCTGTGGGAACGGCTGGCCCGGGGGCGGGGCGGCGCCATCCATGGCCCCCTGGTCACCACCCTGGCCGCCGAACCCGCCTGGAGCCAGGACCGTTTAAGGGCCCTGCTGTTCGGCGAACCCCTCCCGGACCTGGAGGGGGAAGGCTGGCAAAGCGGCGTGGCGGCAGGTCCCCTGCTGGCCGCCAACCTCACCGTGGCCACCCACCTGTTGGGGACCCGTCATCTGCCGGATCTGCGGGGCGCCATTCTGGTGCTCGAAGACGTGGCAGAAGCGCCCTACCGACTGGAGCGGATGCTGACCCACTGGAGGCTCTGCGGTGCTCTGCAACAATTGGCTGGAATCGGCTTCGGCAACTTCCGCGACTGCGTCGACCACGACCGCAGCGACCAACCGAGCCACCACTATTTCACCGCCGAACAGGTGTTACGCGAGCGCACCGCCGACCTGGGCATTCCCGTGGTGGCCCAACTTCCGGTAGGCCATTGGCCTGGCAATGGGGCCCTTCCCCTGGGAAGGGCGGCCAGGCTGGACGGAGGGACGGGCCGTCTCAGTTTGGCCGATTCTTGAGGGAATCCAAGCTGGGCAAGGGCGGCACGGTGCGGGCACTGCCATCCCGGTTGCATTCATAGGTGGGAGAAAGGATTTCCACATCAGCCTCAGCAAAGACATCCTGAATCGCCGCCAGCAAATCGGAAAGGGTTTCCCGATAGGTCATGACATCCCTGACGCTGGCATTGAGTTCATAACTGATATTGAAATCGTTGAGGGAAATCTGCAGCACAAATGCTTGCGGATCGGCCGCAATACCAGGAACCGACTGGGCCGCCTTCAACAGGAGCGCATGCACCTGGCGCCAAGGAACGTCGTAGCCGATGGTGATCGTTGTCGCCAGCGCCACGGGTTTGGCAATTTCCCGGCGCGAAAAACTAAAATTGACAATCGATGCACTAATCACCGTAGCATTAGGAATACTGACCAATTCGTTACGTGGTGTCTGGATGCGAGTCACCAGTAAATCGCGATCCTGTACGACGCCAATCACATCATTGATTTCAACCCGATCGCCTTCACGGAAAGCACGGGTGTAGATCAGCATCAGCCCGCTGATGACATTGGTGGCCACCGCACTGGACCCCAGGGCCGCCAAAACGCCAACGAAGAGGCCCGCCCCCTGGAAGGCCTTGCTATCGGATCCGGGAATGTAGGGATAGGCGGAAACCAGTCCGGCCACCAGAATCGCCGCCGCCACCAAGCGGCCCGTGGGCCGGGCCCATTCCCTATAAAAACCAGGAAACTGCAAACGGCCGCGCTCAATGGCCGCAAACCATGTGCGGCAAGCCCGCATCGCCATACGGGTGAACAGCAAAATCAGGGCAATGGCCAGGAGATTTGGGATGGCTGCGACCGCCCCCTCCAGCACCCCGTCCAAAACCAAACGGATATGGCCCCGCAGTCCCTCGGCGATGCCCTGGGTCGGCGGGAAAAAGCCAAGCAACAGCGGAATCATCAGATAGCTGGCGAGAAGCAAAACTCCCCAATGCAGGACCCTCAGCAGCAGCAGCACGGCACCGCGCTCCTGTTCACTGTCCAGCACTTGGCTGCCTGCCAAGCTCACCCCCCTCAGCCAGGGGGTGGTCCCCCGGAGGATCCCCTGACGCAAACGTTGGTTGAATTCCCCTTGCAGGCGCAGCCAGAGCAGATAGGCCCCAAGAACCAGCAAGGCCATGGCCGTGCCCGTTATCCAGGAGCTGAGGCTGTGGGTGCTGCGGTACTGGCGCATGGCACCCCGCAACTGGTCCCGATACAGCTCGGCCAACTCCTGGCGGCTGATCTCAAAGGCCCGGCCAGCCCGATCATCAACCGCCAGAAAGGGCTTGAAAATACCCTTGGCGTCGATCACTCCAATCATCGAATAAGGAGGGTCCTCCTGGACCACCAATTGCTCCGGGGCCACCGTGGCCTTGCGGGCCAGGTCCTGCAGCAACGCCGAACCGCGGTTGGCCACCGATTCCAAGCTCTGGGCACCCGCCACCGAACGCAGTTCGAGGATGCGGCGGCCGTCCAAGGTGATCCACTGGGGAGAGGAGGAGGAGCGAGCTACAGGCCGGTCCCCAGGCGAGGCAGCCTGGAGGACCACCTTCTGGGTCGGTGGCGGGGCCGCCGCCAGCGCCCCTGCGGGGGCGGCCGACAGCCCCAGCCAGACGGCCAGCAAGAAGGCCCCAACCGCCCAGCCCCAGGTCCATCGTGGGCGGCGATGGTCACGGCGCCAAACCGGCTCCAGGGGGCGAAAGGGGGGGCGCACAACAAGAACGGCATTCACCCCTCAGCTTGCCCGGCTCCGGGAAATCTGGCTGGCTCAGGGCCAGGCCAACAACACCGCACCCCCACCCATCAGCGCCACGCCCAGCCACTGCCAGGGGCTGAGGCTTTCGCCAAGCAAAACCACCCCTAAAGCCGCCACGATCACAACGCTCAACTTGTCGATCGGGGCCACCCGGGCCAAGGGTCCCAGCTGTATCGCCCGGAACCAACACAACCAGGACAACCCGGTGGCCACCCCGGACAACAGCAGAAACAGCAGGCTGCGACGGGGTAACTCAAGGGGCGATTGCCATTCACCCCTGCCAAACACCACGGCCACGAGCAGCAACAGAACCACCACAGTGCGCAACAGGGTGGCCAGATTGCTGGGCACCCCCTGCACTCCTATCTTGGCGAAAAGGGAGGTCAAAGCAGCGGTGACGGCCGCCAGAACGGCCCAGATCTGCCATTGACCCCAGAGAGTTCCCATCGCGTTACAACACCTTTGGTCTGTTCTTCCCTAACAGGGCAGCCATTGCCGGAGCATCAACGGGCGCCACTAGGAGCATTCTGAGGTTAGGGGGGCCGGCGGTCACGCGTCTTGAGCACGGCCTCGGCCACGGTGAGATCGAAGGGGGTAGTGACTTTGATGTTGGAGGGAGGGGCCTCCAACACCTGAACCGGCCAGCCCAGCCTCTCGAACAGGGCCGCATCGTCGGTCACGGTCCAGCCCCGAGCTTCGGCCTTGGCATGGGCCTGGCGCAGGGGAGCCACCGCAAAACCCTGGGGCGTTTGGGCCGCCCATAACACCGAGCGATCCGGGGTGGCCTGGATGAGGCCGCCCTCCCCCACCTGCTTGATGGTGTCGGTGACCGGGGTGGCGGCAATGATGCCGGCCCCGGCCAGGGCCGCCTCGCCGAGGGCCGCGCAACAGCGGTGCAGCAGGTCCGGTTCAACCAGGCAGCGGGCGCCATCGTGAATCAAGACCTGCTCGGCGTCATTTGGCAAGGCCGCCAGGCCCAGACGTACCGAATCCTGGCGGGAGTCACCCCCCACAATCCAGACGACGGGTGCCAAAGGAGATAGGGGTGTTGCATCCTGGCGGAGCTCCGCCACCAGGGCCGCGATCGCTTCCGCATCGACCAGCTGACCCACCACACCGATCCAATGGATTGCTTCACAGGCGAGGGCGGCCTCCAGGGTCCAGGCCAGCAAGGGGCGGCCGGCAAGGGGAAG
Source organism: Cyanobacteriota bacterium (assembly GCA_026389315.1). Classification (GTDB taxonomy): domain Bacteria; phylum Cyanobacteriota; class Cyanobacteriia; order PCC-6307; family Cyanobiaceae; genus Cyanobium. The sequence continues at coordinate 48,668 of JAPLIC010000058.1, forward strand.
CAGCAATTTGTTGCGGCTTGCCCCCATACGCCGGCCGCTGCCGGCCGCTGCAATCAGCAAATGCACAGGATTTCCGTCCTCGGCAGCAAACCGCTGAGATTCCTCTCCATACAATCAGGCCGCGGTCCCATCCACCGTCCAGCAGAGGCCCGATGCGCGCGTTATTTCTGATTCCAGGCGATGCCGTCAGGCAGCTCCAGACCCTGCCGGCGGTGGCGGCAACGGCCCAGCAACTGCAGTTCCAGATCCAAGTGGCCTGTCCACCCTCGGTCGGCGGTATTTGGCAACTGGTTCCCGCTGTTGAAAAGGTGATCCCTTTCAACTACCAAGACGCCACTCTGGCGGACTGGACAAACTTGATGGGATCCGTTCGGGATCCCGATTTCCAGGCCTGCATCAATCTGGCCCAGGGACGCCAAGTGGATTTAATGCTGTCCATGAGCCACATCCCCAAGCGACTAGCCGCCTCCGGCTTCTCCGCCACCGAAAAGGTCAAGCCCCTTGACAAGGGCTGGTCCGCCCAGAGGCTGGCGCCCTATCTGTCTCCCCTCGGCGTGCAACTGGACGCCCAGGCCTTCCGGCTGCTGCTGCCCGGATCCAGTCTTCAAAAAGCCACCGAGGCCCTGCCCCCGGGCCAGGGCCCTGTGCTGCTGGTGGCCCCCAAGGGTGGACCCGAGGACTGGCCCGGGCAAAACTGGGAGACCGTGACACAACGAATCCAACGGCGACTCAACGATCTCCGGATTCAGCAAAGTCTTCCGCCTGGATCCCCATGGATCCAACGGGCCGCCCAGGTCGCCTCAAGCGATGTGGTGCTGGCCAGTGATCCTGTCAGCATTGAACTGGCGCTGCTCTGTGGCGTGCCCTTGGTGGCCCTTGGTTCGAGGTCGGACGACTTGCCGGCCAGGGAGGGCGTCACTGGGCTGGGTGGGACCACAACGCTGACCCAGTTGAGTGTGGACAACGTGCTCGGGGCCCTAGGCCTTGGCTGACATCAAGACCAGCTCGCCTGTCGAGCGATGAGCTGGTCCCGGGGCTGGCTGGCGCAGTGGAGACGACCGCCATCGAGCCGATCAAGGCGGCCCTGGCTCTTGCCGATCCTGTCTTTGTGGGGATTGGTGAACCTGGCCGCCGGTCTCTACAAGTTATCGGAAGGCTGGGATTGGGGTGACTGCTACTGGATGGTGCTGATCACCCTTAGCACCCTCGGCTTCAGTGACCCCCACACCAAGATCCTGACGGCCTCGGGCCGTGTGGTGACGGCCTTTCTGATCGCCGGTGGACTAGTGGTCGTGCAACTCACCATCCGTAGCCTGCTGGGTTTGGCTGAGTCAGGCTATTTCCGGCACCTGCGGGATCGCCGCCTACGCCGTTGGATCAGTCGCATGAACAATCACGTCATCCTTTGCGGCTATGGCCGCATCGGTCGCGAAATCGCCGAACAGCTCAACCGTGAAGGGGTGCGGCTGCTGGTGATCGAAACCGACCAAGCCAGCAAGGAGGCAGCCGAAGAGCGTGGATTGCCCGTGTTGCTGGCGGATGCCACGTTGGATGAAACCTTGATGGAAGCCGGCATCCAACACTGCCGCAGCCTGGTGGCGGCCCTCAGCAGCAATGCGGCCAATCTGTATGTGGTCCTCAGCGCCAGGGGGCTGGCCCCCGGTTGCAGGCTGATCGCCCGCGCTGACAGCGAAGAAGCCGCACGCAAACTGAGGCTGGCCGGAGCTGACCAGGTGGTAAGCCCCTACGTTGCCGGGGGTCGCACGATGGCCGCCACGGCCCTCAGGCCCCTCGCCGTCAGTTTCATGGAGCTACTGGCGGGCTCAGAATGCGAGGTCGAAGAATTTCAGCTCAGTACCGATCCCAAACGCCTCGGGGAACTGCAGGGAGCCAGCCTGGAAGATCTGCACCTGCGTCGTCGCAGCGGTGCGCTGGTGTTGGCGGTGCGGAACCCCAAAGGAGAGGTCATGGACGGGCATTCAGCCCCATCCTTGATTGCCAACCCCGGCGGTCATGTACGTCTTGAACCCGGACAGCTCCTTGTCGTGATGGGTAGCCAGGAGCAATTGAGCCGATTAAGAGATCTCCTTGGGGAAGCCCTGGTGGATGTGGGAGCCATGCCGGCCTGATGCCCCCAGCAGACAGATTCAGCAAGGCCGACATACGATCAGCGGCGAAACCCGATGCCTCGATGTTCCATCACCAACCCCTTAGCGGCCAAACCGCCCTGATCACGGGTGCCAGTCGGGGCATCGGTGCGGCGATCGCCGCTGAATTGGCGGCCGCAGGGGCCACCGTTGTCGTGAATTATGCCCACTCCGAAACGGCGGCAGCAGCGCTGGTGACCTCCATCGCAGCAGCTGGTGGCAAGGCCTGGAGCCTGAAGGCCAACGTCGCCAACGAAGAGGAGGTGGAAGCGATGGTCAAACAAATCTTGGAAAGGGAAAATAGAATCGATATTCTTATCAACAATGCTGGAATCACAAAAGATGGCCTTTTAATGCGAATGAAGACTGCAGATTGGCAAAGTGTCATTGACTTAAATCTCACAGGAGTCTTTCTCTGCAGCCGCGCAGTCAGCCGGGCCATGCTCAAAGCCAGAAGCGGACGCATCATCAACATCACGTCAGTCGTGGCCCTGATGGGCAATCCTGGTCAAGCCAATTACAGTGCAGCCAAAGCAGGCGTGATTGGTCTAACCCGCAGTACCGCTGCTGAATTCGCCAGCAGAGGTGTAACGGTGAATGCCGTTGCGCCAGGATTCATCGCCACTGACATGACTAAAGAACTAGAAAGCGAAGCAATCCTTCGCTCCATCCCCCTAGGCCGAATGGGTAGCACAAAAGAAGTGGCAGGCGTCGTCCGCTTTCTTGCGGCGGATCCAGCCGCAAGCTATATCACCGGTCAAGTGCTGCAGGTGGACGGTGGCATGGTGATGCGCTGAACACGAACTCTAGGCGCAGCGGTTGACATTCTTAAACTTGGCATGAAAGGGCAATTGATTACCCCTAAATTTCCGCAACCCTCAACACCAGTTCTGGACAGGGCTGCATCCGTAGAACCCATGGGCCATTCGCTACAGCTCATACAGACACCTGTCGGCGCGTTTATTTCAAAACGGCTGTTGGAACGTAAACAGAAGCCATCCAGTTAGCGACCCTGACGTATTGAACAAAATTAAAGGCATCGGGGGCAGCGCTAATGCCTGTTTTCGTTGGCCACGCAGAATGGGGGCCTGATCAATTCAATAACATTCATGCATGTTGTGCTCCAATTTCCATGGCAATATGAAAGCACGCCTTGGTGGTGACGGAATCAAAGCAGGCCAATTCCTCGGACAGCATCGCGCAACCTGGTCCAAAGTACTGGATGACATCCGAGGCAAGAGCTGCCGAGGTGAAACCAGAAACCGGGGTGATTATGGCGGCAGCGCACCCATCACACAGATCATTCGGCAAGATGCCGGCAACGATCGACACCTTGTTATCGAATCCTCCACCTGCCTTGCCGCCAAGCCGTTTTCCGCTCTAGACCTTGAACTGCCAATTGAGGCAACCTAAATTCATCCTTCAGGGATCCTGACACGAAGGCCATCTACCACCCCTGTCTCGCCCATCGCCAGCAAAATCTATTTAGGGCTTGCTGAGGAACAAACATCCATTGCAAGGCAGTTGATTCCAGCGACCATCTCGTGTTAAGTTCGGGTGCAATCAGCCATTTCCGGCTTAGAAGAACTCGCTGGATTGAAAAATGTACGTCTTTCAGAGTGCCGGCCAGTTATCGATTGAAGAATTCTATGTCCCTTTTGGAGGCAAGCTCGACCCAGGTAATCGTTGGGTCG
>JAPLIC010000027.1 GCA_026389315.1 Cyanobacteriota bacterium
AGGCCCGCCTCTCCATCGGCGGCGAAGAGGTGCCCCTCTCGGCCGATGGCACCTTCCGCATTCAGGTCCCCTTCCGGGACGGCCAACAGCTCTATCCGATTGAAGCCTGGGCCGCCGACGGTGAACAAAAACGCAATATCATTCTGAAATTTCAGCGCAAAACGCCCGAAGATAACAGCAACCCCTCCAGCCAGAGTTCTCAAGAATGGTTTTAATGGAATGACGGCACCTGGGAACCCTGGGTGCCCCCTTTGACAACCTTGTGCAACGCTTCGTTGATTGGTTTTGGTGTAACCCAGTCGTACTGATTTCAGTAACATTGAGTGGCTTCGCATGCCTTGGCTGTGGACCCGCACCAGCGGCCCGTGAAGGAAATGCCAGCCCATCCCTCCCCTTGCCCGCCGGCATTGAGGTTGGCTTCAACCACCAAAGTGAACACCAGTACCGCAGCCCCCTAACGGGTCATTGGCGCCAAGGCCATGACCTCGAGGCGATGGTGCTGCGGGCCATCCATGAGGCGAACAGTGAGATTCTCGTAGCGGTCCAAGAACTCTCCTTGCCCTCCATCGCCGAAGCCCTGGTGCAGCGTCACCGCCAGGGAGTCAGGGTGAAGGTGGTGCTCGATAACAACTACAGCACTCCCTGGAGCGAACAACATTCCGTCGATCTCTCTCCGCACCAGCGCCTCCGCCAGACCCAACTAAAAGCCCTGGGAAGCCCTGACGCGGTGCTGCTGCTGCGGCAGGCAGGGGTGCCCATGATCGATGACACCGCTGATGGCAGCAGCGGCAGTGGCCTAATGCACCACAAATTTCTAGTTGCCGATCGCCGCGTCGTGGTTACAGGCTCGGCCAATTTTACAGCCTCCTGCATCCACGGCGATGCCGATGATCCGAGGACCCGGGGCAATGTCAACCATTTACTGCGCTTCGAAAGCGCGCAACTGGCGGCCCTTTTTGCCGCCCAGTTCACCGAACTCTGGGGGGACGGACCAGGCGGGGACCCCGACAGCCATTTCGGCTTGAATAAGCAGGAGTCAAAGCCCCAGCAGGTGCTTGTCGGGAACACCAGCGTGCAGGTGCTCTTCGCCCCCCACCGCCGCAGCGATCCCGACAACGGACTGCAATGGCTGGCCACCCAATTGCATGGCGTGCGATCAAGACTGGACATGAGCCTGTTTGTCTTTTCGGCCCAGAACCTCGCCGATGAGCTGGCCCAGCTGAGCGCCCGCGGCGTGCCCATCCGGTTGCTCGCAGATCCCGGCTTCGCCAATCGTCCCTTCAGTGAAGTCCTGGATCTGATGGGCATTGCTCTGCCCGATCGCCGCTGCCGACTGGAGGCGGGCAACCGAATCTGGAGCCAGCCCTTGCAGGGGGTAGGTACTCCAAGGCTGGCCCGTGGGGACAAACTCCATCACAAGTTCGCCGTCCTCGATGGCGAAAAAGTGATCACCGGCAGCTTCAACTGGAGTCCCTCGGCAGCCCACCAGAACGACGAGACCCTCCTGTTGATTGATTCCCCCCTGCTGGCTGCCCACTTTGGGACCGAAATGGACCGCCTCTGGCGGGGGGCCGAACTGGGTGAAACCGCCCGACTGCGGCGGGGAAGGGAACGGGCGCGGCGATCCTGCGGCAGCGGCCGTGCCATTGACCAAGCATCCCCGCAGCAGGCCCCATCAGTGGACTCAAAAACAGAATCGCAGGCGGTCAGGCTGGATGACCCCAGGTCCCCTAGCATTGGTGCATCAGCATGACCGTAGTTTGATGGACCCTGTTTCCCTGGCCCAGGGCGACAACAGAATCGATTCCCCCCACCTTGACGCCATCAATCTGATGCTGCGCGATCTGCGCACACGTCACGATGACATCCGCCATCGCGCCGCTTTTCGTGGCTGCACCACCGAGTTGTTGACTCTGCAGCAAGAACTCATGGATTATCTGCTTCAGAAGAAAGACACCCTGTTGGGGGTCAAAAGTGCCCGGCCTCAAGAACTGGCCAAGCCGACCATCGGCTCTGGCCCCTGATCCCCCTCTTGCCCCAGCCACTGTCGTTGTGGTGGGCGCCGGTCCCGCTGGCTGTGCCATCAGCCTGCTCATCGCCCGCGCCGGAATCGAAGTCACCCTGTTGGAGGCTGCGCCCAGCCTGTCTTCCCCCTTCCGCGGAGAGGCTTTGATGCCCAGCGGCTTTGCAGCCCTGGAGCGCCTGGGCTTGTCCTCCCTGCCCACCACGGTTCCCCAACGCAGCCTCAAGGGATGGCGCTTACTGGTGGAAGGGCAGTCCTTGTTGGAGGTGCCTGAACCCTTGGATCCTGGACCCGCCTGCACCCTGGTGGCCCAGGAAGAATTGCTCGCCACCCTGTTGGAGCAGGCCAGCGAGAGCCCTTGCTTTAAGCGACGCCAGGGTGTCCGGGTCACAGGACTCCGGCGACAAGGAGCCCGCATTGGTGGGGTGACCCTTGACCATGGCGCCAGCCTGGCCGCCGACCTTGTGGTGGCCTGCGATGGCCGGGCATCAATGCTGCGGGGCCAAGCGGGATTGCCCCTGCAACTCGCTCCTCCCCAGCACGAAGTGCTCTGGTTTCTGTTGGCCGCTGAGGCCGTGGCAGAGATTCGGGACTGGCTGGAGGGCACCTTCTTGACGGTGCTGGGGGCCGGGAATGGATTCGCCCTGTTCGAAACCGCCGCCAACCAGAACCTTCGCCTGGGCTGGCTCTGCCGACCGGGGGATGACCTGGATCTCACCCCTGGAGAATGGTTGGAGCGCCTGGCCCAGACCTGTACAGCTCCCTTGGCTCCATGGCTGCGCCAACTACCGACCACGGCCCTCCAGGGCCCACTGCGGGTGCCGATCCAAGTGGGTCTGGCGAAACGCTGGCATCAAGATGGCTTCCTGCTTTTGGGAGATGGGGCCCATCCATTAAGCCCTGTGCGGGCCCAGGGTCTCAACATGGCCCTTCGGGATGCGGTCGTGGCCGCCGAAGAATTGGTGCCCGCCCTACGCCAAGGGGGGGGGCACACGCTTGACGCGGCCTTACCCGAAATCGAGCGCCGCCGGCACCCCGAACTGCGCCGCATCCAGACCCTGCAGTCTGCCGAATTCAGCAGCGGCGAACTCCTGCGCAGCCAAGGCTGGTTGCGCCAACTTCTCGCGGCGCAACCCAACTTGTTCCGCCCCTTGATGACCCAGATCTGGTTGGGCCGCCAGCGCCAGCTCCGGCAGGGTTTGCCCCTGGGATCAAGTCCAGGGGGCCCATGATGGAATCATCCTGGATCAGCTCTGGTGCGCGTCCTTCCCCGTCCCCTCAACCTGCGCTTGGTGCAGGGGTCTCTATTGGCGGCCAGCTTGCTGGGCGCCCTGCTCACGGCGGGTCCAGCCCGCTCTGGCACTACCCCTGAGACCTTCCCGCCGCCGGAAGTCTTTCGCAAATTGCAACTGACCGCCTATGCCTGCGGGCGCGACAACACGGCCAGCAGTTGCGAACAGGCCCGGAGCCTGGCCGATCCCCTTCTTGATCACCCCCGGCTACCCGCAAGCTGCAAGGACGTGCTTTGGAAGATCCGCCAAAACGCCGTGGCGGCGTCCAGCAATAGTTTTGAACGACGGGACCCCATTGATGCGGCCGCCAACGATGTCACAGTCTTTTGCCGTCAAAGGCCCATAGTCAAGACCGACACCAAACTGGAAAAACAGGGCCAAGGTGCGGGTGGCTTGCGACTGATTGAACCAAAAGCTCCTTGAAGAGCTGCTACCTACCTAAGGCTTGGCGAGACTGGCGCTCTGCTCAGACGCTGTCAGATCAAGGAGCTGGTGGGCCGTGTCCTCCATGAACGTCAAACTCATCGGAGTAACCACAATCGCCTTATCCGCCAATGTGCAGAGGGCGTTGTGTTCGGCGGCCGCTTCACAGCTTGCCGAGAGGCGCAATAGCACCTTGGTGAGTTTGCCGCGCAGGCAGGATTCCGCGCCGGCATGGTCGAGCACTGCCCGGGCCGCCTTGCGTGATTCACTCACCGCCTGGGGATAGGGAATGGCTGCCTTGGCGGGAGAAAAGGCGAAAGGAGCGAAGGTGGCCAGGAAAGCCAACAAGGAAAAGCCAAACCGACCCAATGAAAAAATCCGCCAAGTCAGGTCAGGCATGGTGATCTCGGGCCATTGATCATCAAACCTTAAGTTCGACGTCCAAACCCCAGGTCAGCGGAAGGACCGCTGCCCAACTGGCGGAGCATCGCGGCGTCGACCACTCCCTGGCTCGGCTCGCAGAGCTTTGTTTGGAGTGCAGGGTTAATTTGCTCCTGCCAATCGCCGCCCCGGTCGGGTCCCCATGAGCAACAGCCCCAGCGACAACCCTGTGCTCCGGATCGATCTCAACCAGCCGTTCAGCGACCAGAAACCTGGCACCTCGGGCCTGCGCAAAAGTAGCCGCCAGTTCCAGACCCCCCACTACCTCGAAAGTTTCATCGAAGCGGTACTCAGGGTCCTGCCCGGTGTTGCCGGAGGCACCCTGGTGCTGGGGGGTGATGGACGCTTCGGTAACAAAGAGGCGATCGGTACCATCGCCCGCATGGCCGCCGCCCATGGGGTGGCCCGATTGCTGACCACCGAGGGAGGCATTCTCTCCACCCCGGCCGCCTCTCACCTGATCCGCCAACGGAGCGCCATCGGCGGCATCATCCTTTCGGCCAGCCACAACCCCGGCGGTCCGGAGGGCGACTTCGGCGTCAAGGTGAATGGTGCCAACGGGGGCCCGGCGCCCGAATCCCTGACCGAAGCCATCTATGCCGCCACCCAGGTCCTGGACGGTTACCGCATCAGCCCTGGGCAAGCCCCTGGGCTCGATGTCCTCGGCACCTATGACCTGGGCCCCATGCAGGTCGAAGTCCTTGATGGGGTTGAAGACTATGTCGCCCTGATGCAGCAACTCTTCGACTTTGACCACATCGCGGCGCTGCTCCGCAGCGACTTCCGTGTGGCCTTTGATGCCATGCATGCGGTCACCGGCCCCTATGCGATCCGCGTTTTCGAAGAATTGTTGGGGGCCCCGGCCGGCACTGTCCGCCATGGAGTGCCTTTGGAGGATTTCGGTGGCGGTCACCCCGATCCGAATCTCACCTACGCCCATGAGCTGGCCGACCTGCTGCTTAATGGCAAGACCTACGACTTCGGCGCCGCCTGCGATGGCGACGGCGACCGCAACATGATTCTGGGGCGAGCCTGCTTCGTCAATCCCAGCGACAGCCTGGCCGTATTGACGGCAAACGCCACCCTGGCGCCGGGTTACGCCGGAGGACTGGCAGGAGTGGCTCGCTCCATGCCCACCAGCGCGGCGGCCGACGTGGTGGCCAAGGAGCTTGGCATAGCCTGCTTTGAAACTCCAACGGGGTGGAAATTCTTCGGGAACCTGCTCGACGCGGGCCGCATCACCCTCTGCGGCGAAGAAAGTTTTGGCACGGGCAGCAATCACATCCGCGAAAAAGACGGTCTCTGGGCCGTTCTCTTTTGGTTGCAGATTTTGGCTGTACGCGGCTGCAGTGTGGCGGAGGTGATGGCCGACCACTGGAATCGCTTTGGCCGCCACTATTACTCACGCCACGACTACGAGGCCATCGCCAGCCAAGCAGCCGAGGGTTTGTATGGAAGGATGCGAGACCAGCTACCGAGCTTGCAGGGCCAGCTCCTGGCGGGTCGAACAATCGCCACCGCCGATGATTTCAGCTATCTGGATCCGGTGGATGGCTCCGTAAGCGGCGGCCAAGGCCTGAGGCTGCTGCTGGAGGACGGCAGCCGGGTGGTCCTCCGTCTCTCAGGAACTGGTACCCAGGGTGCGACGTTGCGGGTGTATCTCGAGAGGTATGTCGCCTCCGGTGGCGAACTGAATCAAGATCCCCAACTCGCCCTGGCCGACCTGATCAGCGCCATTGACGGCCTGGCAGAAATCCATGCGCGCACGGGCATGGCCAGGCCAACCGTCATCACCTGAGGGGGGCATCAGCCGGGCTGGAGAGGATGAAGTCCATGGAATTGCTGTGAAGAAGACCTATGCAAAGCGCAGCCAAAAGGAGCATGGGCCCGCAAGGCTTCTAACCTTCTGCACTGTGCTTGCTTTTTTTTACATGACCTCCGGCGCCTCCTTACCCCCGCACAACGATCCTTTGCGAACAACGACGGCCCTCGATCGCCTGGCCCTGGAAGCAGGCCGGCTCAAGGGATTCACCCAGGCCGAGGGGATCATGATGATCGTGCTTGGGGTGCTGGCCCTGAGTTTCCCGATGATCGCCTCCGCCTGGGTCACCGTGATGGTGGCCGTCGGTTTCCTGGTGGCCGGGATCATCGGCTGGTTCAACAACCTCAGCCGTTCCGCCCGACTGAGCCGCTGGCATTGCTTCTGGCGCCTGGTGGTGTCAGCTCTGCTGATGGTGGCCGGGATCTGGATGCTGTGGCAATTCAAGTCAGGGCTGATCCCCGCCGCCTTGCAGATCAAGGCTCTAGCCACGGCGATCGGCATCGTTTTCCTGATGGAAGGGATCGTGATGTCGATTGTTTCCCTCACCCACCGACTCAGCCATGGCTGGGGCTGGGGCCTGGCCAACGGCCTGATCACGCTTGTGTTGGGCTTGATGATCCTGACCATGAGCCCAGCGGGGCTGCTCTCCGTGCTTGGCCTGCTCGTCGGCATCAGTTTCATCTTCAGCGGGATTGATCTGCTGGGCTTCAGCGCCCGCTTCCACCAGGTCGACAAATAAGCCTGAAAAGTGGTCCCTCTGCCCTTTAGATGAGGCTTTCGCCGCTACAGACCCCATCGGGATGGCCCCGATGACCATCCCGTGACCGATCTCTTTGGCCATCAGGGAGAACTGCTGCGCCGGCGCATCGCCCCGCTGGCGGATCGGCTCCGACCCCGCACTCTTGATGAGTTCGTCGGTCAGGAGCGAATTCTGGGGCCGGGCCGTCTACTCAGGAGAGCCATCTTGGCGGATCGGGTCGGCAACCTGATTTTGCACGGCCCTCCTGGCACGGGCAAAACCACCCTGGCCCGCATCATCGCCGGCTCCACCCGTGCCCACTTCACCAACCTCAACGCCGTGCTGGCCGGGGTCAAGGACCTTCGCAACGAGGTGGACCAGGCCCGCCAGCGGCTCGAACAGCATGGCTTGCGCAGTCTCCTCTTCATTGATGAGGTACACCGCTTCAACACGGCCCAGCAGGACGCCCTGCTGCCCTGGGTCGAAAACGGCACCCTCACCCTGATCGGCGCCACCACCGAAAACCCCTACTTCGAAGTCAACAAGGCCCTTGTCAGCCGGTCACGGCTCTTCCGCCTCCAACCCCTTGAACCGGAAGCGCTCCAACGTCTGCTGGATCAAGCCCTGGCTGACGCGGAGAGGGGCTATGGAGATCGCCAGGTGCACCTAGGCCAAGAGGCTCGGGACCATCTGGTCCAGGTGGCCGGCGGTGATGCCCGCAGCCTGCTCAATGCCCTCGAACTGGCCGTGGAAACCACCCCGCCACGTAGCGATGGAGCCATCGAGATCGATCTGGCAATCGCCGAGGAATCAATCCAGCAAAGGGCTGTGCTCTACGACAAGCAGGGGGATGCCCATTTCGACACCATCAGTGCCTTCATCAAATCGCTGCGGGGCTCGGATGCCGATGCCGCCCTGTTCTGGCTGGCCCGGATGGTGGAAGCCGGGGAAGATCCCCGCTTTCTGCTGCGGCGCATGTTGATCGCCGCCGGCGAAGATGTAGGTCTGGCGGACCCCCAGGCGATGGTGGTCGTGGCTGCCTGCGCCAGTTGCTTCGATCGGGTGGGCCTGCCCGAAGGGCTGTATGCCCTGGCCCAGGCGGCGCTTTACCTGGCGGGCGCCGAGAAAAGCAACAGCACGATGGGGATCTTCTCGGCCCTTGAGGCCGTGCGGCGAACCAACAAACAGGGGGTCCCCTCCCACCTGAGGGATGCCCATCGGGACGGCAAAGCCTTCGGGGACGGAGTCGGCTACCGCTATCCCCACGCCTATGCGGACCACTGGGTCGCCCAGCAGTACCTGCCAACGGACCTGCAGGGCGAACTCTTTTGGCAACCCGGAACCCTCGGTTGGGAGGGTGAACGGCGCCAACGGCTCCAGGAACGCCGGGCCGCCCAGCTGGCGGCTGTCGATGAAATGGCCGGTGAAAGCAGCGACCATTTCAGCAGCAGTCCCCAGGACCCCCAATTGGAACGCTGGTTGCGGCGCCAGTGCGCCACCGAGGGTGAGCGGCTCGATCGGTTGCGCCAACAGCTGTGGCTTGGGGCCCGAATCGACAGACTGGATCGGGTGCTGGTGCTGGAGAGTCGTTCCTTGCTCTGGGCCCTCGATCCCCTCCTGCTGGCCAGCGAGGGGGAAGTGGTGATGACGCTTACGGCCGATGCGGACCGACAGCGTCTGGAGGCCCAGGTGCAACTGCTGGATGACCTGCGACGCCCCCGCTTGCTCCCTGCGACCCCAAAGACCCTCCAGGAGCTTGCGAGAGAAGGGATGGCCTTTGAGTGGTTCGTCGCCCGCCAACCCCTGCCCGGCCAACCTTCAGCGCACCGTCGCACCTGGTTGAAGCAGATGCACGCCCTGGCAGCCCCGAGTGCGGAATTCCGTCTGCTGCTGAGTCAACCCCTGCTGGGGCCGCTGGGCTGCCTGCAGCAAGGCTGGGCCGCCAGCGCTAGCAAGGAGCCCCGTGCCGCCCCGCCCCCAGCCAAGGCCATCCCAGCCGATCTGTTAGCGGCCGTCCTGCCCCTGGAGCAACTCTGGCTTGAACAACAGGCCCTGGACCATGACCAGTGGACCGTGGATCTGGAGGCGTTAGGCTGGTCGGCTGAAGTGCGCTCGTGGGAAGAACGGCTCAGCTGGCGGCTTGAGCCCCTACTGCTGCAGCGCTGGTTCGCCCCAGGGGCCTCCTATCGCACCCATCTGGAGCAGCAGCTCGAACCCATGGCGATGGCTGCCCTGGAAACCCTGTTCCGAAGCGCAGCCGGGGCTGCGGGCCCCCAACGCCTGCGCCACACCCTTGTGATCGCCCAAGGGGGTCCAGCCGCCTGACCACACAACGAAAAATTGGCATGAAAAAGCCCCGGGACTCCCCCAGGGCATACATCAGCAAGGCTTGCCGAGAATGGACCAAGGTTCACCAGAGCCCGCGAATTGGTGCCACGGGAGCCAGTGCGGGCTCAGGACGCATGGCCACGGGCTCGGAAACTTGGTTGGCCTGAATGCAGGCGGGCAGGAAGACGTACCAGGAGAGCAAGGAGGTGCACTGGGCAGTACCTGGCTTGCAACGGCCTTCGGCGCAAATGTTTTGGGCGCCGGTGTAGGTGTTACAGAAGTCAGCTAGACGGAAATCGGTGGGGAGGGCCGAAAGGATTCCGAAAGAAGACAGCTTGCCATCGGCAGCGTCCGCAATGATGGCCGAACGGAGCGCCTGAACCGCATAGGTGTTCATGCTCCAGTAGGGGAAGTAGCTGGCGGTGGCGTTCTTGAGGAACTTAACGCCGGCGTCTGAATAGAGGAACTTGGAGACGGAGACCACGTTAACGTCATAATTCTTCTTAAAGCCTTCGCGCACCTCGGTGGCTGACCAGCCAGAACGCTTGATGCCACCGGCTAGGCCCCGGTCGGTGATGCTGCCGTCCTTGACGAAGGTGGCGAAAGCGGACTGGGGCGTAGACCAAGTTGCGGCGCCAGTGTTCCAGCGCACCGGGTATGCGGCAGCCTGAACGGAGAGGGGGAGAGCTGCGGCAGTGACGGCCGTTCCCAGAAGGAGACCAGCAAGCAGGTGCTTGGACACGGGGCATCAAAATGGACTTCGGCATCAATCTACAGAAAAGATGGCCAATCCACCCAACTCATCGTCAAGTTGTTGTTCTGCACACCCTTGCCATCGACCCATCGAGATCACCTGATCACTTCGGCGAGCGACCGTCAGCGCCGCTCCCAAAGGACGAAGTCCATGGCCCAGGAGCGAATTCTTGCTGAGACCCGACTTAAGACAAACCAAGATCCTTGAGAATCTGATCAGCCATGGTTTCGGCGGTGACCTTGCGATAAATGTATTCAAGAACACCTTTTTCGTCGACAACAAAGGTGTGGCGCATCATGCCCATATACTCCTTGCCCATGAATTTCTTCAATCCATAGCTTTCAAAAGCGCTGGCCACAGGGCAGGGTTCGGCGTCGGTGAGCAGGGTGAAGGGAAGCTCGTATTTCGTGATGAAGTTGCCGTGGCTCGCCGCCGGATCCTTGCTGATGCCGAGGACCTTGATGCCATGGGCTTGGAAGCGGTCCCATCGATCTCGAAAATTGCAGGCTTCCTTGGTGCAACCGGGCGTGTCGTCCTTGGGATAGAAATAAATGACGACTTTTTTCCCCTTGAAATCCGCCAGAGACACGGGTGCACCGGACTCATCGGGCAGGGTGAAAGCAGGGGCGGGATCACCGACAGCAAGGGACATGGCCGAGGCGTGGGCTGGGGGTCCAACCTAGGAAAGCCTGGAGCCTCCCCGGCGTCAGCCCGCTCCTTGGTCCGGGGGGGGCCTCAGGGCTGCCAGGGCCGCCAGACAAAGGTTGGGTTCATGCTCTAGGGGAATGCCCCACCGGGCCAGGGATGGGGCGATCAGCGGCTTGAGAATGGGCGCGTCCCCACCCGTCAGCACCAAACGGAGCCCGCCCTGCCCACACTCCAGGGTTGCGGCGACGATGGCCGCCGCCAGCCCCTGGCTGACACCGACCAACATCGCTTCCTGGGTTTCCATGGGCCAGGGTTGCTGGCCGCCGCGGCTCAGGGCCCCAAAACCACGGCCTGGTACCACCAAGGTGTCAGGCAAAGCGGCCGTGCCGGCCGCCATCGCCTGCCACTGCAGCGCCAGGCCAGCGAGCAGGCGCCCGCCGTTGAAACGGCCCGATGGGGCCATCCTGTTCAGGCTGAGAACCGTGCCCGCATCGACCACCAGCAAGGGTCCAGGCCATCGCCGCCAGGCCCACCAACTGGCCAGAGCCCGGTCAATACCAAGCCAGGGAGGCATGCCGTCCAGGGGAACCTCCGATAGGGCCAACCGAGCGGTGGTGGAGAGGCCAGCGATTTCCGGCACCGGACCCACCGCCGCCCAAGCCACGGGAGCGATCCCAGGGGAGAGGGATTCGGAGGGGGGAGGGGTCTCCCAACCGATCAGAGCGCCAGGATTTCGGGGGTCAGGGGTGGCCCAATGCCAGCGGCTGTTACCGATGATGAGCCAGCGGACCTGGCCCCCATCCACCTCAGATGCCCTCTCCCAGCATCCCTGGCAAATGGATGCCGCATTCCTGTTGCAGTCCGCCAAAACGGGTGGCCCGGCCCGTCAGGGTTCCATCTTCTGGGGCACTGGAATGCCAGTCACCTACGGTGGAATAACCCTGCTCAAAGAGCGGATGCTGGGGTAGATCGTGCTCTTGCATGTAGTAATAAATGTTCTGTTTCGTCCAGGACAACAGGGGCCGCAGGGACCAAATTCCTCGCACCGAATCCAGGGGGGACATGCCGCGACGGTGATCGGTCTGCCCGCCGCGCACGCCGCTGGCCCAACAATGCACATCGAGATCGTGGAAGGCCCGATCGAGGGGCTGCACCTTACGGATCTGGTTGTAGAGCTGGCGTTCCTCAGCCTCGGTGGATTCCCAAAGGCGGCCGTGGAGGGCCTCCATCCGCGCCGGCGAAAGCTCGGACTGCACGACGCGGAGATCTAAAGGCAGTCGCTGCAGCAACTGCTCGGCATAGCGGTAGGTCTCGGGGGGCAGATAACCCGTATCCACCCAAATCACAGGGATGCTCACCCCACCAAGACCTTGTGCCAACTGGCTCAGCTGATGCAGTAACACCGCCGACTGAGTGCCAAAACTTGTGGTCAGGGCGAAATGTTCGCCAAAGGTGTCCCAACCCCAGCGCAATCGTGCCATCGAATCGCAGGATTCCAGCCAGCTGCGGGACGAATCTGGATCCAGGGGACAGCCGTTGCGATCGCTGGCCAGGGGCAAGGAGTCTCCAAGCGCAGCAGAAGGACCGGAGATCGCAGGGATCGTCAAGGCTGGAATCGTCAAGGCTGGGATTGCCATGCCCCCATCATGCCGTCCTGGAGATCCCAAGGTAGGTTCTCAGTAATGCAGCAACCTTCAATCCAAGCCACCGGAACCAGCCGATCCCCCAGGGGAGCTGGATTGGACCCGATCGTGATCGTCGGAGGGGGCTTCGGGGGCCTCTACACCGCCCTGGCGCTTGCCGAACAACCAGGTCATCCTCCCCTGTTGCTGATCGAACCGAACGATCACTTTCTTTTCCTGCCCCTTCTTTATGAGTTGCTGAGTGGTGAGTTGCGCCGCTGGCAGATCGCCCCCAGCTATCAATCCCTGCTCGCCGGCAGGGGCATCGGCTGGCTCAAAGCCAAGGTGGATCGCATCGACACGAGCAGCCGCCAGGTCCACACGGCGCAGGGCCATACCTTGGCTTACAGCCGCCTCGTCCTGGCCACCGGTGCCGGCAGCGATGCCTTCGGTGTTCCAGGGGTCAAGGAGCACGCCCTGGGTTTCCGCACCCTTGCCGATGTCGAACGCCTGCAGGCCCTGGTGCGCGGCCTCCGGGAAGGCCCCTTGAGGGGCCAACGGCTGGCGATCGTGGGAGGTGGCCCCGGCGGCGTGGAGCTGGCCTGCAAGTTGGCCGACATGCTTGGGGATCGGGCCGGCATCGAGCTGATCGAGCAGGGGCCTTCCCTGCTGAGCGGATCCCGCGCTTTTAACCGGGAGCAGGGACTGCTGGCCCTCCAACGTCGCGGGGTACGCATACGCTGCGACACGAGGGTATTGGCCGTGCATGGGGGGCATCTGGAATTGGCCCCTGGCGGCGAAGGGTCCGAAGTGCGTTCCTCGGAAAACCTTGCGGTCGCCGCTGTGATCTGGGCAGCCGGCCTGCGCTGCCAGCCACCGGCCCTGCTACCACCCCCCCCCTGCGACAGCCGCGGCCGCCTGCTCTGCGGCGCCGACCTGCGACTTCAAAGCCACGCCGACATCTTTGTGGTCGGCGACCTTGCCCGAATCCAGGGCGCGCCTGGGGATGTCCCCCTGGATCCTGGCCCAGAAGCCCCCACCACCGCCCAGGTGGCTTTCCAGGCGGCCCGTGTGATCGCCGCCAACATTGGCCACTCCCTGGCTGGGGAGACCCTGGAAACCTTCACCTGGAAAGACCTCGGAGAAATGCTCTCCCTGGGGGTGGGGGAGGCGAGCCTCACCGGAGCCGGATTCACCCTGGCGGGTTCGGGGGCCTACCAACTCCGGAGGCTGGCCTATCTGGCCCGGTTGCCCGGCCTGCCCCTGCAGATTCGGGTAGCGGCTGGCTGGCTGGTGGGCAACGGCGGCAGCGGGACACATTCTTGAAACAAGGTGTCCTGGTGGGCCGTACGGCCGGATTACGCCCCAGTGAGCGTCGGCGCCTTGAGCAGATCTGTCACCGGCGCCATCCTGGCGATTCCCTCGCCGATGAGCTCACCCTGCACCGGCTGGCGGCGCTCTGCCTGAGGCTGGAAACCCCCCTCACCCTGGTCGTGGATGGCCGTGGGATCTGTCGTTTTTTATGGGTCGGGGATCTCGATGGGCCAACCGCTTCCGAGCCTCTGCCCCCGTCGGGACGACGCCGCGAAGGTTCCCATCGCCTGCTCACCTGCGCCGGCACCTCCCGCCATCCTCTGCTGCATCCGGGGGAGCGCGAAGGTCTGATGGGGTTGGATCTGAAGTCAACCTGTTGGCTAAGGTTCGGACCCAGCCCCGGCGCCGGTGGTCGCTGGCCGGCCAGCCTCAGCGTTCCGGCCCCGCTTGGGGCCAGTGCCTGGTCCTGTCTGCGCGAAGACGACTTGGCCACCCTCTGCGGCCTGGATCCGGAGGCAGTGGCTCCAGGCCAGGGCAATGAAGAGCGGGTCGGCAGCCTGGAAACCCGCGACGAGGGTGCTCGTGACAGGGTTTTCATCCTGAGCCTGGGCGACGGCGGCCAGGACTCGGAGCGAAGGTGGGCCGAGCTGGAAGGACTGGTGAGCAGTGCCGGCGGTCTCGTGCTTGGCAGTGTGCGCCAACGACCCAGCCGCCAGAACGGACCCAATCTCTGGGGGGACGGCAAACTGCGGGAGGCGGCCCTGGAAGCCCGGAGAGTCGGGGCCAATCTTGTGGTCACCGACCGGGAACTCAGTCCCCTGCAGGCCCGCCATCTCGAACGGATCCTCGACCTTCCTGTCAGCGACCGCAGTGAGCTGATTCTCGATATTTTTGCCCAACGGGCCGCCAGCGCCGCTGGTCGTCTGCAGGTGGAACTGGCCCAGCTGCGCTACCGCCTGCCCCGTCTCACTGGTCGAGGACTAAGTCTTTCCCGCCAGGGGGGCGGCATCGGCACCCGGGGGCCCGGAGAAACCCAGTTGGAAAAGGATCGCCGCGCCATCGCCCGCCGGCTGGAGCGACTGCAACGGGATGTCCAAAGGTTGGGGGAGCATCGAACCCGCCTCAGACAGCAACGCTCTGAAATGACGCGGCTGGCCCTGGTGGGCTACACCAACGCCGGCAAAAGCTCCCTGCTCAACGCTCTCAGCGGCGCCCCGGCCGGCCAGCGGGTCCTGGCTGCGGACCAGCTCTTCGCCACCCTGGATCCGACCACCCGGCGCCTCCATCTCGGGGGTGCCGGCGAAGGGGCCCAGGACATCCTCATCACCGACACAGTGGGTTTCATCGAGGATCTGCCACCGGCCCTGCTCGAGGCCTTCCGCTCCACCGTGGAAGAGGCGCTGGAGGCCGATGGTCTGCTGATCGTCGTGGACCTGGGAGATCCGGCCTGGCCCGAGCAACTGAAAGCCGTGCAATCCATCATGGATCGATTGGGCGCCGATCGACCCCGGCTCGTGATCGGCAACCAGATCGACCGCTGCCCCAGCACCGAGCTGGAGCGGGCCCAGGCCCTGGTCCCGGACATGCTGTTCGTTTCGGCCACTTCGCAATTGGGCTTGCAGCATCTCAGCCAGCGTCTGCTGGAATGGCCCCAGCCCTCCCCGGCTCTGGTAGAGCCGCCATGCCAACATTCGGAGGTCTTCTCCCCTGAGGCCATGGCCCTTCAGCTCGGCGATACCGTTCCCGATTTCACCCAGGATTCCCAGCTGGGCCCAATCAATCTTTACGATTTCGCTAATGACCACTGGGTGGTGCTCTTCTCCCATCCCGCTGATTACACACCGGTCTGCACGACGGAACTGGGTGAGGTGGCACGCCTCCGTCCGGAATGGGAAAAACGCAACGTCAAGACCATCGCCCTAAGCGTTGACTCGGCCGAAAGTCATCAAGGCTGGATCTGCGATATCAACGAGATCCAGAAAACGACCGTTGACTACCCGATTCTTGCCGATCTCGACAAGAGGGTCAGCGATCTCTACGGCATGATCCATCCCAATTCCCTCAACAACCTGACGGTCCGATCGGTGTTCATCATCGATCCCAACAAAAAACTACGGCTCCAGATCACCTATCCCGCCAGCACGGGCCGGAATTTCGATGAAATTCTGAGGGTGATTGACTCGCTTCAGCTCACCGATAACCACCAGGTAGCTACCCCCGTCAACTGGAAAGACGGCGATGATTGCGTTGTCGTCCCCTCCATCCCCACCGACGAGGCCCGCACCAAGTTTCCCAAAGGGGTTACCGAGATCCGTCCCTACCTGCGCATGACCCCCCAGCCGAACCGCTGAACCCAGGTGAAGGCCATGGCCACCCAGCAAAGCCGTGATTGGGACCCCAAACCCATCACGCCAAGGAGGCCCTCGACCCCCATCCAGACCTCTGGACCGCTGGAGAGGGCCTGACGCCATGGCCGGCATGAGGGTTTTAGGACTGATGAGCGGCACCAGTGCCGATGGCGTGGATGCTGTTTTGGCGGAATTCTCAGGCCGTCCCGACCGCCCTGAATGGCGCATCCTGGCCTCGACCGCCACGCCCTATGCCCCAGATCTACGGCGCAGCCTGGTGGCCATCGGTCAGGGTCAGCCCTTTGCGGCCGCCAACCTCCTGGATCTCTGTGAAGCCGTCACCGAAACGCAAGCGCAAGCGGCCCGGGCCTGCGACCCTGGGGGCGAGAGTCAACTGGTCGGGTGCCACGGCCAAACCATTTGGCACCGCCCGCCCACGGCCCAACGGCGGGGCCTTAGCTGGCAAATGCTGCAAGGCCCGCTGCTCGCCGAGCTGCTGGGACGGCCGGTGGTCTTTGATTTCCGCAGTGCCGATCTAGCCCTGGGTGGCGAGGGCGCCCCCCTTGTGCCAGCCGCTGATGCGGCCTTAGTTGGGGGCATCGACGGCTGGCGTGCCTTGCTGAACCTGGGCGGTATCGCCAATCTCACCCTGCTGCCACCCGGAGTTGGACCGGAACGGCGGAACCCTGTACTGGGCTGGGATTGTGGCCCGGCCAATACCCTGATTGACCTGGCGGTGCAACGCTTCAGCCAGGGGCGGCTCAGTTTCGATCACGAAGGGGCCTGGGCGCTGGGCGGCCAAGTCAACGAAGCGTTGATTCAGCACTGGCTACAGGAGCCTTATTTCCTACAGCGACCGCCCAAATCCACTGGCCGCGAACTGTTTGGCGCCCAGGACCTGGAGCAGCGGCTGCACCAGTTGGCCGAGCAGGGCTCCCGGGATCCCGCCGACGCCCTAGCCAACCTCACAGCCTTGACAGCAGCCATCGTCGCCCAGGATCTTGAGCGGGGCCCTCGCCCCCTGGAACTCTTGGTGGCTGGCGGCGGCGCCCGCAACCGCATGCTGATGGACCAGCTACGACGCCGATGTCGCGGCTTGGCCGTCCGCCCCCTGGCCGACCTGGGCATCGGCGACTCCCAGCGGGAAGCCCTGGCCTTTGCCCTGTTGGCCTGGTGGCACCAGCAGGGCCATGCCGGGTCTCTGCCCTCGGTGACCGGCGCCCGTAAAGCCGCCGTACTGGGTCTCTGGGCCCAGCACCAGGGTTAACGGCAGCACATCGTTCAATCCGTTGAACGGCGCGTTAATCCATCCTTGGGTTGTGGTCCCTGATTAGCCCTGCGTGCGGGGTAGGCGCAGGCGGCGAGGAATCCCTTTGAGACGGCGAGCACCCATTCGTTGCTGGCGTTCGAGGACCTCGCGGAAACGGGCATTGCCGGGGGCTGGCTCCTGGCCTTGCTGGCGTTCCATGCGGTCCAGACCCTGCTGGATCAGGACCTTGGCCATGTTGCTGACTGTCCGCGACTCCGCCTCCGCCAAGGTTGCCAACCGTTCACAGACGTCTTCGGGCAGCACCACCTGGATTCGGGGTGACTTGGATCGCCCGCTTGAGGAGGTCTGACGGGTGGCCAAGGCTAGAGAGATCTGGCCGCCCAGATCCGCAAGGTTAGGAAGGAGTGTACAGAGATCTTCAGGGATAGTATCCAGCACTATGCTTTCAGCACCGTACCGGTCCGCGCCATGGCCCGATCCACCCCTGTTCGCCCCAAGACTCCAGCGGCCAGTCCGCAGGTCAAAAGCCGAGCCAGCCAACGCCGCAGTCCCGAACGCAGTGATGTGTTGGTGTCGGCCGTGATCAGTACCTACCTGCTGACCCACCTGCACCATGTTTTGCAACGAGCGGAATTTGGAGCCCAACAGGAAGGGCAACCCTCCCTGGCGGCCAATTACGCCCAGTTGCGCAAGGTTCTCTGCCTCGATGCCCGCAGCATGGAAGATGCCTCCGCTACCGGCACCGACGTGGATGATCAAGCCGCAGCAGCCTGAGCCCCCCAGGGCAACCCGAAGGAGAAGATGGGCGTTCATCGCCCCCCTACTGCCCCCCCCAAGATGGCCCTCAGTTCCTCCGCACAACCGTCCTCGGGCGACCTGTCGCCTGGCAACGCAGCTCTCCTATACAGCAGAATCAGTGCTGATGTGACACTGACTCAGGCCCTCTTCCGTCAGGCTCTCCAAGATCCCAGCGGCACGCTTTCACGCATTGTCGAAATCGGCGCCGCCCTTGGGCTGCCGGTGTCGATCGATGAGGTGCGAGCCCACATCGCCACTCTCGACGATCTGGACACGAAACAATGGTTGCTCAAGGCCCGAGGCGGCCTCTGAGGGCAACGTCGGTCGCCCGCCCCCCATTCCTCCTGCGGAGGCGACAGGCTCCCCTGGCGCCCCCATCGAACGGGGTTGGGGCAGACGACGGTGCTGGGCTCCCCCGCCTTGGGCCCAGCTGAAAAACAGCCAATAGCTCACGAGGGCCAGGCCGGCCGCCACCACAAGGGCAGCAACCTGCTCAAGGCGTTTGATCATTTGGAACCCTGCCGGTGTCTGCGGGAAGCAGCGGCCCACCAGTCTGACGGACCGGCCTGACCCAAGGGGGCCCTAGCGCCGGGGGATGATGAAGGGACTTAGGGATCCCTTTTTCCGTGCTGCGCCTCGAACGTATCGGCAAGATCTACCCCACTGGAGAGGTGCTCAAAGATGTGAGTTGGGAGGTGAAGGCCGGGGACCGCATCGGACTAGTGGGCGTGAATGGGGCAGGCAAATCCACCCAGATGCGAATAATCGCCGGACTTGAGGAGCCCAGCAGCGGCCAGGTAGTGCGCAAAGGCGATCCTCGCATCGCCTATCTGCAACAAGAATTTGATGTCGATCCCCTGCGCAGTGTGCGCCAGGAACTGTTTCAGGCCTTTGGGGAAGCCGCCGAGGTGCTGAACAGCATGCGCTTGGTCGAAAACGAAATGACGACGGAGCAGGCGGCCGACGATGCCGAGCTCCTGAATCGACTCATCGAAGAACTCGGTCGTCTCCAGAGCCGCTTCGAGGCCCTGCATGGTTATGAACTGGAGGCCCGCATCGACAAGTTGTTGCCCACGATCGGCTTCACAGTCGAGCAGGCCGAACGACCGGTAGGAGACTTCTCAGGCGGTTGGCAGATGCGTATCGCCCTGGGGAAAATTTTGCTTCAGGATCCCGACCTACTGCTGCTGGATGAACCCACCAACCATCTTGACGTGGAAACGATTCAGTGGCTGGAGAGCTATCTGCTGGAACAGACCGTGCCCCTGGTTGTCATCAGCCATGACCGCACGTTCCTCGATCGGGTCTGCAATCAGATCGTGGCCACGGAACGGGGCATCTCACGCACTTATCTGGGCAACTACAGCCAGCACCTTGAACAGAAGGAACTCGAACGGGAAGCCACCCAGGCCGCCTATGAGCGGCAGCAAAAGGAGTTGGGCACGCAGCAGGCCTTCATCGACCGCTTTCGGGCCAGTGCCACCCGCAGCACCCAGGCCAAGAGCCGCGAGAAGTTATTGGACAAAGTGGAGCGCATTGAAGCTCCTCTTGATGGGGCCGAGGGACCCCGTTTCAAGTTTCCCCCGGCGCCCCGTTCCGGCCGATTGGTCGCTTCCCTAAAGGATCTCAGCCACAGCTACGACGATCGGCTGCTGTTTCTGGGCGCCAACCTGGAGGTCGAAAGGGGCGATCGAATCGCCCTGGTTGGCCCCAATGGAGCTGGCAAATCGACCCTGCTTCGCTTTGTGCTGGGCCTGGAAGAACCAGAGGAGGGGGAAGCGGGCATCGGGGAACACAATGTGATCCCCGCCTACTTCGAGCAAAACCAGGCGGAGGCCCTCGACCTCAATCGGACAGTGATTGACACCCTGTTCAGCGCCGTCCCCGACTGGACCCAGACCCAGGTACGCAGTCTCCTGGGCCGGTTTGGGCTCAGCAATGACTCTGTGTTCAAAAACGTTGGCCAGCTCAGTGGTGGGGAGAAGGCACGCCTCGCCCTCGCCCTGATGCTGGTGACCCCATGCAACTTGTTGGTCCTGGACGAGCCCACCAATCACCTCGACATTCCGGCCAAGGAGATGCTGGAAGATGCTGTGCGGGCCTACGAAGGGGCAGCCCTGGTGGTTTCCCACGACCGCTTCTTCATTTCGAGGGTGGCCAACCGCATTGTCGAGCTTCGCGATGGCGAGCTAGTCGTCTATCGCGGGGATTACGCCTACTACCTGCAGAAAAAGGAGGAAGAGCGTCAGGAAGCCGAACAGGCCAGAGCAGAGGAAGCCCGCAGCCAAAAACGGGAGGCCAATCGTCTCAAACAGAAGTCCAAGGCCGCCGACCGTAAATCCTGAAAATCTCCCACCCCCACTGTTTACTGTCTTTATCACACAACGCCCCAGCCCAGAAGCCCTTTCCCGCCGGCCCGGCAGCCCAGATCGTGTGAAAGCTCTGACCTGGCCAAATCAGATAGCTACTGGGGAAGCCACGGACGGGACCAAGCAACATCCGTGCCAGGACGTTGGCTCCAGCCCAAAAAAGAGTTCCTAAAAGGCCCCTACCAGGCGCTTTCAGTCCCCAGTCCGATCCGATCCAGGACGGCAATCGACACGGCAACCATCAGCAAACGCTGGTTTTTTGCCTCCGGCCAGCCCTGCATGTCGCATTGGATACCTGGGCACTTGAAACAGTTCGTAGCCTTGAACCAGTTTTGTCGCAGGACCTTCTTCCCATGTCCGAACCCCTCACCCTCTCTCTCGGTCAGAAATTCGAGATGGAGCGCATGAGTCGTGCCATCGATTCAACGGTCGACATTCAGACCCTCCAGGGCCTTGCCAAACAGCTCCTCCAGGCCTGGCACAGCCAGAAAGCCGCCACCCAATGGATGATGCGTCAGCAACTGGACTCGCCATCGCGGGTCGCCCAGGAACTGGCCCTCCGACCCGACGTGATCGAATCGATGCGGCCCGGAGCGCCACAACCCAGCTTCGATGTGCTTTGAATTGCCTTAGCCCAGTGGCTAGGGAACCTGACCCCACTCCCCTGGCAGCACCTTGATCTGCAGGGGGCGCCCAGCTCGCAGCAGGCCCAGGGTCAGGGGGCGCCCCACCCCACCGGCTTCCACCGCAGCGATGACATCGGAGGGGCTGCGCACAATCCTGCCTTCGACGGCCACAATCACATCCCCGCTCTGAACTCCAGACCGGGCAGCCGGCCCAGATTGCAATACTTTCACCACCAAGGCGCCTGGTTGGGGTTGCCCATCAGGACCGACTGGCAATCCATTCAATGACACACCGATGACGGGATGAATTAC
Source organism: Cyanobacteriota bacterium (assembly GCA_026389315.1). Classification (GTDB taxonomy): domain Bacteria; phylum Cyanobacteriota; class Cyanobacteriia; order PCC-6307; family Cyanobiaceae; genus Cyanobium. Next base: position 21,130 of record JAPLIC010000027.1, read on the forward strand.
CTTTCCTGTGGCCACAATCTCGGCAGCGATCGAGCGGGCCCGATTGATCGGAATCGCGAATCCCAAACCGGCTCCAGGACCGGTTCTCACCAGGGTATTGATGCCAATCACTTCCCCGTCTGCATTGAGTAAAGGCCCACCTGAATTGCCAGGATTAATTGCTGCATCGGTCTGAATCAGGTCGAGACGCTTATCGGATAGGCCCAGCTTACTGGCGCTTCGATTTAGGCTGCTGATGATGCCCAGGGTCACGGTGTGATTCAAACCAAATGGATTGCCGACGGCAATTGCCCAATCACCTACTTGCAGGGCATCGGAGTTGCCCAGGGGAGCGATCGGCCAGGGCCCATTGCGCGCTAGACGCACCACCGCCAGGTCCGTGACGTGATCCAGGCCTACCACCTGACCTTCGACCCGCTGGCCATCCTGAAGCCCCACGGTCACCCGTGTTCCGCCTTCAACCACATGGGCGTTGGTCAGCAGTAACCCCTGGGCCTGAAAAATGACGCCGCTGCCCTGACCTCGCACCTTGCGCGGGCCCGGCTGGGCGGCCGGAGGCATGCCGAAGAAGCGGCGCAGCATGGGATCGTCCAGCGGGCTGGCTGCAGAACCACCCGAAGCTGGCGCCAGGGTGCGTTCGGTCTCGATTGTCACGACGGCAGGACCTGAACGGCGCACCGCCTCAGCCACGAAGGACTGGCGGACCAATGGGGAACCATTGGGAAAAGCCCGGGCCGGAGCAACAGTGCTGCCTGGAATCGGCAACGCGAGGGGGCCCAGGAGGGCCGCAACAAGGGGGCTGAGGCAACGCAGCCGATTCGCAGCAAAACAACGATTCACAGGAAACGTCAGACCCATGGACCCATCCTGGCGACTCGAAGGCCGCCTTCAAGGCCATGCCGCCCTAGGATTTATAAAGTTTTCCAACTAACCATGGACACCAGTCGGCTCTTGTTGGCCTTCCTCGCCTTCGGGGCGGCCTGCACCACCCTTTGGGCCTGGATGCTCGCGAGCAACGATTCTGCGGCCGAGCGGCGATGATGGACGGATTCCATCGGCCAGGGGCAAAGACCGGCCCATGAACGTTTCTTCCCATTCCTTGGTCCTGCTTGAGCGGGTGTTTCCCCTCCTCTATGCAGGTTGCTTCCTTTTTCTACTCTGGCAAGCCTTCCAAGTCATGGGGAGAGGTTTTCAGGCGATTCCCCGACCCGGTGACAGCGGCACCAATGCCAAGCCCGTGGGCGACAGGCCAGCCGATCGCACCGGCAAGGTGACGATCCATCCCGAACTGCTGGACGCCCAAGGCCGAATCACGCGCGAGGACCTGCTCACGGTTCGCTTCAGCGGTGACAACGGCGAACCGGCCACACCCGTCGATCCAAGCTGAGAGCCAGACCGTCGGTGAATAGGCTCAGCACTCGGACTGCACAATCCGGGAGACGCTGATGGTGGACCAGAGGACACGGATAGTGGCCGCCGTACTCAACGGCCTCAAGCTGCCGCCCAGGTTCCGGCTCAAACTGGTGAAGGATGATCCCATCCGGCTGGAACTCAGCATCACACCGGCCTATGGCAAGGATCCGATCCTGGTCGGCATTGTCGAATCCCAGGATTTGGTCGCCCGCAGGGACAGGGAAGGACGCATCCCCAGGGACCTGCAAGGCACCTGGGATTGGACCGTTCGCCACGGCAAGGTGACGACCGGCGGCTGGAACCCTTATCTCAAGGAAGCCCTGCAAACCATGTTCGAAACAGGGTTGCCAGCGATCGTCTACGAAGAAACCACGGGCGAGGTTTATCACCCAGTCGACGGCATTCGCCACGTGCGCTGACTCCCTTGGCGCCCCCACTGCCGATCGATGCGTACCTGGCGTTGATCACCGACACCCTCATCGGCCGGGGCACCTTGCTGCTCCAGGCCACCCCAGGGGCCGGTAAAACGACCCGGGTCCCCCTGGCCCTGCTGGAGTCCCTGCCGGAGCCAACCCGCATCCTGCTGATTCAGCCCCGTCGACTGGCGGCCCGATCAGCGGCCCAACGCTTGGCGGAGGCCCTCAACGAAACCCCGGGGGGCCGGGTGGGCTACAGCGTGCGCTTCGACCATCGCAGCTCCAAGGCCACCCGGCTGGAAGTGATGACGACGGGCGTGTTTCTGAGGCGCCTGCAGGGGGATCCCGAACTAATGGGGGTCGGTGCCGTGGTCTTCGATGAATTCCACGAACGCGGGGCCGAAGCCGACCTGGCCTTGGCGCTGCTGCGCCATGCCCGCGAGGAGCTGCGACCCGACCTGCTGGTGCTGCTGATGTCCGCCACCCTCGACCTGGAGCCCCTGGCGGCCGGCATGGCAGGAGCGGCGGTCATCACGGTTCCTGGGCGCAGCCATCCTGTGGATGTGCGATACCAGGTGCCCAGGGAAAGGGAAAGCCTGACCAGGCAGGTGCTGCGGGGCTTGGAGGAGCACTGGCTGGGGCAACGCCATGGGGGCGAAACGGTGTTGGTGTTTCTGCCGGGCCAAAGGGAGATCGGCAGCTGCCTGCGGGCTATCGCAGAGACCCCATGGGGGCAAACCCTGGAGTGCGTGCCCCTGCACGGACACCTGTCCCTGGAGGGGCAGCTCCAGGCCATCGCCCCGGCCCCATCCAAGGCCGGCAAAATTGTTCTGGCCACGTCTATCGCCGAAAGCTCCTTGACCCTGGCGGGCGTCCGGCTGGTCGTGGACAGCGGCCTCAGTCGTGTCAATCGCTATGACCCCGCCCGGGGCATGGATCAGCTCGTCACCCAACCCTGCAGCCAGGCCAGCGCCACCCAACGCTGTGGCAGGGCGGGCCGGCTCGGCCCTGGACGCTGCCTGCGGCTCTGGTCGCCTGCCGAACAAGCCCGCCGACCCGCCTTCGATCCCCCCGAGCTACTTCAGGCGGACCCCCTGCCCCTAGCCCTCCAACTGGCCGCCTGGGGCAGCGGCGACGGGACGGATCTGCCCTGGCTGCAGCCGCCGCCACCCCAACCGCTGGAGCAGGCCCGACGGCTACTGACTCAAATGGGTGCCCTTAATGACCAAGGGCGAATAACGGCCCATGGCAAGGCCATGGCCGGCATCGGCTTGCCGCCGCGGCTGAGTCACATGCTGCTGTTGGCGGCCGAGCGTGGATGGCTGGAGCAGGGCTGCGCCGTGGCAGCGCTGCTTAGTGAACGGGATCCCCTGGACGCTCGGGAGGTGGGAGCCGACCTGCTGCATCGGCTCGACTGGCTGCGCAGGGGAGGGCGATCGGGCCCTTGGCGTGAGGTGATGCTGCAACTCAAGAAACAGGTGGCTCAAGCGGCGACCACCCACCGCAGATCCGCTGACCCAGGTCCACACCAATCGGAAGACCTGATTGCCGGACAATTGCTGTGTTGGGCCTATCCCGAACGGATCGCCCTTGGGCGCGGCAAGGGGGACGGAGCTGTGCTGATGCGTCATGGGGGGGGCGCTCGCCTGGCGCCTGGCGACCCTCTCTGTGGCGCCGCAGCCCTGGCCATCGCCAGGGTGGAAGGCCATCAACAGGAGGCCCGCGTGCTTCTTGCCGTGGCGATTCCGGCGGCCCAGATCGAGAGCCTGGCGGGCGAATCCGCCAGCCTCAGCCTGCGGACCCGCTGGGATGGAAGCTGTGGTCGAGTGCGGTGCGAGCGGGTCCGCCGACTGGACTCCCTGGAACTGGAAGTGACACCCTGGCCCGAAGCCGATCCGACCGCCATTGCGCACACCTTGCTGGAGGCGGTGCGCAATTTGGGGCTGGAGTGTCTGCCATGGACCCCCCGCTGCCGCCAACTGCAGCAGCGCTTGACTCTGGCCCACAAGCATCTGGGCCAACCCTGGCCTGATTGCTGCGACAAGGTGCTCCTGGCGACCCTGCCTGATTGGCTGGGCCCCCAAGCCGAAGGAGGGCGCAGCCTACAAGAGCTGCAGGAGATTGATCTGGAGGCAGCCCTCTGGGGCGGTCTGGACTGGCAGCAGCGCAGCGCGCTGGAAGCCCTGCTGCCCACCAGCTTTGATGTGCCATCAGGCCGGCGGATCCCGCTGATTTACGGGATCGAAGAAGTAGTGCTGCCAGTCCGATTACAAGAAATGTTCGGATGCGATTCCACCCCGCCCTTGCTCGACGGGACCTTGCCCCTCACCGTCCATCTGCTCTCGCCAGCGGGTCGTCCAGCCGCCATCACTCGCGACTTGGCGGGGTTCTGGCGCAGTGGCTATGCCCAAACCCGGCGGGAGCTGCGCGGGCGCTATCCACGACACGACTGGCCTGAGGATCCGACCCAAGCCCAAGCAACGCCGAGACCTCCCCCGCGTCAGCCCAAGCAGCAAAAGCCCAATGGCGGCCGGTGATCTCTGTCTAGCAGAGTTGAACAAGGGTACGGCCGAGCATGGAGTCCCCCAGCGGCCCCGCCCCTTGCCTCCTAATCTGCAAGGCATTGGGGTTGGGACAGGACTTTGCTGAACCGGCCAAATCCACCTACCGACCTGTGACCGCCGGAGCTTCAGAGACTGGGGGACTGCCGCGATACAGCGTTGGCGAATTGAACCAGGCCATTGGCACCCTGCTGGATCGAGGTTTTGCCCCCCGTTTTCTGCTGGAGGCTACGGCCAGCCGGCCCCAGATCAAAAAAGGCCATCTCTGGCTGACCCTCACCGATGGCGAAGCCTCCATCTCAGGGGTGATCTGGGCGTCCCAGCTGGCCCGTATGGATTTCATCCCGGAGGAGGGGGACGGGGTGATTGTGGTGGGCAAACTCAATTTCTGGGCGGCCCGCGCCAACCTGACGGTGCAGATCCTGGATGTGCGCCCCGGCTTGAGCGCGGTGATGCGTCAATTCGAGCGAGTTCGGGGCCGGCTGGCACCGCAGGGATGGTTCGAACCTGAACGCAAGCGGGCGTTGCCCCCCTGGCCGAGGCGTATCGCCCTGCTGACCAGCGTGCCAAGTTCTGCCCTCGCCGACATGCTGCGCACCGCCAAGGAACGCTGGCCTGCCACGGCCCTGTTGGTGGTGCCCATCCCGGTGCAGGGGGCGGTGGAGGCACGCATCCTCGAGGCCCTGCGACGGTTGGGCGAAAACAGTGAATCTCTGGGGCTGGACGCGATCGTGCTGGCCCGTGGTGGTGGCAGCCGTGAGGACCTTGCGGTTTTCGACGGCGAAGATCTGGCCCTTGCGTTAGCCCACGCTCCCGTGCCGGTGGTCTGCGGGCTGGGCCATGAAGATGACACGACAATCGCCGATCTGATCGCCGACTATCGAGCCGCCACTCCTACAGCAGCCCTTGTGGCACTGCTGCCGGATCGATCAGCGATTCGCCAAGGTTTGCTGCAATTGCGCCAGCACCTGAGACAAGGGGCTGAGATGAGACTGATGTCACTGAAACAGCAACTCAAACACCAACAAGTGCGACTCAAAGAACTACATCCCCGCCTACTGCTCGCCCGTCAACGGGAGGGATTGGAGCAACAACAGCGGCTCCTGGCGGCCCTCTCCCCCTTGCGCCCCCTAAGCCGCGGCTATTGCTTGGTGCACAACCCCAAAGGAAAGCTCGTCAGCCGCGTCAGGCAACTGCAAACGGGAGATACGGTGGAACTGCGTTTTGTCGATGGGCGGGTGCTGGCCCAGGCCCTGAGTCTTCATCCACTGCCCTCCAGCGAGTGATCAACCGCATCCATGGCTCCCAGCAAAAGACGTCCACCAGCCCAGGTCCCCGAAGCCCTGGCGACCCCAGAAGAAGACATCGCCCTTGGTCCAGACGAGGCTTTGGACGGTGTCCAAGACCTCAATTTCCGGGAAGCCCAAACGGCCCTTGAACTCTGCCTGGCCCAGTTACAGGCCAGTGATCTGGAGGTGGAAGCCATGGCCACCCTGCATCGCCGCGCCCAGGCCTATGCCAATCACTGCCTCCAACTCCTGGAGAAGGTGGAACAAGAAGTGCAGATCTGGGATCCCGAACGACCCGAACAGCCAGCACAGCCCTACCAACCATGAGCCAAACCGCCCCCGCCCCTGCAGCCAGCCAGCAGAACCCCCTGGCCTGGCTTTACCTGACTTTGGCAATCGCCGGCGCCGTTTTGACCTGGCAAGCGAATCTGGCCTTCATGCAGGCCCATGGAGCGGCCTTTGATCTGGGTCTGTTTGTGCGCCTAGCCAACGCCAATCCCGCCGCCCAATCCCTCAGCCGCGATCTGGCGGTGGCCGCCACCGCGTTCACGGTGTGGATGGTGGCAGAAAGCCGCAGGCTTGCCATGAAAGGGCTGCCATGGGTACTGCTGATCTGTGTGACAATTGCTTTTGCTTGCGGAGGGCCCCTTTTTCTCTATCTGAGGGAACGCAGGTTGATGGAATTGGCCAGAACCGCTGGGGGCCTTCCCTAGCCAAAAATGGATCCCCCCAGGCAATTGGGTGATCTACACGATTAAGTTTAAGGATCAGATTTGGATGATTTCGAATTCGGGGATGAGCCAACATCAACGGCACTGACGTTGATGGTCACATCACTGGCGTCGAGTTCGTCACCGTTCGACCCAATTCCCATTCCAACGTCTCTGCTGTCCAAGTCGGCACCACAGGCTGGACATTGGGAGGTCCCAAAACTCACCATGCCACAGTTAGCGCATGTGTGAAAGCGACGTCGATAGAATTGCCAAGCCAAAAGACCCAGACCAGCTGCCAGCAAAGGAAGCAAAAGCACCAACAAGGTGAAGCCACCGGCGAGTTCAAAAAGCAGGCGACGGAAAGGGCCAGGAAGAAACAATAGGAGCGCCGCCAGCGCGATCCAGGTCCAAGGCAAAGAGGGGCGCTGCATCAGCGTTGACGATGAAAAACATCTTCCAGTTCCATCCTCCCCCCCTGGCAGACCAACATCAAAGATCAAAAAGTGCGGATCGCCTCCCATGCAGACCGTTTAGCCAGAACGACGCTAAGACACTGACCATAATAAACAATCACCCCCAATAACCACATCCAAAGAGTGAGCACCAACACGCCGCCAACCAAACCATAAGCCTGAAAACGCAAGCCTAAATTTAACAATGTTTGTCCTAGAATCAGATTCAGTAAAGTTACCGAAACAGACACAAGAATAGAGCCAGAAAGCAGAGACCTAAGTGACACAGGACGAGAAGGTAGCAACCAGAGGAAAAGGAGAGTGGCCAAAAAATTTACTAATAGCGAGAGCAAAAGATCAACGCTATAGGAAACGGAGGCGAACCAAGTCCACTGTCTCGGCAGTGAATCAAAAATAACATTTCGCAACCAGGTTGAACCAAAAAAGCGCACAGAACTGATAAATTGATCCATTATAAGCAAGGGACCAATTAGGAGTACGAGAAGAATCGCCTTAAGTCTTAGGAGCAAAAACCGACGCACAAGTTGTCCTGGCTTCAAATCATCAAAGCCGAAGGGCCTATTCCACCAAAGGCGATCGGCCCCACGCTGCAGTGTGAGATAGATATTGCTGGCATTAAGGGCCAATAACAACACTCCCAAGGCCCCAGCGCCAGGGCCTTGACGCGAAAACCGATCCAAGGTGGTTGCAAAGACGGGAATCATCGCCTCGGGAAGCACCTGCCCGACAAGCTCTACCAATCGTGATAGCAACTCCTGATCCTTGCCAAGCACTCTCGATGCCAAAGACATGGCAATCAACAGAGCTGGGAGGAAAGACTGCAGGGTGTGATACGCAAATGCAGCGCTCAAGTCAATGCAGTCGTTCCGCAACCAAAGACGGTAAGCCAACCAAAACGGTTTCAGGTGTCGCCGGGAGCGCCAAGCCGCCAAGGGATTGCCCAAAAGAACGCAAAAAAAGCCACCGGATACGGTGACTAGAAATTCAGCTTTGAACAAATCCAAAGTCTGATTGAATGGAAAATAT
>JAPLIC010000020.1 GCA_026389315.1 Cyanobacteriota bacterium
TGATCCGGATGTCGATACGAGCCCTTGCGGTCCGGTCACGCAGGGCAGCAAACCACGCGGCATAGGCAGGCGTCTCCCTGATTTCAAGCATGCCCCACTGTATCCTAGGAGATACGGCTGCGCAACCGGCTGCTTTGTCTGCCTAACGCTGTATGGACGGGTCCGGTATCCGCTCTGGGGTGGGTGCCGTTGTCGGCCTAAGCGGCAGATGGGAAGCCGGCAACTTACTCCAAAGGGCATGCGGTGCATTAGGTCTGAGGGATTGGACGGTGACTTGGTTGGGATTTTATACGGACCCGGTATCACCGGCGGCTCTTTTCCGTTTCTTTAAAGGAAATCTGCCGGGCTGGCGACGCCAAATGGTCCGCGATTGAGAACGTGCGTATAGATCATTGTTGTTTTTAGGTCCTTGTGACCCATCAATTCCTGAATTGTGCGAATGTCCTGTCCTCTCTCTAATAGGTGTGTGGCAAAAGAATGACGCAAGCTGTGGCAGCTGGCCGGCTTGCTGATACCAGCTGCCAGCACAGCGCTTCGCACCGATTTCTGAATCAAACTCGGATCGAGATGATGGCGTCCCTGTTGTTTTGAGGTTGGATCTTGCCAGCGCCGATGCTGGGGAAATACCCATTGCCAGCCCCACTCCGTTGTAGCATTCCGATACTTACGCGCTAAGGCGTAGGGAAGTTGCACCGCACCCCATCCATCTATTAAGTCTCGTTTGTGTACAGTTCGAACCTCTTCAAGATGGATCTGCAGCTTCTTCGCTAGCTGTTTCGGAAGCATTGTGCGTCTGTCTTTTCCGCCCTTTCCATTACGAACGGTCAGTTCCTGCCGATTGAAATCCAGGTCATGCACCCTCAGCCGCAGAGCCTCCATCAATCGCAGCCCACTGCCATACAGCAGTCCAGCTACCAGCGCTTCGCTTCCTTCGAGCCGCTGCAAGACCGATCGCACCTCTTCTTCTGTCAGAACCACCGGCAACCGTTGAGGCTTGCGGGCACGCACCACTCCCTCCAGATCCAGATCCCGCTCCAGCAGTTTTCGGTACAGAAACAGCAGCGCCGAGAGGGCCTGGTTCTGCGTGGAGGCGCTCACCTGAGCCTCCACCGCCAAGTGCGTGAGAAAAGCGTTCACCTCCGCGCTGCCCATCTCCCGCGGATGGCGCATGCCATGAAACCGCAGAAACCGCCGCAGCCACTGCTCGTAAGTCTTCACCGTGCGGCGCGCGTAGTGGCGGGCCTGCAGCTCCTCCCGGTAGCGCTGGATCAGCCCCGGCGGGCTGTTCGGGTTGGTCATCGATGGGATGCTTGTGCACCCATCGAGTGTTCCCACGTTGCGACAATCATCAGCAACAGCTGTTCGCAACATGGACGGGCGATCTCCTCCGCCCTGCCTGATACGCCTAACTCTTTATTGGGAGTTTCCGACAACCATATGTTCGGCACGATACACAACTCAGATCGGATGACCAGATCAGCCTCAAGCACGATTGCAGGGTACGTAAATAGTGGTTGCCGCTCAAGACGCCAACAGCGCCTCAACGAATTCAAAACTATTAAAGGGGCGCAGATCACGGATCGTTTCGCCGGCACCGATGAAGCGGATTGGCAACTTGGCTTCCGACGCCACGGCTAGGGCCACACCGCCGCGGGCGCTGCCATCGAGCTTGGTCAGCACAACGCCGGTGAGGCCCGCTGCCTGGGCAAAGGCCATCGCCTGTTTCAAACCGTTCTGACCCTGGCTGGCATCCAGCACCAGCAGGGATTCAACGGCCGCCTCGGGGGCCAGCTTGTCGATGATGCGTCGCACCTTGGCCAGCTCTTCCATCAGGTTGTGTTTGGTCTGCAGGCGGCCGGCGGTATCTACCAGCACCAGTTCGCTGCCCTTGGCTTGGGCGGCGCCGATGGCGTCGTAGACCACCGCCGCCGGATCGGCATTGGCCGAGGGATTGGAAATCACGGCAACGCCACTGCGCTCGCCCCACACACTCACCTGCTGCACCGCCGCCGCCCGGAAGGTATCCGCCGCGGCGATCAAACAGCTATAGCCACTGCGCACGGCCAGATTGGCCAACTTGCCCAGGGTGGTGGTTTTACCAACCCCGTTAACCCCCACCAGCAACCAGACATTCAGCCGCCCCCGTTCGGGCACCAACAACTCGCGGCCACTGGCGCTGATCGGCGCCTCCAGCAGGCCCCGCAATTGCTCCTTGAGAAAACGCAAACCCTCGGCCGGATCCACCACTTCTTCGTTGAGCCGCTGCCGCAGGGCCGCCAGCACCTGGTCGGTGGCCTGGACGCCCACATCGGCCCGCAAAAGCGTAGTTTCCAGATCATCGATCACCTCGGGGGTGAGGGGATCGTCGCCGAGGCTGTCGAGCAGCTGGGTGACGAAACCGCGGCGGGTCTTCTCCAGGCCGCGCCGCAGTCGCCCCAGCCAGTCGATTTCCTCGATGGAAACCTGCTCGACCGAGCGCCCCTGGGCGGCCAACACCTCCGCCGACCAGGTGAAGGTGTCATCGAAATCGCCCAACTGGGGATCATCGCCAGCGAGCACCGCAACGGCGGTCCCGGGGACGGAAGTACCGGTGCTAGCGGCCGCTGGCCGGTCAGCAGGGGCGGCCAAAGCCTCGGAGGTGGCCAGGCTCTCCTGGGCCGTCAGTTCCTGCAGCCGCTGCTGGCGCTGGGCCGCTGCTTGCTCCAACAGGGACAGGCCCGGGGCCGCTGGGGCGGGGTCTGCGAGTGGCAGCGCCGCGGGCGCCGCGGGCTCGGTGGGAGCAACTACCGCAGACCAAGCGGCAGCAGCTGGAGTGGAACCCTCAATACCCAGCGAAGCTGCGGGTGGCTGGGGGGCCGCAATCGCTTCGGCCGCAGCATCGGACTCCGGACCGCCGGATTCCAACTCCGGAACAACCGCCGGCTGATCGGCTGGGCTGGATGGAGAAACTGCCGGCGATGGCGGTGCGGAGACAACTGTCGCCGGAGCAGGCGAAGCAGCTTGCTGCTGGGCCTTCAGGCGGGCATAGGCCTGGCGCGCCCATTCCAGGGCCTCTTGATCGACACCGCCAGCGGTCGCCGCAGCCGGAACCGGAGGGATCGAAGCCGCCTCGGCTGGGGAATCCTGCGGAGCGGCTGAAGCTTCAGCAACCTCCGAAACAACGGCCGCAACAACCGCATTCGCAACTTCAGGGGCGACGGCCTCCAGATCTGAATCTGAACCTGTGCCAGGGTCCTGCTCATCCGGCGTCTCAGCGGCCGTCTCGGCTTGGGGCGTGGGCGCGGTGCGGCGGCGAAACCAATCAAAAACCATCTTAGCTGAAACCCTATTTAGACCTTGGTGGCGTTGGTGAAGCGCCGCAGTACACCGTTGATCATGCGCCGGCCTTGCTCATCGCTATAGCGATTCGCCAGTTCAACCGCCTCACTGCAGGCCACGGCCAGGGGGGTGCCGAACTGCTCCAGGTCCACCGCCGCCAGCCGCAGAATGTCCCGATCGATGCGGGGCAGACGGGTCAAACGCCAGCCCTCCATCACCCGATCCAAGCGGGCGTCCAGGTCTTCGCGCTGCTGCAACACCGCCCGGGCCCGTTCGATCGCCCCCCGGCGCACCGCCTCCTGGTCGGCCAACACCAACAGCCGCGGCAACTCAAGGCTGGCCGACAAACGATTCAGGGCCTGTTCAGCCAAGGCCAGGCCCTTCTGCAGGTGCGTGCGCACCCGCGGCAAGCTCTGCTCGCCCTCCTGCTGCAGCTCGCTATCGAGCAACTGCTGCTGGGCCTGCTCGAGATCACCGGCGGAATGGTCGAGGGCCTCACGCACATGCAGGGCCAGGCTGGCCTGGGCTTGATGCAACAGCGCCTCCATCGAGAGATCCGACGGCGGCATGGGCTTACTGCCCCGATCATCCACCTGAGCGAGCATCAACAGGGCCAGTTCACGGGCAAGGGAGTGACTCTGCATCAGGAGAGCTGGGGGGCCCGCAGCTGGGCCATGAGGCTGGAGAAGCTGCGATTGGAAGGGGGCTGACGCTCATCTGGGTTGACAATGCCAGCCGAAATGATCGTGCGGAAGGCATCTTCGACGCTGAGATCCAGGTCCTTGACGAGGCGCTCCGGTACCACGGCGTACCAACCTGTGGTGGGGTTGGGAGCGGTGGGAATGAACACGCTCAGCATGGCCTCACTGAAATCAGCCTGAATCGAACGTGCCATCGCTCCGGTCACAAAACCAAGGGCATACAGACCCTCACGGGGGTATTCCACCAACACGACCCGACTAAAACGGCTGGAGTTATCCCTGAGAAGGGTTTCCAGCAGCTGCTTGAGGGTTTTGTAAACCGTGCCGGCCACCGGAATGCGCAGCAGGGTGCCCTCGCCAAACTCCAGCAACCAACGCCCGACGATGTTGCGGGCCATCAGGCCGATCAGCAGGATGCCCAGCAGGGGCACCAAAAGACCCAACCCAAGATTGATCAGTTCCTGCAACAACGGGTGCAGGGCGTTGAAGGGGTTGAATTGCTTGGGAATCGAGGTGAGAAAAGCCAGGACAAAACGGCTGACCGTGGTGGCCAGCCAGATGGTGGTGGCCAGGGGGATCACCACCAAGAGACCCGCGATCAGGTCATTTTTGAGGTCCTGCTGCAGCCTGGAATTGAGGGGCTGATCGGGTCTTGGCAGGGTGGAAGGGGGATCCAATGGGCTGGGAAGGGAAGGGGCTACGGGGTCTGGAATTCAAACGCTAACCAGCGATTGGGCCGGAAACCGGAAACCTCCAGCGCCGAAAGACTAAAGAACACTGCCCAGGCAAAGAATGGTGAAGGCGGCAATCAGCACCACCGCACCGGCGGAATTGCCCAAGCGGCGCTGGTTGAGGGTCACGGCGCTGGTCTGTTGCATCTGCCTGAACTGGCCTTCCATCTGGCCCAACTGACGCTCGACGAAGGTGCGGGCCGCCTGGGTTTTCTGTTCAGGAGAAGCGTTGGCGGGCACCTGGCCGCGGGCCTCGGCCTGCTTCACCAGCTGCTGCAGCATCGCCGGATCCTTGCTTTGTTGACGGGCCATTTCCAGCTGGCCCTTGGAGGCGGCCAACTGCTGGTCGGCTTGCTCCTGCATCAATTTGTCGCCGCCGAAAGCAATCGGCAGGGCGGCCGTCAGCAACACCGCCAACAAGCCGCTCAGCAGACACACGGCCCAGAGCAGCGGCGAGCGCTCGTTCCCCCCATCGTCCAGCCTGGCTGCGATGTACATCAACACCAGGCCCACCAGGGCCAGGGGGGATTGCTGCACCAGCCGTTCGACCACCAACTGGCGAAAGGGTTCGGACCCCCAGTCCCAAAGCGCCAAAACCGCCAGCAGATTGAGCAGCAGGAGCACCACCAGGGTGATCCCCATCCAGCGAAGCAGCGGGCTGAAGCGGGTGGAGGAAGAGAAGGGCACGCCTGTGGATCCTGATTGGCCAAACTTTACCGACTGCCCGTGTCCCCTCCCAGTTCCGACAACCTTTCCCAAAGCCTGTGCCAACGGGCCCTGGACGAGGGCTTCGCCGTAGCAGGCATCGCCGCTGTTCCCGGCAGCAGCCGCCTGGCCCTGCGCAGCGCTGCCCTGGAGCGCTGGCTAGGCGCCGGCTACCAGGGTTCGATGGCCTGGATGGCGGACCCGCGGCGACGGGCCATCGACGAACTTTTGCCAGGGGTGCGCAGTGTTCTGGCGGTGGGCCTCAACTACCACGTCACGGCCCAGCGCAGGCCCGGCAGTCTGGCAGTAGCGCGCTATGGCTGGGGGCGGGACTACCACCGAGTCATTGATGGTCGCCTGCGGCGCCTCGGCCGCTGGCTGCAGGACCAGGTGGACGGGGCCAGTTGGCGGGCCTGCGTCGACAGTGCGCCGCTGATGGACAAGGCATGGGCGGAAGAGGCTGGGCTCGGCTGGATCGGCAAACACGGCAACCTGATCAACCCCAAGCACGGCTCCTGGCTGCTGCTGGGGCATCTGCTCACCACCGTGCCCTTGAGCGCCGACAGACCCGCTGCGGCCCGCTGCGGGTCTTGCCGCCTCTGCCTCGATGCCTGTCCCACCGAGGCGATCCGCGAACCCTTCGTCGTCGACTCGCGCCGCTGCATTTCCTTTCACACCATCGAAAATCGAGACCCGGTCCTGCCCCCGGCCATCGCCCACCACCTCCAGGGCTGGGTGGCCGGCTGTGACATCTGCCAGGAGGTATGTCCCTGGAATGGTCCCGACCTGCCCAGTGCCACCGATGCCGAAGTGCAACCCAGGCCCTGGTTGCTGGACCTGCAGGGATCCCAGGCCCTCACCTGGAGTGATGGGGACTGGGATGGACGGCTGAGGGCCTCCGCCCTGCGACGCATCAAACCCTGGATGTGGCGCCGCAACCTGCGGGCCGCCCTAGGTCTTTCTCCCCCCTCTGCCTAGGGTGGGGAGGATTCTTAACGACTCCATGGCAGGCCGTTCCTGGCTGAATTTGGCCCCTTGCGTCCGCCGCCAACCGCATCCACCCAACAAAACCCCTAGCCGGCCGCGGCTCCCCGGTTTGGGCCTCACCGTGACGCTGCTGACGGCCGGCCTGCTGATGACGACGCGACCGGCCGCGGCCATGGTGCCCTTTGTGTTCGTGCCCCAGCCTGAGGCCCTTGAAGGGGCCGGCAGGGGCATTGCCCAGGCGGCCGCCAAGCTGCTGCGTTTCGGCCAGCCCGAAGACGCTGCCCGTCTGGCCGATCTCACCGTCCGGCTGCTCCCCAACGAACCGATCGGTTGGGTGCTGCTGGCGGAAGCCGAACTGCGCAGCAACCGCTCTGAACAAGCCCTCAAGGCCCTGGAAAAAGCCAAACGGCTTGATCCCACCAACCCGGGCATCTGGTTTGCCGAAGGGGCCGTGGCACTGCGCAACAACCGCCCCGCCGATGCCCTGGCCCTGCTGCGCCGTGGCCTGCAATTGGACGGCCAGAACGCAGGCGCCTACTTCGATTTGGGCAATGCCTATTTCATGCTTTCCCAACCGAATGAAGCCCTGGCTAGCTTCAACAAAGCAGCCAGCCTGCGCAAAAATTTCTGGGAGGCGATCAACAACCAAGGTCTGGTGCTGTTCGAACTCGATCGGCGCCCGGAGGCCATGGATCGCTGGCGCAAGGTGCTGAGCAGCAAGGCCGATGCCGCCGAAACCTCCCTCGCCCTCGGCAGCAGCCTTTTTCTCACCAACCCCCAACAGCGCCCGGAAGCGCTGCGCCTGGCCAAAAACGCCTTGAACGAAGACCCCAACTACGTCAAGGAGAGTTACCAAAAAGAGCAACTATGGGGGCCCAAACTGCGGGCGGCCGCCCGCAGTTTGCTCTCCCAGCCCGAGCTTAAATCTGCCGTTGAGCGGGCCAGCGCCAACGCCAATGGCAGCTCCAACCGACCGGAATGAACCTTGAGGCTGGCTGCCATCTGTAGGCTGAGCCCCGTCTTCCGCCCCCTGAACCCAGCACCGGATGGCCGAGGACCGCGCCGGAGACCGCATCGAGTCGATCGCCCTGCATCAGGAGATGCAACGCTCGTACCTCGAATACGCCATGAGCGTCATCGTCGGCAGGGCTCTGCCAGACGTGCGCGATGGCCTCAAACCCGTGCAAAGGCGCATCCTCTTCGCCATGCACGAACTGGGGCTGACTCCGGATCGCCCCTACCGCAAATGCGCCCGGGTCGTGGGCGATGTGCTCGGCAAATACCACCCCCACGGCGATCAGGCGGTCTATGACGCCTTGGTGCGGTTGGTGCAGACCTTCTCCAGCCGTCACCCCCTCCTCGATGGCCACGGCAACTTCGGTTCGGTGGATGACGATCCACCGGCGGCGATGCGTTACACCGAAACCCGGCTCGCCCCGATCGCCCATGAGGGGATGCTCGATGAGATCGGCAGCGAAACGGTGGATTTCGCCCCCAATTTCGACGGCTCCCAGCAGGAACCGACCGTCCTGCCAGCCCAACTTCCCTTTCTACTGCTGAATGGCTGCACCGGCATTGCCGTCGGCATGGCCACCAACATCCCCCCCCACAACCTGGGGGAGGTGGTTGATGCCCTGATTGCCCTGATCCGCAAGCCCGATCTGGACGACGACAAGCTGCTGCAGTTGGTGCCCGGCCCCGATTTCCCCACCGGCGGTGAGGTTCTCATCGGCAGTGGTGTGCGTGAAACCTATCTGGGTGGCCGCGGCAGCATCCCGATGCGCGGAGTGGCCCACCTGGAGGAAGTGCAACCCGGCAAGGGTCGCCATCGCCGCGGTGCCGTGGTGATCACGGAATTGCCCTATCAACTCAGCAAGGCCGGCTGGATTGAGAAATTGGCCGAACAGGTCAACGACGGCAAGATCACGGGCATCGCCGACATCCGTGATGAAAGCGATCGAGACGGCATGCGGGTGGTGGTGGAAGTGCGCCGTGATGCGGAAGCTTCCAAGGTGCTGGAAGACCTGCAGAGGCGCACCGCCCTGCAGAGCAATTTTGGCGCCATCCTGCTGGCCCTGGTGAACGGCCAACCCCAACAGCTCAGCCTGCGCCAGCTGTTGAACCACTTTCTCGAATACCGCGAACTCACCCTGCTGCGCCGCACCCGCCACGCCCTGCGGCGCTGTGAGGATCGCCTGGAGGTGGTTCAGGGTCTGATCAAAGCCCTGACGAACCTGCAGCAGGTGATTGCCCTGATCACCGCCGCCGCCGATGCGGCAGCCGCCAAAGCAGCCCTGCAGGTGCAACTCGACCTGACGGAACGCCAAGCCGAGGCCGTCTTGGCGATGCCCCTGCGGCGCCTCACCGGCCTGGAGCAAGAAAGCCTGCGCAAGGAATCCGAAGACCTGGCGACCGAGCGCACCCGGCTGCGGCACCTGCTCGACGACCGGGACACCCTCTTGAACACGATGGTGAGTGAGTTGAAGGTGCTCAAAAAGCGCTACTCCACCCCCCGCCGCACCCGCCTGGTGGAGGGGGGAGACGAACTGGTGGCCCTGCGGGCTGCAGCGGTGCGGCCCAATACCGAACTGCAGCGGCAACAGGCCTTCGAGGGGCTTGCCAACGACAGCCAACTGCTGATCCAAGCCGATGGACTGGTGCGCATCGTCTCCGCCCAGATCCTGGGCAAACTGCACCTGCAGGAAACCGCTGAGGCGGGAGAACATCCCGCACCGGCCCGCATTCTGCTGCCCGTGCAGGCTCAACCGGCCTTACTGGCTTTCACCGCCGCCGGCAGGGTGGCGCTGCTGCGTTGGGAATTCGCCGGTCAGCAAAGCGGCGGATTGGAGAAATTCCTGCCCGACAGCCTCGAAGGCGAACGGGTGATCCAGGTATTGCCCCTGCCCAAGCAACCCGACTGCAGCCTCGGTCTACTGAGTACCGATGGCCGCTTCAAGCGCTTGCCCCTCGAAGAATTCCTGGAACTCTCCGGTCGGGCCGCCACCATCCTCAAACTCAAGGAAGGGGTGGAGCTGCAACGGGTGGTGGCCTGCCGCGAAGACCAAGAGCTGGTGGTGGCCAGCAGCACGGGCCGGGTGTTGCGACTGGCCATCAACGAAGCCAATCTGCCGGTGATGGGGCGCATGGCCCAGGGACCCACCCTGATGCGACTGCTGCCCGGCGAACGGGTGGTGGGAGCCGCCAGTAGCCCCTCCAGTGGCGACGTGGTGCTGGCCAGCCGCCTGGGGCAACTGAAGCGGCTGGCCCTGGAAAGTCTGCGGCTGTGTCAACGGGGCGATCTAGGCCAGATCGGCCTGCGCTTCCTCGATCGCTCCGACGCGTTGGTGGACCTGCAAGGCCCGGGATCCAGCGTGATGGGGGTGCTGTTGGCCGGTGGCAACGGCCGCAGCCTGCGGTTGAAATTGGCGCAAGTGCCTTTGGAGGACACCAGCGGTTCGGGCCTCAGCCTCGGCCTGGCCACGGGCCAGCAGGTGCAAGAGCTGGTGCCCCTGCTGATGGACGAAGCTTGAAGCACCCAACCCCCCCCTTGTCCCCTTGGTGGAGGGCCTGGGGTCTGCTGGTGGGAGCCGGCCTGCAGGTCGTCGTCGGATGGCCCGGGCTGCCTGGCTTCACCCAGGGGCAGGGGCCAATCCCGGCCCCGCAGGCGCTGGAAACGCCGATTCCCCTGCGGGAACCGGCCGGCCAGGAGCTGCTGCGGGGCAGTGATGCCCGGGCCGACTATGGCCCCCTATCCCAGGAATTCGAAACCCAGGCCAACCTCTCCTATTGCGGCGTGGCCAGCTTGGTGATGGTGCTGAACAGCCTGGGAGTGCCCGCCCCTGCTGTACCTGGCTACCCCGGATACCACTTCTGGACGCAGGAGAATGTCTTCGGCGGACCTGGCGGGGACCGGTTCGTACGGGCTGAGCGGGTGCGGCGGGAAGGCATGACCCTGGCCCAACTGCATGGCTGGTCAAGCGACCACGGACTGGTGGTACGGCGTTTCCACGGGGACCAGCTGAACCTGGAGCAGTTCCGTCAACTGTTGCGCGAGGGTCTCCGCGATGGCCGCGATCGGCTGATGGTGAATTACCTGCGCACTGGCATCGCCCAGAAAGGGGGGGGCCACATCTCACCCATCGCTGCCTACGACAGCCGCAGCGATCGGGTTCTGATTTTGGATGTGGCCCGCTATCGCTATCCGGCGGTGTGGGTTAAATCCGAAGCGCTCTGGCGGTCCATGGGCGAAGTGGACAAGACTTCAGGACAGAGCCGGGGATTATTGAGTGTTCGCCTTAATCAGAACTAATTCCCCATTCCAAGCCAAAAACCAAAGCAGCCTTGACTGAGTCAGAATTCAACCTAAAAAACCGGCACCAGGGCTCCTGCCAGGCCCGCCGGCTCCAACATCAATTTACTGCCACGCACCTGCTCATCCATTTCGATCGGATATTGGCCATCGAAGCAGGCCGTGCAGAACTGACTGGAGGGGGCATGGGCCGACTCCAACATACCCTCCTTGCTGAGGTAGGCAAGAGAATCAACGCCTAGATGGGCCTCAATTTCGGCAAGGTTGAGTCGGGCCGCGATCAAATGGTCCTGGGTATCGGTGTCGATGCCGTAGAAACAGGGATGGGTGACCGGCGGCGAACTGATGCGCATGTGAACTTCGGTGGCCCCGGCATCGCGCAGAGCCTGAACCAACTTGCGGCTGGTGGTGCCCCGCACGATCGAATCATCGATCACCACGACCCGCTTGCCGGCCAGCACATCGGGCAGGGGATTAAGTTTGACGCGAATACCGACTTCGCGCATCGCCTGGGTGGGCTGGATGAACGTGCGACCGACATAACGGTTCTTAATCAGGCCATCGGCAAAGGGAATGCCACTGAATTGGGAATAACCAATCGCCGCAGGGATACCGGAATCAGGAACACCAATAACAAGATCGGCCTGGACAGGTTTCTGACGGGCCAAAGCCTCACCGATGCGTACGCGATAGCTGTAGAGGGACTCACCAAAGAAACGACTATCGGGACGGGCAAAATAAATCATCTCAAATACACATAACTTAGCAGGTTCTTCAGACCAAATCTGACGTTTTGGCTCCAAATCACCGCTACGGAAATGGATTAACTCACCAGGATGGACAACATCTACATACTTGGCACCAATAATATCGAGGCCACAGGATTCACTACTGGCCACCCACTGCCCCTCTTCCACTTCCCCCAGGCGACCAAACACCAGCGGCCGAATGCCATGGCCATCCCGCACCGCAAACAACCCCTCCGTGGTGCCAATCACCAAGCTGAAGGCGCCGCGGCAACGGCCCACCGCCTGACGGATGGCAGCAGCCCAGTCCAAACCGCCATCCACCGCCTGTTGCAGGGCAAAGGCGATCAACTCGGAATCGGTGGTGGAAGTAAATTCTGAAGAAAAGTGATCGAGGGCCAGGCGCAGCTCGGCCGCATTCACCAGATTGCCGTTGTGGGCCAGGGCCAGGGGCCCAAGGCGGGTCATGAGCACCACCGGCTGGGCGTTGCAAACCTTGCTGCTACCGGTCGTGGAATAGCGGTTATGGCCGATCGCCAGCTCGCCGGTCATGCGCTCCAGCACCTCCTGATCAAACACCTGGCTGACCAAGCCCATGTCCTTGTGCAGCCGTACCTGGGGGCCTTCGAAAACCGCCATGCCCGCCGATTCCTGGCCGCGATGCTGGAGGGCGTAAAGGCCGAAGTAAGTGAGGTTGGCGACGGGCTGCCCGGGAGCCAGCACGGCAAACACTCCGCAAGCTTCTTCAGGCTTGTCGGGGCGATCGGCTGGGATCTCAACCAGTGGGGGCTCAACCATGGAAAAAGCCATGGGGAGGATGGGTTGGCACGGGGCAAACCACCTCCTGACTACGGGCATCCTGGCGCATCGTCGCAAGGGCGGGTGTGGCGAAAGCCGCCGGACTCAAACCGTGGGCGGCCAATCGCCAAGGGGGTTTGCCCCGAGGCGACGGGGAATCCCCCCCTCAAAACTGTCCCTCAAGGACTCCAGGGGCAGCTGCAGCAGGGTGTCAGCCCCACTGGTCACCGTCAGCTCGGCCTGGGCCACCACCTCCCCTACCAAAGTGGTGGGAACACCGACGGCAGCCGCCTCGCTCAGCAGCTGGCGCCAACCTGCAGCCGCCCCAACCGGCACGCTTACCAACACGCGAGCGGCGGACTCGGCGAACAGAAGTCGGTCGAGGCGCACCCCACTGGCCGGCAGCTCCAGGGAGGCCCCCAGGCCGCCCGCCAGGCAGGCTTCAGCGGCGGCCACCGCCAATCCCCCATCACTGAGGTCGTGGGCACTGGTCACCAGGTCGGCGGCGATGGCACGCCGCAGCAGCTCCTGGAGTCGCGCCTCCAACTCCAGATCGATGCGGGGGGGGCGACCGGTGCAGAGACCATGGATCACCGTCTGATAGCTGCTGCCCGCCAAGCTGATTCGATCATCGGGCCCATCGACACCGCTCTCGGGGGCCAGACCTAATAGCCAGATGGCATCGCCCGGCTGGCGCCAACCCATCCCCCGCACCTGGTTGAGATCGCTGACCAAACCCACCATGCCCACCACCGGTGTGGGTTGGATCGGTTGGAGGCGGCCATCGGGCAGGCGGGTTTCGTTATATAAAGAAACGTTGCCCCCCGTGACGGGGGTGCCGAGGGCCAGACAGGCCCGGGACAGGCCGCGACAGGCCTGGGCCAACTGCCAGTAGCCGGTGTCGGTGTCCGGAGAAGGAAAGTTGAGGTTGTCGGTGACGGCCAAGGGCTCGGCGCCGACACAGCTGAGGTTGCGAGCGGCCTCCGCCACGGCCGCCATGGCGCCCCGCTCCGGATCCAGGGCCACCCAGCGATTGGGGCAATCCACCACCGCCGCCACCCCCCGCTGGCCAGCGACCATCGCCCCCTGCCCCTGCTGGGGTCGAAGACGCACAACGGCGGCATCGGCTCCCCCCGGGGGCACCACCGTGTTGGCCTGCACCTGGTGGTCGTACTGGCGCCAGATCCAACGCTTGCTGGCGATGGTGGGATCATCGAGCAGCCGCAGCAGCACCTCTCCCCAGGTCAACCGGCCCGCAGCCAGAACCACGCCGGCACTGGATGGCACAGGCAGGGACGATTCCTGCCACCTCCAGTGCTCCTGAATCTCGACGGGGGGGGACTCCAGCAGCACGTGATGGTTGATGGGCGTGTCGTCGGCCAGGGCACTGGCAGGGATTTCTGCCGCTACCTGCCCCCCCTGCAGGACCCGCACCACGTTTTCGACCAACACCCGTCCCACCACAGCAGCCTGGAGGCCCCAGCGGCGAAAGCGTTCCATCAGAGCCTCCTCGCGCCCCGGTTTGACCACGAACAACATGCGTTCCTGGGATTCCGAGAGCAGAAACTCGTAGGCCGTCATGCCTTGCTCGCGGGCCGGCACCCGATCAAGATCCAGCTCGATCCCGACCCCCCCCTTGGCGGCCATCTCCGAGCAGCTGCAGGTGAGGCCGGCGGCGCCCATGTCCTGGGCGGCAACCACATCGCCACTTTGGAAGGCCTCCAAACAAGCCTCAATCAAGCCCTTCTCCAGAAAAGGGTCCCCCACCTGCACGGCGGGGCGATCGTCAAGGGAGGCCGCACTGAGTTCGGCGCTGGCGAAGCTGGCGCCCCCCATGCCGTCACGGCCGGTGGTACTGCCCACATAAACCACCGGATAACCAATGCCGGCGGCACCAGAACGCACGATGTCCTCGGTTTCCATCAGACCCAGGGCCATGGCGTTGACGAGGGGATTGCCGGAATAGCTGGGGTCGAAACCCACCTCGCCGCCCACGGTGGGCACACCAACGCAATTGCCGTAATGGGCGATGCCCGCCACCACCCCCTCCATCAGGCCGCCATTGCGGGGATCTTCGAGGGGACCAAAGCGCAAGGCATTGAGCAGGGCGATCGGTCGGGCGCCCATGGTGAAGATGTCGCGCAGGATGCCGCCGACTCCGGTGGCAGCCCCCTGGAAGGGCTCGACGGCCGAGGGATGGTTATGGCTCTCGATCTTGAAGGCCAGGCGCTGACCTTCGCCGAGATCCACCACGCCGGCGTTCTCACCGGGCCCCACCAGGATGCGGGGACCGCTGGTGGGAAACTGGGCCAGCAGGGGTCTGGAGTTGCGATAGCAGCAGTGCTCCGACCACATGACGCCGAACATGCCCAACTCGGCCCGGTTGGGGGCGCGGCCCAGGCGCCGCACGATTTCGTCGTAATCGGCCTGGCTCAGGCCCTCCTTGCCAAGGGCATCGGACACCGAAAAGGTCTGGGTGGGGTCCACCAAAGCGGCGCCAACAACGACAGCACCTGAGTCTCCAACAGCGCGTCACCCGAGGCGTCCAAGGGCATCACACCCAGGGGTCCCCCTCCTGCTCCGGCTCGGCGGATGCCCCGGGTCGGGGGGAACGGCGGGAGCGGGGAATGGCGCTCTCGACTGGGCGGCTGCGGCGACGGGGAGCGCTGGACTCGACGGGGGCGTCCGGCGATGCCGTTGGCCAAGGCGCCCCAACGTCGTCGTCCCAATCCTCCAGCGGGTCGGAGCGAGTGGCGCGACCACGGGCGTCGGGATGTTCATCGGGATGTTGGTCTTCGCTTGGATCCCAACGACCGCCGGGACCGTAGGAGAAGGGACCTTGCGGTTCCCCCCGTCCCCGTTCGCCCTCCTCCCAAGGGGGTTCCTCAAGCCAACCCTCCAATTTGTCCTCAACCCGATCGCCAACCTGCTGAAACTGATCCCGCAGCCGGGAGGTCTCCTGGCCCACCTGATCGCGCAGACGCCGCGATCGGCGCAGAAATTCCTGACGCACACTGGCCCTGGCCAGGGGCAAATCATCCAACTCCCGCAGGGCGGTGACGACCCGACCGCTCTGCTGGTCGACGATGCGGTCGGGGCTGAGTCGCCAGCGGCTGCTGCCGGGAAGCCGCGGGTCACTGCGGGAAACCAGGTAATGGAGGATGCGGCCGCTGCGTAGTTCAACCGCAGCATCGGCAACATGCCCCAGGTTTTGGCCGTCAACTCCGATGAGGGCCGCATCGAACAGGGTGGGTAGGCGCTCGAGGGTGGCGGGATCGGTATCGGCAGGGAACCCTTTGACAAAAGCCTCCTGCTCGCTGAGGCCCCTGAGCTGATTCAGGCGCCACACCTGGCGGCGTTGGCCAAAGGCGGAGGGGCGGCTCACCCAGCCGAGCAGGCGATGGACGGGGGGATGCATCCAGCCGAGGAGCCCCGTTCCATGGTCGGTACCCTGATCACAGCGCACGCGCCTGGCTAACAGGTCACTGAGTAACAACTGCTCCGGAAGGGTCACGTCCTCAGGTTCGGATCTGAACCGGCATCACCAGATATACAAAAGCATCCGGCTCACCAACAGGCTCCAGGACCGCGGGGGTGGTGGGGGCGTTGCACTTGAGAACCACCTCGTTGCCGCCCATCACCTTGAGTCCATCCAGTAGATAGCGGACATTGAAGGCGATATCGATGGGATCGCCTTCAATGCTGGCCGCCAGGGATTCCGAACCGCTGCCCACGTCCTGGGCGTCGGCGCGGATCGTGACCTTGCCGGCGGCCGGATCGGCGCTGATCGTCACCACGTTGTTGTGCTGATCGGCCAGCACCGCCACGCGCTCGAGGCCCGCAATGAACGCTCGCCGATCAAGCCGCAGATGGCGATTGAAACTGGCTGGAATCAGTTGGGCGTAGTTGGGATAGACGCCATCGATATTGCGACTGGTGAGCACCTGATCGGCCCAGAGGACCACCACTTGCCCCTGGTCACAGAAGAGGCTGAGGGGCTCCTGGGAAGGCCGGCCGCTGAGCAACCGCTCCAGCTCCCTGAGGGAGCGGGCGGGAACGGTGATGTCAAAGGGCTCAGCGCCACTACTGGCGGCCGTGGCCCCGTGGGCCAGGTGGAGCACCGCAAGCCGGTGGCCATCGGTGGCGGCACATTCAAGGCCCGCGCCATCAAGGCGCAGATGCACCCCGGTGAGCACTTGCTTGGCCTCATCGCCGCTGCTGGCAAAGAGAGTCGCCCGCAGGCCCCTGACCAGGGCATCGGCATCCAGACGGATCGAGGTGCCGGTCTGGTTCAGGGGAAGGTCGGGGAAATCATCGGCGGCCATGCCGCGCATGCGGTAGCTACCGCCAGAGCTGGTGAGTTCCACCTGCTCGTCTCCCTCCAGGCAACTGAGGCTAAGGGGGCTGTCCGCCGACAGACGGTTGACAATTTCTGCAAACAGGCGGGCCGGCAGGGTGATGGCTCCACTGGCTTCGACCGCGGCGGGAAGGCTCGTCTGGATGCCGAGGCTGAGGTCGAAGGCGGTGAGGCTGAGCCTCCCGGTGGCGGCATCAGCGGTGAGCAACACGTTGGCCAGAACCGGATGGGTCGGTCGGGCCGCCACGGCGCGGCCGACCAATTGAAGGCTGGCATTGAGTTCGGCCTGGGAGCACACCAGCTTCATGGCAAGGGTTGGACAGCGATGGCTGGCCTGGTGGTCTGAATGTTGAGCCCACGGTTTCACAGCCAGGGGCAAAGCGCAACGGTGCCGAAGCGCCCGACTGCCATTCGGCTACTCAAAAAAATTCTAATTTTTAAAAGATAAACTAAACCGTAGTAATAGGGGCTGGGGAAACGGTGGAAAACCCCAGGTTCGACTGTTTGGGTCTTGTTTTTTTGTTCACAGCCGTTTGGGATGGCTGTTTTGAACAGGACACCGCAATCAGGTTTTCCTCAGTTTCCCGACCCTGGGGAATAAACACCGTTGCCGGGGATTGAAAGTTCCCTTTCCTTTTCCCCGCTTTCGTTTGCGCCTTCACCAGATTTTCCCTGGGACGCTTTGGTGATCGGTTCAGGCAAGGCCCCTGTTCCCCAGATGCTTGCCCCTTCCCATAGGTCAAAAAAAAAGCCCCGCCATCGCGGAAGCCTTGGGTTGGAGGCTGGCTGGGGCCAGGTCTCTGTCTGGATTTCGGTCTGTTTAGAAGCCCATCACCTTGGCCACCATGTTGGTGTCGGCCTCAAGCCCGGTGTGGAAGGTGGAATCGTTGTGTTCGATGGCGGTGGCAGGATCTTTGAGGCCATTGCCGGTGAGGACACAGACCACCCGGGCCCCTGCAGGCACCTCACCATGGCGCTTGAGCAGGCCGGCTACCGAGGCCGCGCTCGCCGGTTCGCAGAAGACGCCTTCGCTGCTTCCCAGCAGCTTGTAGGCCTCGATGATCTCCGCGTCGGTGACAGCCATGAAGTCACCCTTGCTTTCTTCGCGGGCCCTGAGGGCGTTGTCCCGATTGACCGGGTTGCCGATGCGGATGGCGGTGGCGATGGTATCCGGATGTTCCACCGTTTCTCCCAGGACGAGGGGAGCCGCTCCTGCGGCCTGGAAACCCATCATGCGGGGCAGTTTCTGGGAGTTGCCAGCCTGCTGGTATTCCTTGAATCCCATCCAGTAGGCGCTGATGTTGCCGGCATTCCCCATGGGGATGCATAGCCAATCGGGGGCATCGCCCAAGGCGTCAATCACTTCGAAGGCGGCGGTTTTCTGACCCTGAAGGCGGTAGGGATTAAGGGAGTTGACCAGGGTGATCGGGTAGCGATCGGCCACTTCACGAACGATGGCCAGGGCCCGGTCGAAATTGCCTTTTACCGCCAGCACTTCGGCCCCATAGAGAAGGGCCTGGGCCAGTTTTCCCTGGGCCACATAGCCGTCGGGGATCAGGACGAAGGCGCGCATGCCACCCCGGCGGGCGTAGGCGGCGGCGGCGGCGGAGGTATTGCCGGTGCTGGCGCAGATCACCGCTTCAGAGCCGGCTTCCTTGGCCTTGCTGATCGCCATGGTCATGCCCCGATCCTTGAAGGAGCCCGTGGGGTTGAGACCGTCGTATTTGAGGAACACCGAAACCCCACGGCCGATGCGTTCAGCGATGGCCGGAGCTGGAATCAGCGGGGTGGCCCCTTCCCTGAGGGTGATCACCGGGGTGCTGGCGCTCACGGGCAACCAGGAGCGATAGGCCTCAATCAGCCCAGGCCAGTCCTGCATCGTGGGGCGCTGGCCCAGGCGACGCAGGGCTTGGAGCAGGGGCACGGGTTAAGGGGGGAGGGGGCTCGATTGAATCTACGTTGCCTGCCCTTGGGGGGCCTTGGCGGCCGGGGGCGTCTGAGGCGCCTGGGAGGTATTGGGGGCCGGTGCCGCAGTCCCGGGACCCCGCAGGCCGTCCAGGGGGGATTCGGAGAAGAAGCGCACCAGCTCGGCGATGGAGGAGGCTTTTTCCATCAACACCAGGAGGGCTGGCACGCTGACGGCCATCTCCCGGGTCGGATAGGCCCGCAGGAAACTGATGGCAGAGAGGGATTTTTTATCGTTGTTCAGACCCAGCACGATCGCCGACCGCAGGGCGACTACCCCGTCTTCTCTGGCCCGCAGGGGGTGAACGATGGTGCCAAAGCGATCCAGAATCGCCATGCCGATGCGGGTGTTCAGCAGTCGCGAGACCATGCCGATCGGCAGATTGACCGATTCATTGAGTATTTTTTGCACGTCAGCCGGCTTCTGCTTGCCGAAGCGCAGCAGGTCTCCCAGCAGGCCCTGGGCCTGGCCATTGGCGGCCAGGCGTTCGAGATCAGCAACCGGAATCGAGCGACGGAAAGCTCCTGAAATGAAGACCACATTTTCGGCCGCCGGGGCAGCGCTGGCCGTGCCCCACAGCGTCAAGCCCATGGCGACTGCCAGCAGTCTTTGCCGTTTCGCCACCACCATGGCTGGTTGTTCCGTCTAAAACCCGAACCAATCTAAGCCAGCCCCTACCGCGCCGGAGCGACCAGCACGTCCCGCACCAGCCGCACGACGCCCTTTTCGGCCAGTCCCCGCGCCACTTCAACCCCCATGCGTCTCAGGTCGGGTTCGGCCAGAAGGCGGGGCAGGCGCCGCAATAGGAGGCTGGGCTCGAAGTTGGGTAGATCCCGCAGGATGGCAGCCAGTTGTCTGACAGGTTCGAGGTCGAGCAGAGGTTCGCTGGCCAGCGAGTCGGGAAGCTGCTGGCGTTGGCGCAGGCCCGGGGGCAACAGGCCTGCCGGCATGCGGCGGCCCAGCTGGAGGGCGGTGCGCCAGGCCAGGCCGTCCATCTGGGCCACCACGGCGTCCACAAGTTGGCGCCGCAGCATGCCGGCGTTGGCGGAAAAGAGAAACTCGATCACTTGGTCGAGCAGGCCTTCGAGGTCAAGTTGTTGTTGTAGAGAGGCACTACTGAGTAGATTTTCAAGACGTTGCCAGCGGAATTCATCGCCATCGAAGAGCATCTCCCGCAGGCTGCTGCGCAGTTGCGGATCCGGGTCTTCCATCAGGCGTCTGGCAAAATAGGGGTAGGCCGCACCCAGGATCTTGAAGTCTGGGTCAACGCTGAGGGCGATGCCTTCGAGGGTGACCAGTGAGCGGATGATCAGGGCATAGTAAGGCGGAACTTGGAAGGGGAATCGATACATGACACCGGAGAGATCGTCGGTGACGGCCTTAAAGTCCATGCGGCTGACACCCATCTCGATGGCTTGACCAAAGACGCTTTCGAAGGCGGGTACAATTGGCTCTAAGTTCACTTCTTCCCCTAGAAATCCGAGGCTGACAAAGTCCTTGGAAAGGGCGCTGAAATTTCGGTTGACCAGATGGACCACCGCCTGGATCAGACCCGTGCGGGCCTCCCGACTGACCGTGCTCATCATGCCGAAATCGAGGTAGGCCAGGCGGCCATCGGCGAGGGCCAGCAGATTGCCCGGGTGGGGGTCGGCGTGGAAAAAGCCGTGTTCGAGCAGTTGCTGCAGGCTGCAGTCGACGCCCACCTGCACCATGTCATTGGGATCGATGCCGAGGTTGCGCACGGCGTCGAGGTTGGTGAGTTTGACACCCTCGATCCATTCCATCGTCAGCACGCGTCGACTGGTGGTCTCGTGGTAGATAGCGGGTACGGCAATGCGGGGGTTGGCAGCGTGCAATTCGGCGAAGCGTTCGGCGTTGGCGGCTTCGTTGAGATAATCCATCTCTTCGAATACACGGCAGCCCAGTTCATCAATCAAACCCACCAAATCGCTGCGGATCAGCCGCACCCGGCGATTGAGCCAGGCGGCGATGTTGCGCACGATGTAGAGATCAAGCGTGATCTGTTCCCGCAGACCCGGCCGTTGCACCTTGACGGCCACCTTCTTTCCGTTGGGCAGAACGCCCCGATGCACCTGGCCCAGGGAGGCAGCTGAGATGGGCTCGCGCTCCAGGTGGGCAAACAGGCTGTCCACCGGGGCACCGAGATCCTCTTCAATGCAGGCCATGGCCAGCTCTGGATCAAAGCCTGGCAATTGATCCTGCAGTTGGGCCAGTTCTTCGAGCAGGAGTGGCGGCACGATGTCCGGCCGGGTCGAGAGGGCCTGGCCGGCCTTGATGAAGGCCGGACCCAGGGCCGCCAGCAGCTCGGCGCATTCGCGGGCCCGGGCCCGGGCCCGTTCGGGCACCTTGAGCTGGCCTGTGAGGTTGTCGCTGGCCACACCCAGCAAATAGAGGCTGATCGGGATCAGGGTTTGACGCAGCCGCCGGGCCAGGCGCTGGGGATGGCCGGCGTAGATGCGGCTGATCGCTTCAGGGTCGTATTCCAGTAGCCCGGCGGTTTCAAGGAAATCGCCGAGATCGGCGGGGTCCTTGGAGCCGTTGTTGGGATTGGCATTCACCGGTGCCCATGCAGCTGTCGGCGCCATGATGGTGGGCATGGCAGGTGGGGCCGGTGCCATCGGATCGGCGCCGAAAACGGAGGCCCGCATGGCGGCCAGGGCATGTTCGGCGGCGGTGGCGCTAGCGGGGCCCGTTCGGTCCATGGGGGGGAAGGGGCCGGCGGCGCCGGGCAGGGTTCCTTTGTTTTAGGGCACCCGGTGGGGGTCGTGACGAGGCGGTGCAGGCTACATGTAAGTCATTAGGAAACTTAGGCGATCAGCGATGAGATTAACTTTTCTCAATTAAAATAAATATCCTGCCATTTTCTTGAATTGAAGTTCAGTTTTAATTCCTACTTTTCCAAGGCTGTTTCCATTGTTAAAATTGCTCCCACCTGCCACCCCTAGACCATTTCTTTCCTTTCCCTGTTTTTGCCTCGCAAAGTGATAGCAGATTTTCTGCGTCGTTGTCGACCCGGGAGGGAGCAGCTATTGCAGTCCTGTGTGCTGGCTGCTCTCTATTTCCTTTTTGGCCAGGCCTCCTTCCAGGTCAATGTCCAACATCAGGTGACGACGCCCGTTTTCTTTGCCCCCGAAGGCATGGCCCTGGCAGCGGTGATTCTTTTCGGACCGGGCCTCTGGCCTGGAATTGTCGTCGGCCAATGCCTGTTGGGACTCAGTGCCGGTTTGCCGCTTGGAATTGCCTTGGCGATCGGCCTCTCCAATGGACTTGAAGGGCTGGTGGGTTCCTTTTGTTTTGGGTTTCTCAACTTGCGACCCGACCTTAAGCGTCTCACGGACCTGTTGTGGCTGGTGACCCTGATCTTCCTGGTGTTGCAACCCTTGAGCGCCACCCTGGGGATGCTGGCTTTGCAACCCGATCATGTCTCGCATGATCCCTTTTTTGTGACCCAGGAATGGCTCAACTGGTGGTCGGGGAATGGCATTGCCCAGGCCCAACTCACGCCCCTATTGTTGATTCTGTTCAGTCGTCGTCGCTCCCTGCGCGACAATCTGGTGGATGCGGTGTTGCCGGCCCTGATCATGGTGGAAGGGCTCAGCCTCTTTGTGGTTATGACCCAAGGCGATCTTTCCCTTACCAACAACCTGGATCTCTATCGGCCCCTGGTGGTGATTCCGGGATTGGTGCGTGGCTCCTTGGCGGCTTGCTTTGCTTCCCTTTATCTCTCCATTGTTACTTTATGGGCAACAAGTATCGGAGAAGGGCCTTTTAGATATCCTGGTGCCATTAACTTTTACGGTCTTAATTTATTTATAATTACCAGTGGTCTGGTCGCTATGATTGTGGCAACTTTGGTAGACCAGATTAAAGATAGCGAACAACAGGCACTCAAAAGTGGTGACGCGGCTCGTCAGGCCTTGACTGAAAATCAGAATTTAATTAGCCGCATGAGCCACGAAATTCGCACACCCCTTGCGGCCATTCGCAACCATGCTGATCAGGCCATGGCCACCCAGGTTGGTCGAGATGACCATTCCAGATATGGTGCCATTCTCTCGGCCAGTCAACACGCCTTGGATGTAGTCAATGATTTGCTTGATCCGGAGAGACCTATAGGTAAGCAGGCGAAAATACGGTTGGAGCCTGTGGCGGTACGAGAGATGACCAACATTCTATATCAAATTATAGCACCGCAGTTTGAGCGAAAACGACTTAACTTTCTGGTGGATATTGATTCTGATGTACCGCAATACATTCTCACCGATCCGATGAAGCTCAAGCAGGTTATCCTCAACCTGCTTACCAACGCCGGCAAGTTCACCCGTCAAGGCACGATCCGTTTGCACTGGAGCCTTATGTCCCCCGGCACAGCCGATGCCAATCCCCTGCGCATTGCTGTCGAAGATACAGGCCCTGGCCTGAGCGCCAACGAGATCGCCAGTCTCTTTCAGCCCTTTCGCCGTCTTGCCAACGTCCATTCCAGCGACGAAGAGGGTACAGGCTTGGGGCTATTTATCAGTCGCGACATTATCCAGACCCTTGGCGGCCAGTTGTTGGTGGATAGTCAATGGGGTAGGGGCAGTTGTTTCTTTATCCTGTTGCCCTTACGGGTGCCCGAAAAAGTGGTCTTGTCCGAATTAGATTTTTGTTCAGACTTTGACGAGTCGACCGAGGTTTCCGGCATGACCTCGCCCGATTCAGAGGCTCCCCGCTTAGCGGGATTACGTCTTCTTTTGGCTGAGGATTACACCAGTTTGCGCCATTGTCTGCAAGAGATACTCGAAATCCATGGTGCCACGGTCTTTGCCGCAGCCAGTGGTGAAGAGGCCCTTTCGCTCATGGCTAGCTCTCCCATAGAGATGGTGTTGATGGATATGTCCATGCCCGGTATCGGTGGTTTGGAGGCGGCCCGGCGCATCCGCCGCGACCATCGCCCGGACCACCGCTATGACCAGCTTCCCATCATCGGCATGACAGGGGATGTTTTTCTCGAATCCGAAAACGCTTTGTTGGAAGCCGGCATTAACCGCGTGTTGATCAAGCCGGTCGATACCGAGGAACTGCTCGATACCCTCAGCCACCTCCGGCCCCGACCTCCATCCCCCGAACCCACCCTTTCCCGGACTCCGCCAGCCTGAGTTGCCCTCCATAGGGTCCCTTGCCATCCAGACAGGCGGCGCCACAGTGGCAACCCAGACTGATCGCTGCCGCCAAGGGCCATTGGGCCGCCAGTGCCGCAGTCACCCCGGCGGCAAAGGAGTCGCCGGCACCGTAGGTGTCAGCCACGGGTTGCTTGCGTTGGGGGGCTAAAAACCGGCCCCCTGGAGTGACATGCCCGCCCCGGTCACCTTCGGTGCGAACCACCAGGGTGGGGGGTGGAATGAGATCACCGTCGCAATAGGTTTCGGCAGGATCAAGGGCACTGCCAATCAGGGCATCGAGCTGCACCCCCGCCTCTTGCAGTACCCCAAGCCGGGTGCGCGGCGTCGCGGTCAACACCTTGGCACGGCGCGCTTGTCTCAGGGCGGCTGCATCGGCCGCCGTCACGAAGACCCCGTCGCAATCGGACAACGTCTGCCATGGCAAGGCATCGCTGCCGTTGGCCGCCAGCCGCTCCCCAATCACCGTGATCGTGCGCTCGCCATCACCATCGATGAAGGTGATCGCCTGGCGGGTCGGGGCCTCCCTCCAAGCCACATGCAGCTCCAGGCCCATGGCGGTCAGTTCCCTGGCCGCCTGCTCGCCAATTCGATCGCGCCCCAAGGCTGTAAAAAACGGCACAGGCTGGCCCGTGAGTCGCGCCAGCTGGGCCGCGACCACCGCACCGCCTCCGGCGGGGCATTGGTGGAAGGCCTTGGCGGTCGTGATCGCCCCCGCAAGCGGCAGTTGGGCCACTTCCACGAAGCTGACCATTTCCACATGCCCCACCACCGCCAGATTGAGGCGGGGCAGGGGCGGCAAGGCCTCCAGGGGGAGGGGTACCGCAGTCAGCGTTTCCGAGGCGTACGGGTCGCTGTTGTTCAGCATCGTTGCCCTCACGTGAGGTTCCAACCCATACCACAGCCCTGGAGGCCAAAGTCGCCGAGGTCGCCTCGGGCAAAGGCCCACAGGAGCAGCGGAAGTCAGGGTTTGGTTTGCTGGCTGATCAGGATTCCTGCCACCGCCGCGGGCGGGGCGCTGGCGGGGGACTGTTGCAAGAAGGTCGCCACCGCCAGGGGTCTGGGTTGGTCATAGCCCACGGGTAGCCAGAGGTCGCCGGCAACGGTGGGGTAATGCACTTCCCAGTGGTAGAGGCCGGTGTAGGCGGCAGGATCGTCCTTGATCAGGGAGGCGTAGGCGAGGACAGCGCGTCCGTATTGGTCGCTGTTGTTGTACCCCCACAGCCCCTTGCGGATGTCCTTGAGGCCGCCGCGACGCACCAGGTAGCGGGCAGCGGCGTGGATGGCGTCCTGGGGGTTGCGAATATCGCCTCCTTTACCGATGCCAGCTTCCGTCCAGGTGGTGGGCAGAAATTGCATCGGTCCACGGGCATCGGCAATCGACACCCCGTCGATTCGACCCATGCCGCTTTCCACCAGGTTCACCGCCGCCAGCACCTCCCAGGGAATGCCCGTTGCAGCAGCGGCATCGTGGTAATAACGCAACAGATTGGCGGCTGGCTCGGGGGGGATGATGCGCCAGGCCGGCACTTTCACGGCCAGGCTTTTGCCGCGGCGCATTTCCAGAAAGGCTCGCCGCGCCACCAGGTGCTGATCCAGCACCGATTGCCAGCGGGGTGGCAGGTAGGCACGCACCTGGTTGGCCAGGTCGGTCCTGGGCGCCAACGCCCGATAGATCACCTGCTGCTGGTGGCCCAGTCGGGCCAAATCGGCGGCTGGGGTGGTATTTGAGCGCAGTGCCACTTCCACAGCGGTCAATAACCCAGCGATGGCGCTCGGGCTGCTTGGCACGACGGGATAGGAGCGGCCGTCGGCGGCCCGGGGCAAGCGGGGATCCGTCGGCAGAGTGACGACCCCGCGGCTGGGGGCGCCGGTGGCCTGGGCGGACCCGAGCGGCGGGGGCAGGCAGGCCACCAGGCCGAGCAGCAGGCTGGAGGCCGCCACACCCAGCAGCACCTGGCGAGCTCGCTGGGGGCTGAGTCTGCGGGGGTCAAGGGTGGCGGACATGGCTGGCAGGCGGGTCAGGACCCCTGGGATTCAGGGACCGAGCGGGCCCACGTTATCGGCTTGATCCAGCCCCAGAATCCCCCTTGCCCCGATCCGCTTGGCTGCCGAGGTTGTTCAGCCCAGACAACAAGCAGACGCTCAGCTCGTTCAGGGTGTTTGCATGGCCTTGAGTCCGTCGGCCCGCCAAGGGGCCATGGCGATGAGGGTCTCGGTTTGGGCTTGGGGCCGGCCGCTCCCCTTGCGCCGATAGTTGGTCACCACGGCATCTTGCTGATGGGGGGCAAGGAAAGCCGAATCCACCAGGTAATAGGCGGCGGCGCAGCCATTGGTTGTGGCCAGTCGGAAGAAATGTTCCGCTCCTGCTTTGTCATCCAGGTTTAGGGCCGCCAAGCCCCACAAGCTGGCCAAGCCCAATTTCCTGGGTTCCAAGCGGTGCGCTTCGACCACCAGGGATCGGGCTTGGGACCGTTGCCCCGCCAAGGCGAGCACCGTGGCGGCGATGGCGTGCAGGCTGCCGAAAGGTTTGGTCAAAATGCCGGAAGCGGACAAGCTGGTGAGTGCCGCTTCGGAGTCGCCCTGGCTGGCCAGGATCAGGGCCTCCGATAAGTGGTTGAGGGGCAAGGGAAAGGCCGGATTGATCGTTTGACGCTGTCGCCCCAGGGCTTCCAGCGCTGCTTGGAATTGGCCGAGATGGGCATGGGCCAGGGCCGCCAAGAGCCAGCCATGGGGTCGCTCTGGGTCCAATCCCTGCTCCAGCAGCTGCAGAGCCAGCCGGGATTCACCCAGGCCCAGCAGCACCCTCGCCCAGGTTCGCTGGCCAGGGCCTGGTTCCTTGGCGATCGTTTGGTGGGCGCGGAATGACTGGGCGGCCTCATGGGGCTGGCGGTGCAGTTGCAGCATCTTTTCGGCCCGCAGGGCCTCCAGCTCAGCCGTCACGGTTTGCTGGGCCTCGGCTTGACCAACCAGGATTTCAATCTCTTCGGACAATCTGGTGGGATCATCGTCGCCGCAGGCTCTCTGCAGAATCAGAGTCTCTGTCAGAGCCACCAGGGCTGGCGTGAAATGGGGCTGGACTTTCAAACAGCGGCGCAGCAAGGATTCCGAAAACGCCAGCTGGGTGGGATCCTGTTGCCGCAGGGCCAAGAGGGCGTCAAAGTAATCATCCTGGACCAGGGAGGGCAAGAGCCCGGGGCTTGGGCTGACAGGGGAGGCGCCGGGAGGGTCGATCTCCCGCACGGAAGCCTCAAGGATGTAGCCGGTGCCGTAAACGGTGCGGATCAACTGGCTGCCGAGGGGCCCCTGGGCGAACACCTGACGCAGGCTGTGCACAGCCCGGGCCAGGCTGACTTCGCTGACATATTCATGGCCCCAGACTTCACGCATCAACTGTTCCTTGCTCAACAGCGTGCGGTTGTGGCGCACGAAGCATTGCAGCAGGCGCCTTTGCAAGGGGCTCAGCGAAACCAGGCTGTCCCCCAGCATGAGCATGCCGTCGTCCGACAGGCTGTAGGGGCCGAGGCGCCAACCAGTTCCACTGGATGGCTGGGAAATCTTCGAGGCTGGATCAGACAACGTTTGCATGGTCGTTGGGAGAATGGCCTTGGCCCCTGGGGTCGTTAAGGTCAAAACCGGCGAGCCAAGGGTGTTGCATCAATGTTGATCATGGCCCTCCCGGAGCGGGTGCCAGTTTGCGCAAGGTTCGCCAAGGTTTTAAGGCCATTTGTGCATGAATTGCCCAAATGGCCCCCTGATCCCCCCTGGTTTGCACTCCTCAGGGCAGGGCTCCCCAGATGAGCGTCAGCAGTGAGACGGTGCCGATGGCCATCAGGGCCAGGGCGGTGCCGGTGCCGATGGAGGTCTGGGGCACATAGGTGTAGTCAGCCCGCCCCAGCAAGACCAGGTTGCGTCGATGTTGCCGGGTGGCGGCCGCCATGGCCACGATGCCGGTGAGAATGAAGGCCATGGCCACAAGCCGCACGGTCAGGTCGGCGTGACCGCTGGCGCCCAGGCGGGTGCGGTTGATCGCCCCGACAATTTTGTCGAGGCCGAAGCCGAAGCTGATCAGCGACAGGCAGGTGCGGATCCAGGCCATCAAGGTGCGCTCTTCGGCCGCCCGATTGCGCTCCTTGGCCAGTTCGTTGGTGATATTCATGGCGTTGGTCTGGAGATCACGCAGCGAAAACCCATGTGGCAGGTGCTTGTATCCACGCCCTGGGCCATGCGGGCAGCGGGACGGTAGCGCCGGCAGTAGCTCGGGGTGCAAAGAAAAGATCCCCCCTTGACGACCTTGCGGGGGATGCGAATGGCGCCAAGGTCGGTTGCGATGCTGCGCTCCCTGGCACTGGCGCTGGCGGCGCAACAGCTGGAGTCCAAGCGGGCTCCATGGTCGAGGTACCAATCCTGCGTCCACTCCCAGACATTGCCGATCATGTCGACCAATCCATAGCCATTGCCGGGATAGCTGCCCACGGGCGAGGTTCGCTCCCAGCCATCGCGTTGGCTGTTGGCATAGGGAAAGTCGCCTTGGAACGTATTGGCCAGCATTCTGCCGCCAGGATGGAGTTCGTCGCCCCAGGCATAGTCCTTGCCTTCCAGTCCGCCGCGGGCCGCCCATTCCCACTCCGCCTCGGTGGGCAGGCGTTTGCCAGCCCATTGGGCAAAGGCCTCAGCGTCTTCGAAGGCCACATGCACCACCGGATGGTGTTCCCGACCCTTAATGGAGCTGCCAGGACCCTCAGGATGGCGCCAATCGGCTCCCGCAACATAGTTCCACCAGTTGTAATGATTGCCCAGGTCCACCGAGTCGCCTGGAGCGGCAAACACGATGGAGGCTGGTGCCAAAAGCTCGGGCCGAGCCCCCGGATACTGGGAGAC
This sequence comes from Cyanobacteriota bacterium, assembly GCA_026389315.1. GTDB lineage: Bacteria > Cyanobacteriota > Cyanobacteriia > PCC-6307 > Cyanobiaceae > Cyanobium. The sequence continues at coordinate 28,680 of JAPLIC010000020.1, forward strand.
GTCGGCGGGTCGCTCGGCCAGGGTGCGGTGACCGCTGGCTTTGATGAATTTCAGGAACTGGGCATTGGTGACCGGGGTCCGATCCATCCACAAGCCCCCCACCGCGAGTCGGTGCTGGGGCGCCTCTTCGGGGTAGTGGTTGTTCGAGCCCATCAGCAGGGACCCCCCTTCAATCCAAACCATGTCCCTAGCGGGAGGTCGGCCGGGGGGCTTGCGTCCCCCCAAGCCGGCCATGGCTGGGGCAGAGGGGCTATCGAAAAGGCCCATGGGCGTCAGAGCGGGCGATGGATGAAATCAGTAACAACCTTGCACTGAGATCCGGTAGCTGAATCCCAAAGAACCGGGGTCACTGCTGGCCCCCACCTTGAAGTTCATCTCCTTGGCCTGCTTGCCAGGTACGGCCTGGAAGGGCCCAAACATGCGACCGGTGCCGATGGGGGGACTCATGGTTTCGTTGATGACCTGCAGGGAGGATCCATCAGTGAATTTCATAAATCCTTCTACGGGATACTTGGCCTTGGTGTCAGAAGAATTGGCCGTGAAGAAGAATTTGTAGCTTTGGAAGGGACGATCGATCAAGAAGTCGGTGTCCCAGTTCGTTTTTCCCAACAACTTGCCCCGGCCCACTGACTTGGCCACCACCGGGCTGGCTCCATCGCCGCCGATCGGCTGGAGGAACACACATTTTTCGGCGGCCAAAGCTGGCGAGAGGCTGGTCGATGTGAGCAATAGGGCCGAGCTGATCAGGGCGGTGGTTCGCTGGCTGACCATGGCAGGAAGGGTGCGGGACATCATTGGCGGGATTGAACTCAGCAGCGAAGTCATGGTCAGCTTTGCAGTCAATTTTCGCGTTGATTGCATTGGTGTTGGCACGGGAGCCATCCCTGAGCTGATCCACAAATCCACCTTAGCCAGCCATGATTCGTCAACTCGCCCATACCGACTGCCGCTGCCTCTGCCTGCGCTCGTCCACCGCTGCTAACTTTCAAATCCTCTTGCGGCACCTTTTTGAGTGGACCGCCGCCCGGCTCCCCATCCCCTGCCTCCGAGAGATCGGTCTCGGCAGTTCCGGAGCGGGGATTGACTTCGTTGTTGTCCTTGCGCCAGTTGCTCGACAGCCTCAGCGGCGAACAACGTCGCAATCAGGAGCTCTTGGCTTCCCTCGCCTTTGCCCTGCGCAGCTTTACCAACCTGCAGCGCTTTCTTGAGCTGGTGCCCCTGGCCGCCTCGCGGCTGGTGCAGGCCGAGGGCAGCCTGCTGGTGGTTTTCCATGACGACGGCAGGCTGCGGCGAGACCATCTCAAGGCCACCGCTGGCGATCGTTGCGGCGAGGTGTTGCGGCAGATCGCCGCCCTCCCCGATGGCCCGTTCAGGGCCCAGGCAAGTGGGGAAGCCATCGTGGCGATGCTGGATTCCCTGGTCCGTCGCTTGATGGGTCCGGCCCAGGTGATGGCTACCTCCATCGTGGCGCGCAATCGCCAACGGGGACGCTTATACGTGTTCAGTGGTCGACGGGGCTATTGCTGGAGCGAGGTGTATCGCCGTCACCTCCAGCTCGTGGCCGATCTCACCGGGGTGGCCTTGGAGAACGAGATTCTCCAGGAAGATCGGCGCCGCCACGAAAGCCTGGATCGCCAGCTGAGCATCGGCGCGGAGATCCAGGCCCAGTTACTACCGGACCGCTGCCCCGTGATCGAGGGGGTTGATCTGGCGGCCCGTTGTCGACCCGCTTTCCAAGTGGGTGGCGATTACTACGATTTCATCCCGGCTCGACCCGAGTCCAGTGGCAACCAGCGGGAACGGGAATGTTGGGGCCTGGTGATGGGGGATGTGATGGGCAAGGGGGTGCCGGCGGGCCTGCTGATGACGTTGTTGAGGGGGATGCTGCGGGCGGAGGTGAGCCGGGGTCTGGCCCCGGATCGCATCCTTGCTGACCTGAATCGATTGGCCCAAGACGATCTGGCCCATTCCCACCGCTTCGTCAGCCTCTTCTATTCCGAGTACGACCCGCCCAGCCGTCGCTTGCGCTATGCCAATGCCGCCCACCATCCACCCCTGCTTTGGCGTCGTCAGACAGCCCAGGTAGAGAGGCTGGATGCACCGGGAATGTTGATCGGGCTCCAGAGCGAGACCAGCTATGGCTGCGGCCAGACCCGCCTCGAACCCGGTGACGTGGTGCTTTATTACACCGATGGCGTCACGGAGGCCACGGGTTTCAGTGGCGGTCGGTTTGATGAGGATCGGCTGTTGCGGGCCTTTCAGGCGAGCTGTGGCCGCGGCAGTGGCGCCCAGGAAATCCTCGATCAACTTTTTTCGCGCTTGGACCGGTTTGTGGGGGCGGATCGCGCCCTCGATGACGATGCCTCGATCGTTGTGTTCAAACTGCACCAACAAGTGATGCTGCCCTCCCTGCCAGGGCCTGACGCCGAGCCCCTGCGACGGGTGCCAAGCTGACTTCCCTCCGAGCCTTCCCATGGCGGCCGACGCTTCGATCCGTTCCCAGGCCTCCGGCGTCACGGGTGGCACGGCGGCCGGCTGGAGCGACCGCTTTGAGCAGGGACTCCATCCCGCCATCGAGCGGTTCAATGCCTCGATTGGCTTTGACCTGGTCCTGCTCCAGGAGGACCTGGACGGCTCCATCGCCCATGCCCGCATGCTGGGCAGCAGCGGTGTGATTCCTGCGGAGGAGGCCAGCCGCCTCATCGAGGGGCTGGAGGCCATCCGGGCCGAGGCGGCCACAGGAAATTTCCGACCTGGCCTTGAGGCTGAAGATGTTCACTTCGCGGTGGAACGGCGCCTCATCGAACATCTGGGGGACCTCGGTAAGAAGCTGCATACCGGCCGCAGCCGCAATGATCAGGTGGGCACCGATGTGCGTCTCTGGCTGCGGCGCCGCAGTGACGAAGTGGATCAGGCCCTGGTGCGCCTGCAGCGGGCCTTGCTGGCCCAGGCCGAGGCCCACGCCGACACCCTGATTCCCGGTTATACCCACCTGCAGCGCGCCCAGCCCATCTGCCTGGCCCACCATCTGCTCGCCTACGTGGAAATGGCCGAACGGGACCGCCAACGCCTGGCGGATGGTCGCCGCCGTCTCAATGTCTGTCCCCTGGGGGCGGCGGCCCTGGCCGGTACCCCGGTGCCGATCGATCGCCGCGCCACCGCGGCCGAATTGGGGTTTGGGGCGATCTACGCCAACAGTCTTGATGCCGTCAGCGATCGGGATTTCGCGGTGGAATTCATGGCCACCGCCAGCTTGGTGATGGTGCACCTCAGCCGTCTCAGCGAGGAGGTGATCCTCTGGGCCAGTGAGGAATTTGGCTTCGTCAGCCTCACGGACCGCTGCGCCACAGGCAGCAGTCTGATGCCCCAGAAAAAAAATCCCGATGTGCCCGAACTGGTGCGGGGCAAGAGCGGCCGGGTCTTCGGCCATCTGATGGGCCTGCTGACCATGATCAAGGGTCTGCCTCTGGCCTACAACAAGGATTTTCAGGAAGACAAAGAGGCGCTTTTTGATGGCGTCAGCACCACCTTGGCCAGCCTGGAGGCAATGGCGATCCTGATGGAGGAGGGCCTGGAGTTCCGGCCGGCGCGGTTGGAGGCGGCGGTGGGTGCTGATTTCTCCAATGCCACCGATGTGGCGGATTACCTGGCCGTCCGCGGGGTTCCTTTTCGCCAGGCCTATCAGCTGGTGGGTGCCCTGGTAAAAACCTGCCTTGCTGAGGGGATCCTGCTGCGGGACCTTCCCCTGGAGCGCTGGCAGGCTCTCCATCCTTCTTTTGAGGCCGACATCCAGGCCACCCTTGAACCGAGGCGGGTGGTGGCGGCCCGTTGCAGTGAGGGGGGCACCGGTTTTGCCTTGGTGCGGGCCCAGTTGGACCTTTGGCGCCTTCGCCTGGCCGGGGAGACCACAAGCTAGGTGCAGGTTCTGCTGATTCCAACAAGGAGAGGAACCTTTCCGGCTCGGAGGATTAACGTGGGCTCGTTGTTGGCTTTGACGCCACTTCCACTTTCCGCGTTGGTCCCCTCTGGTTCTTCCGTGAGCATTTTCGTAGGCAATCTTCCCTTCCGCGCTGAGCAGGAAGACGTCGCTGAACTTTTCGCCCCCTTCGGCGAGGTCGTGACCTGTTCCCTTCCCCTTGAGCGGGATACCGGACGCAAGCGGGGCTTTGCGTTTGTTGAAATGGCCGATCCCGAGGGCGAGAACCGCGCCATTGAGGCTCTCCAGGGAGCCGAATTGATGGGACGACCTCTGCGCATCAACAAGGCTGAACCCCGGCCTGCAGGCGGCGGTGGCGGTGGGGGTGGTGCCCGTCGAGGCGGCTATGGCGGCGGCGGCGGTGGTTATGGCGCTGGCGGCGGCGGTTATGGCCGTGGCGGCGACGCTGGGGCTGAGCGGGGTTCCGGAGCCCGTGGCTGGGAGGATCGCAGCCACGGCGGCGGAGACAGCTTCGACCCCGGTCGTACCCGTCGTCGCCGTAGCGGCGGCGGTTCTGGAGATTATCCGGGCGCCGAAGGCTGAACCCGGAGGTCTAGACCCCCCGGGCTTCCAGTTGTTGGGCAGCCGCGATCAACACTTCGGGTCCGGCGTCCCGTCGGCAGGCCTCCTGGGTGATGGAGTTGCGCCAGTGGCGTGCGCCACCCACCCCTTGCACGAGGTGCACCAAGTGGCGGGCCATGGGCCATAGGCGACCTCCCCTCGAGCACCATCGGTCGGCATGGGGCACCAGGCCCATGACGACCGATGCGGCGCTGGCCTCCTTTCTGGGTTGGCCGAACACGACCCGGTCCACCGCCTTCCAACGCAGCGGATGCCCGTAGGCGGCGCGACCCACCATGACCCCGTCCATGCCCACGGACCCCTCGTCGGTTTTGGAGCCCGGGTTCCTGGCTAAAACCGACTCGCAATCTTCCAGGGTTTCCAGGCCCCCATTGAGCTCGATCACCAGGCCGGGCCTGGCTTGTTTGAGCTGCTGCACCAGGTCCCAGCGCAGGGGGGGCACGGTTCGGTTTTGGTGGGGGTCCAGCCCCTTGAGCCAGGCCTTGCGAGCATGGACGCTGAATCGGCTGGCGCCGCCGCTAGCCACCGTGTCCACAAACTGGACCAGCTCGGCGAAGGAATCACGGGCGTCGATGCCGATGCGGTGCTTCACCGTGACGGGTAGACCGCTGGCCTGGACCATGGCTGCCACGCACTCGGCCACCCGTTCGGGTTCGGCCATCAGGCAGGCCCCGAATCGCCCTTGAACCACCTTGGCACTGGGACAACCCACGTTCAGGTTGACCTCGTCGTAGCCCCACTCGGCGGCTAGAGCGGCAGTTTGGGCCAGGATTTTCGGGTCGTCGCCCCCCAGCTGCAGGGCCAGGGGGCGCTCGATCGGATCACAGCCCAGCAACCGTTCCAGACGCCGCTGCCGTTCGCTGCCATCGACCCTGGCTTCTTGAAGAATGTGATCGATGGCCCTGGCCACCACCATTTCGCTGTACAGCAAGGCATGGCGGCTGATTTGGCGCATCAGCACTCGGAAATGCCGATCCGTGCAGTCGAGCATCGGCGCCACACTGAATCGGTAAGACTGTTCCATGCCCCCATGCTGCCTAACCAAACGTCGGTCCTCGTGGCCGGTGGCGGTCCGGCCGGATTCATGGCGGCGATCACTGCCGCTGAAGCCGGGGTCAAGGGGGTGCTGATCCTGGAGGCCACCGCCGAGCCCCTGCATAAGGTGTTGATCAGTGGCGGTGGCCGTTGCAACGTCACCCATGCTTGTTGGGAACCCAGGGTGCTGGTGGGTCACTATCCCCGGGGCAGCAAGGCCCTGCTGGGTCCTTTTTCTCGCTTCGCCACAGCCGACACGGTGGCTTGGTTTGCCGCCCGGGGGCTGAGCCTGGTGGAAGAGGCCGATGGACGGCTGTTCCCTTCCAGCCATCGCTCCTCCTCCGTCGTCGCTGCGTTGCGGCGCCTGGCCAGTGCTGCCGGTGTCAACCTTCAGTCAACCCAGGCCCTGCAGACGGCCGAGGCCCGGGATGGTGGTTTTCGCCTCGGTCTGCGCGGTGGGGGGGTCCTGATGGCGGATCGGTTGGTGTTGGCGACCGGCAGCCACCCCAGTGGCCATCGTTTGGCTCGCGCCCTGGGACACACGATTGTGCCGCCGGTTCCTTCGCTGTTCAGCCTCAGTCTTGATGCGCCCTCGTTGCGGCAATTAGCAGGGGTGACCATGGATCCGGTGGGCCTGCGGCTTGTCCCCCCCAGCGATCAACATGCCCTCCCTTGCCGCGGAGACGGGGCTGGGGAACTGGTGCAGCGGGGTGCGGTGCTGATCACCCACTGGGGGCTGAGTGGCCCGGCCACCTTGCGGTTGACCGCCTTCGCGGCCCGTCGATTGCGGCAATGGGGTTATCACGCCACCCTTGAGGTGGATTGGACCGGCGGGCTGTCCCAGGTTGAACTGGAGAGCCATTTCCGCGAGGCCCGCCACCAACAGGCCCGCCGGCAACTGGGCAGTTGGCGTCCCTGGAGCGCCCTGAGCCGGCGGCTCTGGTGGTCTTTGTTGGAGGGGCATGGCGTGGCCCAGGAGCAGCGCTGGGCCGATCTTTCCGGCCCAATCCAGCGGCAGTTAATCCAGTCCCTGCGAGCCAGCCGCTACCCCGTCGTCGGTAGGGGCCCTTTCGGAGAAGAGTTCGTGACCGCCGGCGGTGTGCCCCTGGCCGAACTTCAATCAACCACCTTTGAAAGTCGATCCCAGCGTGGGCTTTACTTCGCGGGCGAGGTGCTGGATGTCGATGGGGTGACCGGCGGCTTCAATTTCCAACATTGCTGGACGAGTGGCTGGTTGGTGGGTGGGGCTTTGGCGGCTGATGTGCGGCAGTATTAAGCTAGCGAATTTTTTCGAATACGGAGAACATCGGTAGATACATCGCAAGTAAAATTGCTGCTACAATTCCGCCGACCAAAATGATCATGGCGGGTTCAATCAGAGAAGTAAGTAGCTTTACAGTGGCGCTGATTTCGTCTTCATAGAAGTCTGCCACCTTGGAAAGCATGGCATCCATATTCCCGGTTTCTTCACCCACCCCAAGCATGCTGATAGCCAGCTCTGGGAATAAATTTTTTGTCCCTAATGCGGTGCTTAGCGGAATACCTTCACTGACGTCCTGACGGCTGGCTTTGATGGCATCGCTCATCACACTGTTACTTGTGGTTTCAAAGAGAAGATCCAGGGCCATCAAAATAGGCACGCCGGCTTTGGAGAGGGAAGCCAAGGTTCGGCAAAATTGTGCAGTTACTGTTTTTTGGATCAGGTCACCAAACAGTGGAAGTTTGAGGATCAGTCCATCAATCTGCCGGCGCCCAAATGGTGTTTGATAGTAGCGTGCAAGCAAGACGAAGACCAAGATTAGGGCCGCAATGAGCAATAAGGCCCCAGGTGAGCGAAGAAAATCACTCAGGCTGACCATAAAAATAGTAAAGGCGGGAAGCTCGGCATTGAGTGTCTTGAAGGTGCTGGCAAAGCTGGGAATTAGGAATATCGTCATGCCGACAAACACTAAAATAGCTACTAAAAAAACTGTGATGGGGTAACCAAGGGCCGCTTTGACTTGGTTCCGAAGTTTGGAATTCTGCTCCAGTAGCAAGGCCAGCCGCCGTAGGGTTTCATCAAGGACACCACCGGCTTCACCGGCTTCCACCATGGCAATGGTGAGATTGTCGAATACCCGTGGCCAATTCCGCATCGAGTTGGCCAGGTTTTCGCCCTGGTTCACATCCTGAATCATGCTTAAGAGAGCTCTGCGAAAAAGAGGCGGCTTTTGCTGTTTTTGAATCATATCAAGACTGCGAAGAATTGGCACTCCTGCATTAACCATCGCGGCCAATTTGTTTGCAAAAACTGCCTTGTCGCTTATGGTGACCGGTTTTTCAAGCCAGCGTTTCCAGCCCTCCGGGTCCCTTGGTTTTACCGCGATAGGGCTGCCGCTGCGAGAGCGACTCAGGGTGGTGTAAGTCACCCCTCGGCGCCGCAGGACCCTGCGGGCTGCCGCCGGATTTTCGGCTTCTAGCTTGATTTCGCGCTGCTGACCAGACTTGGAGCTGTACGTTGCCGTAAAGGTGGGCATGGGTGGGAGCGGGGAATTCGGTGGGAGGGTTAGTGGGCAGCTATTCCGTGACCCAATTGGAAGAGCCGTTCCAGTTCATCGGATCGCCCAGACTTGGCCAGCGCTTCGGCTTTGCTGATACGTCCTTCCTGTGCCAAGGTCGCTAGGGCCCTTTCCAAGGTTTGCATTCCTTGATTAGCCCCTGTTTGAATTTGGGAATAGATCTGAGCTGTCTTGGCTTCGCGGATCAGGTTGGCGATGGCAGGGGTATTCACCATGATCTCTTGGGCCATGACGCGCCCAAAGGATCCTTTGATGATCGAAGTGCTCTTGCATAGGGTTTGGCTGAATACCGCCAATAGACTGCTACTCAATTGCACCCGGATTTGGGCTTGTTGGCCCGTGGGGAAAACATCAACCATCCGGTCGACGGTCTGGGATGCGGAACTGGTGTGCAAGGTGCCAAGCACTAAATGGCCAGTTTCGGCGGCGGTGATGGCGAGTTGAATGGTTTCAAGGTCGCGCATTTCACCGACCAGAATCACGTCAGGGTCCTCCCGTAGGGCAGCACGTAAGGCATTGCCAAAGCTGCGGGTATCTTCGTTGACTTCGCGTTGATGGATGATCGATTTGACGTTTTTATAGGTAAACTCGATCGGGTCTTCAATGGTAATGATATGTTCTGATCGCGTCTGGTTGATTTGATTCAGCACCGAAGCAAGCGTGGTTGATTTGCCCGACCCGGTCGGTCCCGTTACCAACACCAGTCCGCGGGGCGAGCGGCACACCTGTTCGAGGATCGGGGAGGAGCCCAGCTCCGTAAGGCTGGGGATGTGGCTGCCCAGGGCACGCAAGCAGGCAGCGTAGGTGCCACGTTGACGATAAACATTGATCCGGAAACGCCCAACGCCGCGGAGTCCGTAGGAACAATCGAGTTCCCAGTTCTGTTCCAGGTGCTTGCGCTGGGAATTGCTGAGCAGTGAGAAAATCAGCCGGCTGCAATCATCATCCGTCAGAGATTCATCGTGGATCGGCCGCAATTTTCCGTTGAAGCGGCCATAGGGGGGTTGACCTGCGGCCAAGTGGAGATCACTGCCACCAGATTTGACCAGATCGGCCATCAGATCTTCAATCATCACTTCATTCATCGACCTAGCTCCGTGCTTCGAGACAGTAGGGGCATTCCAACCATTCGTCTTGGAGACCTGCTCCGCAACCTTTGCAGGTGAGGGTGCTGAGGGCCCTGGCCTGGCGTTCGGATTCCAGGCCCGTATCGGTGAGCAGCATGCGTTCGACCTCTTCGAGACTGGTCAACCCCACCCGAACCAGCTCAAGGCCGTAACCCAGCAGGGTTTTCATGCCACTTTCGATGGCGAGTCGACGCAGTTCGTTGGTGCTGGCCCTTCTGGAAACTGCGGCCGCCAGGGTCTCCGTCATGGTGAGCACCTCGTACACGCCCACCCGGCCCGAATAGCCGCGACCGTTGCATCGGGGGCAGGCTCCCTCAGTCCCAGCAGTCACCGTGCAAGCGCGAAAGAAGTGGGGGCTGCTTTCGTTGGCTCCCATCAGACCGAAGTGGGCCAGTTCATTTTCGCCAGGCTGGTGAGGAATGCGGCAGTCGCTGCACAGTTTGCGCACCAACCGCTGGGAAACTACCCCTAGCAGGGAAGCGCTGACAAGAAAGGGTTCGACACCCATCTCATCGAGCCGTGCGAAGGCACTGACCGAGTCATTGCAGTGAAGGGTGGTGAGCACCAGGTGACCGGTGAGGGCCGCTTCGATGGCGGTCTTGGCCGTTTCGATGTCCCGGGTTTCGCCGACCAGGAGGACATCAGGGTCCTGACGCATGAATGCCCGCAGGGCTACACTGAAATCGTAGCCCTTTTCGCGATTGACCTGGGTTTGGGTGATGCCCCTCAGGCTGTATTCAATCGGGTCTTCCACGGTGCAGATATTGATTGCCGGATCGTTGCGTTCACTGAGCAGGGCATAAAGAGTCGTGGACTTTCCTGACCCCGTAGGACCTGTCACCAGGATCATCCCAAAAGGTTTGACTCCCATGTTGCGCACAACCTGCCTTACCCGTCCATCGGTGATCAGGCCATCGAGACCTCCCTGGGTGGCGATGTTGTCGAGCAGTCGCATCACCACTTTTTCGCCATGCCGTCCGGGCAGGGTGCTGACACGGAAGTCGGTGCTGCGGCCTCGGTAGCTGCGTCGAATTCTGCCATCCTGGGGAAGACGACGCTCCGAAATATCAAGATCGGCCATAATCTTGACTCTAGATGTGACCGCTGGCGTCATTTTTTTTGGCAAGCTTTCGATATCACGCAGCACGCCATCCATCCGGAAGCGAATCAGCAGGCGCTCATCCTGCGGTTCCATATGGATGTCGCTTGCCTTCATCGTTAAGGCTTCAATGAGAATGCGATCAACCAGATTTAGAATAAGAGAATTATTTTCTTCTCGGCCGCTTGCCTCCAGATCTTCGCCAGCGTCGATGGTGGTTTCAGTGTCAGTCGTTGTGACTGCTTTGCTGAAATCTAGATCGCCGAACAGAGACGTGCGATTTGCATCTTCCGGCCGCGTTGCAAGGGTGTCATGGTTCATGGCTGACTCATCCAGTCGGCGGGGGCGGCAGGGATGGGGCGAGGGACCATCGCCTAGAAAATCCTTGAAACCTAACGGTAATCAAAAAATGTGATCTCGTGTCCATGGTAGTTCAATTGTTGGGAACCTGGCGGAGGTGCGGGCTTCCGCAGCTTGTGGCCTGGCGCCTCTGGCCTTCAACATGGTTCCATCCGACATTCCGTGCCCAGGCAGTATGAGCGGCGATTTCCCAAGCGCTGGCGACTCCGACCAAGAGCAGCCGACCATCCCTAAGGCCCACGAAGCGGATCCTGGATGGAGTGGGGCCCCAGGCACGCCCCACCAAAGTGCCGACGAGACGGTTGTTGCTGAGATTTTGTCCGGGGAGCGATCGGACGGGGACCAAGGTTCCGAGGCCCCAGGCCCGGGTTCAGGGGGCGTTGGATCGGCCCAGGACGGCAGTGGCGGTGCCAGCCTGGATGCTCGCCTGGTGGCCCTGCAGGCCGAGAACGACAGCCTTAAGGGCCAATACATGCGCATCGCCGCAGACTTCGACAACTTCCGCAAGCGCCAGAGTCGCGACCAGGACGATCTTCGCCTCAAGATCACCTGCTCCACCCTCAGTGAAATCCTGCCTGTGGTGGACAACTTCGACCGGGCCCGCCAGCAGCTCAATCCCCAGAGCGAGGAAGCCCAGGGCTTGCATCGCAGCTATCAAAATCTTTACAAGCAGCTGGTGGACGTGTTCAAGCAGCTTGGCGTTTCCCCGATGCGGGTCGAAGGCGAGCCCTTTGACCCCACCCTGCACGAGGCCGTGCTGCGGGAGCCCAGCCAGGAGCATCCGGAGGATGTCGTCATCGAGGAACTGCAGAGGGGATACCACCTCAATGGCCGCGTGCTGCGCCATGCGTTGGTGAAGGTGTCGATGGGTCCGGGCCCGGGTGGGGCGCCCCCGACCAACGCTGACCTGGGCTCTGCCGAGCAGGCCGGCTGATGGCGGATTACTACGAGCTGTTGGGCGTCCGCCGCGATGCCGATCCGGACACCCTCAAGCGGGCCTATCGGCGGCTGGCGCGCCAGTACCACCCTGATGTCAACAAGGATCCGGCCGCCGAGGATAAATTCAAGGAGGTCGGTCAGGCCTATGAGGTGCTGAGCAATCCTCAGCTGCGGGCCCGTTACGACCAGTTCGGCGAGGCCGGCCTGGGTGGTGGCGGCATGCCCGATATGGGGGACATGGGTGGTTTCGCCGACCTTTTCGAGACCTTTTTCAGTGGTTTTGGCGGCGGACCAGGGGGAGCTGGCGGCGGCCCCCGCCGCCGCAGTCCCCGCCAAGGGAACGATCTGCGCCTGGATCTCTCAATCAGCTTCAGCGAGGCCATCGCCGGCATCGAGAAGGAGGTGCAGGTCCGCCATCTGGAAACCTGCGGCACTTGCGAGGGCACAGGCGCCAAAGAGGGTAGTGCCCCCACCGGGTGCACCAGCTGCGGCGGAGCTGGTCAGGTGCGGCGGGCCACACGTACCCCTTTCGGCAGTTTCACCCAGGTGGCCCCCTGCCCCACCTGCGAGGGCACGGGCGAAATGATCGCCGATCCCTGTGGCAGTTGCGCTGGCCAGGGCCTTAGGGAAGTGCTCAAGACGTTGCGCCTCAACATTCCCGCCGGCGTCGATACCGGCACCAGGCTGCGGGTGACCAATGAGGGCGATGCCGGCCAGAGGGGCGGCCCCTCGGGGGATTTGTATGTGTTTCTTGGGGTCAAGCCCCACCCCCAGCTGCGGCGTGACGGCATCACCATCCTCTCGGAGGCCCCGCTGAGCTACCTGCAGGCCATCCTGGGCGACACCATTGAGGTCGAGACGGTGGATGGTATCGACAAGCTGGAGATTCCAGCGGGGACCCAGCCCGGTACGGTTTTGACCATGAAGGGCAAAGGGGTGCCCAAGCTGGGCAATCCGGTGGCCCGTGGCAATCACCAGGTCACCGTGAAGGTGCAGTTACCCACCAAGCTCAGCAGCGATGAACGGGACCTGCTGGAACAACTGGCCGGTCACCACACAAGCAAAGGGCAGCGACCGCCCCACAAGAGCGGCTTGTTCGGGGGGCTGTTCGGCTGACCGTGACCCCTGCACCCCTGCAATGCCTCGATCTGCGCGGCATCCCCTGCCCCCAGAACTACGTGCGCACCCGGCTTGCCCTTGAAACCCTTCCCCCCCAGGGTTGGCTGCAAGTCGATCTGGACGCCGGGGAACCCGAGTCTTCCGTGGCTGAGGGGTTGCGGGGTGAGGGTCATTTGGTCCTGGTGGAGCACCTGCCTCAAGATGGTGCGCGATTGCTGATCCAACGCGCCCCATGAGCGCTACGGATTCAGGTTGTGCCAAGCCCCCGGGGGTCGACGCCAGCCCTTCGTCCGTCAAAGGACGGGTTGTGGCCCTGGAAGCCAATTTTTGCCGGGTGCATCTCGATCAGCCCGGTCCCCATGGAGTTCTCAGACTGCTGTGCACACGGCGGACGCGACTGGCCAAGACCGGCCTGCAGGTGTCCGTCGGCGATCGGGTTGGCATTGAGGGCGTGGACTGGGCGGCTGGCCGTGCTGCGGTGGCCTCTCTTGAACCCCGCAGCAGCCTGCTTGAGCGGCCGGCCGTGGCGAATGTCACCCAGGTGCTGGTGGTGGTGGCCCTGGTCGAACCGGAGCTGGACACCTTGCAATTGACCCGCTTTCTGGTCACCGCCGAGGCGGCCGGAGTGCCTTTGCAGCTGGTCCTGAGCAAGGCGGATCGCCTGGAGCCGGAGGAGCTGGCGGCCTGGGTCGAACGCCTGGGTCCATGGGGTTACGACCCCTTGCCGGTGTCCACGCTCAGCGGGCAGGGGATTGCCGCATTACGCGCCTGTCTGGTTAAGAATTCCTGGGGCGGCGGGATCGCCGTGTTGTGCGGTCCCTCCGGGGTAGGCAAAAGCAGCCTGCTCAACGCCCTGGTTCCCGGTCTGGCCCTACGGGTGGCCGCCGTTTCCGGTCGCCTGCAGCGCGGACGCCACACCACCCGCCACGTTGAACTGCATGCCTTGGAGAAAGGGAGCGGGCTGTTGGTGGCGGACACGCCTGGTTTCAACCGCCCCGCCCTGCCCTCGGACCCATTGCAGTTGGCTTCGGCTTTCCCTGAGATTCGGCAGCGACTTCAGGAGGGCGGCTGTCGCTTTGCAAATTGCCGCCACCTGGATGATCCAGGCTGTCGGGTGGGAAGGGACTGGATGCGGCATGCGTTGTATCGCCGCTGCCTGGAGGAAATCGATGCCAGCCCGGCCGTGATCCGCCGGTCCCAGGGGGGCACCCGCCAGAGGGGGGGGCGGGAAGAACCCCTGCTGCAGGGCCAGTGGCGTCAGCCTTCTCGCCGGCAGGGCCGTCAGGAGCTGGCGGGTGAAATCAGCCCCCCAGACCCGGAAGATTCAGCTCCAGGCCCCCCGTGAGGTCATCCATGCGTTCGCGCATGGTGCTGGTGGAGACCTGATAAGCGTTCTGAAGTGCCTCAAGGACGGCCGCTTCGACGGCCGCCGGCTCTGCGGTGAGCAAGGCGGGGTCCACCCGCACCTTCAGGGGTTGCTGGTTGCCGGAAAGCCAGATACTGACCCTTCCATCGGCGCTTTGGCCCTCGAGTTCCATCGCCTCCAGTTCTGTCTGCAGTTTTTGGGCGTCCTGCTGGATCTGTTGGGCCTTGCGGAAGGCTTCGGTGAGCTGACCGAAATTGGGGAGTCCGAAGCCGGCCATGGAGACGTGGAAACAAAGATTGAATTTACAGACCGGTGCCTTTAGAAGCCGAGGCGTTTGACCTCTGGGTGCAGCAGGATTCCGTATTTCTCCAGAACCTTGCCCTGGACCAGGCACAACAGGGTATCGATGTCTGCCGCCGTGGCGCTGCCGGTGTTGACGATGAAGTTGGCATGCAGGGGGGAAACCTGGGCTCCCCCAACGCTCAGGCCCTTGAGGCCCAGCTCCTCAATCAGTTGGCCGGCTTTGCGGGGTTCTGGATTGCGAAAGACACTGCCGCAACTGGGCTGCTGGTATGGCTGGCTCTTGGTGCGAGAGTGCAGGTTGGCGCTGGTGTTGGCCGTGATGGCGGCGGGATCATGGCCGGGGCTCAGCCGAAAACGGGCCGACAGCACCAGCAGCGCTTCGTCCTGCAGGCGACTGTGGCGGTAGGCGAAAGCCAGGTCCCGAGCCTCAAGCACGAAGGGTTGGTCCGGCCGTTCGGGATCGATGACCTGGATGGAATGCAGCCACTCGGCGCTACAGCCCCCCTGGGCACCCGCATTCATCACAACGGCCCCGCCAACGGTGCCGGGGATCCCTACCGCCCATTCGAGGCCATGCAGCCCCTGGCGAGCCACTTTGCGGGCCAGGGTTGGGATCGGTTCGCCCGCTTGGGCTTCCACCCAGCCCTCCTTTGGATCTAGCTGGCTGCCCTGGAGGCGCCGCTGGCACAGGGTGAGGCCTGGCAGTCCGTCATCGCTGACCAAAAGGTTGGATCCGGCGCCGATGCACCGCATGGGCACGTTTCTCTCCAGGGCCCAGCGCACCAGGGCCACAAGGGAGGCCTGGTCCGACGGTTCGGCAAACCATTGGGCCGGGCCGCCGACGCGCCAGGTGGTGAAGTCCTTCAGGTCCACCGCCTTGAGGAGGTCGGCAGGGGGGGGCTCAGCCGGCAATTCAGGCCACCAGGGCGGGGGCCGCGTCGGGGTCGCCCTGGGCGGCCAATCGATCCCAGAGGCTGTTCACATCCCCTGCCCCCATGGCTAGCACCAGATCGCCGGGGCGGGTGCGGCGGACCACCTGTTCCGTCAGTTGGTCGAGGCTATCGGCCACCAGCACCTCCAGTTGGGGCGCGAGCCGCTGCACCGCCGCGCCCATGGCCTGGCTGGAAATGCCAAAGATTGGATCTTCGCCGGCGGCGTAAAGGGGAGCCACCACTACGAGATCAGCGCTGGAAAGAGCAATTGAAAATTCTTCAAGGAACTGGGCCGTGCGGCTATAGCGGTGCGGTTGAAAAATGGCCACTAATCGTTGGGGCCGCGCGGGCAGGGGACTGCGTCCGCTGTTCACCATCAGCCGAGCCATCGCCAGGGTGGCGCTCACTTCGCTGGGATGGTGCGCGTAGTCATCGACCACGATGCGCTCTTGCCATAGCCCCCGGCAATCAAAACGACGACCGGGGGTTCGCACCTGGGCGATGGTCTGTTGTAATTCGGCAAAGGGCACCCCTTCCAAACGGCAGGCAGCCAGGGCCGCAGTGGCGTTACTGAGATTGTGGCGGCCTGGCAGCGGCAGCTCGAAGAGGCCAACAGGCTGGCCGTCCTCATAAAACTGGGCCACGGTGCCATCCCCGTGTTCTTCAATGGCAATGGCGGCAAACGAGGTCTGCTCAGGGCTTTGGGTGGACCACCAGCGATCGGCTTCGAAATGTTCACTCAGGATCGGGCAGTCCTTGTTGGCCAGAACCTGGGCCGATCCCGCAGCAAAATGCTTGAGGGTTTCGATAAGGGCGTTGAGATCGGGGTAGTGGTCGGTGTGATCGAGTTCGAGGTTGGTGATCACACCCAGATGGGCCTTGAATTTGACAAGGGAGCCATCGGATTCGTCGGCTTCGGCCACCAGCAGCCGACCTTCTCCATGGCGGGCATTGCTGCCAAAGTCGGGCACGATACCGCCGATCACCGCGGTGGGGTCCCGCTGGGTGGCGGCCAACAGGGTGGCGATCAAGGTGCTGGTGGTGGTCTTGCCGTGGCTGCCCGCCACGGCGATTGAGGGCTGACTGCTGATCAACGCCGCCAGAACGTCGGATCGGTGCACGATCGTCCATCCCTGATGAAGGGCTTCCAGCACTTCGGGATTGCTTTTGGGAACCGCTGAACTGATGACCACCACAGGATTGGCAGCGCCGGATTGCTGGAGTGCGGCGATGGTTTCAGCCGACTGGCTAAGGAAGATCCGCACGCCACATTGCCGCAACCCTTCGATCACCGGCGAGCAGCGACGGTCGGAGCCACTGACTTGGAAGCCCCGTTTGGCCAGGATGCCAGCGAGGGCGGACATGCCGATGCCTCCGACTCCAATGAAGTGGAGCGGCTGTTGGCGATCGAGCAGCAGGGCCAAGTGCACCTCCGGGTCGAGCCGAAAATAAGCCGGCGACGATACCCCTCCTTTTACTGGTTGCTTCGCATTCTGGCCAGCCTGGACCTGCGGTCGATGGCGAGGCGACGCTCTCCGATGAAGGTGACGACCAGTTTGAGGGGAAGTGCGGAGAACCAGTCTGTAGGATTTGCTCCCGAAACGCCCTTGCCAGCGGTTTTTCCGCCCCCCAGCCATGACCCTGCGCGTAGCGATCAACGGATTCGGCCGCATCGGCCGCAACTTCACGCGTTGCTGGCTTAGCCGAGGTCTCGATACGGGGATCGAGGTGGTGGGTCTCAACGACACCTCCGATCCGAGGACCAACTCCCATCTGCTCCAATACGACACCATGTTGGGCCACATCCGCAATGCGGAAGTGAGCTATACGGACGATACGATCGTCGTCAACGGCAAGCATATCAAGTGTTTCTCGGATCGCAATCCCCTCAACCTCCCCTGGAAGGAGTGGGGTGTTGATCTGGTGATCGAGGCCACCGGCGTTTTCATCGATCAAAAGGGTGCCGGCAAGCACCTTGAGGCTGGCGCCAAAAAAGTGCTGATCACAGCTCCGGGCAAGGGTGAGGGCGTTGGCACCTTCGTTGTGGGCGTCAATGCCGATCAATACCGGCATGAAGATTTCGACATCATCAGCAACGCCAGCTGCACCACCAATTGCATGGCGCCCCTGGTGAAGGTGCTGGATCAATCCCTCGGCATCGTCAAGGGCATGATGACCACCACCCACAGCTATACCGGTGACCAGCGCATCCTGGATGCCTCCCACCGCGACCTGCGCCGTGCCCGTGCGGCGGCCGTTAATATTGTGCCGACTTCCACAGGCGCTGCCACCGCCGTGGCGCTTGTGTATCCGCCGATGAAGGGCAAGCTCAATGGCATTGCCATGCGGGTACCCACCCCCAACGTCTCAGTGGTGGATATGGTGCTGGAGGTGAGTCGGGCCACCACCAAAGAAGAAGTGAATGCCATCTTCAAGTCCGCTTCCGAAAATGGCATGAAGGGCATTATTAAGTATTCTGATTTGCCCCTTGTCTCCACGGATCACGCCGGCACAGATGAATCCACGATCGTGGATGCCGATCTCACCATGGTGATGGATGGCAACATGGTTAAGGTAATCTCCTGGTACGACAACGAGTGGGGCTATAGCCAGCGGGTTGTTGATCTCGCCGAAGTAGTCGCTAAGAACTGGAAGTAAAGCTGGGGCCATTCCCCTTGCCTGGCCGTCCTGTGGGGCGGCCTTTTTTATTGGTCCTGCCTGGCCGATTGCCCACGGCTGCCCAGATCTATGCCCAACGGCTGGCAGCTCGCTGGACCGTCTCCGGGCTACCATGGCCCTCTGCGATCAGATCACCTGTCTGTTGGTCAGCCCTGGTGGGTGAACCGTTCGGACAACTTGAACGGGCCTTGCTGGCCACGCTCTGGTATCGAGGCGCCCTGGCCCTCGGCTTGCTGCCCAGCGATTTGCGGGCTGGCGGCTGACCTTCCCTGATCCAACGCGGTCGCCACCGGCCCTGAGCGCCGGTTCAGACTGCCCCCAACGCACTGCCGCCATGCCTCCCGATATCCGCTGGCAGCAGCGCTTCGCCAACTTCTGCCAGGCCCTTGATCTGCTGGAGACCTTCTTCCAGCCCCCCGCGCTCAACGAGCGGGAACGTCAGGGGCTGATCAAGGCCTTTGAATACTGTTTCGAGCTGGGCTGGAACACCCTGCGCGACCTGCTGCTGGCGGAGGGCAACGCCGGTCTGATCGGCTCGCGCGACACCCTTCGGCTGGCCTTCCGGGTGGGTCTGATCCGCGATGGTGAGAGTTGGCTGGCCATGGTTCAGGACCGCAACCTCACCAGCCATACCTACAACCGCAGCACCGCCGAGCAGGTGAGCCAGCAGGTGGGGGCCCGCTACCTGACCTGTTTCCGGGAGCTGCGCCAGGTGCTCACCCAGCGGCTACAGGCCCCCGCCGGCAAGGAGGGGGATGGCTAAGCATCCCGCCGCCGCGACGACGATCCCGGGCCTGCCGCCGGAGGCCTCGGCCCGCCTGCTGGCCCTGTTCAGTGCCGTGCCTGCGGTGCAGGAGGTTTGGCTCTATGGCTCCCGGGCGATGGGCCGCCAGCGCCCCGGCTCCGACATCGACCTCACCCTGGTGGCGCCAGGTCTTCGCCACGCTGATCGCCTGCGGCTGATGGGCGCCCTCGATGACCTGCTGCTTCCTTGGAGCATCGACCTCTCCCTGCACCACGAGTTGCCCGAACCCCTGCGCCAGCATGTGGCCCGGGTGGGGCGGCGGTTGGTGACCTGCGGCCCCCTGCCAACTCCTTAGCTATTGGCTGACGAGGTGTTTTGCTTCGACCGACAGGGTTGGCAGCGTCACCGCAGCGGCAGTGAATTGTCTACGATCTAATGACACGATTCCATTGCCTTAGGGCCTCTTGCCTGGCGGCTGCGATCGGTGGCTCGGCATTGGTGGGCATGGCTCCCGCCGCCCAGGCCGCTATGTTTACCGAGTACACCAACAAGGCCGCCTTTGAGGCGGCACTGGCGCCTGGGGCCTATACCGAAACCCAGATGTATGACAAGTATCCAAATTATTCAGGAGGCTCGGGTTTTTCCTATACAGTCGGTGCAACAGGAGGCAGATTTAAAGTAGGCGTTAATGATCTGAGTACCTCTGGGGACGAACCATCTGCTCTCACTTTTTCTTTTGGTTCGGGAATCAAGGCTTTTGGGGGGTATTTTTACGTTACTAATACCTCTTTAAATATTGTCGCTACTCCCTTGCAAATTAGCCTTAATAGCAACTCCTTTGCAACGACGAAAACGTCAACCTCAACCACTACATTTTATGGCTTTATTTCTGATATGGATTTAATCGACGCAACCATTACTAAAAATAATTCTCAACGATACGTCACGGCTGGCACCGTGATCGTCGGCACCCCGGCTTCGGCGCTTGTCGCCGCGCCTGGCCCCCTGCCCCTGTTTGGCGCCGCTGCCGCCTTCGGCTGGAGCCGGCGCCTGCGTCGTCGCCTGGTTGCCGGCCGCCCCGGTTGCTGAACGCGATCGGGCGGTCCTGCTGGCGGCTGCTCTGGTTGTCGGCCGTGGGGGAGCGAAACCACTGACTTGGTTAAACTAAGTCCATCTCGCCATCGCTGCCGTGCGCCAGGTCAACCTGCACGAGGCCAAGACCCAGCTCTCCCGGCTCGTGGCGGAGGCGGTGGCGGGCAAGAGCTTCGTGATCTGCAAAGCCGGCAAGCCGCTGGTGCAGGTCACCCGCCTGGCTGGGGCCGACGACGACTCCGCCAATCCCCCCCGGCGCCGCCTCGGACTGCTGGCGGGGCAGTGCTCCGTGCCCGACGACTTCGATCAAATCGCCGTTGGCGAGATTGCCGATCTGTTCGATGGCCTGCCGGCTGGCGATCCCAGCTCCGGTGGGCTGTGAAGCTGCTGCTCGACACCCACATTCTCATCTGGGCCATGGGAGAACCGGCCCGGCTGGGCCCCGCCCTGAGGGAGCTGCTGGAGGATCCCCGCCACAGCCTTTGCTTCAGCGTTGCTTCCCTCTGGGAGCTGGTGATCAAGGCGGCCCTGGGGCGCGAGGCTTTCCAGGTGCAGCCGTCGTTGTTACGGCGCACCCTGTTGGATGGCGGCTTTGAGGAGATTCCGATTGAGGCCGCCCACGTACTGGCGGTGGCCCAGCTGCCGCCCCTGCACCGCGATCCCTTTGATCGCCTGTTGCTGGCCCAGGCGGAGCGGGAAGGGTTGTTGTTGATCACCGCCGATGCGGTGCTGGCCCGCTATCCCGGCCCCGTGCGCCATCAGGGCAGCTTCTGAGCCCCGCCCCTTGCCTCAGCCAAAGTGGCTGTAGCCAGTGGGCGCCCCCCTCCCCCCAGCGCCCGGGCCCCAGGGGGCGCCATCGCTCCAGCCCAGGCTCCCGGCCTCCCCCTCCACCAGCACTCCCACCACCGAGGCGCCTGGCAGGGCTGCGATCAGGGCCTCGGCCCAGGGCGGCTCCAGGGCCAGCACCAGCTCGAAATCCTCGCCGCCCCCCAGGCACCAGGCTGCGGCCTGGGGCAGGCCGGCCATGGCCGTATCCAGGGGTAAAGCGTCACGGTCCAGCCGGGCCGCGCAGCCGCTGCTGGCCGCGATCGCCGCCGCCGCCGCCGCCAGCCCATCACTGCTGTCGCAACCCCCCACCCGCCAGTCCAACCGGGCCGGTCTGCTGGCGATCAGGGCCCGCACCGCGTCAAAGCGGGGGCGGGGGCGGCGGTGGGCCTGGATGGCCCGAGCCCGCAGGTTTGGATCCAGCAAGGCTGCCAGCGGCGCTGCCGGGGATCCGGCCGCCGTCGGGGTCGCCCCCTGAGAAGGGGCCCCATAAGCTGCCGATCCCCCTCGCAATTCGCCCTGTAGCAGGGCCAGCCCCAGCCGGCTCAGACCGTGGGGGCCGGTGGATACCAGCCAGTCGCCCGGGAGTCCGTCGCTGCGGCGGATCGGACCAGATCTGACGATGGCGCCCGGCTGGTTGGCAGCGGTTGCCGCCCCGGGGGCCTCCGCTGCCCAGGTTCCCAGCGCCGTAATCGCCAGCAGCCGCTGGCAGCCGCCACTGCAATCGCCCCCTAAAAGCACCCCGCCGTAGGCCTCCAGCGCCTCCTTGATGCCCCCGTAGACCCCTGCAACCCAGGGCCAGGGGGTGGCGGCCGGAGCCACCAGGGCCACCGTGATCCCCACCACGGCCGTGCAGCCCATGGCCGCCAGGTCCGAAAGGTTGGCGGCGGTGGCTCGCCAACCCACATCCGCCGCCGCCGTGGTGGCATCACTGAAGTGGATGCCTTCGACAAGCACGTCGGTGTTCACCACCAACGGACTGTCCCCTGTGGCGGGCAACAGGGCAGCGTCATCGGCGAACTGATCCGGGGGGGCGAAGGCCCCCAGCCGCCGGATCAGCTCCGATTCGCCCAGGTCGGCCAGGGTTTCCTGGCTGGTGGTTGGCTTGGGCGGGTCGGCCAAAACCCTCAGGCGTGCTCGTGCAGATTCTGGGCTCCTTCCAGCACCTTGGCGCTGACAATGCCGTCTTCGGCGGTGAGATTGTCGAGGACGTCAAAGCCATCGACCACATAACCAAAGGCGGCATAGCGGCCGTCGATCAGGTTGAGGCCCGCTGGGGTCAGTTCAGGCTCGGAAAGGAACAGGAAGAACTGGGAGGAGCCATCGGCCAGATCCTTGTCGGAGTGGGCCCAGCCCAGGGTGCCCTTGGCGTTGAAGGGCAACACGGGCTCGGCTTTGAACATCCCCAGATCTTCGAAGGTCTGGTTGTAAAAGGGCTCCGCCTGGCCCGGCACCCGGATCTCCAGGGGCACCCGCCGCTCCGCCTTGGTGAGCGGGTCGATGAAGCCATCGTCAGGCCCCTGCGGATCGCCCGTCTGGAGCACGTAAAAATCTTCGGCCCGGTTGAAAGGCAGGCCGTCATAGAAACCGCGTTGCACCAGATCCACAAAGGCACCGGCGGTGATGGGCGCGTTAAAGCCGTCCACCACGGTGGTCAGATCCCCCTTGGTGGT
The DNA here is from genome assembly GCA_026389315.1 of Cyanobacteriota bacterium. Taxonomy (GTDB): domain Bacteria; phylum Cyanobacteriota; class Cyanobacteriia; order PCC-6307; family Cyanobiaceae; genus Cyanobium. The sequence goes on from JAPLIC010000020.1 coordinate 51,090, forward strand.
GCTCAGTCGCACCGTGGCCCGACCCAGCAGGCGCGGCAGGGCGTCGTATTCCGGCGGGATCGCAAAGGGAAAGTCCTTCACCAACAGGTCCTCAGCACTGCCAATGGCCCCTAGGGCCCGGCGGCGGGCTTCCAGATAGCCATCCCGGTCTTGGCTGGATGCCGCTTCGGCCAGGGTCTGGAGTTGGTTGCTGAGCCCATCAAGCAACTCTTCGACGTGGCCGCGCTGATCGGGCTCGAAGCGATCGAGAATCGCCGCTCGCTTGGCGACAAGCAGGGACTGGCTGCGCTTGGCGACCTGGCCCAGGGCGCTCCAGCGCTTGGCCCGCAGATCAACGCTGGTGGCTTCCAGACGATGTTGAAGGTCCTGGAGATCCCCAGGGCTTACCGGCAGGGCATTGCGCAGCAGGGCCGAGGGGTCGGTGATGGCGTTGCCCGGGGGCAAGGCGGCCCAGCTGGGTGGTGCCCAGGCCAGCATCAACAGCATCGCCAGACCTAGGACTCTGGTGCAGACCCTTTGCCAGCGGGGGGCGGGGGAAAGGGCGGTGGGGGAAGCCGCCGCAGGCCTCTGGCTCATGGATGGCCACTCTTTGTGCGGACTCTGGCACGTCTGCGATGCCTCTGGCCTGGTCCAAGGGGCTGTCAGTCGCCAGACGTACAATCCCCAGCGACTTGAAGCGCCGGGATGATTTCCAGCAACGACTTCCGCACCGGCACCACGATTCTTCTTGATGGCCAGGTCTGGCGAGTCGTCGAGTTTCTGCATGTGAAGCCTGGTAAAGGTTCGGCTTTCGTGCGCACCAAGCTCAAAGCCGTCCAAAGTGGCAACGTGGTTGAGAAAACCTTTCGGGCCGGCGAAACGATGCCCCAGGCCCAGTTGGAAAAGTCAACCCTGCAGCACACCTATATGGAGGGCGACGATTACATGTTCATGAACATGGATTCCTTCGAAGAAAGCCGCCTTACGGCAGCCCAGATCGGCGAAGGTCGTAAATACCTCAAGGAGGGCATGGCCGTGAGCGTTATTACTTTCGATGGCAAGCCCCTTGAGGTTGAGCTTCCCAACTCCGTTGTCCTGGAAGTCACCCAGACCGATCCTGGTGTCAAAGGCGACACGGCCACCGGTGGCACCAAGCCCGCCATCGTCGAAACCGGAGCCCAGGTGATGGTGCCGCTTTTCATCACCATCGGCGAGAAAATCAAGATCGACACCCGCAACGACAGCTATCTCGGCAGGGAGTCCTGATTCCATGCAGCTCGACCATGACCAGCTCCGGGAACTCCTGACCTTCCTGGGCGAGAGCGATATCCAGGAATTGCGTCTGGAGGGCGATGACTTCCGTCTGGTGGTGCGTCGCAACCTGCCCACTGCGGTTCCCACGGCCCCGTCGCCTCCCCCCCAGTCTGTTGTAGCCGCCCAGCCAATCCCTGCGGCCCCGGTCGTTGCCACCGCCCCGTCGCCGCCACCCCCATCCAGCCGCAGCGACCTCCAGCCCCTCACCGCGCCCATGGTGGGCACCTTTTATCGCTCCCCAGCCCCCGGTGAGCCTGCCTTTGTGGAGCTGGGCAGCCGCATTCAGGCCGGACAACCCGTCTGCATCCTGGAGGCGATGAAGTTGATGAACGAACTGGAGGCCGACATCAGCGGCGAGGTGGTGGAAATCCTGGTGGAGACCGGTACCCCCGTTGAATTCGGCCAGGTGCTGATGCGCATCCGACCCGCCTGAGGCGGGTCCTGATCCCCCGGGATCAGCCCAGGTGCCAGGCCGCCTCAATCGCGGCCACCATGCTTTCGGCTCTGGCCACTCCCCGACCGGCGATCCCAAAGGCGGTGCCGTGGTCTGGGGAGGTGCGCAGAAAAGGCAGCCCCAAGGTGGTGTTTACCGCCGCATCGAAGGCCAGGAGCTTCACGGGGATCAGGCCTTGGTCGTGATAAAGGGCTAGGTAACCGTCCGCTGCTGGTCTGCCTCCTCTCCAGGCGGCCGCTGCTTCCAGCCAGCAGGTGTCGGGGGGGAGGGGCCCCTCCAGGCGCACCTCAGGGTGCTGATGGCTCCATCCGGCCAGGCAATCCCGTAACCAATCTTCCTCTTCTCGCCCCAGCCGGCCGGCTTCACCGGCATGGGGGTTGAGGCCCGCCACCACCAGATGGGGCCTCTCGCTGAAGCGCCGGCAAAACGCCAGGAGTCGCTCCAGTTGGGCCCTCACTAACTCCGGGTTGAGTTGCTGGGGCACCTGGGCCAGGGGGATATGGGTGGTGGCCAGCAAGGTGTTGAGCCGCCAGCCCCCCATGGGCGAGAGGGCAGTGAACAGCATGGAGGCCCGGGGGACACCGCAGAGCTCGGCCAGCCGTTCGGTCTGTCCCGGATAGTCATGGCCGGCCAAGTGCCAGCTCGCTTTGGCGATCGGTGCCGTCACCAGAGCATCTGCGGCACCTTCCAGGACCAATTCGGCGGCCCGTGTCAGCCACCGAAAGCTGGCCGCGCCCGCCGCCGCGTCGCTGTGGCCGCAACGCACCGCTGCGGCCAGGGGCAGGGTCTCGACCTTGAGATCGGCCGGGTCGGCCAGGGGAGCGGCCCCCTGGCGCTTGAGCTGGATATAGGACTCTTCCAGCCACTGACGGCAACCCACCAGGGTGATTTCAGCGCCGGGGGGCTGGGGCCGGGCCAGGGCCTTGAGGGTCACTTCGGCGCCGATGCCGGCGGGATCCCCAAGGGCCAGCACCAACCGGGGTGGATTTACCCTTGGATTGACTTGATCGGCAGGGGGAGGAATCCATGGTGAGGTGGTTTTTGCTGGCATGTTTAATGTTGTGGTTGGGGAGGGGCTTTCAGCAGGGCTGGCTAATCGTCCGCTGGGACAAAATGGCCGATGATCTCCACATACCCATCGACAAGTTTCAACCTGAGCAATACCTCAAGTGAGGTTGATGCTGGCGCGCAGTCCTTCCCGATAGGTGGGGTAGCGCAACTGGTAGCCCAGGCTGTCGCAGAGGAGCTCGCTGCTGGCGCGCCGGTTTTCACTCCAGAAGCTGCGGGCCATGGGGCCCATTGAGGGGCTGATGTCCTGCCAGCGCTGCCATGGTGGCAGCTTGCAGCCCAGCAGGTGGGCGGCGAAGCCCAGGGTTTCACTGGAGGGACAGGGCTCCCGGTCGGCCACGATCACCGTCTCCGGGCGCTCTTCTGTTGGCATCTCAAGACAGTGCAGCAAGGCTCCGACGAGGTCGTCCACATGCACTCTCGAGAACACCTGGCCGGGTTTATGAATCAGGCGGGCCGTGCCGTTGCGAAGGCTGTCGAAAGGAGAGCGGCCTGGCCCGTAGATGGCCGGCAGCCGGAACACCTGGACCGGCAGGCCGCTGCAGCGCCAGGCCTGTTCGCAGGCCAGGCGGGCCTGGCTGCGCTCCAGTCGGGGCCGCAGGGCACTGTCTTCTCGCACCCAATCGCCGCCGTGGTCGCCATACACCCCAGTGGTGGAGAGGTAGCCGACCCATTGCAAAGGGAGCCCTGCCAGGGTGCTGGTCAGGGTCGTGAGCACGGGATCCGCGCCCTGGGCGCCGGGGGGGATCGTCACCAGAACATGCGTCACCCCTGCCAAGAGGTGCCTCTCGGGAAGCACGCCCTCCGCTGGATCGAAGCGAAGCCAATCGTCGGTCTGCTCCTCTGGTGGGGGGCCGCAGCGGTCCGTCAGACGGACCCGATCACCGCGGTCGCGCAGGGCTTGGGCGAAGCGGCGGCCGGTGTAGCCAGCGCCTAAAACCAGCCCCTGCAAGGGCTGGCGATTAGCAGGGTTGACAGCCCGATGGCGATGCAGTACATCTGTATCAGTCCCTGAGGATTTCACCGTGACCGTGTTCCTTGGTTCCACTCCGATCTCTACTGCATCCGCCCCCGCCCCCGCCCCCGTCCCAGCCCCAGCGCCCTGTGGCGCGGAGGGATCCAGTGCTCCCGCTAGCCGCTCCCGCCGTTTGGGCCATGGGGCTCGTTCGGGGTCTGCCCGCAGTCGCCACGGGGCAGGGCCCAGCCCATCCCGTTACGGGGCGACGACGGACTCCTGGAAAGACGCCAGTCCCCTGGGCGTACCCCACGTTTTGGCGGCCTTTCTGGTGACAGTCGCCCTGTTGCTGGCACCGGAGCGCCCTGAGGCTCAGGAGGCCATCTGCCAGCGCCATGCGGGCGTCGAAGCCTGTCGGGTCTGGTGAACGCTGGCGGAAGGCTGGGTGGTCGGTCGGACCCACTCCAAGAGCCGAAGGGCCACTTTCATGTCTCCTTCACTCCAGGCTCTTAGGGCCATGGCCCGGCGTGGGTCGTAGAAAGACTGGCTGCGATACCAGAGAAAAATCTCCGCATCTCCCTTCTGGCCATTGCAGGACAGGCAGGCGGGCACGCAGTTCTCAGTGACGCTGGGCCCGCCGCGACTACGGGGATGCATGTGATCGATCGATTCGGACGGTCGGCCGCAATAGACGCAGCAGTTGTCTGTCAGTTGATGCAAGGACTGGCGCCATCGGCGCACGCGCAATTTCGGGCAGAGGTCTTCAAGAAACACCCCATCCCTCAGCGGCATGCCTGCTGTGCGATTGGGGAGATTTTGGCGGTGCTTTCCCGCTGTCAATGTGTCGAGGACTGCACTTCCATGGCTTGGCCGACGCGGCAATCCAGATGCGGCTGGGCCCCACCGGCTTGATTGAGGTGGTCAGCCCCTTCGATGCGGTCACCCAGGCCCAGCTCCGGGCCCTGCGCCCTAGTGGTCGTTGGCTGCCGGGTCGGGCTTGTTGGGAGTTTCCCCTGGAGGCTGCCGTTGTCCTGGAGAATCAGCTGGCGGGCCGCTTCCCGATCACCGACGAGCTGGCCCAGTGGCTGCTTTGGCTGCACCAGCCCCTGCCACCCTTGCCACCGCACCGCCAGCTGGTGCAGGCCGCTGGTTTGGCGGATTCCCTGGCGGACGGGAGGCGTCTGCTAGGGCACCAGCGGCTGGCAGTGCGGTGGCTGTTGGCGCGACGCGGTGCCATCCTTGCCGATGCCATGGGCCTGGGCAAAACGCTCACGGCCCTGGTGGCGGCCCGCGCCATGGTGCGGTTGGCGCAGTGCCGTCTGGTGGTGCTGGCCCCGGTGGGCCTCCATCTGCATTGGCGTCAGGAGGCCGCGGCCCTGGGGCTGCGGTTGGAGTTGCACAGCTGGGCCCGCATTCCAGCTGCCCTGCCAGGGGCCGGCACGGTGTTGATCGTGGATGAGGCCCATTTCGCCCAGTCCCTGCGGGCCCGGCGGACCCAGGCTTTTCTGCGCCTGGCGCGCCATCCCCGGCTGCGGGCCCTGTGGTTACTCACCGGCACACCGATGAAAAATGGCCGCCCTGTCCAGCTCTTCCCCCTACTGGCCGCCATCGGCCATCCCCTTGGCCGTGATCAGCGGGCCTACGAGGAGCGTTATTGCCAAGGCCACTGGCGGGAGCAGGGGGGAAGGCGCCTCTGGCAGGCCCAGGGGGCCAGCCAGCTCGACGAACTCCGCCAGCTGGTCAGGCCCCTGGTGTTGCACCGCACCAAGGCCCAGTGCCTTGATCTGCCCCCCAAGGAGCGTCTTCACCACGACGTCGACCTGGGGGAGCGTGCCGCGGATCGCTTTGATGCCCAGCTCCACGCCGTGGTTCAGGCCTATCGGCTGCGGGCGTCCCGGGGCGAAGTGCGACGGGATGCCGAGGCCCTGGCGGTGTTTACGGCGTTGCGACGTCTTGGCTCCGGCGCCAAGGAAGGGGCCACCATCACCCTGGTGGCCGACTTGTTGCGTCGGGGGGAGCCGGTGGTGGTGTTCAGTGCCTTTGTGGCCACGGCCCAGCGGCTCCAAGCCGGCCTTGCCAGCGCCAGCCCCGGGGGGGCGGCCCTGCTGATCGGCGCCGTGCCGCCGGCGCGGCGCCAGGGCCTGGTCGATCGCTTCCAGGGCGGAGACCAGGGGTTGTTGGTTGCCACTTTCGGCACCGGAGGTCTGGGCTTCACCCTGCACCGGGCCCGCCATGTGGTGCTGGTGGAACGCCCCTGGACCCCCGGCGATGCCGAACAGGCGGAGGATCGCTGCCACCGCCTTGGCATGGCAGCCAGCCTGAGTTGCCACTGGATGCGGTTGGGGGCCACCGACCGCTTGGTGGATGACTTGATCGAGAGCAAGGCCGAACGCATCAATGCCCTGCTGCGCCCTTCCCAGGAGCGGCAGCGCCGCCAGGCCTTCCCGGCTTTGGTGCGCCAGTGGCTTGAGGACTGGTGAGGCCCCCGGCGGTGGCAGGGCAGTCGGCCAGCCTGAGGGCCAGATCGTGGCGCAATTGGTGATCCATTTTGCGGGTGGGCAGGGCCTGGGCCAGCGCCGCGGCCTGACGGATGTCCTGGCAGGCGGCGTCATCCTTGTCGGCCAGGATGTGGAGCAGGAAGCGGTCGTTGAGGGGGCCCGGATCCTTGGGGAAAGCCGCCACCACGGCATCGCAGCGCCGCAGGGCTTCCGGCAGATGGTCCATGTCGATCGTGTGCAGACAATCCGACCGGTTGATGCGGCGCTGGGGGAGGGGTTCTTCGGCGCAGGCCGTCAGCAGGGTTGCGATGACAAGGGCCACCAGGGCGGCAAAGCGTTGGGTCTGGCGGCGCTGCGTTGACCGGTTGCGACGGCGGTTCAACGGGGGTAGGGCATCGCGGCACCGGGTGTGGCAGCCCCCGCAGGCGCCCCGGGGGAGCCAGTGCTATCCGGGGCACCCACGGAGCCGCCATAAACGCGGCGGGAATAAAGATCCCCAAGGTACCGGGAACAGTCGGGGAAGGATGCTGGGTTAGAGACCACGGCTTCGGTGATCAACACGGCGGCCCGCTCCGGGGGTGGTTTGAAGACACCGGTGCTCTGTTTGATCACGCCGTAGGCCGCGGCCCAGCTGACTTCATGGTTATTGCCATTAGCGCGCATGAAGCAATAAACCTGGGCTGCTTTGGCGCCTGATGGTTGGTTCGCCTGGGCGGGGTTGGCCAGGGTGGCGGCAACCCCGGCCGAGAGCGCCAGGCCGAGCATGCCTGGAAGCAGGCGGCGGAGGTGGGGGTGGTGGACGCGCATCGGCGGGGCGGGATGGACCGCCACAAGCTATCCAGCCAGGCCCATCTGTCCAGCCACCGGGTGGCCAGCGATGTTTTGGGTTTCAGCCGCCCCCCGGGGGTGCCGCGCCCGCTGGCAGCACCAACCGCACCAGCAGCGGCAGCACCAGCAGCACCGTGATCAAGCGCACCGCATGCAGGGCGGCCACGGCGGCCCCCACGCCGAACTCAGCTCCCACCAGGCTCATGCCACTGATGCCCCCCGGGGCGGCCCCCAGCAAGGCCACCACCGGATCAATGCCCAACAGGCGGCTGCACCACAGACCGACCACCACTCCGGTCAGCACCAGGGTCACGGTGATCAACAGGGCCGGTTTCCACAACACTTTCAATTCGGCCACGGCGGCGCTGGTGAGGCTGGTGCCGATCACGGTGCCAATCGCGATTTCAAGAATGGTGCGCGTGCCTGAGGGCCACTGGGCCGTTTCGAAACGGCCACTCATGCTCAGTAGGGCCGCTCCGATGAGGGCTCCCGCCAGGGGGGCCGCCGGGATGCCGGTCCGCAGGGCCGCCAGTCCTCCGGCAATGCCGGCAAGGCCATACAGCCCAAGCAGCCAGGGAGCCATGGGTTCAGCTAGGCAACGAACTCCCAGTGTGGAAGATTCGTTGCCACCTTGAGCACCTTGCCTTTCTGTGTTGTGATGCGGGTCATTGTTGTCGCGGCGCAACGCCGCTTGGCCATGGCTTCTTCTTCGGTTCCTTCGGTGTCGTTCCGCATCAGCCGCCATACAGAAGACTTGGCGATCACCCTGCATGCCCTTTCCCAGCGCCTGGTGGCCTTGGAACAGCGGCTGAATCGCCTGGATTCAGAGTTGCATCAAGAGCGCGACAATGGATCGGATGCAGAGGATCTGGCCCGGCTCGACAAGGCCGAATCCCTGTTGCGGGATTGCCGGCAGTTGTTGGAAAGTGAATCTGCCGATGTCCTGACAGCCGGCGGCAGTCCAGGCTTGGCATCGTTCAAGGCTTCGGCCCTTGAGCCCGCTTCGGCTGCGGCCAAGGAAAACGTTCGTCAATGGGACGCCGCCTGAGGGGCGCACTGGTGAAGGGCATGGAGATCAGGCCACCATTGCCGCGCCGACCATGCCAAAATAAGAAGAAAGTGACCATGGTTTTCCCTTCTTCCCATTCCCCTGCTTTGACGGCTGGCTCGTCGCCTCCAGTGCGCTATCCAACGGGTCATTCCCGTTGCTCCCTTCAGGCTGAACGCGATCACCAACTTGAGAAGTTGGAGTTTGCCCTGGCCGTTGCCCTCACCCGCGGAGACGGTGAACGTTCTCTTGCCCTGCGCCAGGCGATTGAAGCCCTGGGTGGTAATGGTGAAGAACCAGGAACTTGAGTCTTCAGCTTGGAAGCGTGTTGCGTAAACTTTCTATTGATGTGTCGATGGTCGCAACGAAGCCCTTTTTTGCTTAGTCTGTTCCACGAGTTAGTCGCTCGCCTCCATGGTTTTCCTGAGATGGATGCCGTTCTCGCAATCGTGACTTGATCGTTCACGCTTTTGGTATCAGCGGCTTGATCGCTTCTCCTTACCCCTAGAAATCCTTGACACCTCTTACCCTTTCGCGCCCCGTCTCTACTGTTCCTATCCGTCCAGTCCTTCTGGGCCAGGCTGTTAAGACGCCAGCATCCCGCACTTATGACGAGCGGGGAGACCATCGTCGCCAATTTCTTGACCAGGCGAATGGCTTCAATGAGCAGGCGCGCCTTGCGGCAGATGAGGGAGATGTGTCCGGCGCTGCCCGACTGATTTTGATGGCACTTGATTGTGAACGCCGCGCCGGCGGCCTGGGTCTCCAGGTGATGCAGGTGATTAAGCCCCGCTAGGCTATTTGCTCGATAATCTTTTTTAGGCACAAGTGGCGGTGGTCACTATGCGGATATCGGCATAGCTGATCTGCAGAAGTCGGGGGTACCAGGCCAAAGGCCAAAGCAGGGTTACCCTCTCCAAACTTGATGCTGAGCTTGTCCTCAACTGCCGAGGGGTGAACGGCTCGCCTTGGTCAAGGCTTAACGCTGGTTCTCGCCGAGCTGTGAATGGGTGTCAGTCCCAGTCAGCAACCCGCTGGGGCTTTTTTTAGGGCCGTAGCGCAGGTTTAGTCATGGATGCTCCCCTCCCATGCCTTGGTATTTCCACCAGTTACCTCAACGGTGCTGGGGAGACGAAGGCTTTGCTGCCCGTGCAGAACAGAGGTGATCGCTAGTATGAAACCCTGAGTAGGGGGCGGACGGAGTGGCTGAGCGCAGCGTCTTTGTCGTGCAGGCTTATCTCTAGCTCAACCATCCCACTAGTGCGACCCCCCCCTTTCCATTCGGCCCTCTCCCGCCCTACCTAGAAAATCAAGACCGCTCTGTTGCAGAGTTCGCAGGCCCATAGCCGGGGCAATGGAGATCACCGGGCAGGAGCTGGATTCGTCTGAAACCCAAAGAGTTCCGCTAATTGGCGCTATCTTAGATAATCTGTGGGGAAAAGATCATACGATGATTTGGTAGTATTAAAACGAGGCTGGCTTATATAGATGTATCAAGCGCAAAGACTGTTCTTGTTTGTTTATGGAGGCCGTTGATTGCCATGCCTTCGGCTAGGTTGACTGCAAACATGACGCCGCATAATCACCTTGGGCTTTATCCCGGCTGGAGCAGCCTCCAAGCCATCCACAGGAGATGGATAGCTAAGGCGATTGCGTTGAGAGCCCAAAGCACCATGGCTGCTCCCAGCACGAGCCACAAGGGCTTGGGCATCTGGCTGGAGGCTCGCAAGCGGGGATCAAGAAGACCGTCAATCTGCAATACACGCAAGCTGGAGTAAAAAAGTTCGATGCAGGGAACGAGCCGCTCCCCGAGCTGCAATAGACCCACGATGATGCCCAATGAGATGAGCATGGGTACGCGAAATACACCCATCAACCAGAAAGGCAGCCTGAAAGACCTTTCTGGTCCCTGGGGCAAAACCGTCGGCGCAACCGTCGGAACCGTTACCCAGCGGGCAGCCGATGCTCCATAGGCTTGAGGTTGTGGCGGCTGAGGCCAGCCGATGGAACGGTTTTTTTTGGAGCTCGAACCGCCAGCGGCGGTGATGGCCAGCTGGCCCCACGTGGTGGTGGTGGGAGGCGGTTTCGCGGGGCTCAAGGTGTGCCATGCCCTGGCCCGTCAGCCTGTGAGGGTCACCCTGATCGATAAACGCAACTTCAACCTGTTTCAACCCCTCCTCTATCAGGTGGCGTCCGGTCTTGTGTCCGAGGCGGATGTGGCCTCACCCCTGCGTCAGATGGTGGGTGAGGCGCCGAACATCCAGATCCTTTTGGGGGAGGTGGTCGCCATCGATCCGGAGGCCTCCGAGGTGGTGCTCAACGGCCAACACCTCGGCTACGACCAGCTCATCCTGGCCACCGGATCGGGCAGCACCTATTTCGGCCGGGAGGAATGGCGCTCGCTGGCCCCGCCGATGAAGATCCTTGAGCATGCCGATGAGATCCGTCGGCGGCTGCTGATGGCCCTCGAGGAGGCCGAGCAGACCCGTGACCCCAGCCAGCGCTCCTTCCTGCAGACCGTGGTGGTGGTGGGGGCCGGCCCGGCTGGCTGCGAGCTGGCCGGATCGCTGATCGAGTTGATGCAGAGAGCCGTCCAGCGCGACTTCAAGCAGCTGCGCCTCCAGGACTGCCGTGTGGTGCTGGTGGATCTGGTGGATCGGGTGCTGCCCACCATGGCGCCGGTCCTTTCCGATGCCGCCGCCGCTTACCTGCGGGCCGCCGGGGTTGATCTGCGGTTGGGCCTCAAGGTGGAAGGGATCGCCCCCGGGCGCGTCTGCCTCAGTGGTGCGGCCGGCGAGATCCAGCTTGAGGCGGCCACGATTTGCTGGACCGCCGGGGTGCGGGCCTCCCGGCTGGGCCGTCTGTTGGCCGACCACACCGGTTGCCCGGTCGATCGCAGTGGGCGGCTCGTGGTGGAGCCGGACTTCTCGGTTCCGGGCCATCCCGAGATCCGGGCGGTTGGTGATCTGTGCAGCTTCGCCCACACTCTCGATGGCACCCCCCTGCCGGGCATGGCGGGTCCGGCGGTGCAGGCCGGGGGGTGGGTGGCCCGTGACATCCTGGCGCGTCTGCGCGGCCAGACGATCCAACCCTTCCGCTGGCTGGATCTCGGCAGCATGGCGGTGATCGGTCCCTGGTATGCCGTGGCCGATCTGCGTGGTCTGCATCTCACGGGGCTGGTGGGCTGGGTGGTGTGGGCCCTGGCCCACCTCGCCTTCATTCCGGACACCGAGAACCGGATCGCCCTGTTCAGCAAGTGGATGTGGCAGATCGCCACCCGCCAGCGCACGGCCGACCGGATCAACACCTTGGTGTGGATGTGGGCCTGTTCCGGGCCCCCCGACCGACCGACTAGGTCTGGCGTCCATTGGACCAGGGCGACCCTTAGGTCAGCCCTGGCACCGTTCGGGCGGGCTCCTCAGCGCACGAACAGCATCTCCTGATAGGTGGGCAGGGGCCAGAGGTCGTCATCCACCAGCGCCTCAAGGCCATCCACCGCCTCCCGGAGGCTGCCGATCAGCGGCATCAGGGTGTCTGAACAGTGGCGCAGGTGGCCGTGGGTGTCGTGGGGGGGATGGCCGAGGGCCTCCTCCAGGGCGCCGCAGCGCTGCACCAGCTTGCTGTTGAGGTCTGCGATCGTCGCGGCCAGGCTCCGATCGCTTTGGATACCGATGGCCTCCTGATCCCGCAGCGAACGGCTCAGCCGCTCCAGGCTCTGCATCACCACCGGATAGATCTGGGTGCGGGCGATGCGCAGGGCCAGCCGCGCCTCGACCTCAATGGCGAGGATGTACTGCTCGGCATAAACCTCAAAGCGGCTCTCGAGCTCCACGGGCGTGAGAACACCCTGCCGCTGGAACAGATCGCGGATCTCGGGGCGTTCCAGCACCGGCAGGGCATCGGCGCTGGTGCGCAGGTTCTCCAGGCCCCGCTCCTCCACGGCCTTGCGGTGCCATTCACTCGAATAGCCGTCGCCGCCGAAGACCACGGCGCCGTGCTCGTCCATGGTGCGCTTCAGCACCGCGAAGGCGGCCTCTTGGAGCGGAGCGCCGCTGCTGAGCTGCTCCTCCAGCCGATCGCCGATCCACTGGAGCGAATCGGCCAGGATCGTGTTGAGCGCCACCAGCGGGCCCGCCACGGACTGGCCGGAGCCCACCGCCCGAAACTCAAAGCGATTGCCGGTGAAGGCGAAGGGGGAGGTGCGGTTGCGATCGCCGGGATCTTTGTTCAGCTCCGGCAGGGTGTCGACCCCGAGGGACATCAGCGCGGCCTCGGCCGAACCCTCCAGATGGCCGCTTTGGATCTGGTTGTACACATCCTCCAGCTGGCTGCCGAGGTACACAGAGATGATCGCCGGAGGGGCCTCGTTGGCGCCGAGGCGGTGGTCGTTGCTGGCGGTGGCGATCACGGCCCGCAACAGGGGGCCGAAGCAATGCAACCCGCGGATCACCGCCGCGCAGAAGATCAGGAACTGCAGGTTGGCGTGGGGCGTCTTGCCGGGATCGAGCAGGTTGCCCTGGGTGGCGTTGCCGATCGACCAGTTCACGTGCTTGCCACTGCCGTTGACGCCGGCGAAGGGCTTCTCATGCAGCAGGCAGGTGAGGCCATGCTTTTTGGCCGTGCTGCGCAGCACGGTCATCG
>JAPLIC010000023.1 GCA_026389315.1 Cyanobacteriota bacterium
CCTCAGGAAGCGACTGCAGAAAGCCGATCAGATCAGAAGGCGACGCGGGCTTGGACAAGAGAGAGGAGCAATCCAACCGAGGACAGCAGCCCCGACAAGGCACCGCAATCGCCCTTGTGACTGACTTTCAGTCGGCCCTGGGGCTAATACCCTGGGCAGCTTCGATGCACCTAACGCTGCCCCTGAGTGGCAGGCAAGGAGACTGCGGTGGCGCAGCAGAGAGCTGGTGGTGGCCTGTCCACTCGAGGGGCCTGTTAGGCCCCAATCGAAACAGCTTGGAATAGAGTAGCTAATCCGAGAATTATGGCAGTGCGAGATCGAAGCGCATACGTATTGCTGAGCATATTTACTCTTGTTGCTGGGTCGATGATCTATGTCTGTTTTCGATCCGAGTCGCTATTGATGTTTCGCTGGGCCCAGTCCATCGGAATTACCAGTGAGATTCATATGCTTAGGGAAACAGGAAGATCGTTTGGCCATGTATTTCCAAAATGGGTGACCGATTCTGCGCCATACGCAATGTGGGTGTTTTCCTATATGCTTGCTCAGCACGCAATATGGTTTCAGTCTCGAACTCGGGGTAGTTATCTTTGGATATTAGCGGCACCTGCCATAGCGATCTGTTCCGAGGCTGCTCAGGGGCTGGCTGTTATTCCTGGGACTTTTGATGTGATTGATCTCGCGGCCCTTGTCATAGCTGCTATTATGGGTTGGATGGTTTGTTTCACTAAACCCAGCCAAGTCAATGACAGACGCCCAGCCAAGACACATCGCCTCAATCGCATTGCTATCGCTTTTCATCGGGTTAGCCGGAGGAAGCGTAGATTCTGATTCCGGCGCAAAAAAGATCGCAAACGAAGCGGCAGCATTTACTACTACTGCGGATCAGCTTTATTCAGAATATGATGCCAACCAAGTCTCGGCCGACACAAAATACAAGGGCAAGATTGTGGTCATCACAGGCCCAATTAGCGATATCGGCAAAGATGTAACAGACACCGCTTATGTTATTATTGGGGGAACAGGGCTTCTCAATGGAGCCCAGTGCATGTTCCCGAAAGGGCAAGAATCTTTACTCGGGAGCTTGTCTAAGGGACAGCAAGTATCTGCAAAGGGTGAGGTAAGCGGGAAGATAGGAAATGTACTTTTAAGAAACTGTACCGTCCAGTAAACATTTGCTATAACTGCTAAGCTTGCGCGATCCCTGTCTCTTTGCATTCGGCGAATTCGATCTATCTGGGCATAGCTTGGTAATACTTTGAGGCGGGACAGTTTCCTGGCAATCTATGTATCTTTTTTACTATGTTCGCAGCTCACCTTCCGCTGTATCTTGATGTCGGGCGCTCCAATGATTCCCACAACAAATTAAGTCAATAAGGACTTGCGACCGTCATTGCAACAGCACCTCTGTGGGGCATTACCTTCAGACCCTGGTTGAAAGAGGCCCTGTTGGGCCAACCTCCTTGGCATCTTTCTTCAGCATTAATCCGAAAATAAGCGCCCCTCCTGAGACAAAGAGCCAAAGAAAAAAGATCATCCCAATACCCAGTGTTGCGCCAATCGCAGTACCTGCCTGAGACGCAGAATCAGTGGATGACGCCATTTGATTAGATACAGCTCCCATTCCGGCTATGCCAGCGAAGAAGAAAAAGATTGTTGCGCAAATCGCGAACCAACGGCACGAGTCCCATCCTCTTCCGCCTGAACGTGACTCTCCTTCCTTGAGCCAGCGATTACCATGCAACAATGCTATCGCAAACAGATTGCAAATCGCACCAAATACAGCCCATAGCCATGGATTCTTCATCCTTCGGGAACTCGAATCCCAGAAACAGTAAATTGCTGCCGCAATAGCCAAAAGCCAACCCATCAGAAATTACCGAATTCAAATACTTTCATAGCGCATGCAGAGCAACATGTCAACAAGCCTGCAAGCCAGTCGCAGGACTCGCGAAGAACTGACTACTCTCGGCTGCTTCAGGAATCCTCAATATTCTGATAATGATGAAATGATGCAACCTTGGCAACTTCAGTACGCCTAACTACTATTTCGGCGGACCCGCCTAAGTCGCAACGAACCCCCCAGCTGTCCTCTTAAGACGCAGCACTCGCCCGGCTGCCAGGCGACAGAAGCACTGCGCCACAAAGGATCCCACGGCTCAAGGGCCAACCCTCGTGCACTTTAGGCGGATCCGCATAAGATGTGTTCACATTGTTACAAAGGAGTGCAGGGGGCAGCTAGAGACGCAATAACAAAGACTCGCATGATTAATCCACCTTGGAATGAGAAGTGTGCAGATAGTGCCGAAGCCGCTACAGAAATGAGCTAAAGATGGAACGTTTATATAAATGTATGTGTCCTGACTAAGGAGCATCCAGCGACTGTCGCTCACCCGTGCCATTCGAAGGATCGAAAAGGGCCCAACAGGACCCATCCAGTCGCCATGGCCGAGCTGAGCGAACAAATCCTTGCAGCGGCGGCCCTGCGTCCGGAGGGATCCCTGCTGGCGGCCAAGCAGTTCCTGGCACTGGGTCAACGGGATGCGGTGGACCAGGCCCTGCGGCGCCTAGCGGCGCGCGGCAAGCTCGTGATAATCACCCGCGTTCGTTACGCCTTGCCCGTATGCAGTCGCTTCGGCACCAGGCCACCGGCGCCGGATCTGGTGATCTCCCAGCTGATGGCGTGCCCTGGTTTCTGTCTGTGCGGAGCTGCCGCTCTGGCTTGGTGCCACGTCAAGAACGCACTTCCCATGGACGAACGGGGCCTTTGCTTCGAGGCCGTGGTTGCCGTAGTCGCAGCGGACGGCTTGCTCGTTGTACTCGTGCCGCCAGCGGTCGGCGCGCGCTTCTCCTGCGCCTTAGGCTGCTAGCAGCTAGCAAGCACCCTCCGCGATGCGCACCCTCTACATCCGCCATGTACCCGACGAGGTGGCCGCAGGCCTGGAAAAGCTCGCCGCCCAGGCGGGTCTGCCGTTGAGCACCTTCGCCCTGCAGGAGCTCACCGAATCCGCCCGGCGTGCCGACAATGCCGAGCTGCTGAACGCCCTGCCTTCGCTGTCTATCGACCACGCCACCATCCTGGAAGCCCTGGCCGAAAGCCGCGCCGAGCGCTGAATGGTGGTGATTGATGCCTCGGTGCTGGTCGATGCCCTGCTGGTGGCTGGCCCTGCCCGGGTACGGCTGGCGAGCAACAATCTGCAGGCTCCGGAGCTGATCGATGCCGAGCTGCTCTCGGTGCTGCGCCGGCTCGTTCTGGCCGACAAGCTGCCGGAAGGTCATGCCCTGCAGGCGCTGGCCACCGCCGAGCGGTTGGGCCTGCGCCGCCACCCCAGCCGCTGCCTCTGGCCCCGGGCCTGGGAGCTGCGCACCAACCTCTCCGCCTACGACGCCCTGTACGTAGCCCTGGCCGAGCAGCTCGATGCCACCCTGCTCACCGGCGATGCCCGCCTCGCCAGGGCACCGGGCCTACGTTGCCATGTGGAGGTGCTGGTGCCGTGACCACCACTGACGATCGGCTGATCTATGCCTGAACGGTGACTAACTGGACTTTCAGCCGTTGTCCTGCCCTGCCTGTAAACATTATTTGTAACTGCGTTTTTGGCAATGGGGGTCCCGAGGATCGAACTCGGCTAAGGCGAATTATGAGTTCGCTGCATTCACCAGATTGCTAGACCCCCGTGGGGCGCCGCAGCGCCGTGAACTTATTACCAGAGACCGCGCACGTTGCTGGTGAAGCCCGGCAGGGCCGATCGGGGGGCGCCATCGGTGGCCCCGCCCCCAACCGCGCCGCCGACCACACTGGTGGCGAAGGGGGTGGATTGGTCGGCGGTGCGTATGGGGGTGGGATCGTGCTGGGTTTGGATCAGATAGCGATAGGTGGTCTCAACGGCACTGCCATCCCAGACGATTGCCTGATCGGGGAAGCCAAAACCCATGAACCGGTTGCCTTCGATGCCGCCCATGGCAATCCCCAGGGCATCGGTGATCTGGTGGGTGATATCAACGCCGCGGGCGAAGGGGGCGCGATAGCTGTAATAACTGGCCCGCATCACGCTTGCCATCACCTAGCCGCAGAGTGTGAAGTGCTAAAAATATAATCAATGGTGGCGGTACAAGTGCATGGCAATGTTAGTTTGCATCAAACAGGTCACTCAGAAGCTCAGCAACCTCCGCTTTCAAAACAATCAAATCAGAGTAGATAAGGCCATAGACAGCGTTATCATTAATTGCGCCATAGTTATGGGTAAGCAAATTCCGAAAATCAACGACCGACCGAGAATTAGAAATGGACATAAATAGCCTATTATCAAGAGCGCTGATCTTTCGTAGCGCTTCGCCGATGATGATGAACTCGCGTTCAACAGATGACCTTATCGCACGCTTTTTCCGGTAATCTTCCAGAGTGACTCCCTTCATTACATCTTCAATCGCATTGCATGCTTCAACGACATCGCACAAGTAAGCAGATAAATCACGAGCCATATACAAGCCGCTTTGTTCGGTCTATTTCTCTTGAAATAATCTTATTCTTTACTGCATCTTGCATTACCAAATCAACATCAGCTTGAAAGATCTTCCGAAATGCCTCGCGTGCATCTAGGTAGGCGTGGAATAAATTCGTAACTTCAACTGGGCCAAACTCAACAAGAAGATCAATATCGCTCTCTCCAGGCCTAAAGTCATCTCGAAGAGCTGAGCCGAAAACAAACAACTTTTTGATGCCATGTTGAAGACATGCTGCCGCGATTTCTTCATTCTTTGCCTCAATGAAATCAGCCATGAAACACCTCCTCAGACCACTCTACCAGTTCTGCTCGAATCCGCATCCATTTACCTGGTCACTGCTTTCGCCTCGTCAACGCTTGCCTTCACCAGCCCGCAAAGCGGTGAAGGTGCGACCAGGTCATCATGGTGGCGGGTCTGGTGAATGACATTGTTCTGCGGACTGTCAGTTATTCCCGCTGGGCGATTCGGTCGAGCTATCTAGCAGAAGTCGGATAAAGCGGCGAGCAAGCGGCTCTTCGATCTTTCTATGCCTGGGAACTGGCTGCGAGACACCTGTGGCAGGATTTCGATACCAATCGTGTTTGCCTTCATGGCATGACTAATTCACCAACCTTGCGAGCACCCGGAATACGTCCGTCTGAGAGGTCAAGGTAAAGATCTTTGAGATGTTCTACTATATCAGCCAGGGTGTCGCCTTGCGTCCAATAATCAGGATATTCTTCAAGGTAACCAAGCCAGGAATCATCCTCCTGCCAGTGAACGTACTTGATCGCTTGCATTGAATATTCCTCCAAGATCATTGGATGGTTTCTGAGAACCACGGCGAAACACCTGCTTTTGTCTGATAACCAAGGCAGGCACGACAGGATCTATAGGTATACCTATCATCACAAGAACGAGTTTCTGGCGAACCTTCTCATGGCCTTGGCTTGGTTTTTGAGCCTCACCGCCATCGGGCGTGACGCCGACATCTCCCTCCATTAGGTGGACTGACGGTGTGGGGATCGGCGTCAGGCAGGGGTACCGGCCGGCCATGGCGCATGACCGAGGGCGTGCCTGGCCAGAACGTCTTTTGGGGGAATGGGGGTCCCGAGGATCGAACTCGGCTAAGGCGAATTATGAGTTCGCTGCATTCACCAGATTGCTAGACCCCCCTTTGGGGCGCCGCAGCGCCATGAACTTCTTACCAGAGACCGCGCACGTTGCTGGGATAACCCGGCAGGGGGTATCGGGGGGCGCCATCGGCGGCCGGGCCGCCAACCGCGCCGCCGACCACACTGGTGGCGAAGGGGGTGGATTGGTCGGCGGTGCGTACGGGGGTGGGATCGTGCTGGGTTTGGATCAGATAGCGATAGGTGGTCTCCACCGCACTGCCATCCCAGACGATCGCCTGATCGGGGAAGCCAAAACCCATGAACCGGTTGCCTTCGATGCCGCCCATGGCGATCCCCAGGGCATCGGTGATCTGGTGGGTGATATCAACGCCGCGGGCGAAGGGGGCGCGATAGCTGTAATAGCTGGACCGCATCACCTCAGGAACAGTCACCACCGGACCGCAGCGGGTCACCTCCACCGGACCGGCGCCGTAGGGGCGCAGGGGGCCCATCTCTGGGGCCTCGATGCTGGTGGTGCAAACCACCGGGCCCGCCTGGGCCGCAGCCGCCCCGAGCAGCGAACCGCTGGCCGCAACGCTGGCCGCCAGCAGCCAGGGGCTAAGAGCCCGCCGGGAGTTGGTTGGCCGGACATCGGTACGACCGGACTGATAGCCCAAGAAGAGGGTCATGGCGGCGTTACCCCGTGCGATCACACTTATGTGTCCATTCTGGGCCCCCATGGCCGGATTGGCGAATGGCGCCCTTGCGGCAGCAGCCAAAAGCCCCGATCCAGGCCGGCCCTGCAGCAGGATTGGGGCCAGATCCCCTTCCAGATCACCCAACCGATGGCCCCTGACGCCGCCAGCTCCGCCAGCGCCAGACTCGCCGCCGCCCGCGAGCGCCTGCTGAATCTGTTGGCTGAACGGGCCTACCGCCAGGGTCAGTTCACCTTGGCCTCCGGCCGCACCAGCCCCCACTACATCAATTGCAAGCCCGTCAGCCTCAGCGGTGAGGGCCTCATGCTGCTAGGCGCCCTGCTGCTGGAGCAGGTCGAAGCGGAGGCCGTTGCGGTGGCGGGCCTCACCCTGGGCGCCGATCCCCTGGTGTGTGCCGTGGCCATGCGCGCAGCCCTGGATGGCCGGCGCCTCGATGCCCTGATCGTGCGCAAGGAGGCCAAGGGCCATGGCACCGGCGCCTGGCTGGAAGGGCCCCTGCCCGCAGCCGGGGCCAGCATCTGTGTGCTGGAAGATGTGGTCACCAGCGGCGGCTCGGCCCTTAAGGCGGTGCAGCAGCTGCGCCAGGCGGGCTATCGCGTCGACCGGGTGGTGGCGATCGTGGACCGGCAAGAGGGGGGCCTGGAAACCCTCACCGCCTCCGGCCTGGAACTCTCCAGCTTGTTCCGCCTCAGTGAGGTGGCCGCCCGCGCCAGCAGCGCTGCCGCCGCTTCCATCCCAACCGTCTGACCCCCTTCCCCCCCCCCCCCCAACCCCATGGCCGCCCCTGTCTTCGCCTGGGATCCCACCATCACGCCGGGCTCCCTCCAGGCCCAACCCCGGCGCTGCGATTGGCCGGTCAACCTGCTGCGCCTCGACGGGCCCGATGTGCTGCGTTTTCTGCATGGCCAGACCAGCCAGGCCCTGGAGCAGGCCCAAAGCGGCCAGTGGCTTTCCACCTGTTGCATCACCCCCACGGCGCGGCTGCGGGCCCTGGCCGAGGTGCTGGTCGATGGCGAGGGGGCCACTTTGGTGATCCGGGTCGGCGATGGCGAGGCGGTGCGCAGCGCCCTCGATCGGGTGCTTTTCCCCGCTGATGCCGTGCGTCTGGGCCCCCTGGCCGCTGGCCTGCTGGTCGAAAGCATCGGCGTTGAAAGCGATCCCCAGGCGCCTGCGGCAGTCCGCTGGGCAGCGCTGGCGGCCCCCGATAAGGGCTGGCGATTGGGATCCCAGCTGACCCTGCTGCCCGCCGGCCAACCCCTGCCGGCGGCCCTGGCGGAGCTGTCGCCCCTCAGCCCCCGGGAGCAGGAACACTGGCGCCTGGGCCAGGGCCTGCCGGTGGCGCCCAACGAAGTCAACGAGGACACCAACCCCTTCGAGCTGGGTCTGGCCGATCGGGTCAACCTCAACAAAGGCTGCTATGTGGGCCAGGAAACCCTGGCCAAGCTGGCCACCTATGACGGCGTCAAACGCCAATTGCGGCGCTGGATCTGCGTCGAGCCACCGGCGCAGGGCACCGGCCTGGCTGCGGGCACGAAGCTGTGGGCCGACGCTGGCGAGATAGCGGACGAGCCAGCAGGCGAAAGCACCCAGCGGGCCGGCGTGATCACCTCCAGCTTCAGCATTGATGGCGGCCGCGTCTGGATCGGCCTGGCCCTGGTGCGCCGCCAGGCCCTGGAGGCGGGCCGCCTGCGCGCCGGCGAGAGTGCTGGGGCCCCCTGGCTGGAGTTGTCGCTACCCGAGCGTTTCGTGGCGCCCCCAGTGGGGGCTGGATCCGCCGCCAGCCGCCCCTGATTCAGGGCAGATTCCTGTTCAGGGCAGATTCTGATCCTGGTCGAGCAGCCATCGGGCCACGGCCCAGGTGGCCAGGTTGTCATCCTGGTTGTAGCGAAACAGGCGCTGCAGCAGTTGGCGACTGGCCTGGACAGCGGCAGGGTTGCTGGGCTTGTCGGTGGTCTTGTCAGTGGGCCTGAGGTGCCATTGGCGCCACTGCCGCCACCACATCAGGCAACGGGCCCCATCCACCCCCTTTTGCCGCCATTCGAAACCCAGCCAACCGGCCACGCTTTTGAGCCCATAGCTGGGCACCGGCAGCAACCAGTGGCGCCGCAGCCGGGCATGGACATCTATAAGGCGCGAGCGCAGGCGGGCGCGGGCCTCGGGTGTCACCCCCTGCCGCTCGGCCAGGCGCAGCAGGCTGATGGCCTCGGTTTCGCCGTAATGGAGCACGGGCCAGTCGGGATAGCGCTCCAGCAGGGCCGCCAGCCGGCGCCAAAGCCTGGCTTCGCCGTGCTCCTGCAGGGCCAGCAGCGGCGTGAAGGGCGCCGCCGCGGCGCTGGCTGGCCACGGATCTGGCGCCTCTCCCCCAGGCCCCGCCGCACCGCCCTGGCGCCGCAAACGCACCAGCCCATGCAGAAAGTCATCCCGGGCATCGGGGTCCGATTCGATGTCGTAGAGCAACACCCCGGGTGCCCGGGCCAGTTCTGGCAGTGCCGGCTCCGGCAGGCCGGGGCCCTGGTGCAACCGGCGGGCTTGGCCGCGCTGCTGCACCAGAGCCTGGGCCACCAGTTGGGGCGCCATCTCCCGGTGCTGTTCGCCATGGGCAGCCAGGGCGTCGGCCAGGTGCTGGGGATCGGCCGCCGCCAGGTCGGCCAGGCTGCCGATGCCGGCCTCCAACAGCAGTTCGCGGCGCTTGCCGCCAATCCCGCTCACCTCACTGAGGTGGCCCTGCTGACGGGCCTCGCCATCGCAGAGGTCCCGCCAGGAGCAAAGGGTGCATTTTTTGCGGTCGCTGACCAGGGGGGGCGGCCCCTGGCGCTCCAGGTCCGCCGCCAGGCGGGTGAGGCTCTGGTCCAGTTGGGAGCCCAGGGAGCCCGCCAGATTTACCTTTTCGGGTCGCCCGGCACCGGCGCCGCCCAGCACCAGGCCCTGGTCCACCGGCGCCCCCTGGTGCTCGGCCAGCAGCCGGCCCCACAGGGCCAGCACCAGGCGATGCTCCCGGGTGACGTGGTGCCCCTGGCGGGCCAGCACCGGCTGATAGCGAAACGGGCCCCACTGGCTCGTCCCCTCCAGCCGCCATAGCAGGCTGGGATGGGCCTCCAGCGGTTGCCCCGCCCCGTTCCAGCCGCTCAGCCGCAAGCCCATCACCCCCGGCCGACCCTCGCGGCAGGCGGATTCGCCATGGCCGGGACGCTCGCTCACCAACAACTGAAACAGGCGCCGCTGTTCATCGAGGGCCAAAGCCCGATGGGCGCTCCAGACCCGTCGATCGGCGGGTCCATGGCGATCCAGCCAGGCGCGGCGGCGACAACGCAACCAGCTCGCCAACAAGCGGTCGCTGAGCGCCCCCTGGCGGGGGGCGGATCCGGGCTTCTGCACAGGGGATCCGGTGATGGGAGCGGCCGCCACAGTCGGGTGAGCAAACGTTAATGGGCGCGGTGGCCTGCGCTCAGGCCGGCCCCCTGGCGGCGGCCAGGGGGCCCGGGTACTGCACCATGCCCCCAGAGTTGTATCCACGGGTCCCATGTCCTCCGCGCCCCTGCCGCTGCAGGCCAGCCCGATCGCCTTCGGCACCGACGGCTGGCGCGGCATCCTCGGCGTGGACATCACCGTGGAGCGGTTGCTGCCGGTGGCGGCGGCGGCGGCACGGGAACTGGAATCCTCGGCCCCTGAGGGCCTCTCCAGCCGCGAGGTTGTGATCGGCTACGACCGCCGCTTCCTGGCCCCGGAGCTGGCGGCGGCGATCGCGGCGGCGGTGCGCGGCGCCAATCTCACACCTGTGTTTTCGGCCAGCCCCACCCCCACCCCCGCCTCCAGCTGGGCGGTGGTGGAGCGCGGCGCCCTCGGCGCCCTGGTGATCACCGCCAGCCATAACCCACCGGAGTGGTTGGGGCTCAAGATCAAGGGACCCTTCGGCGGCTCGGTGGAGGGGGATTTCACCGCCCGGGTGGAGCGGCGCCTGGCCGCCGGCGGCATCAGCGTGCCGATCGCCGGCGACACGGAACAGTTCGATGCCATGGGCGCCTACGTGGCGGGCCTGAGGGCCAAGGTCGATACGGATGCTTTGGCGGCGGGGCTGGAGCGGCTGGGGCTGCGGGTGATCGTCGATCCGATGCACGGCTCGGCGGCCGGGGTGCTGCCGGCCCTGCTGGGACCGACAGCAGTGGCGGCGGGAGTGATTCGGGAGATCCGCTCCAACCGCGACCCACTCTTCGGCGGCCATCCGCCCGAACCCCTGGCCCCCTATTTGTCCGAACTGATCGCCGCCGTGCGGGCCAGCACCGCCGCAGGCCAGCCGGCGATGGGCATCGTCTTTGATGGCGATGGCGACCGCATCGCCGCCGTCGATGAGAACGGCCGTTTCTGCAGCACCCAGCTGCTGATGCCCCTGTTCATCGACCACCTGGCGCGGGCGAGGGCCCTGCCTGGCACGGTGATCAAGACCGTCAGCGGCTCCGATCTGATGGCCCTGGTGGCCGAAGACCTGGGCCGGGAGGTGATCGAGATGCCGGTGGGCTTCAAGTACATCGCCGCCGAGATGCTGGCCGGCGAGGTGCTGGTGGGCGGCGAGGAATCGGGGGGGGTGGGCTTTGGCATGCACCTGCCGGAGCGGGATGCGCCGTTTGCCGCCCTGCTGTTGATCGAAGCGCTGGTGGAGGGCGGTGTGCCCCTGGGCCAGCGAATTGATGCCTTGCAGGCACGCTGCGGCGGCGGGGCCGCCTACGACCGCCTCGATCTGCGCCTGGCGGACATGGCCGCCCGCGGCCGCCTGGAGCGTTTCCTGGCCGAAACGCCCCCGAATGAGGTGGCCGGAGTTCAGGTGCAGCAGGTGATCAGCACCGATGGCGTCAAGCTGCGGCTGGGGCCCAGCCACTGGCTGATGCTGCGCTTCTCCGGCACCGAGCCCGTGCTGCGGCTCTATTGCGAATCCGCCACGGCCGAGCGGGTCGAAGAGGTGCTGCTCTGGGCAAAGCAACTGGCGGAGGCCATTTGAGCAACGACAGCCCGCCCGCCACCCCCCTGGTGATCGCCAGCGGCAACGCCGGCAAGGTGCGTGAATTCGCCGCCCTGCTGGCTGGTCTGGGCCTGGAGATCCGGCCCCAGCCCGAGGGATTGGAGGTGGAGGAAACGGGCCGCAGCTTTGTCGAAAATGCCCGCCTCAAAGCGATCGCGGTGGCCCAGGCCAGCGGCTGCTGGGCTCTCGCCGATGATTCGGGCCTGGCGGTGGATGCCCTGGCTGGGGCGCCGGGGGTGCACTCGGCCCGCTATGCCGCCAGCGACCCCGAACGCATCGCCCGGCTGTTGGCCGAATTGGCCGCCGCCAACCAGCAACGGGCGGCGGCCGGCCTGGCAGCCCAACGCAGTGCACGCTTCACGGCCGCCCTGGCCCTGGCCGACCCCAGCGGCCAGCTGCGCCTGGAGGTGGAAGGCCACTGCCCGGGCGAAATCCTGGAGACCCCACGCGGCAGCGGCGGCTTCGGCTACGACCCGGTGTTTCTGGTGCCGGAGACGGGCCTCAGCTTTGCCGAAATGGACAAAGCCACCAAGGCCCGCCTCGGCCACCGCGGCCGCGCTTTTGCGCTGCTGGAGCCGGGGTTGAGGGAGTTGCTGGGGTGAGGGTGGGCTTTCAAGCCCAGAGGCTTTCACTCACGACCACCTGCGTCGGTGCATCTGGTCGGGGTCATACAGCCGCACCTGCCGCTCCAGATCGAAGCGCCGCGGCGGGCCGTTGAAGCTGCGGGGATCGTTGCCGACGCCGGCCAGATAGGCCCAGTTGCCGGTGTTGAGAGCCGGTTGGGCGTCGATCAGCCACCATTCGAAAAAGCGGGCGCCCCAGGTCCAGGGCAGGCGCAGCTCGTTGATGAAATGGGACGCAACCCACTGGCGGCCCCGGTTGGAGAGATAGCCGGTGGTCCGCAGTTCGTTGAGCTGGGCATCGATCAGGGGGTGGCCGCAGCGGCCCCGGCACCAGCGCTCAAATAATTCCCGGTCTTCGATCGCATCGCTGCGGCGGTTCTGCAGGCCCCCCGGGGCCCCGAAGCTGGCCCCATGGCGCTGGGCGGTCCAGAGGAAGAATTCGCGCCAGAGCAACTCCTGTTTCATCCATTCAGAGCCCTCGTCGGCGCCATGGAGGGCTTGGTAATCGAGCACGGTCTGCCAAATGCGTCGCACCGACAGCGAACCGAGGGCCAGATAGGGGGAGAACTTCGAGGAGAACTCCGTGCCCACCAGGCCATTGCGGTGCTCCTTGTATTGGTGCAGGCCGTCGGATTCCAGGCAGTAGTGGCTCAGCCTGGCCAGGCCGCTGGCTTCATCGCCCGCAAAAGGAAAGGCGCTGCGCGGATCGGTGGCGCCTCTCTCCCCAGCCGAGTCCCCAGCCGCTTCGGCCGCCGCGTCGATCCCGGTAGGTTCGCGCCAGCCCCAGGCCCCCTCCAGCCGCAACCCCCCCAGGCCCCCCAGATCCGGCAGCGGCAGCGGCGGCTTCGGGGCCTGCCCCAGGCCGCGGCGGAACTCCGCAAATACCCTTGGGAAGGATTCCCGCGCCAACGGCCAATCGTCGAACAGCCGACTCTCCCGGCAGTGCAGCACCACCTGCGGTTGCACCAGGGGAGCCAGCAGCTGCAGCGCCGCCGCCGTGTTGTGCTGGGGAAAGTGCAGCAGGGGAATGGATTCGGCCGCCAAGCGCGTCTGCAGGGAAGCCAGTGCCTGGGCCGCCAATCGCCTTTGGTGGGGCCCCCGCAGGTGCTGGCCCTGGGGCCGGCAGGCCAGCACGATCAGTTTTCCTGGGACCAGGCTGAGGTCTTGCCCCTGGCTCGCCCCCTGCTGGCGGGCCACGGCCACGGCCTGGTGCAGGGCGGGCTGGTCATCCAGCCGCAGCTGGCCCTCCAGGGCCAGGGCCACGACAAAGGATTCGCTCATGGGGCCCTCAGGGCCGGCGGGTCCGGGCCGCCACGGCCGCCGCGGGCCGGGTCGCTGTCATCCAAGGCGGTTCCTCGGCTGGTTGCTGGAGAGGCCCAGGGCTCCGGCATCAATTCGCCAACGCCAGCTGGAAACCACGGCGATCGCTGGGTTCGGGCCGCTCGAATACCTGACAGAACACCTTGACCACCCGGTCGCCGGAATCGATGGTTTCGAGGGGATCCTTGCGTAGGCGGTGGCGCAGGCAGCAGGCCACCACCCGGGCCACGTCGTCGTCGGTCACCTCGTCGTGGCCCTCGAAGGCGGCCAGGGCCCGCGCCGCCCGGTTGGTGACGATGTCGCCCCGCAGGCCATCCACATCCAAGGTGCCGCAGACGGCCGAGATGCGCAGGCGCAGGTCGTCGTCCAGGTGCACCTGGGCGAGCCGTTGCTGGGCCGCCACCACCCGGGCCTGCAGGCCGTCCTGCACCGGCTGCACGCTGGCGTTGAAGCCATCGGGATCGGCATCGAAGGCGGTGCGTTGATCCACCACCTGCACCCGCAATTCCGGTTCGCGCACGGTGCGCACCTCCACGCTCATGCCGAAGCGATCCAGCAGCTGGGGCCGCAGCTCGCCTTCTTCCGGGTTGCCCGAACCGATCAGCACGAAGCGGGCCGGGTGGCGCACGCTGATGCCTTCCCGTTCGACGGTGTTCCAGCCGGAGGCCGCCGAATCCAGCAGCACGTCGACCAGGTGGTCGTCGAGCAGGTTGACCTCATCGACATACAAAAGGCCGCGATTCGCCTTGGCCAGCAGGCCCGGCTCAAAGGCCCGCACGCCTTCGCCAAGGGCCTTTTCGATGTCGATGGTGCCGCAAAGCCGGTCTTCAGTGGCCCCCAGGGGCAGGTCCACCATCGGCACCTGGCGCTGTTCGCTGACCAGGGTTTCGCCCGCTTCGGCCCGCTGGCGCACCTCGGCGCTTTGCAGGTCTGGATCGCTGGTGGAGCTGTTGTAGGGATCGCCCGCCACCACCTCGATTTCCGGCAGCAGGTCGGCGAGGGCCCGGATGGTGGTGGATTTGCCCGTGCCCCGATCCCCCATGATCATCACGCCGCCGATGCGGGGATCGATGACGTTGAGCAGCAGGGCCAGCTTCATCTCCTCCTGGCCGACGATGGCCGTGAAGGGGAAGACCCTGCGCTTCCTGGTCTGACTCACGGGGGGGCCGTTGGCGGGACCCCGGATTGTTTCACAGGGGCGGGGCGGGGGTTGGCGGGGCCACGGGCAGCAGGCTCAGCACCTGGGGGGGGGTGGCGTCGGCGGGATAGATCAGCCGTACCCGCACCAGGCGGCTTTCGCCGGGGGCCAGCCGCACCAGGCCCAGGGCGGGGCCCCTTTCGCCGGCCCGCTGCACCAGATGGAAGGCCTGGGGGCCGAGGACCGCCGCCGGCATCCCATGCGGCTGGGAGCGGGGGGCGTCCAGCGGGCTCAGCCCGGCCACCTCCACCGTGCCGCGAAACACCACCGGGCCCGCACCAGGGGCGCCTGTGGTGAAGCGCAGCCCCCCCTCTGCCAGGTCGCTCTTGAGGGGCGATTCGAACGCCAGGGCCAGGGTCACCGGCGCCGTGGTGTCGTTGCGCAGGGGTAGGTGCAGTTGGTATTCAACGCCGTAGTTGCCGTGGGCGGCCCAGGCGGTGCCCCCATAGAACACCTTCAGTTCGGCGGTTTGCACCTGGCCGCTGCCCAGCCGGCCCCGCTCCAGCGAGGCGATCGGCCAGGAAATCGGCGCCCGCCGCACCGACAGGCTGGTGCTGCCTGGATCACTGAGCCGCCCCCGCCAGGTGGCCCCCACCTGGATGCCGCTGACCCGCGAATAGATGATCGGTCCGCTGGCGCCCCTGGGCGTGGGGGTGTGCTCCTTGGGACTGAGGCCGTCGCTGATCAACATCGTCTGCCAGAGCGCCGCTGGGGGTGGTCCATCGAGGGGGCCGTAGGCCGCCAGCAGGGCCACATCCAGGGGGCCATCGCTGCGCAGGCGCATCTGCAGGTTGCGGCCATTGAGCAGGGGATCGAGGCCGCGCACCGGAATCGGCAGGGTTAACAAAGTGCTGAGTTGGCCGGCCGGCAGGAAGCAGCTTTGGGGCAGCCGGGGGTTGGGACCCCGGGCCAGCAGTTCGGTGGCGACCCGGCTGCCCGGGCCCGACCAGACGGGGCTGAGGCCCTGGCGCAGCAGGGGCGGCAGCGGCAAAAACGGGGCCCCATTCTCGCCGGGCTGCAGCGATTGGGACAAAGAGGTGGCCCCCCCCAACTGCTCCAGCCGCACCGGACGGGGACCCCGGGGGGCCGCCACCACGGCCAGCCACAGGGTCGAATCGAGGCGGCTCGGCTGGCCGGCGTAGACGTGGTGGCTGAACAGGCCGAACACCCCGTTGAGGGGCGAATTGAGGTGGGCCTCCGGGTGGGGACCCAGCGGCGCAAAGGTGGACAGCAGGATGCCCTGGCCCCGGATCAGCTCCGGATTGTTGTCGTTGATCAACAACGTCCCATCCAGCCCACCGGGCAGGGGCGCCACGGTCTGGGGGCGCAGCACGGTGGCCCGGGGCGGCTGGGCCAGGGCGGCCGGCCACCAGCTGCCATGCCCCCAGATCAGGCCCACCATGAGCCAGCGAACCGCCGCCAGGGGCGCTGCCAGCCGGGACAGCAGCGCCCTCATGGCTGGGGGGGCAGGTTGGTGGTGTCCACCAGGGCGCGGGCGGCGGCGGCGGCCATGGCGCGGATCAACTCGCTGGAGCGGGGATCGTTGAAGGGACCCTTGACCAGGAAGGCCGCCACGGCCCGCTGGCCATTGGGCAATTGGATCAGGGCGGCGTCGGCGTAGGCGATGCCGATGTCACCGGTTTTGTTGAGGGCGCTGATGCCGTAGCCCAACAGGTCGCTGTCGGGGTCGGAGGATTCCTTGCCCTTGACCAGGCCCTTGAGCAGGCCGGCGGGGATGAGGGTGTTGGTGCGGGAGCTGGCCATGATTTCGCGGAAGAGATCCCGGGCCCGGGGGCTGAGTTTCTCGCCGCTGTCCACCAGGGCGATGCTGCGGGCCAGGTCGTGGCTGCTGGTGGTGTTGGTGCCGTTGAGGTCGGGCAGCCAGTTGTTGATCACACTGGCTTTGAGACCCAAGCCATGGAAGCGCTGGTTGACGGCCACACTCCCCCCCAGCCGCTTGATCATCAAGTTGGTGGCGGTGTTGTCGCTGATGCGGATCATCTCGGTGGCCGCTTCGTAGACGCGGAAGCGGCTGCCGATCGGTTTATTCCCCATCCAGCCGGCGCCCCCCCCCTGCACCTCGCTGGTCAGCGGCAGCAGGTCGTTCCAGCGCAGCCGGCCGGCATCGAGGGTCTCGAGGCCGACGAGCAGGATCGGGATTTTGATCGAACTGGCGGCGGGCAGGGCCAGGTTGCTCTGCAGCTGGGCGTAGCGGCCGTCGTCGAGCACCAGCAGGTAGCCGGAGGCGGTGAGGCCTTTCTGGGCGGCGGCCAGCTTCGCCCATTCCTGGCTGAGGTCAGTGAGTTCCCGGCGCGGCTCAAAGCGGCCCAGGGCCATGCCGCCGCCGGCGATCACCCGGGCGCTGGGGGCGGGATCGGCGCGGGGAAGGCCGATGCTGCCTTCGGCCAGGCGCGGCGCCAGCAGCTTCAAGCCCGTGCCCACCAGCACCCCCAGCCCGGCCCCCAACACCACCAGGCGGCCCATCAGGACCAGGGGCGCCAGCCAGGGTTTCCGGGGTTTCCTGGAGGGGCGGCCGGCGGTCACGGGCGGGCTGGGGCGAAGTGCCCCTGACGCTAGTGGGGAGCCCCGGGGGGGCAAGGGCGCCGCGCCGCCCAGCGCAATTGGGCCACCATGCCCCGCAGCAGGGCCACTTCGGCGCTGTCGGGCTGGGCCCGCTGCAGCAGGGCCCGCAACTTGGCCATGCGGGCTCGGGCGGTGTGGGGCAGCAGGAAACCCACCTCCAGCAGCAGGGCCTCGGCATCCCCCAGGGCGGCTTCGAGGCTGGCGCGGGCGGCCGGATCGGGGAAGGCCGCTGTGGCGGGTCCCACGGGGTTGAGGGCAGTTTTGCCGCGCCGCTGGTGCCATTCGTGCAGCACCACCGCCACCGCATGGGAGAGGTTGAGGGAGTCGTAGGCGCAGCCCGCATCGAGGCGCAGCAGCCGGCCGGCCAACAGCAATTCGTCGTTGCTCAGGCCCCGGTCCTCGCGGCCA
Source organism: Cyanobacteriota bacterium (assembly GCA_026389315.1). Classification (GTDB taxonomy): domain Bacteria; phylum Cyanobacteriota; class Cyanobacteriia; order PCC-6307; family Cyanobiaceae; genus Cyanobium. The sequence goes on from JAPLIC010000023.1 coordinate 17,460, forward strand.
AACACCAGGGCCACCGGCAGGGGCCCTGGGGGGGCGGCCCCAGCCTCTGGGGGGGGCCCAGGAGCTGCGGCGTCTGGCGCTGGCGGGGCCTCGCCAGCCCCCAGCCAGTCGAGGGCGGCGGCCGGGCCGTGCAGGGGCAAGGGCGCCCCCTCGCGGCGGCCGGTGGCGGCCACCACCCGACCACAATCGGCCAGGGCGGCCGCCAGGTCAGCGAACTGGGGAGCACTCTCCAGCACCGCCCGGGCATGCACGGCCATCTGGCGGGCCTCCGCCCCCAGCGGATCACAGCGGGGCGCCACCAGGCGCAATTCGGCCACCCCGAAATTGGCGCACAGACGCGCCACGCTGCCCAGATTGCGGGCGCCGGCCGGCTCCACCAGCACCAGATGCAGGGTCATGGGGGTGGGTGAGTCAGGCCAGGTGGTGCAGGAAGGCCAGCAGGTCAGCCATCTCTTGGGGATCCAGCTGGAAGCGGGGCATGGGCGGCGTGCGGCCGCTGATGACCTGCTGGATCAACTGGCGATCGTTCTTGCGGTGATCGACGCCGTGGAGGTTGGGACCCACCAGCCCCTGGGCGGCCAGGCCATGGCAGCCGGCGCAATTGAGGCGGAACAGCTTGCCGCCGCTGACATCATCCCCTTTGAGGGCCAAGGCGGCACGGCTGTAAGGGTCCCTGGGTCCCGCTTGCAGCAGCGCCGCCAGCAACAGTCCGGCCGCCAGGGCCAGGGCCAGCATCAGGCCCAGCAACCGTCGTCCCGGCCAACCGCCGCTGACCTCCAGTGGGGTACCCGGTGCCGGCGGCAGCAGGGCCCCAGAACCGGAGATCCCGGAGAGCTCAGCGGGGGCGAGGGGCGGCAGAGGGGTCACAGAGCTTGAAGGGGCATGGCTGGGGGGCGCGGGCCATGGAACAATGACGCCACGCCCATCACCCGATTCTCAATGATCGAACCCCTCCTCTGCGGCATCGTGCTCGGTCTGATCCCAGTCACTCTTGCCGGCCTGTTCATGGCCGCCTGGATCCAGTACCGCCGCGGCGGCAGCCTCGGGGCCTGAGGGGCTCAGGCTTTCGCGGGGTCGATGGTGGCCTGGTGGCTACCGAAAAAACTCCTGGCGAGCAAGGAGGAGGGGTTTTTGTGTGGTTACAAAAGCGAATGGATTGATTCAGCTAGAGTCCGAGATATTTAATACTTTCTAAATTGAACCAGACCAGAATTGCTTGCTACTGATATTTATCAAACACGCCAGTAGATGATGTTTAAATATTAAAAGTTCTTTTTTTGTCATTGTCCATTTATTCTACTTTGCAGGCCGTTTCGCTAAAGATCAGGCGCAAAACACCACCAGAACCATGGCCTACTGAGAAGACACATTGTCCAGGTTTTTCTTGTCATCGCGTTCTTAAGCTGATCTAGGCAAGGTGCTGGATATTTGGCCAATGTCAAAGGAACTCGGCGAGGGTTGTTGGGCCCCATCGCGCAGACACGGGCCGAATCCAGGCCTGCCCTGGCCTTAAGCGACCACCTTCCCTTTAGCAGAATTACGCAATTCTGCGTTGGAGGTGCAAAAAACATAGGGCAGAGGTCGCCCCAAGGCCCCCGCCGGCCCCCATGCAGCGGTCAGCCGGGGCGAGGCAGATTTATTTTCTGCCGCAGCGGTCGCCCTTCGTTGACCTACCCATTGGTCTCCTGAACCACCCCCTGCTCGAGCGTCTTTCCCCCTGTGCCGACTCGCTCCAGAGCGGACAAATTTTGGCGAAGGCGCTGCCGATCAGCCAAATCCAGGCCCTTGGGGCCGAAGCAGATTGGTGGCATCAAAATGGCCATCTGGGTTGCGGGGACCTGCACCTGGCCGCCTGGCTCGGTTCGCCCCTGTTATTGGAAACCCACGGGCACGAGGGCCATTGCGTGCTGCTGCAACATGGGGGCCAGGCCGAGTGGCGCCAGGGCAGCGACTGCCAGTCGCTCAACCCCGGTGAAGCCCTGATCGGTCCCGGTCACGCCTGGAGCTTGACCACCAGCCTCAGCAGCAGTTCCTGCTTTCTTGCCGATCCCCATCGCCTGCTGCGTACGGCCCGGGCCATGGGTGGGCCCCAATGGCAGCCGGTCGGCCGCGCCGAAAGCGTTTTGCACCAGCCGCTGCCCCTCCCCGCCCAGCGGGATTTGGCAGGCCGGGGTCTCCTGGAGGCCCTCAGTCGGCTGCTGCCGTTTATCAGTGCCATCGCCCACCAGGGGGAGGGACTGGTCCAGGCCCTGCATCTCGACGACCAGATCTATCGGCTTTTGGCGGCCCTGGTGTTCGCCGACCTGCGCGATGGGGAACCGCCGCTGCCGGCGCTGGCCGATCGCAATCGCACCGATGCCTGCATTGATGACCTGGTGGATTTCATTCGCCTGAACCTGCACCGCCGTCTTTGCCTCAGCGATCTCGAGCGCCAAAGCATGTATTCCCGCAGGGCCCTGCATTACGCCTTCCGGGCCCGTTTTGATTGCAGTCCGATGCAGTGGGTGCGCCAGCAGCGTCTGGCCAGGGCCCTCGATCGCCTGCAAAACCCCCTGCAGGGCGAGAGTGTGCTGGGCGTGTCCCTGGCCTGCGGTTATCGCTCCTTGAGCCAATTCAGCGTCGATTTCCAAAGGGCCTATCTGAGCAAACCCTCCGAGGTGCTGCGTCGGGGTCGGATCAAAAACCAGTCCGCCGCAGAGCCCCCTGACCCTGCCGCAGCGCCATAAAAAAGGCCCGTGCCCCCTTTGGTTGGGTGTACGGGCTGGGCCAGTTTTTCCATTAATTTTTGGTTTCGCTACCCAGGGAGCAGTTTGCTCAACCTGCCTTGGCGTTTGCCTTGCTGCCCCCCTGGGGATCGCTTTTGCCTGCCTCGGGCCCTGCCAACTCCAGCAGCACCACGCTGCTGCCGCCGTAGCTGCGGCGGCGACGTTCGCGCCAGCCCGCTGGCAGGGCGGGGGGGGCCGTGCTGTCGCATTCCCAGATCAGGGTGCCGCCCGGCGCCAGCCAGCCCCCGGCCGCCACCGCCTCCGTCAGGGGGCCATGCAGACCGGCGGGCCAGGGAGGATCGAGGTAGATCAGGTCAAATTTGTACTCATCGCTGGCGGGGCCCGACGCCAGCCAGCGGCGGGCCTCCTGGCAGATCACCCGGGCCCGCTCCTGGCCCACCGCTTCGAGGTTGGCCCGGGCCACCGCCGCGATGCGTCGATCCTGTTCGACGGCCACCGCCAGTGCCGCGCCCCGCAGCAGGGCTTCGCAGGCCATCACGCCGCTGCCGCAGCAGAGGTCGAGCCAGCGGCAGCCGGGTAACTGGTCCGCCACCAGATTCATGACCGCCAGCCGCACCCGCGAGGCCGTCGGTCGGGCCACCAAACCGGGGGGGCTGAGCAGCCGCCGGCCGCCACTGAGGCGCAGGCCGCCACCGCCACGGGGGCGCAGGCCGCCGGCTGCCTGGTTGCGCTTCAACCCTCGGCGGCCACCCAGGCCAGCCAACGGCGCAGCATCGCCTCGCCGGTGCGGCCCGATTTTTCGGGGTGAAACTGGCAGGCGGCGATGTTGTCTTGCCACAGGGCTGCCGTCACCGGCGTGTCTGCCCACTCCACCAGCGCCGTGGCGCCGGCGGGATCAGCCGGGACCGCGGCGTAGGAATGGACGAAATAGACCCAGTTGGGGGGGCTGCCCTCCGGCAGCAGGGGGCTGGGGTTGGCCGCCAGCAACGGCGCCCAGCCCATGTGGGGAATGGGCTGGCCGGGCCAGGCTGGCAGGGCCCTTACCCGGCCGCCCACCAGGCCCAGGCCATTGGTTGTTCCCTCATCACTGCCTTCAAAGAGCAGTTGCAGGCCCAGGCAGATGCCCAGCAGGGGGCGGCCCGCCGCGCAGGAGTGCCGCAGGGGCTCGACCAGATCGGCGGCCCGCAGGCGCTCCATGGCCGGGTCAAAGGCGCCCACTCCCGGCAGCACCAGGGCCTGGCAAGCGTCGATGGCCTCGGGGTCCCGCACGGCCCGCACGTCGGCGCCGAGGCGCTCAAAGGCCCGCTGCACCGAGTGCAGGTTGCCCATGCCGTAATCCACTAAACCAATGGAGCCTTTCATGGCGCCCCCCCCACCTGGACGCAGCGATCGGCTGGATGCTGCAGGGCGTCGCAGTTCTCCAGCTCGAGGCCGTTGAGGTGGTCGATGAATTGATAGAGGCGCCCAACCCGCCGCTTGTCGAAGCGCAGCTTGAGGCAGGGGTAGAGCAAACCGTTTTCGCCCACATTTTCGCCCGCCTGGATCGACCCTTCTTGCAGCAGGTCGGCGAAGCGATGGCTCAGCTCGGGCAGCAGGCTGCGGGGCACCGCCGCGTTGAGCAACAGTTCGATTCGGTCGTCCCCCAGCAAGGCACTGTGGAAGACCCGATAGAAACGACAGATGCGGGCTACAGCATCGTCCGCATGGGTGGCTTCAAACACCAGGTCCCGGTCCTCCGGGGAGATCAGGCCGCGGTTGGCCAGTTCTTCGTGCACATTCAGGCGCCAGGCTTGCCAGAAGTCATCGCCTTCGGGAGCCAGCAGCACCAGGGGAATCGGCGGGGTGCGGCCCGTCTGGATCAGGGTGAGGGATTCGAAGAGCTCATCGAGGGTGCCGAAACCGCCCGGCATCACGACGAGGGCATCGCTTTCGCGCAAAAAAAACAGTTTCCGGGTGAAGAAGTACCTGAAATAGACCAGACCCCCTTCACTGGCTTTAACAAAAGCGTTGGAGTGTTGCTCAAAGGGAAGGTCGACGTTGAGACCAATGCTGTGCGCACTGCCGGCGCCGCTGTTGGCCCCCTCCATCACCCCGCCGCCGGCACCAGTCATCACCTCAAAGCCGGCGGCAACAGCCTGTTGGGCCACCTGGCGGGCCAGCTCATAGCAAGGGTCTTCCGGGCGGGTGCGGGCCGAGCCGAAGACGGTGATCTTGCGGGCAGCGCGGCGCGGTTGAAACACCTCCAGGGCCTCGCTGAGGTCCGCCAGGGTGCCGCTGATCAGCCGCCATTCGTCTTCCTGGGTCTCGGAGCGGGCCATCTCCAGCAGGGAGACCACGGCCCGCTCAATCAGCCGCCGCTGGGGATGGCCCTGGAGTTGGTCGGCCAGGGCCTCAAGGGGACTGCGGCCCATGGCGTTCGATCGGCCCCGGTTTTGGCGCTCAGATGTGCTTGCCGATCGCCTGGGAGAGGGTGTTGGCCGGCACGGCTCCGACAACGGTGTCGACCTTTTCGCCAGCTTTAAAGATCATCAGGGTGGGAATGCTGCGGATGCCGTACTGGCTGGCGATGTTGGGGTTCTCGTCGGTGTTGAGCTTGAACACCTTGATCTTGCCCTCGTAGGTCTTGGCCATCTCATCGACGATCGGGGCCACCATGCGGCAAGGCCCACACCAGGGAGCCCAGAAATCCACCAAGACGGGCTGCTCGCTGTTCAGCACATCGGCGGTGAAGGTGGCGTCGGTGGTGGGGGTGGCGCTGGACATGCGTGGGAGTCTTTGAGTCGGTTGAACCTAGCAACGAAATCAGACCATCCTTGGTGTCGCCAACACAGCGTTGCAGGCCGTTGCGTGGCGCTGCCAGGGGGGTTGGCGCAGGAAGCGGTGGGAAAAGACAGAAAGCCCGGCAACGCCGGGCCGGAGGGTGTGAGGAGTGTGCGAGCCGTAGCCCCCACGCCTTGAGCGTAGCGCCGATCTCGGCGCTCCTAGAGAGGTCTTGCGCTGAAACAGGCTATTTACCCATACCGAGTTGTTGGGCTTTCTGATAGACCTTCCCCTCCGTCAGCAGCGACGGCGCCACCACGACTTCGACCTGCTGCATTTCGCGCAGGCTGCGGGCTCCCAGGGTGCCCATTGAGGTGCGGATCGCCCCCAGCAGGTTTTGGGTGCCGTCATCCAGGGCGGCCGGTCCCCGCAGGATGCGTTCCAGGCTGCCGGTGGTGCCGACCCGGATGCGGGTGCCGCGGGGCAGCACCGGGCTGGGAGTGGCCATGCCCCAGTGGAAACCCCTACCCGGGGCTTCGGAGGCCCGGGCGATGGGGGAGCCGATCATCACGGCATCGGCACCGCAAGCCAGGCATTTGCAGATGTCGCCGCCGGTGACGATGCCGCCGTCGGCGATCACAGGCACCCTGCGGCCGCTTTCCTGCTCGAAGTCGTCGCGGGCAGCGGCACAATCGGCCACGGCGGTGGCTTGGGGGATGCCAATGCCAAGCACCCCGCGGGACGTGCAGGCGGCGCCGGGGCCGATGCCCACCATCACACCAGCGGCCCCGGCGCGCATCAGGTCGAGGGTCACCTCATAGGTGACGCAGTTGCCGAGGATGACGGGCAGCCCCAAATCGCGGCAGAGGGCCGCCAGGTCCAGGCTGACCCGGCCTGCGGCGCTGATGTGCTCGGTGGAGACCACCGTGGCCTGGACGAACAATAACTGCGCGCCAGCGTCAGCCAGCAGCGAGCCGAAGCGCATGGCGGCCACCGGGGTGGCACTGACGGCGGCGATGCCACCCCCAGCCCGAATTTCGCCAATCCGGCGGCGGATCAGGTCTTCCCGAACCGGCTGGCCATAGAGCTCTTGCATCAGGGGCACGAACTCCTCTTTGCCGACGGCGGCGATGCGATCGAGCACCGGGTTGGGATCGTCGTAGCGGCATTGAACCCCCTCCAGGTTCAACACCCCCAGGGATCCCAGGCGAGAGAGCTCGATCGCCATGGCGGGATCCACGACCCCGTCCATGGCGCTGGCGATGATGGGGATCTCGCGCTCGATCCCCCCCAGGGTCCAACGGCTGTCGACCACGTCTGGATCGACGGTGCGGCCCCCGGGCACAAGGGCGATCTCGTCAATGCCGTAGGCGCGCCGAACGGTTCGGGAACGGCCGAGCTGAATGGTCAACGGGCGGTTACACGGGTTGGGGCCAAACTATCAACAGGTCCGCTGGACCCATGGCCTGGATCAGGGGCGACCGGTGAAGTCGTGCCAGCGCTTTTTCCAGATCTGGTAGAGGTTTTCCCGGTCCTGGCTCTTGATCAGGTGGGTGAACCCGAAATTGAGCAGGTACAACAGCCCGGCCAGCTGCAGCAGGCGCGGCAGCAGGGGAATGTCGTCGAGGGTGTCAAGCAGGGCTTCGTAGAGCTTGATCAGGATCAAGCCAGCTAGAAGCAGGCCCGAAGCCCGCAGCGGGCCCCCCAGGCGATCCCATTGGCCGCCCAGGTCGTTGCTGTCGAACCAGTCGCGCAGCTTGCCGCTGAGCAGATCCCATTCGCCGCCTTCACTGCTCTCGCCCCCCAGGGGTGGAACCTCGACGCTGGAGCCGATGGTGGGGATGGCCGTGGCTGGGGCTGGGGTCGTTGACGCTCCGTAGGAGCCGCCATAGGAGCCGCCAATGGAACCGCCGTAGGAACCGCCATAGGAGCCGGCGAGCGGGGCCGCGTTGAGAGCGGCGGTGGCACCGGCCCCTTCTGGGCCGGTGTCTGCCACCGTGGCTTCTGAGTAGACCGCGGCGGTCCAGGTGGTGCTGGGGCTGGTTTCGGGGGTGCTGCTGACGGGCGCATACCCCAGGGGAAGAACGGGGCTCCCAGCCGGGCCCGGATCTGGTGCTTCGGGCTCGGCTGGGGCCGCCGGCTGGCCTGCGCTGCTGGACGGGGCGCCGTAGGAGCCGATCGCCAACGAGGGCGCGGCCTGGTCGTCCTGGGGCTCCTGGGAGTGGGGCGTTTCAGCCATGGCTTGGGGAGGGCTCTGGCCGGAGCTTACTGAGCCTTTCCGTCTGATTCTTTGTGGCTTTCTGCCTGTCTTTGGGGTTTGTGGGCCTTTCGGGCCAGCCCCCTCCCCGAGCCGGCGGCGGGGCAGGCGTTGGCTCAAGGGGGCAGGGGCACCAACGTGGGCCGGAGGCCCAGGGGCAGCAGCGGCAGCCTCAGGGGGAAAGCGCCGCTTTTGAGCTGGCTGATCAATTCCAAACCCATCGCTTGGGCCAGTCGAGGACTGTGGGCGGGAGCCGCCGGAATGCGGCGGCCATCCACCCGGATTTCCCCTTGGCGCAAGCTGCTGTAAAGCACCCCGCCGAAGCTTGGTTTGATGCGCCGAGGGATCGATACATCCAGCACCGGCGCCTCCAACGCCCCATCGTCGGTAGCGATCTGGCGGGCCACGGCAGGGCTGATCAGGGGGATTGGGGCGGCGATCGCCACCAGCAGGGCACTGCCATGGCCCTCGAAATGGCAGGCCCGCACCCAGCGGGGGCTGAGGCCATGCAGATCAACGCTGATGGCGGCCACGGCGCCGGGGCTGCAGGCGTGGCCGCTGGGCAGGCGCCGGGGCGCCGGTTGGTGACCGCTGCCGCTGCCCACCACCCAGCCAATGGCGCCCCCCACCAATACCGGTGAACCGGGGCCCAGCAGGGCCAGGCCCGGCATGGCCAAGCCGATGCTGTCGGCGCCAGAGCAGCTGTAAAGGGCATTGCCGTAGGGGCCCAGCAGGGGCCCCCAGGGGGTGCGGATCAGGCCTTGGGCGCTGCTGACCGCCACCAGGCCGTTTTCGACGATGCCCCGGTGCAGCAGCAGTTGGCCGCCGCCGATGGCTTCCAGATCGAGGCGGGTGTGCAGCTCCCGTCGGGGCTGCAGCAGGGTGGCTGCGCCAGTGGCGCCGAGGTCCACCGCCTCCCCCGCCAACAGATCGGCCAGCACCCGCGCCGCCCCGCCGATCGGCAGCACCAGGTCGCCGCCGGAGCCACTGGCCAGCCCCGCCACTCCACCCACCAGCGTCTCCCGCAAGCGGATCGGCGGGTCCGCCGGCCCCAGGCTGAGGTGCAGGCTGGCCTGGTCGCTGAATTCGGCGTTGGCCGCCACCACCACATCGGTGTTCTGGTAAGCCTCCGCCAGGTCTGACTGGGCCACCAGGGCCCGAAATTCCGCCGCCGACCGCACCCGCAGCTCGCCCTCACTCTGGCGGCGCTGCAGCTCGGATTCATTGCGGGGCGGCAGTTTCAGGGGGGCCATGGGGCCTCAAGGGCGGGGGGGTGCGGGCTGCCGATAAAGTGGCCTTCATTCAAGGCGGTTGTGCATGGCGGACCCAACCGGACCTGGGGAAGGGAATTCTCCGGAGAACAATCCCGGCGATTCCGACGGACGGATCATCCAGATCGACCTGCGCAACGAGATGTCGCGCTCCTACATGGAGTATGCGATGAGCGTGATCGTGGGCCGGGCTTTGCCGGATGCCCGCGACGGCCTCAAGCCCGTGCATCGTCGCATTCTCTACGCGATGTACGAGCTGGGTCTCACCAGCGACCGCCCCTACCGCAAATGCGCCCGGGTCGTTGGCGAGGTGCTGGGCAAGTATCACCCCCATGGCGACACGGCGGTCTATGACGCCTTGGTGCGCATGGCCCAGGACTTCTCGATGCGCATGCCGTTGGTGGATGGCCATGGCAACTTCGGCTCGGTGGATAACGATCCGCCGGCGGCGATGCGCTATACCGAATCGCGGCTGCAGGCGCTAACAACCGACAGTCTGCTGGAAGATATCGAGAGCGAAACGGTCGATTATATCGACAATTTCGATGGATCCCAGCAGGAACCCACGGTGATGCCGGCGCGCATCCCCCAGTTGCTGCTCAACGGTTCCACCGGCATCGCCGTGGGGATGGCCACCAACATCCCACCCCACAATCTCACCGAACTGATTGATGGCTTGCTGGCCCTGATTGCCAATCCTGATCTAGAAGAGCGCCAGCTGCTGGCCCTGATCCCCGGCCCCGATTTCCCAACCGGGGGCCAGATTCTCGGCCGTCGCGGCATCCGTGAAACCTATACCACAGGCCGGGGCTCGGTGACGATGCGGGGGGTGGCCAACATTGAGACGATTGAGGCCAAAGGGCGCCCTGATCGCGATGCCGTCATCATCACCGAACTGCCCTATCAGACCAATAAAGCGGCGTTGATCGAACGGATCGCCGAATTAGTAAACGACAAGAAATTAGAAGGAATTGCCGATATCCGCGATGAAAGCGACCGCGATGGCATGCGCATCGTCATCGAGTTACGTCGCGATGCCTATCCGCAAGTTGTACTCAATAATCTCTTTAAACTTACGCCGCTGCAGAATAATTTCAATGCCTACATGCTGGCGTTGGTCAACGGCGAGCCGGTGGTGCTTACCCTGCGCAAGATGCTGGAGGTGTTCCTCGATTTCCGCATCGAGACCATCGAGCGGCGCACCCGTTATTTGCTGCGCAAGGCCGAAGAGCGAGACCACATTCTGTTGGGGCTTTTAATTGCCCTCGAAAATCTCGATGCCATCATCGCCCTGATCCGTGCCGCGGCTGACACCGCCAGTGCCCGGCAAGGCCTGATGAGCGAATTCGGGCTGAGCGAGGCCCAAGCCGATGCCATTCTGCAGATGCAGCTACGTCGGCTCACGGCCTTGGAGGCCGATAAGATTCGGCTGGAGCATGAAGATCTGCAGGCCAAGATCACCGATTACCAAGACATCCTGGCCCGCAAAGAACGGGTGCTTGGCCTGATTGTCGAAGAATTGGGTGTGCTGCGGGCCCGCTATACCTCCCCCAGGCGCACCGAGATCCTGGACCTCGAAGGGGGCCTCGAAGACATCGACCTGATCGCCAACGAGCGCTCGGTGGTGATGCTCACCGAAAACGGCTACCTCAAGCGCATGCCGGTGAGTGAATTTGAGGCCACCAGCCGCGGCACCCGTGGCAAGGCGGGCACCCGCAGCCAGGGGGAGGAGGCAGTACGCCTGTTCATCAGCTGCAACGACCACGATGTATTGCTGCTCTTCAGTGATCGGGGGGTGGTGTATTCATTGCCGGCCTACCGCGTTCCCGTCTGCAGTCGCACCGCCAAGGGCACGCCGGTGGTGCAACTGCTGCCGATTCCGCGCGAAGAGGCGATCACTTCCCTGCTGGCGGTCGACACCTTCAGCGACGATCGCCAGTTGGTGATGCTCACCAGCGGCGGCTTCGTCAAGCGCACCCTGTTATCGGCCTTCGCCAATATCCGCTCCAACGGACTCATCGCCATTTCCCTGGAGGAGGGCGATGCCCTGCGCTGGGTGCGGCTGGCGATGCCAGGCGACAGCGTCCTGATCGGATCGTTGAAGGGCATGACGATCCATTTCCGCCTCAGCGATGAAGAACTGCGGCCCCTGGGCCGCACGGCCCGGGGCGTCCGCGCCATGAACCTGCGGGGCGGCGACCAGCTGGTGAGCATGGATGTGTTGCCCGCAGAGCTGGCCGACCGGGTCGCAGCAGGAGGGGACAGCGGTGATGCCAGCGACGAGGCGGAGGATGAAGGTCTGGAGTTGGCGGGCGCCGAAGGGCCCTGGGTGCTGGTGGCCAGCGCCAGTGGCCTGGGCAAGCGGGTGCCGGTGAATCAATTCCGTCTGCAGAAACGGGCGGGCATGGGCCTGCGGGCGATCAAGTTCCGCCGCGATGGCGATGTGCTGGTGGGGCTGAAGGTGCTGGGGGCGGGTGAGGAGTTGCTGCTGGTGAGCGAACGGGGCGTGATTGTGCGCATGCGGGCCGACGCCGTGCCCCAGCAGTCCCGGGCCGCCACCGGCGTCCGCCTGCAACGGCTCGACAGCGGCGATCGCCTCGCCGAAGTGGTGCTGGTGCCACCCGCCCTTGAAGGCGAAGACGGCGAGCCGGTGGCTGAGCCTGACCTGCTGGAAGCCGTTGAGCAATCCGCTGGCCAGTCCCCTGCCGATCCCACTGGGGATACCGTCCCTGCTGCCGCTGGCCCATCCCCTGCCGATGCCGCCGAGGCTGGCCCTGCGGACTCCTTGGCCGATGCAGGGGATGACCCGGTGGATGCCGCAGAGGCTGGGGAGGCTGGGACTCCTGACTGATGTTCTGGTCATCGGCGCCGGTCCGGCGGCCCTGGCCATCGCCGCCGAACTCGCCGAAAGGGGCTTGGCCATCACCGCCTTAGCGGCGGGCGATCCCCAGTCACCCTGGGTCAACACCTACGGCATCTGGTGCGAAGAGGTTGATTCCCTCGGCCTCGGCTCCCTGCTCTCCCATCGCTGGAGCGACACCGTCAGCTACTTCGGGCCCGGAGGCAGCACCCCAGGGGGCACTGCCCCGGGGAGCAGCACCCCGGGAGATATCGGGCTCCTGCAGCACGGCCGCGCCTACGGCCTCTTCGACAAAGCGGCCCTGCAGGCCCATGGGCTGGACCGCTGCGCCGCCGCCGCTGTCCGCTGGCAGCAGGGCCAGGCGGCCTCCTGGCAGCAGCAGGATCAGACTTTCGTGGTCACCACCACCGCGGGCCAGCAGCACCGGGCCCGGCTGGTGCTGGATGCCAGCGGCCACCAGAGCGTCTTTGTGCACAGGCGGCAGGATGGGCCCGTGGCCGGCCAGGCCGCCTACGGCATCATCGGCCGCTTCAGTGCCCCGCCGATTGGGCCGGGGCAATTCGTGTTCATGGACTACCGCAGCGACCACCTCAGCGAGGAGGAACGCCGCCAGCCGCCCACTTTTCTATATGCCATGGACCTGGGCGATGGTCGCTTCTTTGTCGAGGAAACCTCCCTGGCCCTCGCCCCCGCTGTGCCCTTCCCGCTGCTGCGCCAACGCCTGCTGGCCCGCCTCGCCCACCGCAGCGTGCGGGTGGAGGCGATCGAGCACGAGGAGTTCTGCCTGTTTCCGATGAATCCCCCCCTGCCCGACCTCAACCAGCCGGTGGTGGGCTTCGGCGGGGCGGCGGGCATGGTGCACCCCGCTTCGGGTTTCATGGTGGGCAGCGTGCTGCGGCGCGCCCCGGACCTGGCCGCCGCCATCGCCTCAGCCTTGGAAGATCCCACTGCATCGGCTGAATCGGTGGCCGCCGCCGCCTGGGGCGCCCTGTGGCCGGCGGACATGCGCTGGAAGCACGGCTTTTACCGCTTCGGCCTCGAAAAGCTGATGCGCTTCGATGAAGCCCGGCTGCGCCACCACTTCGCCAGTTTCTTTTCCCTGCCCCCCCAGCAGTGGTATGGCTTTTTGACCAATACCCTCACCCCCGCCCAGGTGTTGCAGGCGATGGCCCAGTTGTTTGCGCTGGCGCCGGGGGATGTGCGCTGGGGCCTGATGAACCTTCAGGGTCGGGAGCCGGCCCTGATGGCGCGGTTGTTCACGGTGGGCTGAGGGCATCGATCAGACGGGCCAGGGCCGGGTCCAGGGCCGAGAGGCCGCCGCAGTCGTCGGTGGTCAACTCAATGGTCACCACATTCCAGACGTTGCTCCAGGTGGGGTGATGGTTGATGGTTTCGGACGCCAGGGCCACCCGGGTCATGAACCCGAAGGCCTCGGAGAAATTGCGAAAGCGCCACTGGCGCCGCAACCGATCCGGCAGCACGGTCCAGGCCGGTAGGGCAGCGCCGAGGGCGTTGATTTCGTCGGGGCTGAGGCGTTGCACGGTCATGGCGAGGGCAGCTGCGGATCGGCTTTTGATGCCGTTGCGGCGCTCTTGAGCGCCTCCAGGCGGAAGGTAGCCCGGGGTGGGCTGACGCGGGTGGCCTCCAACTTGAGGCGATAGGGGCCGTCGCCGAAGCTCAGGTCCCGAAATTCGCCGATCTTCCAGGGGCTGGCGGCGGCTCCCGCCAATGCCACATCGGCCCCATTGGCGCGCACCGCCGTCACGGCCACCGCCACCTGGCCCGCCAGCAGGTCGTGGCTGCGGCCGCTGGCCAGGTGAAAGCGTTCTTCCGGTGAGGTGGCCCGCCGCAGCTCGGCCAGTTCCGCCAGCGTGCGGCCCTGGTCCGCCTCCAGCCCCTGCAGCCGCTGCTGCAACCGCTCGCCTTCCTGGCGGGAGGCGGCGGCGGCGGCAAAACGGTTGAGGTCCTTGAGCAGCACCGGCAGGTTGAGGCCCCGGACGCTGCGGCACAGGTCGATCTCGCTTTGCATCGTCGCCATCTGCTGCCGCAGGGTCCCCTGGGCGACTAGCCAGGTGAGCGCCACCAGGGCAGCGCCGCCAGCCGCCGCCAGCGCCAGCCAGGAGCGGGGGGGGCCTGCAGGGCGATCAGGGGGCAAGGAAGGGCTCATCGACCAAAGGGGGGAGCTGAGTCTGCCTGGGCAACGGAGCGCGGCTGTGCCATCGGTCACGGCCCTGGTCGGGTTCCGCCAGGTCCAGGTCCCAACCACCGCCCTGCCGGGCTCCCTAAGGTCCCGTGCATGGCCGATCTCACCCTGCTTTACGACGGCGCCTGCCCGCTTTGCTGCCGGGAGGTGGAGCTGCTGCGCCGCCGCGACCAGCGCCACAACGGTGAGCGGCTGCGCCTCGCCTTTGTCGATATCGACGCGCCCGAATACGACCCCGCCGCCCATGGCGGCATCAGCTACGCCGAGGCCATGGGCCGCATCCATGCCCTAGCCGGCCAGGGTCCTGGAAATAGCGAAGTGCTGCGGGATGTAGCCGTTTTCCGCCGCGCCTATGCCTTGGTGGGTCTGGGTTGGCTCTATGCCCCCAGCGGTTGGCCCCTGCTGAACCGCTTGGCCGATGGAGCCTATGGCCTTTGGGCCGCCTGGAGGTTGCGCCTCACCGGCCGGCCGGCCCTGCCAGAACTCTGCCGTGAGCGGGAGGGACGATGCCGGATCTGATCGTTGTCGGCAGTGGCCTGGGAGGCCTCTGCGCCGCCGCCATCGCCTGCCGCCACGGGCTGGAGGTGCTGGTGCTGGAGGCCCACAGCCAGCCCGGCGGTGCCGCCCACGGCTTTCGCCGCGGCCCCTTTCATTTCGAGTCCGGTCCATCGCTGTGGAGTGGGCTGGGCCGCTGGCCCAGTGCCAACCCCCTGGCCCAGGTGCTGCGGGCCGTGGACGAAAGCGTGCCGGTGGCGCGCTATTCGGAATGGGGACTGCTGTTACCCGAGGGCAACCTGCGGGTGGGCGTGGGCCTGGAGCCGTTTCTGGAGTTATTGCGCAGCCTGCGGGGGCCAGCGGTTGCTGATGAATGGCAGGCCTTTCTGGTGGCCCTGGAGCCCCTGTGCCGCGCCGCCGGATCGCTGCCGCTGCTGGCCCTGCGCCCCGGCGCTGGCATGTTCACCACCCTGGGCAGCCAGGGATTCGGCCTGATCGGTAAGGCGGGCCAGCTGGCGGCCCTGGGCGGAGGCTTTGGGCCCATCGCCCGCCGCCACCTGCAGGATCCCTTCCTGCTCCATTGGGTGGAGATGCTGAGTTTTTTGATCTCCGGCTTGGAGCTGGACCAGACCAGCGCCGCCGCCATGGCCACCCTGTTTGGCGAATGGTTTGAGCCCGATGCGGGGCTGGATTACCCGTTGGGGGGCAGCCCCGCCGTGGTGGAGGCGTTGCTGCGGGGCATCCGCCGCCATGGCGGCGAGCTGCGCACGGGAGCGGCGGTGGCCGCAATCGAGCTGACGGGACAACGGGCCACGGGGGTAAGGCTGACCAGCGGCGAGCGGCTGCAGGCCCGCCGCGGCGTCATCAGCAATGCCAGCCCTTGGGATACGGCCGCCCTGTTGGGCAAGGGCAGTGCGCCGGAGCGCTGGCGCCAGAAGCTGCTGGCCGCCCCGGCCTGCGCCAGTTT
Organism: Cyanobacteriota bacterium; assembly: GCA_026389315.1. GTDB lineage: Bacteria > Cyanobacteriota > Cyanobacteriia > PCC-6307 > Cyanobiaceae > Cyanobium. Next base: position 32,999 of record JAPLIC010000023.1, read on the forward strand.
TCTGCACTGGCACCTGGCTCTCAAAGACGAGGGCCTGCCCGAGCTGCCGATCCACCACGTCTGGGTGGGGGATTGGCAGCGGGGCATCAGGGCCGAGCGCAACATGGCGGTGCTGTCGATGCCATCACGGCTGGATGCCTCCCTGGCGCCGCCGGGCCACCAGGTACTGCACGGCTACACCCCGGCCAACGAGCCGTGGCAGCTATGGCAAGACCTGGAGCGCGGCACCCCCGCCTACGAACAATTGCGCATCGAACGCTGCGGCCTGTTCCACAGCGTCTTCGAGCAACTGGTGCCCGACTGGCGCCAGCGGGCCGTGCTCGAACTGCAGGGCACCCCCCTGACCCACCGCGATTTTCTACACGTGCACCAGGGCAGCTACGGCCCCGCCTGGCCCGCCAACCGCGGCGCCTTCCCCGGGGGCGGCACCCCCATCGAAGGCCTGGTGCTCTGCGGCGCCGGCGTCTTCCCCGGCATCGGCGTCCCCCCCGTCGCCGTCAGCGGCGCCATGGCGGCCCACCGCTTCGTGCCCGCCGCCGCCCAGCGGCAATTGCTGGAGGAATTGGGGTTGGTGGGGTGAGCGGGGGGGCTGGCGCAGCCAGGTTGGCGCCCATGCCTTGGCTGGCGCGATGCCTGCAGCAGAGGAAGCAGCAGGCATCCACAAGCCCGCCAAGTGTCACACATTGCGCCATTCCCAGTGGCTCCGCCACGCTGGCCTTCGGCCAGTTAAGGCTAATCACTTACTCGAACACGGCTACGATACCACCATGTTCTATACCCACGTGCTAAATCGTGGAGTGCTTGGTGTTAAAAGTCCGGCAGATCTTCTCTTTTCCTAGAGAAGGGCACAAGTCCTGTTCGGCAGGGTAACTTTGGGAAAGCTGGGGATGTTATGCGGATCCGTCCATCATGCAGGACAGGACCCGCCACATCCTTGAGAAGGCTTGCAGCGAAGTCCATCTCAGGTATTTAAGCAAGCCTGTTTCGGGGTGATATGCTGAAGGATGCCTGGACGGACGGGGTGTTATACGGTCCGCCCTTACTGCGTTGGGCGGTTTTTTTCGATTGTGGCAGGGCGTTTCCCATCCACTCTCTAAAGCGCTAGAGCTAAATGGCAAAGCTGCGCTAAGATAAGATTACAAGAGCCAAAATCAATGATTACTCCCACTACTGAAGTCCAATATTGCCCTGTTCAGGCGCAAATGCTGGCTGAATGGTTATCAAGAAATGCGAGTGACAAGCTTTGGAGTGTCGATGGCGACGATCGCCTTGCCTCAAGTCTTGATTTTCCGTGCCCAACTGACGAGCTTGCAGAGGTATTGAGATCGATGAATATGATTATTCAAGTACAGGCTCCAAGTATGATTGATAAGTTGACTTTATCAAATCTCGATCGGGCTATATTTCGAATACCCGCTTCACCCGAAGCGACTGAGGCGACCCTAATGTCATTTAACCTTTATTGGGAAGACCAAACTCAAGATGACTCTTGGATTCTTTCTGAAGATTTGATCGAGGAGATTTGATATGCCAAGGCCTCCCGTTGACTTCAAACAAGAGATCGTCAATACTCTCTCAAGCTGTTGTGAATTGCCACCTGAGTCCGTGTCACCTTGGGGGCACTACAGGCGATCTTCTTCCGATGCCTGGAATCTCGTCGTTTATATGACCAGAAATGTATCTCGCACTAACTACTATCCAAAAGCTTTTGATCGCCATATTAACCGGTTGCATAGTATGTCACTGGCGCAGTTAGTTGGAGCTTTTGAGAGGTTGCTGAAGGAGCTAGCCGCAGTCTGTATTAATGAGATTTCTGACTTTACTCTTGATGGCAGGCTTGATGAGTTCTCTGTTAAGGGAAGTGTGGCGAGCGCTCATTTTCGCAATAGCAATATTGGGAGTGCACTCTGCGAGACAGATACGTGGTTAAACTGTAAGGATATAAATGATAGATTCCGAAAGCTGCTGGCAGATCCATTTGAAACCGGTTCATTCTACGTCTTCCCAAGTGGCGGAAGCCAGCAGCCAGAAGCCGAACGTTTTAGGTATGAGTTAATTACGGCAGTATTTCAACTGAGACACACTCTGGTGCACAATCTGGGGGTCCTTACTGAGTCCGACACGACAAAACTAAGGCATATGCTCCGAACCCCACTTAACGGCAGTCAAGTCCTTGCCCCTTCCTCCAGCAATGTTCGGCAAATAAAGAGGTTCTTGGATGAAACAGCGCAGAAGGTAAACGAGCGAATCGCAATCCGGCTTGCTGCCCTTTTAACAAAGATGCATAATGAAAATGCGTTAATATTTGATCCTGCAGCAAAGGCCCAAACCCTTGCTAATTCATTTAGTATCACTACCTCTGTGTGTGGGCAGACCGCCTCTCCAATACAGGCACTAGTCAGATGAGTATTCCACTTGCATGATGTCGGGCAATAACGAGTCTCGTAAATGGGTGAGTTGATCTCAAGGCAATGTCCTGTTTGCGGGTCGAGCTATTCTGCCGATCTCACCCGGCTTTCGTTTGGGCGGCAGACTACATGCTCGCGCCGGTGTAGCTACTCACTGAGAGGAAACAAGCTCGCCAAAACACGGCGTTTCAGTTGTGTCGTTTGTATGAAAGATGTGTTACGTTCGCCGGCTCAGGTGAAATCGTCTTTCGTCTTCTGTTCACCCAAATGCCATTATAAGGGACGCTCGCTTGGTTACGTCCAGCGAATCGTTACCGAACCATATACCGTTACCGATTCAGGCAAGCAAGCATGGCGAGATTCGGCCGCAAAGCGTCGAGGCGTACTGCGAAAAGACCCCACAAAATGGACGTGCGAGATATGTGGTAATGAGAGGGTTCTTCCTCGAGGGCAAGTTGCACCTTCTCGACGCCTTCGCTTTTGTTCACCTCAGTGCGCAAATAAGGCTCTTCGTGGCGTAGGCAATCCTAGTTGGCGAGGTGGACACCCCGATTACTACGGACCCGATTGGCGACCCCTTCAGCGGCTTGCTCGCAAACTTGACAGTTATCTTTGCCAGCGATGTGACGTGCCCCAGGAAGAGCTCGGAAGAGCGCTAGATGTTCATCATATCAAGCCGGTATCGTCTTTCGTGAGTGCCAACGACGCCAACTACATTGAAAACTTGGTCAGTCTTTGCCACGATTGCCATATGCTTATCGAGTGGAATGGCATAGACTTTGAGCTGCCGATTCGGTGCTGGTGCAGCTCTGATCTGGAAGTAAGCAAATGCACCGTCCAACATCATCATCCACCCGACCCCGGCCTGAAAGATTTCCACGTCGCCGAGGACTGATGCGGGCGGGTGATGATGAGCGTTCGAAGGATCGTGCCGCCAATTTGAGAATGCCATGCGAAGCCCTTGACTGCTCGTAGCCACGGGGATACACTAGCAGCGTGGTTTCAGTTCGCCGTACAGAGTAGTTTGCGCGTTGGCTCAGAGGCCTCCGGGACCTAAGGGCTAAGGCGTTCATTCAGGCCAGGATTGAACGCGTCATCTGCGGCAATCCAGGCGATGTTCGGCCCGTTGGGGCAGGAGTCTCTGAGCTGCGGATTCACTATGGCCCTGGTTACAGGGTCTATTTTCAACAACGGGGTTCGATGCTGGTCATTCTTCTCGCCGGTGGTGACAAGAGCACCCAGGCCAAAGATATTAAATCTGCGCAGGATCTCGCTCAAAACTTCAAGGAGGATGAATGATGGAGACGAAGACGGCACCCTATGACGTTGCCGACTTCCTGGAGACTCCTGAAGAGATGGCTGCCTATCTGGAGGCCTGTATTCAGGAATCAGACGGGGATGCTGCCTTCATTGCCAAGGCATTGGGAGATATTGCTCGTGCCAAGGGGATGACCCAGGTCGCACGCGAGACAGGACTGTCGCGGGAAAGTCTGTATAAAGCACTCTCAGGTGATCGGAGCCCAAGTTTTGACACGATCTTGAAGGTCATCTCAGCCTTAGGTCTCCAATTGAGCGCATCTGTGAAGGAGAGCGCAATTGTTGAAGATGTGGCTGAGGTTGCATGAGTGTTGCTTGTGCAAAGGCCTCCACCAGCCCTCAGCTACGCCACCCCAGCTCCCTGCCAGCCACTCAAGGGCAGCGTTAGCTTTGTGCCCAGACGAATCCCTGGCCAGTTAGTGGTCATGAGCACCAAGATCACCAGGCTCCACCCTTGCAGGTTCCACCCTGCTTCTGGATGAGGCCAGGCAGCCTGCCAGCCGGGATCGGCTTGTGCAGCCATGACCACGCATTGACCCAGAGCCCATAACCTAGTCAGCCCCTCCGGTGCCCCAACTGATCTGAAGCAGGACAAACTGTCTTAGCCAACAGAGTGGAAGCCATGCAGAAGCCGCCCCACGTCACTCCCCGCGAGAGCACCGAGGCGATGGTGCGCAACATCGGCCGAGAGCTGGCCGAAATCGAGCAGGCCATTAATCACTGCAGGGGCGATCGCGTGGCGGAGCCCCGGCTGACGGGCACCTGGATGGTCCACCTGCTGATCAGCAGCAACGAGCTGCTCCACAACCTGCTGATCGACACGGCCCGGCGGCCGAGGCGCTTAGGTTTGCCTCATGGGCAATCGCATCACCCACAACCCTGATCAGTGCGGCGGCTGGCCCTGCATTCGCGGCATGCGGATCCGTGTGCAGGACATCCTTGAGCTCTTTGCCGCTGGCCAGAGCAGCAAGCAGATCCTCGCGGACTTCCCTGATCTGGAACCAGAAGACCTGAAGGCCGCCTTGGCCTATGCAGCGCGGCAGATTGACCATCCCGTGTTGGTGGGATGAGGCTTTGGCTGGATGCCCAACTGCCTCCGCTGCTGGCCGGCTGGATCAACACCCAGGGTTGCGGCGATGGATCATCTGCGTGATGGAGAACCTTGGTTTGAGATCCGTCCGAGTCAGTAGAGCAGTGGACCCACGAGACATTCCATGCGCACCAGATCGCTGATCCCCCAGTCGACATTGGCGTGATGCTCTAGCTGCTGCAGCGTGTGGCGCCGTAGGTGCTCAGCGCCATCAAGGGCGTAGATCAGCACACACGAATCGAGGTAGAGCCGCATTGCTCACCTCCAGGAGGCCCGTTCACGCTCCAGTGCGGTGTCGATCTGCTCTTGACTGAGGCCCGCGGCCACGGGGATGGCGGCCTGGAGGTCAAGCAGTTTGGCCAGCAGTCGGCGGCCTGTCGGAAGGGCGAAGAAATAGGCATGAACCTAATGATCATTGCTTTAAGTCTTTGGTATTCGAGATAATCACATGGCTAGAACTTTGTACCCGTTCAGAGGTCGGGATGCCCCGGCGCAGGACTGCACACCTGATGGTTCATCGCTGAGGGATCAAGCAACAGTGTTCTGTGTCGCCAAATTCAGGGATCCGGCAGCAGGGATGGCATCACACCACCGTGGTGA
>JAPLIC010000004.1 GCA_026389315.1 Cyanobacteriota bacterium
CTCCTGAGGGCAGATTCCCACGCGTTACTCACCCGTCCGCCACTAACCCGAAGGTTCGTTCGACTTGCATGTGTTAAGCACGCCGCCAGCGTTCATCCTGAGCCAGGATCAAACTCTCCGTTGTAGAGCAAACCCTCTTGCTTAGCTTTCGCTAAACTCAGTTCACTTTGCTTTATCCCAAACTCCTTTCAAAGTCAGTGATGTGCCCCTTCCTGACGGGAAGGTTTCGAGAGCGCATGGTGCTGCAGTTTTACCCGCTGACCCCATGTCTTTCCAGATCTCAGATCCGGTCGCGATTCGATTAAAAAGTCCCTGAACTCTCGCCTCGTGAGAAGGATCGTGTCCTAAACTTTCAATCATCTTCGCTCATTGTTTTTTGACGGGACCTCACACCTTGCTGCTCTTTCGTCAAATCTTAGCTTTAGTAGACCTCTCGATCCGACGCAACAAAGGCGTCAGTTCCTAAACTTCTTTGATTGTCCAGGTTCCGCCAGCTCAGTACCCTTTCAGGTCCACTCTGGCTCGTCGTCTCGCGACGACCTTCAAACCCTACATCATCGGTCGCTCGCGCTTCCGGGAGATGTAGGCCGCACTGTCGGGCTTTCGCCTCAACCGCGCAGTTCAAGACCCTAACACCCTTGCAACTCAGATTCACCCCAGCCAGGGACCACTCTTGTTTTTGGCACATGGCCTGAGGCCGCCAGAAACCGAGCCCCAGTGCTTTGTTTGGCTGCAGCAACTGGAATTTCGGCAACACATAAACTGCCTGAATGCCGACAAGCAGGCCGACAAACAGACCGTCCAGCAAGTCAAGGCAGGGCTGCGCCTGGGAGGCTTCAGCCCGGTGAGAGAGCATCGATCTGGGCCATTCTCTGCTGGTTTCTCTGGCGGAGTCGACCCTTGAGCCGGCGACTAAGGCGTTAAGCCGAAGCTGACCCGAGGAGGGGCAAGGGAGCGGGTACAGGCTGGTTATCCCCCTTCTATGGGGTGTCCAGAATGAATGCCCCAACCCTCTTCATCGATGTTTGCTCCGTAGGTCAGCCTGGAGGAGTAACCACCCCCATTGCCCAGAATTTTGCACGTGGGCGGACCGTTGATGGATCTGTAGTGCTCACCATGTCGCGGGCCAGCGGCCTGGCCAGCGGCAGCAGCGGCGGATGCGGATGCGCTGGGCTGGGCTGGAGTGGGCTGCGCTGGGCTAAGAATCTGCAGGTTGCTGTTGGGATGCCGTGGTAGTGACCAATTGAAAGTTGATCGCTAATGTGGAACGCCCGCTGGGCCTCCCATTGCATCTGCCCATGCTTCGGAACGTTTTGCTTGGGGTCACATCCATCATCCCCACCTTCATGGTGCTGCCAACGGTGGTGCTGCCGGCAGTGGCTGCAGAACCCTTGCGGGCCCCGGCGGTCGCGGCAATCGCGCCCATCACGCTGGCGGAAGTCACCCGGGCCGAAGCTAACGCGATCGCTCCCATTGCCCAGCAGTCCTTACCGCTGCCGGCCGAGCCTCAGCCCTTACCCGTTCAGAAGCCTGAGCCAGCCCCATCGCCGCAACCGGCTGTCTCTCCCTGGGCGGGCACCCTGGAGATCTACGGCTTCACCCCGCTGCGGGCCACCTCCTCCGTAACCCGCGGTGCCAGCCAACGCGATCTGCCTGACCTGTTAGGCACCCGCGATGGCGAGCGCAACCTGGACCTGCCGGACGGCATTGGGGACAGTCTTGGGGATCGGCTCCCAGGTCTCTCGTACCCTGATCGTTGGGAAGAGCTGCGGGGAAAGCTTTCGGGACGATCGATACCCGATCAGATTGAGATTCCGGGCTTCACCGCCGTAACCGATGTGGGGCTCGGCACCATCTTGGAGCACCTGACCGACATCTTTTTCGTGCGCGGCAGCGTCGAGTACAAACGAGTCGGCTTCCAGAGCGACCTCAGCTACGTGGGGCTGGGCGGGGAAACAGCCAAAAGCTTCACGCGCCGCCGCCGCTTCTTTCCTGATCTGCCCGTGCCGACTCGCACGCTGAAGACCCAGGTGGCCATCAGCCAGGGGGTCTACGACTTCGCCCTCCGCTACCGCTTCGGTGAACGGGAACGGGCGATCGGCACCCCGGGTTCAGTGACCGTGATCCCCTATGCCGGAGTGCGCGTGGTGGATGTGGGCGTTGAGACCACCAACACCTTCCAAGGTCCCCTGGCGCTGCGCAACCGCGACTTCAGTTTCGGCAACCCCATCACCCAGCCCCTGCTCGGGCTGCAAGGCCAGGTGTTCGTGTCTCCCCGGTTGCGTCTCTTCGCCCGGGGTGACCTCGGCGGCTTCGGCGCCAATGGCGATGTCGACATGTCCGGCAATGCCCAGATTGGCGTGGGCTATGCCATCGGCAATTCCACCCAGCTGGATCTCTCCTGGCGCTATCTCTATCTGGCCCGCGATAACGGCCAAACACCAAATGCCGCCTACACCATTGATCAAAATGGTATTGAAGTGGGGGTGAAGTTCTTCTTTTGAGACTGGTGCCACTGCCGCCGTGCCTAGGCTTGGTGGCAGTTATCTCGGCCCTCGCCTACGATGTTGACTTCAGGTACTTGTCTCAGGGGTGTACGGAATTGGCCTTTGCTGCGATGAAGTTGTTGATCGCTTCAACAATGATTGAGGCGTTGCCACTCGCTAATTGGATATAATTCATTACTTTCTTCATCGGGGGCTTCATCTTTTGCATTTCGCAGCAATAGATTGATACTCCTCACTACATCTCGCGGAGACTTTTGATCGTGCAGAATGTTTCCATCTAGCATAATTTCACACATAGCATCATTCTTGTATAGTTCAGAAGACACTAATTTGTAACCGTTCAGGGGGGTGGCAGCTCCCGACCCCTCGCCCTTGACAGAATCCAGGCAGCTGCTTTGATCTCAGTACGAGATAGCCTGAGATGTTTCCTCCACCTGCTGGCGTCAGCGATTTTGACTGGGAGGCGACACCGC
>JAPLIC010000066.1 GCA_026389315.1 Cyanobacteriota bacterium
GCGTTCTTATCATGATGACCTCATGGATACCCGCTATCGCTTTCGCCGCAGTGAACTGGCGAATTTGCTGCGCCAGGCTGGTTTTGAGATCACGCTCAGCAGCTACGCCAATATGCTGCTCTTTCCACTGATCTTTGCCCGCCGCAAGATCTTCGTGCCTCGCCATCCCACCAGTGATGTGAAACCCTATCCACCTCTAATCGATGCTTTTTGCGGCTCGATGGCGGCTATGGAACATCTTTTGCTGAGCATTGGCATCAAGCTCCCCGTGGGCAACTCGGTCTTTATCGTCGCGCGAAAAGTTGATGATTGAATTGGATGGGGGGTCTTCGTTAATCCAGCAAGGCTGTTCCTGCTCCGTTCAGGTTCAGGACCGATTAGGCAAAGGTGGGATTCGGCCGTATGAGTATTTATACAATGTAAGGCTAAGGCATCCCGCCTCGGGCAGCCTTGGACACTAAAGCGGTACTCAGCTCACTGCCCGATCTGTCCAAGTTTCATTCTGCTAATCCCAGCTGGCCGTAGGCAGTTGCCGCTTGTGCGGGTTTTTTTAGTAGACATCCCCCCTTGTCCCGCGTCAACCCCCTTGGCCGATTCGCGACAATCAAGTTGGCCGGTGAGGGCCCCCAGGTTGTCGCCGGCGACAACCTGGGGGCGGCGACACGAAAAGTGAGCCACCCCGCTACCAGAAGCCCGATCAGCATTGAGTTTACTTGATCGGCTCCAGGCGACAATCAAGTTGGCCGGTGCTCCTCGGGGAACCTCCGCCCCAACATTTCGCGGAGCGCACGAGCCGGCGGACCCCACAGTCCGCCGGCAGCGCGGAGCTCCCCACCGGGGGCTGCATTCATCGGCGCCAGGTTGGCGCCTCGCGTCAATGTCTCCTCGCTCTACCTCGGTTCCTTGCGCCGCTTCCCGGCACGGCGGTCGGCATCGGCGCGGCGGTGACTGTCGCCGCTGATCTCGACGATGTGGCAGTGATGCACCAGCCGATCCACCGCCGCGACGGTCATGGAACTGTTGGGGAAGATCTCATCCCAGGCCGTGAACGGCTGGTTGGCGGTGATCACCACGGAGCGGCGTTCGTAGCGGTGGCAGATCAGTTCAAACAGCACGCTGCTCTCCTGCTCGTCCCGCCGCACGTAGCCGATGTCGTCGATCAGCAGCAGCGGGTAGCGATCCAGCCGCTCCAGCGCCGCCTGCAGGTTGTACTCGGCGCGTGCCTTCTGCAGCTCTTGCACCAGACTCGTGGCGGGATAGAAGCGGCAGGGCTGATCCAGGCCGATCTGCGCCAGGGCGATGCCGACCGATAGGTGCGTCTTGCCCACGCCACTGGGGCCAAACAGCAGCACGTTCTCACCCCGCTGCAGCCACTCGCTCTGGCGGCTCAGTGTCTCCAGCTCCTGCCAAAGCACGGGCTCGATCCGCCCGCCATGGTCGTAGTCGGCCAGGGCCTTGCTCCAGGGCAGCTGGGCCGCTCGCAGCAGCCGTTGCTGGCGGGCCTGCTGGCGTTGCTCCACCTCCTGCTCGCAGAGGGCATAGAGAAACTGGCTGTGGCTCCAGCCCTCGGCCTCAGCCTGCGCGGCGAGGCTCTGCCAATGGGAGCGGATCCATGCCAGCCGCAGCTGCCGCATCAGGATTGGCAGGGCGGCTTCCGCCGCTTGGGGCCTGGGCACGGAAGACATGGAGGTCGTCATAGCTCTGCAGGTTGTGTTGAGGAATGCGTTGCGCTGGCAGGGGGCGATGGGGCGGCAGCCGGAAGCGTTGCTGCAGCGCCGCCAGCGACAGCCCCTGTCGTTGATGGGCCTTCTCGAGCCAGGCCAGCACCGGCTCGTAGCCCGCCAACCGGCAGCCCACATGCAGCGCCTCGACTATCAGGCGGGCTGCGGCGTCACGGTCACCGCCATTGCGCAGCTGTTGCCATAGCTGCCACCAGCGCTCATCGGGGAACAGCTCCCGCTGATAACGGCAGTGCAGCAACGCCCGGGGTTTGCGCCTGAGCGCATCGATCAGGTGCTCCAGATCGATGCTCCACGCCCGCCCATGGCGCTCCTCTCCGCCGTGGCGCCGAGCCAGTTCACAGGCGATCTGCCGGCCCAGAAGCAGCTGCAGCCGGTCGTGGAAGATCCGTACCGTCAGCCGCTGGCCGATCAATCGCGGCGGCACCGAATACACCACCTTGCGCACTTCGATCGTGCTGGTCCGCCGCACCGTGAGCTGCTCAATGTCGTAGTCGGCAAAGCGAAACTGCGGCAAGGGCCGCAGCGCCGCTTTCTCCTGCTCCAGTCGGCATTGCCGGGGCCGGTTGTAGCCAGCTGCCACCTCGACCAGGAAGGTCTGATAGGCCGCAAGCGTCTCGAAATCGCTGCTGCCGCGTAGCAGCAGCGCCTGCTCGATCCGCCGCTTGAGATGGCCATGGGGGCTTTCCACACGGCCGTTCTCATGGGCCACTCCCAGGTTGTTGCGGCTGTAGGCCAGGCCGTAGTGGCTGCACAGGGCGTGATAGCGGCGGGTGATGTCGGCGCTGAAACTGCCGTTCCGATTGCGGCACGCCGCCGACAATCGGTCGGTCCGCAGTTCCGACGGCACACCACCACAGGCAGCCAGGGCGTTCTGCAACCCCTCGGAGAGAGCCACAAAACTCTCACCCCCCTGCACCACCTGCGTGTAGCTCCAACCGCTCCAGGCCAAGCGGTAGTGGAACAGCAGATGGGGGAACGCCTGACCGGCGATCGTGACCTCCACCCCCTTGAGCTGGGTGAAGTCGCAGAAGGCGATCTCGCCGGGCTCATAGCTCAAGGGGAAGATCACCTCCGGATCTGGGCCATGCAGCGCCTTCCATTCCCGCACCCGCCTTTGCAGGGTACGCTGCAACGGAATCCAGTCCACATCAGGCTTTTGGCGCTGCAGGTGCTCCAGCAGCGTGATCGGCGTCAACGCTGGTGCTCGCTGCAGCAACGGCACCAAAACCTCCTGCCACACCCCCGCCAACGGGTCCGCCCGAGTGCGGCCACGGGGCTGGTTCGCCTGGGGCTGGAGCTGGTTGCTTTCAATCCGGCGGGCACTGCGCACTGAAATGCCCGCCGCTGCAGCGGCAGCCTCCTGGCTGCTGCCACCTCGTCGTTTCGCCATGAACAGGTTGCGTTGGTGACTCGTCAGTGGTGCCGGCATCCCCGGGGCCTTGCGCATCGGCGCCAGGAACTCCAGCACTCACCCAACCGGCCAACGAGCTTGTCGCCGACCGGCCAACTTCATTGTCGCCGGACACCCCCTGCAAAAATGCGCTAAGGTTGCAGCGACTTAATAAGATTTATTTTGACTAATTCTTGTGGTTTAAACGTTGCGGCAGGCGCTATAGCTGCTGTTGTCAGCATAACTGCCCCGAGCTATGCCGGGACAGTTACTTTCGGATCTGGTGCTAACCAGTTCACAATGGAATTTGTGACGATTGGCAATCCCGGTAATGCGGCTGATACCACCGGCAGCCCCAATCCTGCCGGCAGCGTGGCTTACACCTACGACATTGGCAAGTTCGAGGTCAGCGAGGATATGATCACAAAGTACAACGCCATCTTTGGTACTTCCAATAGCTTAGTGATTACAAAAGACACCCGCGGAACAAACAAGCCTGCCACAAGTATTAATTGGAACGAAGCAGCCAGGTTTGTCAACTGGCTTAATACCAGTACAGGAAACCAGGCTGCATATAAGTTCACTACAAGCGGTGTTAATGACAACCTTGTTTTGTGGAGTGCTGTAGATGCTGGATATAATGTAAATAACAAGTACCGCAACAGTTTGTCGTAGTACTTTTTGCCCAGCTACAATGAGTGGTACAAGGCGGCATTTTACGATCCGAATAAGTCGGGTGGCGCAGGCTACTGGAATTACGCTACTGGTAGCGATAGTGCTCCCACGTCGGTTACAGGTGGGACAAACGCCAATACAGCAGTATATAATCAAACGGCCCCAGCGGATGTAACAAACGCCGGCGGATTAAGTGCTTACGGTGTGATGAGTCTCAATGGAAATGCTAGGGAATGGGAAGAAAGTTCGTGTGATTTAACAGCAGGCAATTACAACACAAACGGCAATTCTACTCGGGGGTATCGTGGTGGCAACTATGCCACTGCCATTGTTTTAAACCTTTCCTCGTCGATTCGCCAATGCGATAACCCTAGCTTACTCAGCAACAATATCGGTTTTTGAGTCGCAAGTCTACCTTCATCCGATACCACCACTCCCGTACCCGGACCCCTGCCGCTGTTTGGAGCTGCCGCAGGCTTCGGCTGGAGTTGCCGTTTACGCAATCGCATTCGGCGCAATGTAAATTCCTTGCTTAAGTGAAAATTATTCAATATATTCACTTTAGCCAATGTAGCCAGGGATTACCTGTTCTCGGGGCGGGACGCAATTATACGCCAACCCACCCCAGAACAGTTGCTTTTTCACACCCCAGACTTTGCTCCCTCCTTGGCTTGCTTGTGGGGCAGGGCATCGCTGAGGTTCTCGTGACGAACGGCGGGGTCCCGCAATAGCTCGCGATCCAGCATGCGAATCCGGCTTTCGCGCAGACAAAATTTGCAACCACCGCTGGTCTGCAGATGTTTTTCTGGTGTAATACTTATTGGTTTAACCGGGTGGGTTTTGCAGCGGATCAGAATGGGACTTTTATAGCTCCTGTAAACAATACCGCTGTAATCGTAATGTTGGTCAAAACGTGCCCTGGCTTTGGCCAGAAAAGTTTCCAGACTGATAGGGCTGCCCATGACTTCGGTCAGTGTCTCAACACTTTACCAAGCTTCCCACCCTCTCCCCGGAGCTGGGCCCCAGCAATGCTGCGTTTACGTCTCGGCAGGCACCGAAAGGGCCAGGGGGATCACAGTTTCAAACAGCCTTGGCGGCTTGGAAGCTCAGGGCAACACCGTTGTTGCAGTAGCGCTTGCCGGTGGGCCGGGGTCCGTCGTTGAAGACATGGCCCTGATGGCCGCCGCAGCGCCGGCAGTGATATTCAGTGCGCGGAATCAGCAATCGAAAGTCTTGGCTGGTCGCGATGGCGTTGGTCAGGGGTTGCCAAAAACTGGGCCAGCCCGTGCGACTGTCGAATTTGGTCGCTGAGGAAAACAGCGGCAGTTGGCAACCGGCACAAAGATATTGGCCGCTGCGTTGCTCCTGGTACAGGGGACTGCTGAAGGCTCGCTCGGTGCCGTGCTGACGCAGCACCTGAAATGCGGCTGGGCTGAGTCGCTTTTTCCAAGCGGCTTCACTGAGTTGCCACTGGGCATCGCCGCTGGATGGCGTTGCGGCTTGGGCACTCCCGGCACGGCGCCCTAGAAAAGCAAGCGAGAACAGGGGCGCCAGACCCTTATCCCAAAGGGCCTGCAAGGCAAAACGACGACTGGTCCCTGCCATCGGCTCAGCCCACCCAGCCGGCACTCAGGACCACCGCCAGCCCCAGGAACAGGCCCAGCAGGGTCCAGGTGACCCGGTTGAGGGTGGCTTCGGCGCTACGGGCACTGGTGAACATCGAGCCCCCAGTGGAGAAAAGGCCGCCCATGCCATCGCCTTTAGGGCTGTGTAACAGCACGCTGGTGACCAGGAGGACTGCTGAAAGCATCCACACAGAAGAAACAATCGTGCGCAGCATGCTCTTGGTCTCCGGGGTGGGGGGGCTCAGGGGTGTGGCGGTGGAACCCCAAGGGGAATGGGGAGGTGCCAGTGGATTTTCAGCTTATGACTGCAGAAGAGAGGCTGCGGCTGCTCTTGGGGCTGCCAAGGGGTTCAATTAAAGAAGTCCCTGTCATCCTAGCTGGCTTGGGTAAACCAAGAATTTCCAGCAACGTTGGGGCGATGTCGGACAGGCCACCCTGCTCGCGCAGCTGTACATCGGTGCCATGGCCAGGCAGTTTTCGCTGTTCTCCCTCCACCAGAATCACAGGGACCGGGTTGGTGGTGTGGGCGGTCCAGGGGCGTCCATCGGGCCCCTGCATGACTTCGGCATTGCCATGGTCGGCGGTGATGAGCATCGTGCCTCCCATGCGGTTCGTGGCCTCCAGCAGTCGGCCGATACAGCCATCGACTGTCGTGATGGCTTCGGTGGTCGCCTGCATTTGGCCGGTGTGGCCGACCATGTCGGGGTTGGCGTAGTTGATTACCACCAACGAATAGATGCCTTTCTGGACGGCGGCAATACAGTTATCGGTCAGTTTTTCGGCCGACATGGCCGGGGATTGGTCGTAGGTGGCGACCCGGGGTGAGGGCACCAGGTGGCGGTCTTCCCCTGGGAACGCTTTTTCGATTCCCCCATTCATGAAATAGGTGACATGGGGATATTTTTCTGTTTCGGCCGTACGGAATTGCCTTAGCCCCTGCTCTGAAACCACTTGGCCCAGCAGCCCTTCAAGCGATTCGGGCGGGAAGGCGACGCTGACGGGCAGGCCCTGTTCGTATTGGGTGAAGGTGACGATGTGCAACGGAGTCAGCTGCTGGCGAGGGAAGCCGTCAAAATCAGGCAGCACCAAGGCTCTGACCAACTGGCGCACCCGATCGGGGCGGAAATTGAAGCAGATGACCGTGTCATCCGCCGCGATCAGCTCAGGGGACAATCGCACCGGTTCAAGGAACTCATCACTGATGCCATTGGCATAGGAAGCTTCGATAATTTCGGCTGCAGAGAGGGGAGATGGTTCCGATGGTTCGGTGAGCAGTCGATAGGCTTTTTCAGTCCGATCCCAACGGTTGTCCCGGTCCATGGCCCAGTATCGGCCGCAGAGGGTGGTGATGTGGCCGACGCCGGACTCCTCCATCAATTGCTGAAGGCGCACCAGAAAACCTGGAGCACTGTTGGTCGGTGTATCCCGACCATCGGTGATCGCGTGGATGCAGACCTCCTTGAGACCCCGTGCCGCAGCCCAGCGCAGCAAGCCGCCCAGATGTTCGATGTGGCTATGAACCCCACCATCGGAACAAAGACCGATCACGTGCAGCCGGCCACCGTTGGCGAGCAGGTGGTCTGCGGCGGCATTGAGCACCGGATTGGCGGCCAGGCTGCCGTCCTGGACAGCCTGGCTGATCCGCACAAGTTCTTGGCGAATGATGCGACCACAGCCGATGGTGAGATGGCCCACCTCGGAATTGCCCATTTGGTTGTCAGGCAGGCCCACGGCGGCCCCACTGGCCGAGATCAAGGTATGGGGATAAGCGTGCCAAAGGGCATCCATCACCGGGGTATCGGCACTGCGCACGGCGTTGAACTCGTCTTCTTCA
Organism: Cyanobacteriota bacterium; assembly: GCA_026389315.1. Classification (GTDB taxonomy): domain Bacteria; phylum Cyanobacteriota; class Cyanobacteriia; order PCC-6307; family Cyanobiaceae; genus Cyanobium. Next base: position 7,267 of record JAPLIC010000066.1, read on the forward strand.
CGGAATCCCCAGCCATCCAGGATGGCCAGCACGACCGGAGCTACTGGGTGTTGATGGTCAAGACTGGCCCGCGGTTCGGGGATGATGGCCATCGATCCAGAGCCGTCAACCCCTGCATGGCCGATGGACGTTTGTTTGGGAGAAGGAACTGAAATCACCCGAAGGCCCGCTCCTTTAAGAATTTGCATTGGCTGCCAACTTACAGCCCATGCTTCTGATGTCTCCATTCTTGCTGACCGGCGTCAGGTTTTGGTCACACGGGCCCCTTAGCATCGGTTTTCTGTAACTCAAAGGCTCTGCTCCTATGTCTGCGCCGGCTGTTTCGGAGCGAGAGCCTGGGAACCGCGTTCAAATTCTCTCCAGCATTGAACTCAGCCGCACCCTGGATCGCTTGGCATCGCAGATTCTTGAGAGTGTTGTCGATCCCGAAGCCCTCGTGCTGCTGGGAATCCCGACCCGCGGTGTGGCCTTAGCCCAGGTCTTGGCCGATCGATTGGCGCTGATTGGTGGCCATGCCGTGGCCCACGGCAGCCTGGACCCCACCTTTTATCGCGATGATCTCGAACGTGTCGGCACAAGACTCGTGGAGGCTACCCAGCTCCCGGTCAGCCTGGATGGCCGACACGTGGTGCTGGTGGACGATGTGATTTTCACCGGGCGCACCGTACGGGCGGCCCTTGAGGCTCTGCAGAGCTGGGGCCGTCCCCATCGGGTGCAACTGGTGGCGATGGTGGATCGCGGCCATCGCGAACTCCCCATCCAACCCGATTTCTGCGGTCGGGTGGTCCCCACCACACGGCTGGAGACCATCCAACTCTGTTTGCAATCCGTCGATGGCGAAGAAGGGGTTTATCTCCTGCGTCCCCGCAGCTGATGCCCCAGCAGGGCCCGACTCTGGTGGCGATCAGAGGGGCGCGAGCTCGTCGGCTCTGAAATGGGCGCGGAAGCGGCCGAAGGCCACGATCACCGGCAGGGTGGGGCTGATCGGCCGCCCTTTCCAGTCCTCAAGCACCTGGACCACTTCTCCTTGCTGACCCAGAAGGTCATAGGCCTTGCCCCGATGGTCTGGATGGGTGAAGACCACCACATTGCTGCTCACCTTGACCTGATCACCTGCCTGCATGAACCGATACCGTTGGCGGTAGGACAATCCTGTCATGGCCGCTGCTGAGCCCTGCGGGGCACGCAGTTCACTTCCGGACCCTCTTCCAGCACCTGGCCCCCCACCGCGGCACAGCCCTCCACAAAGGCCTGCCACTGGGGTTGACCAAGCTGCAGACGCTTCTTGACCTCGGCATCGAGCCGCTCGGTGGCAATTCCTGCGGGGGGTGGCTCGTGGCTGTGTTGGTGATGCTCTTGCTCCAGGGCCGCCGCCCCCTGCTCCACCCGAAGGCGCAGCGCCTGGGTATGCCGTTGCCACCAGGGATGGTCCAGGCGGTTGAGGCTGTCGAGCGCCTCCCACCATTGACCCGCTGCAGCCAGCCGTTGGGCCCTGGCGGCCTCCAGTCGGTTGCGGTTCCAGTTGCTGCGCAGCGCTTCTTGCAGCGCGGCTGCCGCGCTTGGGTTGGTTTGGCCGAGGGGGGCAAGGGCCGCCACGGCCCCCTCGGGATCTCCCCGGTTGAAGCGGCGCAGGGCCTCCTGCGGCAGACGGTCCGTCGCCCGGGTGGCCTCGCTGCTGGCCGCGGGGCAGGCAGCCCCTGGCAAGCATGGCTTTTGGCTTGGGGGGGGGCCTGGGCGTTGCCGGGGGCACTGGGGTTGCAGCGCCATCACCAGGCCCGTTACCGCCAGGACCAAGCCAACAAGCCCCACAACCCTCCACGGGCGTTTTGGCTCAGGGGGGGTAGTCGGCTCAGGGGGGGGACCCTTCCTGTCCATGGACGGGGGCTCGGGAACAGGCAGCTTCTATGCTGACCCCGCAGCGGCTGCTCTGGGGTCAACGCACCGGACCCAGGCTGAGGGGGCCAAGCTCCCGGGCGCTGCTCAAATCTTGGGCCTCCAGCAGCAATTGGCCGCTGGCATCAATGTGGAAGCGCAGGCGCAGGCGGTCTTCTCCCCGGCGCCCTGGGCTTGCCAGGGGCAGGGTTGGGGCAACTGTCGGCCAGGGTTCCACCCGCGGCTGGCCGGCTCGCCGTCGGTTCAGCACCGGCAAACCATCGACGAACATCACCTCAGAGCGCTCCTGGGGCAGCGGTTCTCCCAGGACCACCTCCATTTCCTCCTGGTCGTCCTGGCTGCAGGCCAGCACCACTTCCAAGGGCTGTTCGGTGGGCCACGGCTGGCCGGCCACGAACAGAGGATGCCAGCGATGCTGACCGGAACGTTGGTCCCAGCACCGCAGGGAGACTCCCCGGGCCAGCACATCCCGCAGGGTCACTCCGGGGGTGAGGGCCAGCGCCCCCATGGCGACCGCTTCGATGGGTCTGGCACCGTGCAGGGGCACCCCGGGGAGCCGCTCCTGCAGCCAGCGGCGCAGCAGGGGCAGCTGGCTGCAGCCCCCCACCGGTAACACCGCTGCGATGGCGGGGCCAGCCAGGGCCTCGCTGCGGGCGGCTGCCAGCACGGAATCGAGCAGGGCATCCAGCTGGGCCACCAGCCCCCGATCCACCAGGAGCTTTTCCAGGCGGGGCCGATCAAGGCGCAGTTCCCGAGTTCTGCCGGTTGGATCCAGCCACAGGCCCAGGGCCTCCTCGCTCTCACTGAGGCGACATTTGATGGCTTCGGCCACCGTGAGCAGGGCCGGATCCGGCGCCGCATCGGGGCAGAGATGGGAAGCGATCCAGCGGTCCAGATCCCGTCCCCCCAGGGCCACCCCTGCCTTGCCGATCACCCGCGCCGTCCGCAGGGCCTGGCCGCTGGCCCCCAGGTCGCGCCCTGCGAAGCGCAGCAGCTGGGCGATGGGGGCCGCCCGACCCTCACCCCCTTCCAGCGCCACGAGGGCAAGATCGATCGTGCCGCCCCCCCCGTCGACCACCAGCACCCGGCTGCCCGGGGGCAGCCCGGCACCGATCGCCGCGGCGGTCGGTTCGTCCACCAAGGCCACTTCGGCAACGGGCAGCTCCCGGCTGACCCGCTCCAGCCACTGGCGGTACCCCCGATAGGTCTCGATGGGGGCCGTCAACACCAGGCGATCAGGGCTCAGCTCCGCTGGCAGGGCCTCCCAGACACAGCGCAGCAGGAGGGCGCCCGCCGCTTCGGGATCCAGCCAGGGCGAATCCTGGATCCCCCCTGGCTGTTCCCGCTCCGGCCAGGGGCCAACGCTGGCGGCATCTTGGCCGATTTGCCGTTTGAAATCCCGCAGCAGCCCCGGACCTGGCTGGTCGGCCAGACCGGCGTCAAGCACCTGACGACCGATGAGGGGGCGGCGTTGCTGGGCATGACTGAGCCAGAGCAGGCTCGGAATGGTCGTGGGGTTGGAGCCGCTGTAGGGGGGCAGATCCAGAATCCGGGGCGGCGCACCGGCCTCCTGCCAAGCCACCACCGTGGTGGTGCTGCCGAGATCAATGGCGAGGGTGCCCGGCATGGTGGGGAGGGAACTCAACAGAGGGGGTAGGTCGGCCCGTCCAGGGGCAGGCAAGTCAAGCCGCCGCGGAGCGCTGCCCTAAGTTGACACTAAAGAAGCCTCTCAAGATGCTCACCAGCAGTGATCTGAACCCCAAGGAACTGGCCAAGCGGGCCGAAAGTCTAATTCGTCATTCCAGCAATCGTTACCTCACCACTGTACGCATCGCCTTTCGGGCCAAGCAACGACGTTTCGATGATTTCGACGGACTTCTCGACGATTCGATGATTAAACCTGTGCAACGGGCCATCATTGAGCTCAGCGACGAGCAAGACCAACCTGACCTGCTGCCCGGCTGATCGCGCCGTGCAGGTTGGAGAAGGGGAGGGTTGGCGCCTGGCCTTCAATCCCCTGAGGCAACGGTTTCCCGTGTTGGTGGGGGGTCGCCACTGGGCGGCGGAATTAAGTTTGGCCGAGGCGCAAGTCTTGCAAGGAGCTGTCGCCAAGCTGGTCCAACACCATGCTGGGTTGGTGGATCAACTTATGGCGGAGGAGGCCTTGACCCTTGAATTGGAGACTCCCCTCGCTGATGGGGGCCAGCTTTTGTTGACCCTGGAGGGAGATCGGAGCCAATGGTCCCTTGGTTTCGTCATGACACCGGAACCCGGGGTTCGGGGCCTGGAAGGCCATTGGGAGGCCGGGGCGACAGCGGCGTTTGTGGCGGCCTTAGCCGTCCTCCGCCTTGCCTCAGTTGAAACAGACGAGCCGGGAGCCACAAACAAGCATCCCTGATCGGCAGCCCTTTCCATGGCGCCAGGGCGCTGGCGGCGACCGTTCTGCCCGCCATGGCCGCACCAGCTACGTACCAGGGAGGCTTCACCACCAAGCCAGACCGGCGGGTGGCCTCAGCCCGGCGCGCTCAGCAATTCATAGAGGCGGGTCGCGCAAGCCTCAGGCACCGGCAGAATCGAAAGCCTGTTGCCGCGGCGCACCACCGCCAATTCTTCGGGGCTGAACTCGGTGCGCAGGCGGTCCAGGGACAAAAGCGGGGCGAAGGTCGCCAGATAGGCCAGCCGCACACAATCCCAGCGCGGGGCTTCCGGCTTTGAGGCGGAATCAAAGTATTGCGATTGCGGATCAAACTGACTGGGATCTGTGAGTCCCACCTCCACCACCTCCATCAGGCCGACAATGCCGGGTGGGGTGATATTGGAGTGATAGAAAAAGGCCCGGTCACCGATGGCCATCGTTCGCATGTAATTGCGGGCCTGGTAGTTGCGGATGCCATCCCAAAGTGTGGTGCCGTCGGCCTTGAGGTGATCAATGCCGTAAACATCTGGTTCGCTTTTCATCAACCAATGGGCCATGGCGTTCCAGGGGGGCTGAAGAATCAAAGTGCGGCCACAAGGGCGCGAAAATGGTCGCCGCGGGCTTCGAAATCGCTGTACTGATCGAAGCTGGCACAGGCAGGGGACAGCAGCACACTGGCCTTGCCGCTGGCCTTCGCCAGGTCGGCCGCCAGGGGTACCGCTTGTTCCAGTCCTGGGACCCGATGCAATTGGCCCGGGTAGCCGTCTTGGCGCAGGAGGACTTCAAACTCTTCGGCAGCCGCCCCGTAGACCACCACCGCAGCCGCCTGCTGGCGCAGTTGGGCCAACCAACCGCGGGCGTCCCCTTGTTTCGATTGGCCTCCGGCCAGCACCACCAGGGGGCCAGCCAAAGCCTTGAGAGCTACTTCGGCAGCGTCGTAATTGGTGGCCTTGCTGTCGTTGTACCAGGTGACTTGCCCCAGTTGCCGCAGGCGTTCGAGGCGATGGGGCACCCCTGGAAAGCTGCGCAATGCCCCTGCCATCTGCTCCGGAGTCAGACCGGCGTGCAGGCCTACGGCGGTGGCCAGCAGCATGTTCTGGCGGTTGTGGGCCCCTGGCATGGCCAGGCAGTCCGCCGCAAACAGGGGTCCTGAGCGTCCCTGAACCTGACCGTTCTCAATGGACAGCAGGGGTTCGAGACCTGCTGGCAGATCGTTGGCGCAACCCGCTGTGACCCAGTCGACCCGGTCCCAGCTCGGCGCCTGGGAGCGCAGGTCGGCATCGTCGGCATTCAAGATGCGCCGCTGGGAGCGTTCGAGCAAGCCCCGTTTGATGGCCCGGTAAGCCTCGATGGTGCCGTGGCGTTCCAGGTGATCGGGGGTGAGGGTGGTCCAGACGCCGATGGCTGGTGCCACTTCCGGGGCGGCCTCGATCTGGTAGCTGCTCACTTCGACCACCAACCAGTCCGGAGATTGGGCGCCTGGCGCCTGGCGTTGCAGGGCCAGTTCGGCGGCCGAGAAGCCGACATTGCCGCAGAGCGGCGCATCCCGTCCGGCTTCCCTGAGGAGGTGATGAACCAGATGGGTCACCGTGGTCTTGCCGTTGGTGCCGGTGATGCCAATCCAGGGAATTCCGGCCGTTGCTCGCCACGAGCAGCTGAGTTCCCCTTCCACCTGGATGCCTTGCCGGCGCCAGGCCAGCAGCAGGGGATGGTCCCAGGGGATGCCGGGACTGACCACCACCCGCTCGGGCCGCGGCAGGTCCGCGAAGGTGTCAGGGGTGAGGGGGGCCGCCAGCAACACGTCGATGCCTTCGCTGGCCAGGCTTTGCGCCTGGATCCTCAGGGCCCCGTTGTCCCGGCTTTCGACAATCAACACCCCATGGCCCTGGGAACGCAGCAGCCGGGCGGCACCGATGCCCGACCTGCCGAGACCCAGGACCATGGTCGTTGGGGGGGCCTCGGTGGCCATAAAAAAACCTGCCAAAAGGATTGGGAAAGATGGGCGATACTGGAATCGAACCAGTGACTCCTACCGTGTCAAGGTAGTGCTCTACCTCTGAGCTAATCGCCCGGCTTATCGCCTGGAAACCAGGTGGCCGTTGGGCTATCGACGAACGTATTTAAGCGTTTCAGCCGACCTGAAGAAATTAGCACCAGCCCAGCCTGCTCTTCTGCGGCGGCCAGAGCGCGACGCCAGCGGCTCAGGCGCAACAAACCAGCGAACCCCGTCAGGAGCGAATCATATGGATCCGCCAGCGACCCCGTTTCGTTGCGCTGACCCCCTCGACCCTCAACTCCCCCCGACCCTCCAGCTGCACCCGCTCCCCCAGCGCCAATTCCCGGCTGGGGCTGGTCACCACCTTCCAGTCGATGCGGACGGCCCCCTCCCGAATCAGGGTTGCCATGCGGTTGCGCGAGAGGCCAAATCCTGCGGAGGCCACCGCATCCAGGCGCTGGGAGGCCTCCACCGTGTGAAGGTCGCGCTGGGTCCGCGGAGCTGGCAAGGCAAGTTCAGCCACGGGCCGCGCCTCAAAGCGCACCGCCACGGTGCGCACCAGCCCTTCGGTGCCTGCCAATGCCTGGGCCAGCTCGGCGCTGACGATGGCCTGGGCACCCCGGTCACCGCGAGGCCAGAGATCGCCGATTTGATCGTCCCGGGCGCCGGCGTGGATCAGGGCCTGGCGGAAATCAACGGCGGCGGCGGGATCAAAAAGAAAGTTCCCGGCGAGCTCCAGCCCCATCACCCGGGGGGGCTGATCGTCCGCCGGCGGCAAGGTTTCCGGGCGTCGCAAGAGCAGTTGGCGGCGTTCGCTGCCGGGATAGCCGCCATCGCTGCCCAGGGTCAGCTCACTGAGGGCCCCTAGCTGGATTTCCGCTTCCTCGCGCACCGCAGCGCTCAAAAAACCTGTCCAGACGGGTTGCCAGGTCCGCAGGGCCGCTTCGGCGGCCGCCAGCACAGGCTCCAGGTCTAGGGCCCAGGGACTCCCCTCCGACAAGGTTGCGCGCAACAGCATTCTTGGTCGTTCAACCGGCTTCTAAGTCTCCCCCAGCCGCACCACCGCCTTGGGCCGGGACCGTTGCACCGTGGTCCAAGGAATGTCTTGGCCAGCCGCTGGCTCCAGCAGCAGCAGCCACTGGCCCTCCTCCAATCGATTGCGCAGCCCTCGCACCCGGTCAGCGTCCTCGGAAGCCACGCTGAAGGCGGCGGCAAAGCTGCCCATCCAGCCGGAGACCAATCCCAACAGTCCCCCAACCACGGGTTCGCCCCAGGGGCCGAGGGCGGAGAAGGTGTGCAGATCGGTGATTTGGGTGAAGGTGAGGCCCGCCAAGAAGCCAAAAGGCAGGAGCCAGCGGGCCATCGACCGCTGGCGGCGGCGGCGGGCCGTTGTGGGATCGAGCCGTTCGACCGTGGCCGGATCGGTTTCGCCAGGGCCAATGGCCACCAATTGCAGCAGGGGCGGTTCGACTGCCGCCAGTTCATTCCGCAGGGCGCGCAACCGCTCCCGGTCGTCCAGCACCACCACCACGTTCAAGGACACCGCAACCCCCCGCCCAGCTCGGGCGCCACAAGTCGCTCACTACACTGCACCCCCGGCAGGCCCCATCGGGCTGACCCCCTCATCACGCTCCCCAGGGGCCCACCATTTGCCCGACATGACAAAGGTTCTGGTCTCCGATCCCATCGACCAGATTGGGATTGACATTCTTTCCCAGGTCGCCCGTGTGGATGTGCGCACGGGCCTGTCGCAGGACGAGCTGATCGGCCTGATCGGCGATTACGACGCCCTGATGATCCGCTCCGGCACCCAGGTGACGGCGCCGGTGATTGAGGCGGCCCCCAAGTTGCGCATCATTGGCCGTGCTGGGGTCGGTGTCGACAATGTCGATGTCAAGGCCGCCACCCGCCGCGGCGTCTTGGTGGTCAATTCGCCCGAGGGCAACACCATCGCCGCCGCCGAGCAGGCCCTGGCGTTGATGTTGTCCCTTTCACGCCATGTGCCCCATGCCCATGCCAGCACGATGGCCGGCGGCTGGGATCGCAAGACCTACGTCGGCAATGAGCTTTACAAGAAGACCCTGGGGGTGGTCGGCCTCGGCAAGATCGGTTCCCATGTCGCCCGGGTGGCCCGGGCCATGGGTATGGATGTCTCCGCCTACGACCCGTTTGTTTCACCGGATCGTGCCCAACAGATGCAGGTGAGGCTCCTGCCCCTGCCCCAGTTGTTTGCCGAAGCCGATTACATCACCTTGCACCTGCCACGCACCCCGGAGACCGAAAACCTGGTCAATGCCGAGCTGCTGCGCACCATGAAACCCACCTCCCGGCTGGTGAACTGTGCCCGGGGAGGCATCGTGGATGAGGCGGCGCTGGCTGAGGCCGTCTCAACTGGGGTGATCGCCGGCGCCGCCCTCGATGTTTATGCCAAGGAACCCCTGGCCGCCGATTCGCCGTTGCGCCAAGTCAAAGAGAGGCTGATCCTGACTCCGCACCTGGGGGCCTCCACCGAAGAAGCGCAGGAAAACGTGGCCATTGATGTGGCCGAACAGATTCGTGATGTGCTCCTGGGTCTACCCGCTCGCAGTGCCGTCAACATTCCAGGCCTGACGCCGGAAGTGATGGACCAGCTCAAGCCCCATTTGCAGCTTGCCGAAACCCTTGGACAACTGCTCAGCCAGCTCTCGGGAGGCCAAATCGGCTCCCTGGAAGTGCGTTTGCAGGGTGACTTCGCGGCCCATCCCGCCCAGCCCCTGGTGGTGGCAGCCCTCAAGGGTGTGTTATCCGTGGCCCTGGGCGACAGCATCAATTTTGTCAACGCCTCCCTGGAGGCCCGTGATCGGGGCATCAAAGTGTTGGAGGTGAAGGATGACGCCAGCCGGGATTTTGCCGGCGGTTCCCTGCGCCTGAGTTGCGACGGCGTCAAGGGCCACCACTCCGTTACCGGTGCGGTGTTCAGTGACGGCGAATTGCGCATCATCTCCATCGATGATTTCCCGGTGAACGTGGTTCCCAGCCGCCACATGTTGTTCACCCGTCACCGCGACATGCCTGGCATCATTGGCCAGTTGGGTTCCCTGCTGGGGGAACACAACGTCAACATCGCTTCGATGCAGGTGGGCCGGCGCATCGTCCGCGGCGATGCCGTCATGGTGGTGAGCATCGATGACCCGATCCCTGACGCACTTCTGACCTCCATCCACGCCATCGAGGGCATTCAGGAGGCCCATCCGGTGACCCTTTGATGGGGCCGACCCCAGACCCAGCCCTTACCCCTTCGGCAGGTTCCCAAGGCTTGGGGAGTGCCCAGGTCGCTGGGGCTCCAGCCTGGTGGCGTCTGGAGATGCTCTGCGCGCCTGAACTCGAGGAGTCCTTGCTCTGGAAGCTGCCGACGCTTGGCATTTCCCGGGTGGCCCTCACCCATCGGCCGGATAGGCCGCAGCGCCGCCTGCTGCTGGCCTGGCTGCCCGAAAGCGACTGGCCCGCCCCCGAACGGGCCGAACTGGCCCAGGCCCTGGCGCCCCTGGGAGCCCCCTTTGGCCTCTCCCTGCCGCCGTTGGAGTGGCATCGCCAGGACGATGAGGACTGGAATCTTTTCTGGAAGCAACACTGGCAAGCCGATCCCATCGGCCAAACGCTGCTGATTTTGCCGGCCTGGCTCGAGGCTCCCACGGATCAGGCCCATCGCCGGCCGATTCGGATGGATCCGGCCAGTGCCTTCGGCACCGGCAGCCACCCCTCCACTCGCCTCTGCCTTGAAGCCTTGGAAGACCTGGCTGGGCAACGGGGCGGGCTGGGGGCCCCAGCCCCCCTGGAGGGTCTGCAGGTGGCCGATCTGGGCTGTGGCAGCGGCATCCTGGCCTTGGCCGCCCTGCGGCTGGGCGCCAGCCATGTGGCGGCGGTGGACACGGACATCCTCGCCATACGGGCCACCAAGGCAAATGGGCGCCTCAACGACTTCACGGTGGGCGATGGATCGCCGAGCCCAGCCCAGCTAAGCGTCGCCCTCGGATCTGCCAGCACCTTGGCGACCCTGCTGGAGGGCCGCCGCGCCGATCTGTTGCTCTGCAACATCCTGGCCCCCGTGATTGAGGCCCTCAGCCCCTGCTTCGCTGGCTTGCTGGCCCCGGGAGGGGTGGGTTTCCTGAGTGGCTTGCTGGTGGACCAGGCCCCTGGTCTGGAGAAGGTTTTGGCGGCCCAGGGCTGGCGGGCCCAACTGGTGGCCCGGCAGGAGAACTGGGGATTGTTGCGCCTGGAGATACGGGCTGGTGTTGCATAAGGCACGCTGATCACTTCAGGTCTTTTGATTGGCCTTCCCAGCCTGCGGGCCCAAGATGGCTGGGAATCCCCCCAAGCGGGTGTAGGAAGGGCACGTCCTTCAGGCACGGCTCCACCGTCGCCTGTGAGCTTCACTCCCTTTCATGGCTTCCTACAAGGTCACCCTCATCAACGAGAGCGAAGGCCTCAACAAGACCATTGAGGTTCCCGACGACCAGTACATCCTTGATGCTGCTGAAGAACAGGGCATCGACCTCCCCTATTCCTGTCGCGCTGGCGCCTGTTCCACCTGCGCTGGCAAGCTCACCGCAGGCACCGTCGACCAATCCGACCAAAGCTTCCTGGATGACGACCAAATCGAGGGCGGTTTTGTGCTGACCTGCGTGGCTTACCCCACCTCGGACTGCACGATCAAGACCCACGCCGAGGAAGAGCTGTACTGAGTTCGACTTCGCGATTCAGCGTTCGTCCAGTTCATCTCCCGTCGCCACCCTGCCGGGTGGCTTTTTTATGACTGTTCAGGTGCACAGCCTGCTGGAATTCAGCAGTGAACATGCCAGTCCCGGAGGCCAGTTCAGCTTTCGGGTGCTAGGGCCTTGCTGCCGCCTGTTTGATCGCGAGGAGTTGCCTTGGCCCTGCTGCCGCTTGGCCTGGCAGAGTAAGGAACCCAGTTGGCGACGCATCGGCCGCCGCTTCGTGCCTGACCTGGCAGCAAGGCGTTGCCCCTCCTACTCGGTGGAATTGCTACAACCAGGCTCCCGCCCCACAGCCACGGTGATCACCCTGTTCCCCCAGCGACTGGCGGCACCCTTGCAGGAATGGTGGTACAGCAAATTACCTGGATCAATGGAGCCAGAAAATAATCAACCCCCAGGCCCTGATGGGCCTGGGGGTTGGAGGTGATGCCAGGTTAGAGAGGCAGCATCAAGACAAGGTCAAGCTGATCGGATCAGAAGTAAATCTTGCCACCGCCCCATTGAATCCCTTGCACCTTAGGGGCGACAAGAATATAGCCTGCAATCAGCCGCAGGTCTTCGTCATCGAGATCGCGCATTTTTACATAAACATCGCTACTGCGTAGGCTGGGATGGACGTCTGAGATGCTGTATTCACCATCGTATGAAGTGGGGTTCTTCATGAAGTCCACCAGGGCATCCACCGTGTCCCGGGGAGGGGTGGCCAGGGCCAGGGTCTCGGGATCCAGACCCACATTCTGGTTAGTCTTGGTGATACCGCCAGCGTGACAGCTGGCGCAGGTTTCGTTGAACAGCTTGCGACCGTTCTTGTATTCCTTCTCGCTGAACGTCACCGATGTGCCTTCTGCCGTTGCGGGCACCGTCAAGGTGGCGGAGTCCCAACGGGCGGCGGTGGCAGGGCCGGCAAAGCAGACCAGCAGCGCCAAGGGCAGAACCAGGAAGGTTTTGGCGAAGGCGCGAAGGGCTGAGTGGAGGAAGGGGGCCATGGGAGAAGCCGGGGAACTGGCGGTTAGACCGCGACTGAGAATCACGGCCCGTGGGTGCACTGGTCGCGATCCATGCGAACTGTTGCAGGCTCAGTCCGCCTGGGGGTCACTGTCAACATCGGCTTCACCCCCCGGGGTCAAATCAAGCCGCAGGAAATCCCGGGCCACCCGCGTTTTGGCAAAGATGGCCCGCGCTTCGGCTTCCAGGTCTTCGGGGGTGACCGGATTGCCTTGCACATAGCGGGGGCTGAGGTGGGTCAGCACCAGTTGCTTCACACCGGCGGCCAGGGCTGTTTGGGCCGCCATGGTGCTGGTGGAGTGCTGTTTCAAAATGGCCATCTCCGCTTCTCCATGGGCAAAGGTCGATTCGTGGATCAATAGGTCGGCCCCGCGGGACAGCTCGATCGCCGCTTCGCAGAAGACGGTGTCCGTGCAATACACCAGACTGCAACCCGGGCGCGGCGGGCCGCACAGTCTTTCCCCGTGGATCACCCGACCGTCATCGAGGGTCACCGTCCGTCCCGCTTTGAGTTCGGCGTAGATCGGACCGGGGGGAATGCCCAATTCCCTGGCCAGGTTCACATCAAAACGTCCCGGCAGGGGTTTCTGGTCAATGCGGTAGGCGTAGGCGGGGATCCGATGGTTGAGGGGAGTGCAGCGCACGCTCAAGTCCCCATCGTCCAGCAGGACGTCACCGCTGTGGGCGGCCTGGCGGACCCGGTGGCTCCTGAGGGGATAGCCAATGCGCGTGGAGGACGTCCTCAGCACCCCCTCCAGGTAGTCGCGCAAGGGGTCGGGTCCGTAGAGATCGACTCCGGGGCAGCGGCCCGCCAGCCCCAGGCTGGCCAGCAGTCCAGGCAGGCCAAAGACATGGTCGCCATGCATGTGGGTGATGAAGATCCGCCGCAGCTGGGAGACCCTCAGGTCGCTGCGCAGAAACTGGTGCTGGGTGCCCTCGCCACAGTCGAAAAGCCAGATCTCGGCCCGTTGTGGTAGGCGCACGGCCACCGACGAAACGTTGCGGCCCCGGGTGGGAACGCCGGAGCTGGTGCCAAGAAAAGTGACCTGCACGTCTGTGCTGCCCAGGGGGCGCATGCTGCCACGGGCCCTGGTCGGCTGGGCCCTCTGGCCGGCTGGGCCCAGACGCGGCAAAATGACACTCCTTGTTCGATCCAGCTGTGGCTTGTCTTCCTGGCTGGCGTTGGAGTCACGCCCTGGCCCTTCCCCTGGCCCTGGTGTGGGCGGCGCCGGCACGACCTGTCGGCACAGATCCCGTCTTGAGGATTCTGGTGCGGGCCGCCCCTGCCATCGATCTGGGCGCCGCTGGGACGGTCCTCAGGCTGAGTGATGCCCGGGGACAGGTGCTCTATGTCCTTGGCCCTGGCCAAAGTTTGAGACTGCGATCGGGGGCCAGGGGGGTGATCCTGGAACGGTCCAGCCCGACACCTGACGTGCCATCCGGGCCCCTTGCCAGGGAAGCCAGCCGGCCGGCCGCCCTGGCCACCGTTGCGCCCGCCTTGGCGGGCGAGCTGCCAGAGGTCTGGGTCGACAGTGCCGCCCCCGGTGGCCTGGTGCCCCTGGGAGCGGCTCAGTATCGCGGCCGTTTACGGGTCGTGCCTTTGGGAGATCGCCTGCAGGCGGTTAATTACATTGGCCTCGAAAATTATCTGCCGAGTGTGGTGGGTAGTGAGATGCCGGCCCAATGGCCTCTGGCTGCGCTGAGGGCCCAGGCCATTGCCGCTCGCACCTATGCCATGGCCCAACGGCGTCCCGGTCAACTTTTTGATCTTCAGGCCACTGTGGCGAGCCAGGTGTACAAGGGGGTCGGGGCGGAAACGACTTCGACCCGCCAGGCTGTCGCCCAGACCAATGGCCAGGTGTTGCTCTATCGCGGCCGTCTGATTGATGCCGTATTCCACAGTTGTAGTGGTGGCAGTACCGAGAACAGCGGTGAAATCTGGAATCGTCAACTTCCCTATCTCACTAGCGTCCCCGATTTCGACCAGTTCAGTCCAGTGCGCAATTGGAGCAAGTCCTTTGAGCCCCTGGAATTGCGTCGCGCCTTTGTTGAAATCGACGGTGTCACCGCCATCGAGCCCCTGGTCACCTCGACCTCCGGGCGCATCCGCCAAGCCCGTGTCACGGGCCCCGGGGGCCAGCTGGTGTTGAGCGGCGCCGAATTGAGGCGTCGGCTCGGCTTGCGCAGCACCCTGGTGCGGTTCCAGCAGTTGGCTCCGGCCAGGCCCCAGGCGATGGGCTTAGCGGTTGGTCCGGTCCGCGACACCGTTGAGCCGGCGGTGGCAGGCGCCGGCAAGGCCCCCGGGCTGTCCCCTGGGTTCCGGTTTCGCCTGGCTCCCCCACCGCCCCTGCCTCCCGTCGCCGGGCTGCCTGGGTCGGTCCAGCCGGCTGCTGCGCCCACTTTGCTGGCCATCGGCCATGGCTTTGGCCATGGAGTAGGAATGAGCCAATGGGGGGCCTACGGCATGGCCCTGAGGGGTAAAAGCCATGCAGAGATCTTGCGTCACTACTACCAAGGAGCCGAACTGGGCCTCCGATCCCTCTGAGCCTCTTGCCCAGGCCCAGGGCCGGGCCACCTCGCGCAAGGCAACCCTTGAAGGGGGCCGCCATTGCGTGCAGATCCGGCGTCTCGCCGATGCAGAGGCCGTGGGGGAGCAGGTGGCCCACTGGCTGCTGGCTTCCAGGTTGGCCGATCCCAGTCTTCCGGTGGGTCTGGCCACAGGTCGCACGATGGAACCGGTCTATGGCGCCCTGGCCCGCCAATTCGCCCAGCGCTCCGCCGCTGAGCGCCAAAGGGTCCGTCGTCAATGGTGCAGCTTCAACCTCGATGAATATGTGGGACTCTCCCCCAGGGATCCCCGCTCCTTTGCCGCCACCATGGCAGCCCAGTTGGTGACCCCCCTGCAGCTCGAAGCGGAGTCAGTGTTGCTGCCTTGCGGTGATGGCCATGATCCGGCGGCTGAGGCCCTGCGTTATGCCTCCCTGCTGGCGAGCAAGGGAGGTCTGGGCCTCCAGATCCTTGGCATCGGAGCCAATGGCCATGTTGGTTTCAATGAACCCCCCTGTGGTCCCGAGGCGGTCTGTCGTTGTGTCGCCCTCACCGCCAGCACCCGAGACGCCAATGCTTCTGCCTTTGGGGGCGACCCGGCCCAGGTGCCAGATCAAGCCATCAGCCTTGGCCTTAGTGAGATTCTCAACGCGCGCCGCATTCTCTTGGTGGCCACCGGTGTCGCCAAAGCTGCGGTGCTGCGCCGCGCCTTTGAGGAGTCCCCAACCGCCGACCTGC
This sequence comes from Cyanobacteriota bacterium, assembly GCA_026389315.1. Classification (GTDB taxonomy): domain Bacteria; phylum Cyanobacteriota; class Cyanobacteriia; order PCC-6307; family Cyanobiaceae; genus Cyanobium. Next base: position 22,616 of record JAPLIC010000066.1, read on the forward strand.
CCGCAAGCTGGCTTCAGGGGCACCCGGATGTGACGGTCGTGGCGGATGGGGCCGCCCTTGGGCATTAGCCACCTCGGGGCGCCATGGCCCTGACTCAGCTGGAGGCCTCGAGAATCTGCTCCAGCAGACTGTCATCCACCTCCAGATTGCTGACGACGCTGCGAACATCGTCCAGGTCTTCGATCACTTCCAACATGCGCAGACAAGCCCGCACGAATTCGGCCTTCTCCAGGTGACAGGGCGTGATCGGGATCCAACGGTGCTCCCATTCCCTAACCGCAAGGCCAAGGCGTCTCAAACCATCCTGGAGGGCTTCAAGATCAGCAAATTCGCCAACGACTTCGGCCCCATCAACCTCGATCTGCCAGCTCAGAACGGCAGGACCACCTCCTGCCTCCAGGGCGAGCAGGAGTTCTACAAACGGCTCCTCAACATCACTTTGGCTACCGTTCAGGTCGACACGGACCACCGATCGCTGCACAAAGAGATAGCTGACACATCCGGATTCGCCGAGGTTGCCTCCCTGCTTGCCAAAGGCCAGTCTCAGGTCTGCGGCTGTTCGGTTGCGGTTATCGGTGAAGGCTTCCACCAAAACGGCCACGCCTCCCGCCCCATAGCCCTCGTAGCGCACCGCTTCAAAGAGTTCAGCGTCGGCGCCACTGGAGCCGGCACCCTTGGCGATCGCCCGATCGATGTTGGCATTGGGCACGCCTGCGGCCTTGGCCTTTTCGATGGCCGTGCGCAACTGGAAGTTCCCGGCTGGATCGGCGCCACCTCTGGCCGCCACCATGATTTCCCGACCCAAGCGGGTAAACACCGCGCCCCGCTTGGCATCGACAACTGCTTTGGTGCGTTTGATCTGGGACCATTTGCTATGGCCAGCCATCAGAAGAGGGGGGGAACGGTGGGCGGACAGGGGGCCTCCAGTCAGGTCCCTGCTGCAAAAATCCTGCCATTTGGGCCTTCCCTTGGGCCAGTTCAGCTCTCCGCTTGAAACACCAGCCGGGGCTGGAGCTGGTCGCCGGCCACGGCTCGGGCGATGCCGGCGAGCCGTCCCTCCTGGTTGAGCACCGCCACGGCTTCGTCTTCCAGGTGGCTGGCGGCGGCCGGGAGGCGCCGCCCACAGCTCCAATCCAGTTCTTCTGCTGCCGTCAATTGGCGCCGGCCAAGGTGGGGCAGGGCCAGCAGCGGATCCAGCAGCGGCGGCCTGGGATGGTGATCGAGATTCTCCAGGGGCACGGCCTGGGCGAGACTGAAGCCGAGGGCTTCGCTGCGGCGGAGCTGGGCCAACGCACCACCGCAGCCCAGGTGTTCTCCCAGATCCCTGGCCAGGGCGCGAATGTAGGTACCGGCGGAACAACGGACGCCCAGGGAGACCTGACCCAGTTCGGGATTCCAGTTCAGGAGGCTGAGTTCGTGAAAGGTGACGCTCCTGGCCTCGAGGCGTACCACTTCTCCCCGGCGTGCCAGGGCATAGGCCCGTTCGCCGTGGACATGAACAGCCGAGACCTGGGGGGGGCACTGCTGATGGGTTCCCCTGAAGATCTCAAGCAGGGTTTCAAGCCGCTCAACAGAAAGGGTAGGAACGGGGGCCCGTTGCACCACTTCGCCTTCAAGGTCATCGCTGCTGGTTCGCAGTCCCAATTGGATCGTGCCTTCGTAGGCCTTGAGTCCCGGCAGGTAGGGCAAAAGTCGGGTGGCGGCCCCGAGGGCAATGGGAAGCACCCCACTGACCGCAGGGTCGAGGGTGCCGCCATGGCCCACCCTCTTGAGCCCGTAGGCCCTGCGCACCCGGTTCACACAGGTGTGGGAGGTAGGTCCGCAGGGCTTGTCGAGGACCAAAAATCCGCAGGGAAGAGCGGCCAGCTCAGGCGACAGCGATTTTGATGTTGATGCGCTTGCGGTTGCGCAGCCCCCGTTTGATCGATTCGAAGTTGACGACGCCGCCTACAAGGGCGTAGAGGGTGTCGTCAGAACCGCGGCCGACATTGACCCCAGGCATGACGGCCGTACCGCGTTGGCGGATCAGAATCGAACCAGCACTGACGGTTTCGCCGCCGTAGGCCTTGACACCCAAGCGCTTGGAGTTGGAGTCGCGGCCGTTACGGGTGGAGCCGGTGCCTTTCTTGTGGGCCATGGGAGGGGAAGCAAATGGGTGGTGAAAAGGGGTTTTCCCAAAAATTGGGAGGCTGGGTGCTTCAGGCGACTGGCTTGCCCGCCACGGTGATGGATTGGACCATCACCCGGGTGAGCTCCTGGCGATGGCCGTTCTTGCGGCGGGTTTTCTTCTTGGGACGCATCTTATACACCAGAATTTTGGGACCCCGGCGGTGGGCCAGAACCTTCAGTTCCACCTGGGCCTGCTCCACATAGGGACGGCCAAGGGTGGTCCCGTTGGCATCCTTCACCAACAGGACGGAGTCAAGGGTCACGGTGCTGTCGACGTCCGCATCAAGTCGGTCCAGGTCAAGGTATCGGTTCGGCTGCAGCCAGAATTGCTGGCCAGAGGCCTCGACGATGGCGTAGGCAGTGCTTGGGGTTGGAGCGGAATCGGTCATGGGGCAGGCGGGGGCGCGGCCAGGCTGGAGGTCATCCCTGGCAGGATGCCGCCATTGGGCCTGGGTTCACGGATTTGAAAAGACAATCACAGATCCTCGCTTTTCGTCCCTCTGTTCGTCAAGATGCCCATGGTCTAGGTCCCAGCCCCCCTCCCACGCTCGATGCCCGAGCCCCTGCTCACCATCGCCTCCTTGCTGAGAGAACCCGCTCTGGCCCAGGCCTGTGGTCAGTGGCTTCAAGGTGGGCGCTACCTGTTGGTGCCCCTGGATCCCAGTGAAAATCCTGTTGAGGTGCTCGATCAACGCCGGGAAGATTTTGATGCGATTCTGCTGGAACAGGGAGTGCTTGCTGCCGAAGTTTTTCGCGCTTTGGCGGAGAAGGGGTTGTTACTGCCCGCGGTGGTCATCGGTGAGGTGATGGGTCGGCAGGAATATCACGACGCCGAAGTGCATCTTCCTCCCGACCAGTTGGTGCAGTTGAGTTATTCATTTGATGCGGCTGTTTCCCGGTTCCTGCAAAGGGGCCTTGCCAATGGCGGCAGCCAGGGGTTTGGGCCTGGTAACGACGCCAGCGATCGCTGGAAATTGGCCAATCGTCTGAATGGTCGCCTGGGCTACCTGGGGATCTATTACAAGCGAGATCCCTCACGTTTTCTGCGTCACCTTGGAGAGAGCGAACGTACGGACCTGCTTGATTCTCTTAAGCTCACCTATAGGGACCTGCTGATCAGTTATTTTCAGGATCCTGCCACTGCTAACCAGGCTTTGGAGAGTTTTGTTTATACTGCTTTCTTTAGCGATCTACCGATTACCCATACGGTTGAAATTCACATGAATTTGATTGACGAGTATGATAAGCAAATCAAGCTAGAGGGTCACAAAACCGATTTTCTCCAGGATTACCGCCTTGCGCTTCTTGATGTGATGGCCCATCTTTGTGAGATGTACCGTCGCTCTGTTCCGCCCGATGCCCCCCTGGGCCTGGCGGCGGTCAAGGGTGGGCCTTCTAAGTCAGCCATCTCCTTCGCCATGGACCAATCCTAAAAATGTCACCTCGCAAGACCTACATCCTGAAGCTTTACGTGGCAGGAAACACACCAAATTCGATGCGCGCCCTAAAAACATTACGAAATATCCTTGAGACCGAGTTTCGAGGAGTTTATGCTCTGAAAGTCATTGATGTCCTGAAAAATCCCCAGTTGGCAGAGGAAGATAAGATCTTGGCGACACCCACCCTCGCAAAGATCTTGCCACCTCCGGTTCGCCGCATCATCGGTGACCTGTCTGATCGCGAAAGAGTTCTGATTGGTCTTGATCTGCTTTTTGAAGAACTCAACGACGAGTCTTACGACTCCGAAGATGGGCTGTTCGATGGCCCTGAATCGGAGAGTTGAGTGGGTAAATACATTTTACCATCATCTGATTCTGAAGTAAACCTCATTTTCTCGTTTCATGCAGGACCCCAGTCTATCCAGCAACACCCCTGGCACAGCCTTGATGCAGGTGCAGAAGCTCCCGACGGGAATGGAGGGATTCGATGACATCCTTCATGGAGGTTTACCCATTGGACGTTCAACGTTGATTAGCGGGACTTCCGGGACCGGAAAAACTGTATTCTCGTTAAATTTCTTACATAATGGCATCCGGGATTTTAATGAGCCTGGAATATTTGTCACCTTCGAAGAGTCACCCCTCGATATCCTGCGCAACGCGGCCAGCTTTGGCTGGAATCTGCGTGAAATGGTTGAACAGGATAAGCTTTTCATCCTGGATGCCTCGCCCGATCCGGAGGGACAGGATGTGGCAGGTAGCTTTGATCTTTCAGGTCTTATTGAACGCATTAATTACGCGATTCGTAAGTATAAAGCCCGTCGCGTGGCCATTGATTCAATTACGGCTGTTTTTCAGCAATACGATGCTGTCTCCGTCGTACGGCGGGAGATATTCCGACTGATTGCCCGTCTCAAGGAGATTGGTGTAACCACCCTGATGACGACGGAGCGCATTGACGAATATGGTCCAATTGCCCGTTATGGAGTAGAAGAATTTGTCAGCGATAATGTTGTTATTCTCCGAAATGTTTTAGAGGGAGAACGTCGTCGTCGTACCGTTGAAATCCTCAAACTCCGAGGCACGACCCATATGAAAGGCGAATTTCCTTTCACCATGGGAGCCCATGGTGTCAGCATCTTTCCCTTGGGAGCCATGCGACTTACGCAGCGATCTTCCAATGTGCGGCTGAGTTCGGGGGTGCCACGTCTTGATGAAATGTGTGGCGGTGGTTTCTTCAAGGATTCGATCATTCTGGCCACAGGTGCAACGGGAACGGGCAAGACTCTTTTGGTGAGTAAGTTCATTGAAGATGCCTGCCGCAGCATGGAGAGAGCAATTTTGTTTGCCTATGAAGAATCTAGGGCTCAGCTACTACGCAACGCCACGAGCTGGGGCATCGACTTTGAACAAATGGAGCAGGATGGCCTGTTGAAAATTATATGCGCCTACCCAGAATCCACAGGATTAGAAGATCACCTGCAAATTATTAAAACTGAAATAAGCGAATTTAAGCCATCTCGAATGGCCATCGATTCGCTTTCGGCCTTGGCCCGTGGCGTTAGCCATAATGCCTTCCGGCAATTTGTAATAGGGGTCACTGGCTATGCAAAACAGGAGGAGATTGCTGGGTTCTTTACGAATACATCTGAGGAGTTTATGGGTAGCCACTCTATCACCGACTCCCATATATCCACTATTACCGATACCATCTTGCTACTTCAATATGTAGAAATTCGTGGCGAGATGGCCCGTGCTCTTAATGTTTTTAAAATGCGGGGCTCTTGGCACGACAAAGGAATACGCGAATTCGTGATTACAAGTAACGGACCCGAAATTAAGGATTCATTCTCTAATTTTGAGCGTATTATCAGCGGTGTGCCCCATCGCATTACCACGGATGAACGAACTGATCTTGGACGGATTGCCCGTGGGGTAGCTAGTGAGGAATTTTAGTTAGATTATTCTAGAAATATTGGCAAGCCGAATACATTTTTTCTCAATGTCATTGTTGCCCTTAGGCCGCCGATCTCACCCTGATCCAGCTTTAGCTGACCTGCGTGATCTTGGCAGAACTTTTCGACGATCTTTAGGCCCAGCCCTTGGTGAAGTTTTCTGGCTCGGTCCTTGGCATGGGTTTGGTAGGGCATGTGGGGAATCGTCGGCGACGATAAACCTAGACCTTGATCAGAAACTTGAATGGACAAAGTGTTGTTTTCTCTCCAGGCTTGGATGCGTACAGGAGGACGGCCGTGATCAAAGGCATTGTCGATTAAATTACGTAAGGATCGCTCCATTCCAGTTGAATCAAGCTGCACAAGTAGTCGCGGCATGTTGACCGTTACCGAAGCGGCAGAGTAGCTGGCTATCACCCGTAAACAAAGATCATCAAGGGCTAATTGTTCTGATTTTAGACTGGCCTGATCTTGATCAGCCAATAGTACCAATTGCTCGGTGATCTTGCGCAGTTGCTCAAGATCACTGTTGAGCGCCTTGATCGTCTGCGTTGGCTTGCCTTCGAGCTGCATTTCCAGGGCTTCGATCTGGAGTCCTATCCTGGTTTGGGGGCCGGTAATGTCATGGACGAGTCCGCGCAGCAGGATACGTCGGCTATCAGCAGAGCTATTGATTCCCTCCATGAGTCGATTGATGCGCACACTCATCAAGTGCAGCGGTGCTACCCCTTTTTCTGGAACAAGAGGGAGGGGTGGAATCACGGTCTCTGGAAGTCCATTAAGAACATCCATGAAGGGGATCTCAACACGGTTTTTCAAAAATAGGATGATGCCGATAAGAACGCCAGCGGCCGTGGTAATAGAACGCAGCAGAGGCAGATACCAAACACTGCTGCCGCTGAGGCGGGCCGGACGATAAAGCCATACTGTCGGATCATACTGGGTGGCCAATTCAATCCAGTAACCACCCCACGGATCTTCAAGGGGAGGTTGGTCAGGCTGAAGACGGCGCTCCAATCCATAGGTGCGTTTAAGATCAGTTGTGAGTAATTTTCCGAAACGACTTTGATCGCTCCATTCGCCTTCAGGGCCCGGTTTAGATCGCTTTAAAATGATACCTGCAGGCAAGCGATCTGGGGGAATTGTTTTAAGCACTTCTTCCATTAATGTGACACTAATGCTCATGCGCAAGCTGCTCTCTGCCACCACCTGAGGTTCTAAAATAGTGCGCATCAGCACAACCAATAGAGCAAAGGCAATGCCACACCCGAGGCTGCAATAACTTAATAAATCCAACCAGTCACGACGATTCAGACTGGCTGCCGTGCCTTTGGCGCTCACGACTTATGGTCCTTCTTCAAAGACAGGGGCCTCCAATCGGTAACCCTCACCCCTTACGGGACGGATCAGATCCTCTCCGCCGGTTAGATCTCGCAGGATTCGTCGCAGCCGGGAGATGCGCACATCAAAGGTTCGGCTTCGCTCCGGGTCCACCAGGCTACAAGTCAGTTGGGCAAGGGATTGGCGGGAGACCACGATTTCTGGTTGCTGGCAGAAGGCCAGCAGGAGGTTGCATTCCCCCCGACTCAAGCGAATCTCATCCCCCTGGTCGGCAAGGATCCGTTGCAGGCCGGGGTCGAATCGCAGGTTGGCAAAGCGGAGAACGGCGCTTGTGAGAGATGACGGCTTGGTATGAGGTTGCTTTTGAATCAGATTTTGGATTCGCAGTTGTAATTCACGGAAGAGGAAAGGCTTGCTAATATAATCGTTGGCTCCCGATTCCAGCCCCAGCACCCGATCACTCGGGGCCCCCATCGCCGAAATCATCAGGACCGGAAAATGATGGTTACGGTTGCGCAGGCTGGCAAGCACATCAGTACCACATTTTTCGGGCAGCATTTGATCGAGCAGGAGGATCTCCGGAGATCTCTCAGCCAGGGCTGCTTCCATGCTGCGGGGGTGGTGAAAGGCTTGCAGATGCCAACCCTGCCGTTCGCATTGTTCGCCGATCAGGCGACAAAGTGCGAGGTCATCCTCAAGGATCCAAAGTTCTAAGGGATGGGCCATCGAACCCGTGGCATGGGGAATGGGGTCACGTGGGACCTTTCCCAGGAATTCCAAATTACCCCTGCGGCGGGTTGGTCCAAAGGGATCTGGCCAGGCAAGATGGCCTGATTGTCCTGCTCTGCCACCAATGGTGTCGGCCAGACCCCCAGCCCCGCGGTCCCCTGGGACCGGTCGGCCCCGGACCGAAGGATCGCACGCCCCTTGGTGGCGTTGGTTGGTGTTCGGGCTCTGCTTCAGCCTTGGCTTTGGCTTGACCCAGCGCCTGGGCCGGATGGGGGCCACCACGGCGGCGAAGGGGACAGTCCCCTCCTTTGCGGCTCAAGACTCCCCTGGCACCCGATTGGGGGAATTGCAAAAGCGTTTGGGAGTCGAGGGACACTCCCTGCGAGGTGATCTTGAGCGATTGGCGGAGGAACGGCGCCAGGAGGGCCAACGCCAGGAGGAGGAGAGCCGGAAAGCCACCGAGGAACAGCGGAGCCAGGAGCGTCAGGAGGCCGCCCAGAGGGAGGCGGACCGGATCCGTCTGGAGGCCCTGAACAAGGGTCCTGATCCAGCGGCCTCCAATCCCGAGTCAATCTTGCTGCCCCCTCCGACACCTGACCCCTCCGCGGCCCCCGAACCGGCGGCGATCACCTCGCCAGGGGCCGCCGCCAACCCGCCCTGATCTGCCACAGTCGGCAGACGATCACCCTTGGATATGACCGCCCCCCAATCCCTCCTCCAGGCGGCCTTCAACCGTCTCAGTGCCAGGCTCGGCCATCGCCTGCTCGATTCGGCGGCCCAACTGGCCGAGCTGGCCCAGCAGGCACCGGGACAGTTTCAGCAGGAATGGTCGGTGTTCTGGGAGGAGGTGGAGGTGGAGGCCCAACGCCTGGAACGAGGCCCCTTTGCCGGTGGCACCACAGAGGCCCCCGGCGCTGCCGGCCCCACCTGGCCGTCCGCAAGCCCCCAGGACCCGCCGCAACCTTCCTCTGACCCCCAGGAACTCATCGATGCGCTCAGGGCTCGGGTGGCGCACCTCACCCAACGGCTTGAGCAGGATCCGGGTCGTTCCTGATGCCGGCGCCTTCGCCCCCCCGATCGCCGCGGTGGTACCTGGGTCGGCCCTTGCGCATCTGGCGTCTGGCCCTGACCCTGGTGGCTCGCCTGTGGTGGGACGGCCGCCGCTGGACCTACCCCGGGGGCATGACCGTTGCCCGACGGCTTGGGCGCCAGCGACGAATGGCCCATTGGTTGACGGAGCAGTTTCTGGAGCTTGGATCGGCCTTCATCAAGTTGGGCCAGTTGCTTTCGGCTCGGCCTGACGTGTTGCCGGCCGATGTGGTGGAAGAATTGGCGCGGCTTCAGGATAATGTTCCGGCCTTTCCCTTCGCTGTCTTCGAAGCCATCCTTGAGGAGGAATTGGCGGAACGCTGCGCTGAGATCACCGACCTGGAAACCACACCTCTGGGATCGGCCAGCCTGGCCCAGGTGCATCGCGCCAGCCTGCGCAGTGGCCGCCAGGTTGTTCTCAAGGTGCAGCGCCCCGGTCTGGAGCGTCTGTTTCGGCTCGATCTGGAGGTGTTGCAGCAGGTGGCGGCAGTGGTGGTCTGGGCCCAGCGGTATTTCCGCTGGGGCGGAGCCAGTGATTGGGTGGCGATGGCGCGGGAATGCCGGCGCGTGCTGCTGCGGGAGCTTGATTTCCGTCTAGAGGCCGAACATGCCGCCCGCTTTCGCCAGCAGTTTCTGGAGGATCCAGGCATTCGCATTCCTGCCGTTGTCTGGGAGCTGAGTTCGCGGCGGGTTCTCTGCCTCGACTATGTACCCGGCATCAAGATCACCGACCGTTCGGCCCTGCTGCAAGCAGGCCTTGATCCGATCGCGATTGCCGAGAAGGGCGCCGCCAGCTATTTGCAGCAGCTGGTGCGATTCGGTTTTTTCCATGCCGATCCCCATCCCGGCAATTTGGCGGTGGCCGCCGACGGGGCGCTCATCTATTACGACTTCGGCATGATGGGGCAGATTTCCGAACGTCTGCGTTTGCGCCTCGGTCGCATGGTTAGGGCGGCCGTATCCAGGGATGCGGTGTCCCTGGTGGAGGAATTGCAGGAAGCCGGGGTACTGGCGCGGGGGATTGATCAGGGACCCGTACGTCGCATGGTGCGCCTGATGCTCCAGGAGGCCCTGACCCCCCCCTTCAGTGCTGACTTGATCAGCCGCCTTTCCGGCGATCTCTATGACCTGGTTTACGGGCAGCCGTTTCGATTGCCAGCCGACCTGATTTTTGTGATGCGGGCGCTTTCCACCTTCGAGGGCGTCGGCAAAAGCCTGGATCCGGGCTTTAATCTCGTGACGATTGCCCGACCGTACCTGCTGCCCCTCATGACCTCCAGCGGCAACGGCCCCAGCGAACTTTTCAATGAGATCACCCGACAGGCTGCGGATGTGGGCACACGGGCCCTGGGCATTCCCCGGCGACTCGATGAAAGCCTCTCCCGGATTGAGCAGGGCGATCTGCAGGTCCAGATTCGTGCCGGGGAAACCGATCGCCTGCTGCGTCGCCTGGCCTTGACCCAACAGATCAGTGGCCAAGCTGTTTTGCTGGGGGCCCTGGCCGTGGCGACGGCCTTGATGGTGGCCAGTCAACGGCCCCTCTACGGAGCCGTGCCGGCAGCCCTGACCCTGCCGGTGGGATGGGGCTGGCTGAAATTACAGGCCCGCCTCAAGCGCGAAGGTCGCCTCGACAATTTCAACGGCGCTTGAAAGGCCCCAAGGCTGAACAGCCTTGGGGAAGGACAAGGTTGCCGCTCTCCATCAGGTTGGGCCCCACCAGGGTGCCTGTTCCAGACGGCCAGGTCTTGAGGTCAACCACGGCGAGTAAGGTGTTGGACTGGCCATGGCCGATTAAGGCCAGCGCCCTGGTCGCCGTAGGGGTATCCACCATCACGACCTGACCTGAGGGCCGCTTCAAGGTTGAAGGCAGGATCGGGCCAATCTGGTGCCAAAGCCATGGCCCTGGGAAAGGACCCGCCAGTTGCCGCTAACCAATCCAGATTGGCGGTGATCCACCCCGGGGCAAGCTCCGCCAAGGCGCAATAGAGATTGGGCAAGAGATAGGGGCGCAGCGGCATTTCAGCCAACGGCTATTGACCTGACTCGATCAGGAAGCGATGTCAATAGTTTGGGACTATGATGTCAAACCCATCTTTAGTCGGACCTTGGCGTTGACTTTAAGCTGGCTGGAGACCTGAGGCTTGACTCGACTCGGCTAAAAAAAAGACCCATCAAAAAAGATGGGTCTTCACGCCTCACAAACCGATGGGGGCGCGTTCAATCCGTTGATTTTCAGGCGATGGGAGGGGTAGGGGGCAAGGCTTTGGCTGCCGCATCGGGCTCAATCTTGGCATCAGGGGTGAGACGATCGACCAGCTCGGGAAGTTTAGTGGCGATGTAATCCGAGGCTTGTTTGGTATCGATCCCTAGCTTGGTAGCGAGGTCATGGATCGGACCACTGCCGAGAATCTTGTCAATTTGATCGGGGCTGATCAGGGCATTCTCTCCCGTACCCACCCAGCTGGCGAACAGTTCGTTGGCCCCGCCGTTCTGAAACTTTTGGGCTAGCCCTTGGAGGCCGCCGTTGGTTTTGAAGAAATCGTTGAGGGCCTGAGCCTTGTCACCGGCGACGGAATTCACCACGCCGCCGATCAGGTCATCAATTAGGGCCATGAAATTGGCAGCAGGGCTGCTAAGAATCAACGTCTTCAGCATATCGGCTATCGGTTACCCGAGGGCCAGGCCCACCATACTTGCTCAAAGTTTGGCAAGAATTTGTCGGGTCGCCCGCAAGCAATGGGAGGCTTGGGCCCTGTGGGGCAGGGTGGGTCAAGTTGGGACGCTATAGATAGATCAACCAAGTCGAATCCCAGGGGTTGGGCGTAAGAATTCAGCCCTTGCCCCGCGGCCCCCGGTCATCGCTGCCGGCATAGATAGCCTGGGTTCCCAGGTCGTCTTCGATACGCAAGAGTTGGTTGTACTTGGCCACCCGGTCACTGCGGCTGAGCGAGCCGGTCTTGATTTGGCCGGCGCGGGTGGCAACGGCCAGGTCGGCAATCGTCACGTCTTCGGTTTCGCCGCTGCGGTGGCTGATGACACTGGTGTAACCGGCTCGCCCGGCAAGATCGATCGCCTGCAGCGTTTCGGTGAGCGTTCCGATTTGATTCACCTTGATCAGGATCGAATTGGCGATACCCCGCTCGATGCCCTGCCGCAGGCGGGCCGTATTGGTGACGAACAGGTCGTCACCCACCAGTTGGACTGTACGGCCGAGTTTTTCGGTGAGCAGGGCCCAACCGTCCCAGTCATCTTCCGCTACCCCGTCTTCAATGGAAACGATCGGGAAGCGACTCACCAGGCTGGCCAGTTGGTCGACCATTTCAGCACTGCTGTAAAGGCCTCCCCCGAATGCATAACGTCCGTCTTTGAAAAACTCAGTACTGGCCACATCCAAGGCCAGGGAGATCTGATCGCCGGGGCGATAGCCAGCTTTTTCGATGGCCTGGACCAGCAGGTCACCGGCGGCGGCGTTATCGGCCAGATCCGGGGCGAAGCCCCCTTCGTCGCCTACGGCGGTGGAGAGCCCTTGGTCCTTGAGCAGTCCTTTGAGGGTGTGGAACACCTCGGCGCCCCAGCGCAGGGCTTCGCGGAAACTGTTGGCCCCGTGGGGCACCAGCATGAATTCCTGAAAATCCATGTTATTGGAGGCGTGGGCCCCGCCGTTGATGACGTTCATCAGGGGAACTGGCAGGAGATTGGCCATCGGTCCGCCCAAGTAGCGATAGAGAGGCAACCCCAGGCCCCTGGCGGCGGCTTGGGCGTTGGCCAGGCTCACCGCCAAGATGGCGTTGGCGCCGAGGGCGGATTTGTTGTCGCTGCCATCCAATTCGCCCATGGCCGCATCGACGGCGCCCTGATCGAGCGCAGAAAGTCCACAGAGGGCTGGGGCGATGCGCTCCTCAATGTTTTCGACGGCCTGGCTGACTCCCTTGCCAAAGTAGCGGCGGGCATCACCGTCGCGCAGTTCGTGGGCCTCATGGGCGCCGGTGCTGGCACCGCTGGGCACAATCGCCCGTCCAGTGGCTCCACCCTCCAGATATACCTCGGCTTCCACTGTGGGGGTGCCGCGGGAATCAAGGACCTCGCGGGCCACGATCGAATCGATCACCAGGTCGAGGGAGTCGAGCACAAGTCCACCGCTGTTGACCGTGATCCTATGGGGCCCCATCTCCATGGCATGTGTTCCTCGTGCCCGTCCGGGCGAACAGCATCGGGGAATGGGGGGGGGATCCCCAGGAGCTTGGCCCGCCGTTTCGGCAGGGTGTTTGGTCACAATGGAATCGATGACTTCTTCCTTCCCCGTCCCCTCGGGTGCCCCGGTGATGCGATTGCTCCATACCATGCTGCGCGTGGGCGATCTGGACCGATCCCTGCGGTTCTACACCGAGGTTCTCGGCATGGGGCTGCTGCGGCGCAAGGATTATCCCGAAGGCCGCTTCACCCTGGCCTTCGTTGGCTACGGCTGTGAACGGGAAACCACCGTGCTGGAACTCACCCACAACTGGGATACGGCCGCCTATGACCTTGGCTACGGCTACGGCCATATCGCCATCGGTGTGGAAGACATTGTGGCCACCTGCGGGGCCATCGCCGCACGGGGCGGCAAGGTGGTGCGACCGCCTGGACCGATGAAGCACGGCAGCACCGTGATTGCTTTCGTGGAGGATCCCGATGGATACCGCATCGAACTGATTCAGACAGCATCACCACCACCACCATCGCCCGCCCTGGCTTCCTGAGGTCAGCCTGCCCATGCCTGCCGAGTCCCCTTCGTTGAGTGCGGCCCCGACCAGTCTCACCGCCGATCCGGAGCGTTTCAGTGACGCCGCCTGGGATCTGCTGATTGCCAGCCAGGACCAAGCCCGCCGCTGGCGCCATGGCTCGATGGACGTGGAACACCTGCTTTTGGCTCTGTTGCTGGATCGGCGCTTCACGACCTGGAGTGAGCCCCTGCCCATCGATGAGGATCGCTTGTTGGATCGGCTGGAAGCGTTTTGCACTGACCAGCCCCCCGGACGAGACGAGACCCTCTACATCGGTGAGGCCCTTGAAGAACTGCTGGAAGAGGCGGATCGCCACAGGGACCAATGGGGAGAGCGCCGCCTGGATGTGCCCCACCTCCTCATCGCCTTGGTGAACGACCCACGGCTGGGTGCCCGTCTGTTGGCCCAGGAGGGTCTCAGCGAAGATCTCCTGGGGCGCCAATGGCGTCCCGAGGCGAAGCAGGCCGTGGCTGCGGTGGCCGCCCCGCCCGCCCCGCCCGCCCGACCCAGCGCGAGCTCGCCGCCGCAGGGAAAGGCCGACTCCGAGAGCAACCGGCTGCAACGGCTGGACGCCTCCGGGGCCGAGTTGGGGCCTGAGGCGGAGCGGGAGCCCTCGGCTCTGGAGCGCTACGGCCGCGATCTGACCGCAGCCGCCCGCGCCGGCCTGCTTGATCCAGTGATCGGCCGCGACACCGAGATTCGCCGCTTGATCCAGGTGCTCTCCCGGCGGGGCAAGAACAATCCTGTCTTGATCGGCGAGCCTGGTGTCGGCAAGACCGCTGTGGCCGAATGGTTGGCCCAGCGCATCGTGGCCGGTGATGTGCCCGATTCCCTGCGGGGGGTGCGCCTGGTCGCCCTCGATCTGGGGGCCCTGATCGCCGGAGCCAAGTTTCGCGGTCAGTTCGAAGAACGGCTGCGCAGCGTGCTCAAGGAAGTGGCCCAGGCGGACGGGGCGGGCGGAGTTGTGCTCTTCCTCGACGAACTTCATACCGTGGTCAATGGCGAGCGCTCGGGCAGTGATGCGGCCGGCATCCTCAAGCCGGCCCTGGCCCGCGGTGATCTGCGCTGCATCGGCGCCACCACCCCCGAGGATTTCCGCCGCACCATTGAGAAGGACCCCGCCCTGGAGCGCCGTTTCCAGCAGGTGCTGATCCGCGAGCCGGACCGCGCCACCTGCCTGGAGATTCTGCGGGGGTTGAGGGAGCGCTATGAGCTGCACCATGGCGTCACGATTGCCGACGCGGCCCTGGTGGCGGCGGCCCGTTTGGCCGAGCGCTACATCAGCGACCGTTGCCTGCCGGATTCCGCCATCGACCTGGTGGATGAGGCGGCGGCCCAACTGCGCATGCAGGTGACCTCCAAGCCGGAGATCGTCGAGGCGGCCGAAGCGGATCTGCGGCGCATTGAGTTAGCCCTGCTCGCCGCCGAGGCCGCTCCCCCGACAGAGCAAGCGGCCTTGCAGGATCAGCGCCGCCAGGCCCAGGGGGCCCTGGAAGCCTTGCAGCGTCGCTGGGACGTCGAGAAAGAGCGGTTGGCGGAATTGAGGTTGTTGCTGGAGGAGGACGAAAGCCTGCGCCAGGCCATCGCCGAAGCCGAGCGGGATGGGGATCTGGAGGGCGCGGCGCGCTTGCGTTTTGACCAGCTCCACGGCCTGCAGCAAAGGCGCCAGACCCTCGAACAGGAGCTGCGGCAAGACCCCATGCTGCGGGAGCAGGTGGAGGAATGGGATATCGCCGATGTTGTAGCCCGTTGGACCGGGATTCCGGTGCAGCGCCTGTTGGCCGGCGAACGGCAGAAACTGCTGGAAATGGAGAATCGCCTCAGCGAAAGGGTGGTGGGGCAGCCCGAGGCCGTGGCCGCTGTGGCCGCAGCGATCCGCCGGGCCCGGGCCGGGATGCAGGCTCCCACCCGCCCCGTGGGTTCCTTTCTGTTTCTGGGGCCCACGGGGGTTGGCAAGACCGAACTGGCCAAGGCCCTTGCCGCGGCCCTGTTCGATGAGGAAGAGGCCCTGGTGCGCCTTGACATGAGCGAATTCATGGAACGCAACGCCGTGGCCCGCCTGGTGGGGGCACCGCCGGGTTATGTGGGCTACGAGGAGGGAGGCCAGCTCACGGAGGCGGTACGGCGTCGGCCCTATGCGGTGCTGCTGCTCGACGAGGTGGAGAAGGCTCACCCGGATGTCTTCAACCTGCTGCTGCAGGTGCTGGACGATGGACGCCTGACCGATTCCCAGGGGCGCACTGTGGATTTTCGCCACACTGTGGTGCTGATGACCAGCAATCTGGCCAGCCGCGCCATTTTGGAGAGCGCCAAACGGCATGTGGAGTCGGGCGACGGGGACCCATCGGCCCAGGCCTGCGTTGCTGCCGAACTCGATCAGGCTGTGGAAGAGGCTCTCTCCCGCCAGTTCCGCCCCGAATTTCTCAACCGGATTGATGAGGTCATCCGCTTCCGTCCTTTGGGTCGCGCCGACTTGCAACGGATCGTGCGGTTGCAGATCAAGGAGTTGGAGGCCTTGCTGGCCGAACAACAGTTGCAATTGCAGGTGGAGGAGCCCGTGGTGGCGCTCCTGGCCCAGCAGGGTTACGAACCCGAATACGGGGCGCGGCCCTTGCGACGGGTGCTGCGGCGCCGCATCGAGAATCCCCTGGCCACCGCCCTGCTCGAAGATCAGTTCCGGGGTGCCTGGGGTGTGAGGGTGCAATGCGCGGGCGCGCCCGCCGGAACGGCAGACACCGGGCTGAGGTTTTTACCCTTGCGGGAGTCTTCCCCCCTGGCCACCCCCCCCGGAGGGCGTCCAGTAGGGTGATGGTTTGTCGAGGCCGTCCCAGCCCTCGTCGCGCCTCCCTCCATCCGTGGCTTCGCCACGTGCCCAGTGGCTCAGATCACCCCAACCACGACCAGCCAGAGCACACCCGAGCAGCCTGAGGGCCCTGGCCCCATGCCCCCGCTTGGCGAATCCGAAGCTGCCGTAACGGATGAGCCCGATGCCGTGGCAGCTGGAGGCAACGGCTTTGTGGCCCAGACACTGGCCGAGTTGCGTCTGGTGGTCTGGCCCAGCCGCCAGCAGCTGTTCAGCGAATCCGTGGCCGTGATCTTGATGGTGGCCCTTTCTGCGGCAGCCATCGCCGCTGTTGATCGCTTTTTCCACTGGGCGTCCAGCCAGGTGTTCCGTTGATGACCGTGCCCGTGACTTCAGATTTATCGACCAACGACCTGGAGGCCCCCGAGGGTCTGGAACCGCCAGCGTCCGAGCCTTTCGAAGCGACCCGCGAGGCCAGCCCCGCTGTCGTCACGCCCGCCGAGCACCAGCTCCTCGCCAGCGAGGGGGCTTCAACCGTGCCGGCTGGAGAGGCCGGACCAGCCCCTGGCCTCGATGGGGCCGAGGTGATCGAGACGCCCCAGGTGGCCCGTTGGTTTGCCGTCCAGGTGGCCTCAAGCTGTGAGAAGAAGGTCAAAGCCACCCTCGAACAGCGGGCCGTCACCCTTGGGGTCGACAACCGCATCCTGGAGATCGAGATTCCCCAGACCCCGGGAGTCAAGTTAAAGAAGGACGGCAGTCGCCAGTCCATTGAGGAGAAGGTGTTTCCTGGCTATGTGCTGGTGCGCATGATTTTGGATGAGGACACGATGATGGCGGTGCGCAGTACGCCCAACGTCATCAATTTTGTCGGCCAGGAAGAAAGGCGCGCCACCGGCAAGGCCCGGGGCCACATCCGCCCCAGGCCCCTGAGCCGTCAAGAGGTGGATCGCATCTTCAAACGGGCCGCCGAGAAGAAACCCGTGCTCAAGGTCGATATCAGCGAGGGCGACCAGATCCTCGTCACTGCGGGTCCGTTCAAGGACTTCGAGGGCGAGGTGATTGACGTGTCGGGCGAACGCAACAAGCTCAAGGCCCTCCTCTCCATCTTCGGCCGTGAAACCCCGGTCGAACTCGAGTTCTCCCAGATCAGCAAACAGAACTGATCTTGCACCGGGGTCGCCTCCCTGCGGAGGGCGGCCCCTGTGGCCTGACCGCCACCCGTGCGCCAGACCCACCCCGGTCCGGCGATCCGCAGCGCTCCCTTCGGGGAGTGGTTCCCTATCTCCCCTCGCGGGAGATCCGTCCCCCCTCCCTTCAGGGAAGTTCCGTCAGACGTCCAGCCGATGGCCAAGAAAGTCGTAGCCGTGATCAAGCTGGCCCTCCAGGCCGGCAAAGCCAACCCTGCGCCGCCGGTGGGTCCCGCCCTCGGTCAGCACGGGGTCAACATCATGGCGTTTTGCAAGGAGTACAACGCCCGCACCCAGGAAAAGGCCGGGTACGTGATTCCGGTGGAGATCTCGGTCTTTGAGGACCGCAGCTTCACCTTCATCACCAAGACCCCGCCTGCTGCGGTGCTGATTTCCAAGGCGGCCGGCATCGAAAAGGGTGCCGCCACCTCATCCAAAGGCAGCGTCGGCGCCATCAGTCGCGCCCAGCTCGAGGAGATCGCCAAGACCAAGCTGCCCGACCTCAACTGCACCAGCGTCGAGTCGGCCATGCGCATCATTGCCGGCACCGCCCGCAACATGGGCGTCGCCGTCAACGACTGATCCCGCTCTCCCACCTACTGCCCACCTATCGGGGGAGACCCAAGGTCGCTCGTACCCCTCGCCACCATGCCCAAACCCTCCAAGCGTTTTGCCGCCCTCACCGCCAAGGTTGAGGAGCGGGCCTATGAGCCCCTTGAGGCTCTCGAACTGGTGAAGGCCAACGCCAACGCCAAATTCGATGAAACCATCGAAGCCCACGTCCGTCTCGGCATCGATCCCAAGTACACCGACCAGCAACTGCGCACCACCGTGGCCCTGCCCCACGGCACTGGCCAGGCCATCCGCATCGCCGTGATCGCCCGAGGCGAAAAGGTGGCTGAAGCGAAGGCCGCCGGCGCCGACCTGGCCGGCGACGAAGATCTGGTGGAAGACATTGCCGCTGGGGCGATGGACTTCGACCTGCTGATCGCCACCCCGGAAATGATGCCCAAGGTGGCCAAGCTCGGTCGGGTTCTCGGTCCCCGTGGTCTGATGCCCAACCCCAAGGCGGGTACGGTCACCACCGACCTCGCAGGCGCCATCGCCGAGTTCAAGGCCGGCAAACTGGAATTCCGGGCCGACCGCAGTGGCATTGTCCATGTGCGCTTTGGCAAGGCGAGTTTTGAGCCAGCCAAGCTGCTCGACAACCTCAAGGCCCTGCAAGAAACCATCGACCGCAACAAGCCCAGCGGAGCCAAGGGTCGTTACTGGCGCAGTCTGTATCTCAGCTCCACCATGGGCCCCTCGGTCAATGTCAATTTCGGCTCCCTGCAGGACATCAAGCAGGAGGGTTGACTCCCTGCCAAGGCCCTGGGGCGGCTTGTTTCGCTTCTCGCTTCGGACCCTCACCCTGCTGGGGTTGGGGGTCTTTTGCATTGGCTGTAATCCCTCTGCCCGGCTAGCCGCCCGCAGCGATCTGATCTTTGTCGGCGATTCGATTACCGCCGCCGGTCCCTGGGTGGCCGCCTTCCCGAACCGGCGGGTTGTCAATGCGGCGGTGCCCGGTTACACCAGCGTGGATATGGTGGCCCAGCTGCCCAGCCTGCGCCGCGATCAACCCCACACCTATGTGCTGATGGCTGGGATCAACGATCTACTCCAAGGGGCCAGGGCCGAATCTGTGGCCCAGCGCCTGGCCCTGATGCGCCAAGCCCTGGCCACCCCAGGCCAGCGGCTGATTCAGGTGTCCACCCTGCCCTGCCAGATCCGAAGCTGCGGCGCTGCCGCCCTGGCGGAAGTGGACCAGCTGAATCGCCTGCTGAGGCGTCAAACGCCAGCCGCCGATTTTCTGGATCTGACCCCCGACTTTTTGGATGCCCAGGGGTTGCGGCCCGCCTTCAGCAGCGATGGTCTCCACCTCAATCGCGCCGGCTATGGCCAATGGCTGCGACGGTTGCGGCCGCTGCTGGAGGGCTGAAGTGTATTCTTTTGAACTGGCTTCGGCCAGAAGGGCACGCGCCCAACCGCAGACAGCAGGTTGCCGCGGCCGCCCATCGATTGCTTGATGGGCGGCCCAAACGTAAGTCCTGCCGAGGTGCACGCGATCACGGTTCGCCGTGACAGAACTTTGGCCCCAAGGGGTTCCCAGTGTCTGGGACTTCCGAACGGAGCGGAGCTCGCCGCGACCTCGAAGCTTTTCGGAGCTGTCAGGGTTGCGTTGCCTGCTTGTTCCCCTCGTTCCGTTCCACCTTCCTATGGGCCGCACACTGGAGAGCAAGCAACAGATCGTCGAGGAGCTCAAAGGTCTCCTCGCTGGGGCCGAAATGGCGTTGGTCCTTGATTTCAAGGGTCTCACCATCAAGGAGATGTCCGACCTGCGCACCCGTCTGCAGGCCAGTCATGGCGTTTGCAAGGTGACGAAAAACACCTTGATGCGTCGGGCCATCGCTGGCGACACCACCTGGTCCAACCTCGATCCCCTGCTCACCGGCACCAACGCCTTTGTCCTGGTCAAGGGCGATATCGGCGGTGCTGTCAAGGCCGTGCAGTCCTTCCAAAAGGACGCCAAGAAGTCTGAGGTGAAGGGAGGTCTTTTCGAAGGCCAACTCCTCTCCGAAGCCGACATCAAGGCCATTGGGGATTTGCCCAGCAAAGAGGTGCTCATGGCCCAGATCGCCGGTGCGATCAACGGTCTGGCCACCAAGCTTGCCGTGGGCATCAAGGAGGTTCCCTCCGGCCTCGCCCGGGCGCTTCAGCAGCACGCCGACTCCGGCGAAGGCTGACCCCCGGTTCTGGCCAGTCCTTCGGTGCCACCAGCCGGTGGCTGCCTGCCAGCCCCCCTTCCTGTTCATTCCAGATCTGTTGCTAATTGCCAACCATGACCGCTACCACTGACAACATTCTCGAACAACTGAAAACCCTCTCCCTGCTGGAAGCTGCCGAGCTTGTCAAGCAGATTGAGGAGGCTTTCGGTGTTTCCGCCGCCGCTACCGCCGGCGTCGTTGCTGCGGCTCCTGCCGCCGCTGCCGCTGAGGCCGTTGAGGAGCAGACCGAGTTCGACGTCATTCTCGACAGTTTCGATGCGGCTTCCAAGATCAAGGTGCTCAAGGCCGTCCGTGAAGTCACCGGCCTCGGCCTGGGTGAAGCCAAGGCCCTTGTCGAAGCCGCTCCCAAGGCGGTCAAGGAGGGCATTGCCAAGCCCGAGGCCGAAAGCGTCAAAAAGGTGATCGAAGAAGCCGGCGGCAAGGCCACCATCAAGTGACCCTTGAGGGGCCAGAGCTTCGGCTCCGGCCCTTTGCTGCCAAGGACGCAAGTCGCTGACGCCGAATAGTCATGGCAAAGGCGCAAAAAAAATCCTGCCAAAGGCAGGATTTTTTTGGTGGAACGCTTCCAGGAGTCTGTCCTCGTTTCGACCCCAGAAGTGGGTTCCGCACTCCTCACATTCAATAAGTTAAGCGACCGTGCCGGGTCCCTGGCATCGAGTCGGCCGGAGAGCCAACTGACACTCTTCGGACACTCTTCGCTCTGGTTCATTCCCTGAACGGAATGACCTGGAGCGAAATCGCCCGAGACCCGCCGGCATTGATGCTGGTGGGGAGGCCAGCGGCACCAGACCAGGGCGGCATCGAGCCCTGCTGCGGCGCCTGGGGTGGCCTGGACCAGCTCGCCGAGCGGGGGACGATGGATGGCGAGGCCCCCTGGCCACCCTCCTGGCCCCCCGGAATGGCCGCCAACCCACCCAGCTCTTGGAGGGAACGGGCATGGGCGAAATAAAGATGGTTGAGGCTGCGTCCGCCGAAGAGGCGCCGTTGCAGTTCCCAGCCCGGCTCCAGCTGGAGGGCGACAAAGCCATCCCGCAGGCGACTTGGGATGGCCCCGCGGGCCACCACCAGGGGCCGGGACTCCGCGCTGGATCGTGCTACCAGCAGCAGTAGGTTGCCCTGCTGCTGCAGCCGCAAGCGGTGGCTGGCCGCCAGGTCCACCCCGCCGGCCCGCAGCGAATAGCCGTTGCTGTCGAGGTAGCGACCACAGATTCCCGAGTAATCAAATCGATTCAGGCTGGGATCCACCAAGCCATCCGCCCGGGGTAACCAACAGCGCGGTTGGGGGCTGATCTGCTCCAACACCAGCAGGGTCCAATCCGCCTGGCCCAGCGGGCGCGCCAGCACGGCAAAGCGCCCACCATCCAAGCGCGCACTGCCGAAGAGGGGGGGCGCACTGCCCAAGAGGGGAGCCGCATCAGCAGCCGGCCATGGGAACCCGGGTGCCAGCCCAAGGGCCACGGGCCCAAGGGCCACGGGCCCAAGGGCCACCAGCGCCACGGTCAGGCCGGCTGAGGCCAGGTAGGTTCGCTGCATGAGGCTGGAATCGGGCCCCGGAGTCCGGGGTTGGGCGGCCCATTCAATCGGACCCCCCAGGAGGTGGCAATGCGTGATCAGCCTGGGCGGGTGGTGGGTGCCGCCTGCGACGGAGCCTGTAGTGGCAATCCCGGGCCAGGGGGCTGGGGAGCACTGCTGCGGTTTGAGGATGGGTCGCTACGGGAGCTGGGCGGCAGCGACCCCGCCACCACCAACAACCGCATGGAACTCTCGGCGGCCTTGGCCTTGCTGGAGTTGCTCAAGGAGTTGCCCCGTCGCCAGGAGATGGTGATTCGCACCGACAGTCGTTACTTGATCGACGGCATGGACAAGTGGCTGCCTGGCTGGAAACGGCGCAGCTGGCGCACGGCCTCTGGCGGACCGGTGCTCAATCGCGACCTATGGGAACGGCTGGATCAAGCCCGTTTGGCGGGGGTGGGTTTCCAACACGTTCGGGGCCACAGCGGTGATCCGGACAACGACCGCTGCGACGCGATCGCGGTGGCTTTTTCCCGGGGCCAGCGGCCGCCGTTGGCCAGGGAGGGGCAGGGCCCCGCCAAGGCGGCCAGGGCCCAAGATCCGGAGCCGGCCCAAGCCCAGGCGCCGGAGCCAACGCCGGCGCCTGGGCTTGGGCCAGCCGGAGCTACGGAGGGGGTGGAGGAGGGCGATCCGGCGCCGCCGGCCTTGCGTCAGTTGCTGAGCCGCCTCGAGCTGGCCGATCGGCTCGCCCAGGGGGGGTACAGCCTCACGCTGGTCGAGTTGGCCCAGTTGGTCGAACTGCCCCTGAAAACCCTCGAGTCCCGTGGGGCGGTGTGGCCTTGGCGCGACTGGTTGGTGGAGCCCGCTGGGCAGGGCCGTTGGCGCCTGCGCCGTGACGCGGGAGGATTGGAGCCGGCAGAAGGCGAGCAGGAGGGATAGGCCATGGACGACGACGCGACGACCGCAAGGCAGGCTTTTGCCGGGGGGGGGCCGGGGGCTGGCGGATCCCTGCAGGCTGGAGCTGGCTCTGGCGCGGTGGCAGGTTTTTATCGCCGCATGGTGGAGCCCCTGCTGCGAACCGATGAGGGCGTCGATGCCGAACAGCTCAGCCGCCTCACCCTGATGGGACTTTCCCAGGTGTCCCTGAGGCGCGATTGGCCCCTGGTCGAGGGGGCCTTGGCGGGCCTGGGGGCGGAGCTGCAACGCCGCAATCCCCGCCTGCAACAAACCCTTTTCGGTTGCCGCTTTGCCAATCCGGTGGGGCTGGCGGCGGGGTTCGATAAAAACGGCGTCGCGGCGGCGATCTGGCATTGTTTCGGCTTTGGTTTCGCCGAGCTGGGCACGATCACCGCCCAGCCGCAGCAGGGCAACCCCAGGCCCCGGTTGTTCCGTCTGGCGGCCGAGCGGGCGGCCCTCAACCGCATGGGGTTCAACAACCTGGGCGCCATGGCCGTGCGCCGCATCCTGGAGCGGCAGGCGCTGCCCCCTTCGGGCCAACGGTCCGCCGTGCTTGGGATCAACCTGGGCAAGTCTCGGGAGGTATCGCTGGAGCTGGCCCCAGACGATTACGCCTCTTCGCTCGAAGTGTTGGCGCCACTGGCGGACTACGCGGTGATCAATGTCAGCTCCCCCAACACCCCCGGGCTGCGGGAACTGCAACAGGAAACCCAGCTGCGGCGCCTGGTCGAACGGCTGCGGCGGCTGCCCGGCTGTCCGCCGCTGCTGGTCAAGATCGCCCCTGATCTGGAAGATGACGCCATTGATGCCATCGCTCGACTGGCCTACCAGGAGGGATTGGCGGGGGTGATTGCGGTAAACACCAGCCAAGATCGCCTCGGTCTGGCCGATCGCACCCTCGGGGCCACGGGTCGCCCCTTGGCCGAGGAGAGTGGCGGACTGAGTGGCAGGCCCTTGCGCCACCGCGCCCTGGCGGTGTTGCGGCGTCTGAGGGCGATGGCGGGGCCCAGCTTGCCCCTGATCGGTGTGGGCGGCATTGATTCGGCGGAGTCGGCTTGGGAGCGGATCAGCGCCGGGGCCTCCCTGGTGCAGGTTTACACCGGTTGGATTTACGAAGGCCCCGAGTTGGTGCCCGATGTCCTGGAGGGATTGATCACCCAACTGGATCGCCAGGGGCTTGCAACAATTGGCGAAGCGGTCGGCTCGGGTTTGCCCTGGCGGTCAACTTCTGTAAATTAAGACCCTTAATAAAGTGATGTTGTGGAAATCAGCCCACTCCTGAATGATTTCCAACTGCGTTGGCGTTCTTGGATAGCGGTTTTTGCTCCCCAGTTAGTCCTGATTGAGCTGCAGGACGACAGTCTCAAAGGCCAGTCCCACTCGGCCAGTCGTCCCGGCCCGGTGACGATTGATACCCCTTTGCCGCCGGAAACCTGCAAGGCGGGCATGCCCCTGGAGCTGGAAGCCCTCGGCGATCTGATCGGGGATCTGTTGGTGCGCGACAACCTGATCAATGCCTATGTCCTGGCCTCCTTGCCCCCCGAGGCCAGCCTGTGGCGGGTGGTGGAGTGGCCCAGCGCCGATCCGGTGCCCCAGGATCCCCTTGCGGCCCTCCGAAAACTTGATCCGCCCCTGAATCTTCCTTACTCTCTGGCCGATGCCTGCCTGGATGTGCAGCCCCTGCCCGGACACCCGAAGCGCCTGCTGCTGGCAGCCACCCCCCGCACAGTGGTCGAGGCTTGGGAACAAGTGTTTGAGCTTGCCGGTGCTCAACTCGATCGGCTGGCCCCTGCCCAGAGCTGCCTGTTGGCCGGATTGGCGCCCGAATTGACGTTCCTTGCGGCGTCTGAACTTGTGGCGGTTGTTGCCCCTGGAGAGGAGAGTTCCCGTCTGTTGCTGCTGCGGGGCAATGTGCCTGTTTTCGAAAAGGTTTTACCGTCGGAACCGGATGCAATGGCCGCCGAATTCGATCGTTGCGTCGCCTTTTATCGGCGTCAAGATCCTTCCTGCGATGGCTTGAAGGTTTTTCTCTCCCGCCCATGGGACAACGCCGAGCTGCTCGTGCCCCCGGGTCGTCCCACCCCCGTAGAGGCGTTCCACGGTGACTACGGATCGCTTGTGCTTCAGGGTCTGGCCAGTCCTCTGGTGGCGGCATGAGCAGCATCCAGCTCGATTTTCTGCGGGAGAAGCGTGAGAGCGAGGGCTTGCCCTCCATGGCCCAGGTGCTGCCCTCCCGTGCGGCGCTCGTCCGGCTAGGTTGCCTGATCGGCGGCTCGTTGCTGCTGGGGGTGATGGTGTTGACAGGTCTGGTCTGGTTGCAGCATGAAGCCAACAAAGGCAATGCCCAGAGGGTCGATGCGACCAAAGCCCAACTCAAAAGCGCCCGGGCACGCTCCGAGCAGTTGGAGAGTCGTTTCAACCAGGTCAATGGGGCCAATCGCCAGCGGGCGACCAATCTGGCGACGCTGAGGTCCAGTGCCGCCCTGTTGAGTGAGTTGCAGTTACGAACCCCCGAGAATGTACAGATTCTTTCGGTGCAATTGAGCGACACGGCCCTGCAAGTCAAAGGGGTGGCGGTAGAGCCGATGGCCTTTTCGCGCATCAATGCTTTCCAGCTGTCCTTGAAGCAATCGCCCTTGCTCGCCAAGACCATCAGCCTGACCAAGGTGGAGCGGCTGCCGGCGATCAGCAAGCCATTGCCGGATAACAAAGGAAAGAACCCTTTGACCTTGTTCACACCGACCAGCGTGAAATTTGAGCTGAATGCCCCCCTGGCCACCTTGAACCCGCAACAAAAGGCTGCTGTGATGCGGGTTCTTGGTGCGGAGGGCATGGCTGGCCGTTTGGAACTGCTGCATCGCGAGGGGCTGTTGCAATGACTTTTTCTTTCTTGAAGAGTCGAGCGGACGACTTAAGCGAACCAGCACCCCTTTCAGAGCAGCAGCTACGGCGTCTGTGGCTGGGTCTGCCGATTGCCGCCTTTGGCCTGGTGGCCGCATTGCTGGCCGCTGCGGTGCTGCTGCCCCTGTTGCTGAACCTGCGTTCGGAGTTGGAGCGGGCCCAGCGGCTGCAGCGGCTGGAGGACCAGCTCATGGAGGTGAACACCAGCCTCGCCCGCAGCCAGGCGGCCTTGAAGAAGGCCGATACCCAAACCAGCAAGCTGCGCAACCTGCTGGTCGGTGGGGGAGATCGGGGCACGGTGCTGGCCACCCTGGACACCGATGCCAAGGCCACGGGCGTGCGCCTGACGCTCTACGAACAGAACGTTGTTGCGGTGGCTCAGGTTGCAACACCAGCCAAGCCGGGGACCCCTGCCTCTGGGGCGAACCCCGCCCCAGAGGCTGGAACCCCCGCCGCCGCCGCCGCTGCGGCCCAGGCGGCCGCCGCCGCCGATGGGGTGGTGGAAACCCCGTTGTTGCTCTCGGTCCAGGGGACCTTCCCCCAGATCCTGGCCTTCATGCAGCGGCTGGAGCGGCTGCAGGTGTTGGTGAAGCAGCAAGAGCTGAGCTTGGCAATGGCGGAAAAGCCCGCTGGCGGCGGCCAGTCCCCTGAGGTGGTCGCTTTGCCAGGGTCCTCGCCAATTTTGGTGATGAAGTTGTCCCTGGTGGTCTTTGATGCCCCCGGTGACAATGCCCCCGCGCCTGCGGGCGGGGGCACCGCCCCGAGCCGCCCAGCTCCTGGCAGCACCCCAGGGACTTCGGCCCCCGGGTCCCCGACCCCCGGGGCCTCGACCCCCGGGGCCTCGACCCCCGGGGCCTCGGCCCCTGGGTCCCCGACCCCTGGGTCCAAGACCCCTGCGGCTGCTCCTGCTGCCGGATCCGCCCGTTGATCCGCGCTTTCCACCCCATGCCCCGTCTGCGTTGCCACCCCATGAAATCCCGGTACCTTGCCGCCATTGCCCCCGGGGGAGCGAGCCAGGCCCGGTCGCGGGCCCTCAGCCTGTCGCTTGCCGTCTTGGCGGCCACGGGTGGGATGGGCGGCTGGGTGGCTGCGGCCGGCGCCCAGGATGTTGCCCAAGCCCAGCAGGGTGCTGCTGGGGTGCAGAAGGGCCAGGTGCTTGGTACGACCCAGCGGCTGAATTTGCGGGTGCGGCGCCAGAGAGATGGGGTTGAGGTGGTGATTGAGGGGGTGGGTTCGGCGCCGGAATTGCAGCAGACGACCCGGGGCGCGGTGTGGCTGGGGCGGCTGTTCACCTCCAGCCCGGCGGCGCTGCCGGGCGGGGGCCAACGGCTGTCGGTGCCGGAGGCCGGGTTCCAGAGCCTCAGTTTGGCGGGCACCGGCCAGGTGTTTGAACTGCAGATCACGCCGATTCCGGGCTATCCCCTGGGCCGGCCGGTGGTGAGCGCCGATGGCCGTGATTTGATTTTGAGTTTTGCCAGCAGCGGCCAGGCCAGCCAGCGGACGAGCAGCCTGGATTTGCGCCGGCCCGGCCGGGTGAGCGAACCAACGGCCGCCTATGTGCCGCCGCTGCAACCGCGGGCCGTGGCGCCGCCGGTGGGGGACATGGCGGTGGGCACGATGCTGCTCACCAATAGCAGCTATCTGAATGTCAGCGGACCGCCGGTGACGATGACACTTAGGAATGCGCCGGCCAGAGATGTGCTGATGGCCCTGAGCCGGCTGGGGGGCTATGGGTTTGTGTTTGTCGAAGATTCGAGCAAGGCGGATAACGCGGGGGGGACGGCGGCCTCCACATTGCCGATTTCGATTTCGTTCCGCAATGAAAATTACGGTCAGGCACTGAATTCGGCCCTGTTAGCGGCGGGGCTGCAGGCCAAACGGCAGGGAAATATGATACTGGCAGGGCCTTCAGTACTTGGGAAAACATTTGGCGCTCAACTGTCAAAGGTGTATCGCCTGAACCAGGTCAGTGCCAATTCGGCGGCTGATTATCTGGCCAATCTTGGAGCCCAGGTAAAAAAAACGAATGAGGTGACGACTGCTGTTAGTACAGGACTCAGTCAATCAAATGCGGTGGCCTCAAGTGGAGCCTCATCCACTACTGTATTTAATAGTACCAGTGAGGTGAAATCCTACGGAGGCGACACAGGCCCGCTCTTGGGGCTATTGGTGACCACCGATCCTCGACTCGCCACGATCACCTTAGTGGGTGAACCAAGAGTGGTCACGGTGGCTGAATCCTATCTACGCCAGCTGGATCTGCGCCAGCGCCAGGTGGCGCTTTCGGTGAAGATAATGGATGTTTCCTTAGGAAATAATGCTACTTTCGAAAATAGTTTTGCTGTGCGTTGGGGCAATAGCTTCATTGTCAACAATCAGGGTCAAGTATTAGCAAATTTTGGCAGCTATCAGCCACCTTCTACCCCTGATGCGGGCCTGCCAGGTACCTATTCAGCTACGGGTCGAACCACCCCGTTAGTTGGGACTGGCGCCTTGACGCCAGGAGACGGCGGCTTTGTTGATCAATTGAGTGGAACTCCATATCCTGGCGTTACAACCGATAGTTTTAAAAGACCTTCTTTTGGTCAGTTCAATAATCCTCTGCAGCCAGGCACAAGTGAGTTCACACCAGGGACGCCTGGTACACCACCTACCCCTGTTATTGACCCTGTAACAGGCATTACACGATTTATCCCAGGGACACCGGCTACCCCAGGTACCATTACAAGAAGGTCTCCTACAAACTTTGCATATCCTCAAAATCAACTTTTTGATTTTGTCAAGGCCACCATCCAGTCCAGCAGTACCAAAGTCTTAGCCAGCCCCACTCTAATACTCAGCGAAAATGCTGAAGAACTACGCAAGGGCGAAGACACACTGCCCATCAACATCGCCAGTCTCTCTGGCGGCAGCTCCGGTAGCAGCTCCAGCAGCGGCGGCTCCGACAACAACGCCACCATCGGTCGCACCAAGGCCAACGAGTCCTATGTCACCGTCGGTGAGCAGGTGATCACCAACTACACCGTGACCTCCGGCACCCAGGGCAACGGCAACTCCTGCCAGCCCGAATTTGGCATCGCTGGCCTCACCTTTGGCGCCCGCGTCTCCAAAATTGATGACAACGGCTTCGTCACTTTCTCGATGTCGCCGGCGATCACCGCCGCCCTGCGCCAGCAGGTGGTGCCCGGTTGCGGCCCCATCGACGTCCTGGCGGTGCGCCGCCTCGACACCGGCAGTGCCCGGGTGCGCGATGGCCAGACCCTAATCATGACCGGCGTGATTTCCGATGCCGACCGGCTGGAAGTCTCCAAATGGCCGATCCTCGGCGATGTACCGATCATTGGTCAGTTTTTCCGCAGCAGCAACAACAACCGCGCCAAGCGGGAGCTGGTGATTCTGGTGACGCCGCGCATCATCAACGACAACGAAGGCGGTAATTTCGGTTACGGCTACCAGCCAGGTACCAACGACAGCCGTCGCCTCCTGGCCGATCCCAACGCGCCGCTGCGATCACAACCCTGACAGGGTTTTCATCGCCAACGGCGCCAGCATCTGCACAACGCCCATCCCCGCGTTCAGCAACTGACTGCCCAGGCCATTGCCGCCGGGCGTTTTTTTGGCCGGGGCCTCCAGCTGATTGGCGGCCGCCGTCATCTGGGTGGCCGCTGCACTATCGCCGGCCTGTTGATACAGCCCAGCCGCCCAGCGCAGGTCCTTGGCGGCCATCTCGATGTTGCCCTGCTCGGTGCGGCAGATGCCCCGCGCCACCCAGGTGATCGCCGCCTCTGGTTGCTGGCGGAGCGCATCACCAAACAGCACTTCGGCCTCCTGGAAGCGGCCGGCTTCAGCGGCGGCCACCCCGGCGTTATGCAAGGCCGCGTAGCCCAGGCTGCCCGGTGCCGCCCCCCGCGCCTGCTGCCAATGGGTTTGCTCTAGGGCGCCGGCATCCAGCTGGGCGCCGCTGAGGTCGCTCTGGCGTAGATCGGTGCCCTCCAGCCGGGCGCCGCGCAGGTCCGCCCCCCGCAACGAGGCCCCCACCAGGCTGGTGAAACTCAGGTCCGCCCCTTGCAGTTGGGCGCCATCGAGCAGGGCGCCGCTGAGGTTGGCCCGTTTCAAGATCGCCGCTTGCAGGTCGGCATCCCGCAGTTCGGCATGCACCAGATCCGCATCCTGCAGCCGGCAACCCGGGCAGCGGCGCTGCTCCAAAAGGCGCATCAGATCGTCGTTGTTGGCCGCCCCGGCCGGTGCGCCTACCGCCAGCAGCAGTAGCCCCAGGGCCAGCGGGGCCATCTCCAAAGGGGCGTTCCCCAAAGGGGCAAACCCCAGTGGGGCGGCGCGGCGGCGGCGGGCGGGGCCTGCGGCGCGGCGGCGGGCGGTGCGGGGTGTGCTGCGCGTTGAAGTGGAATCCCTGTCGGCATCCATGGCACGGGCCCCTGCGGTTGTCTTGTTGTACTGCCGCTCCAGCCGCCCTGGCCAGGCCTTGGATCAGGACGGCGACCGGCGCAATTGCCGCCGCAGGCTCTGGCCGCAACGCCCCAGGCGGGCCATCACCTGCCGCCGGGAGCCTTCAGGCCGGCCATAGCGCAACTGTTGCAGCAGGCCGACAAAATCCTCCAGCTCAGGACCCAGCAGGGGCCGGGCTTGCCGCAGGCGCCGGCCGAACTGGCTGACGGTTTCACCAGGCTGGGGCACCAGGCCGCTGCGGGCGCAGCTGCGCAGCAGTTGGTTCAGCTCCTGCTGCAGCCGGTCCCCCTCGCCCCGGCGCCGCAGCCAGCCGTAGGCCGCCAACCCCATCGTCAGGGTCATCGCCACAGCCCCGAGCAGCAGGGCCCCCGCCCAGTCGCGGTAGGGCCCCAGCAGGCGTTGCAGCAGCAGTTCCTGGCTGCGTTGGTCGAAGCCCAACCACCATTGCCCCCAGGCCAGATCCAGGCCCCACCACTGGCGGGCGATCCAGTCCAGGGGGCCAGCTGGGTCGGCGGCGGCAGCGGTGGCCGGCACCGAGGCGGATGTCGGGTCCCCCGGGGTCGGTCCCCCCAGCACCCAGAGGGTCGGATCCAGGCTGCGCCATCCCTCCCCTTCGATCCACACCTCGCTCCAGGCATGGGCATCGCTTTGGCGCAGGTCGAGGAAGGCCGATCCCCCCAGGGGCACCACCCAGGTACCGCCCCGATAGCCGCTCACCACCCGCGCCGGCACCCCCGCCGCCCGCATCAGGGCCGAGAGGGCGCTGGCGTAATGGCCGCAAAAGCCCTGCCGCCGCTCGAACAACAGCGCATCAAGGGGGGCGGTTTGGGGCAACAGGGGGTTGTTGAGGCTGTAGCGGAAACCCTGTTGCCTGAACCAGGTTTCGGCGAGGGCCACCGCCTTGGCGCCACTGGCCCTGTTGGCGCCGCTGGCCGTGTTGGGGCCGCCGCCGGCCGCCTGGCGGCGCCAGCCGGCCGCCAGGCTTTCCAGCCGGGGGTTGGTGCCGGCGGTCATCTGCAGGTCCTGGGCCGTGGGGGCCTGGCGGCGCCAGGCCGGCGCAGCGGGCTCGGCGGCAAGGCTATAGAGCTTGCGCATTCCCACGGACCCGACATAGCGCAACTGGCCCTGGCCATCGCGTTTGAGGTGGCGATCCAGCGGCAGTCCCTCGCCGCTCCAGGGCACCTCCGCAAAGTTGTTGGGTTCACTCAGCCACACCTGGGTGGCCCCCGGGGGTTGGGGGCCACCCAGGTTGGGGTCGGCGTCGATGCCGCCACGGATCGCTTCGGGGTCGCGATCTCCAAAGGCTCCGGCACTGCCGGCATTGAGGCTGCGCCAGCTCTGGCCATCGAACTGGCCGTGCACGAGTACCCGCCAAAGCCGTTGCGAGGCCGGTGGCGGGCCGCCCCCGGGGAAGGCCACCCGGGCGGCGGGGCTGCGGTCCTGGGTCAAGGTGGCGATGGTGCCCGGCTCCAGGGTGGCGCTGAGTCCCGTGGTGGCGGCGGCGCCAAACTGCCCCAAGCCGCCCAGGTTGGTGAAGGGCCCCATCCGGGGAAACAACAGAAACAACACCATGGCCATCGGCAGGGCCGCCAGCACCAGTTGGCCACTGCGGCTCAGCAGGGTGCCGAGATTGGTGATCCCCACCAGTTCCAGTTGCAGCAAACCCGCCAGGGCCACCAGAACGGCCAGTCCCTGCAGCAGGGTCGACCCCAGCTCCCCCCGCTGGGCCCCGAGCATGCCGGCGGTCACCAGTTGCAGCAGGCACACCAGCCGGTGCTCATGCCGTTGTTTGGCCTCCCGCAGTTTCAGTGCTGTCAGCAGCAGCAGGCTGAGGCTCAACCCGCCCAGCAGGCTGAAGGGGGCCATCCCCCAGGCCGCAGCGGTCAACAGGCCCACGGCCAGCCAGGGCAACCAGCCGCCAGTCCCAACCGGGACCCGTCCCGCTTTCAAGGGCATAGCGCCAGCGCCTCCAGGCAACGATCGCGGTGGCTGTTGCCCCGATCCGGGGCGATCTGCAGTCCGTTCAACGCCAAGCCATAACTCTGGCCCTGGCGGTGCAATTGGCAGAGACGATCACAAACATGCTCCAGGGCCTGCTCCCGGGGCACGGCCGGATCCGGCGCCAACAGGGAAGGTTCCAAGCGCGGGTCCTGAAACCGCTTGGTCTGGGCGCCCCGCCCCTGGGCCAATAGCTTCCAAGCCATGCGGCTGCTGCTGTCGCCGCGGCGGTGGGGGCGTAAATCCTGCCATTCCTCACTGCCATCGCCGGCCAGGGCCCCGGCTGCGGCCGTCTTTTCGCGCCAATCGGCCATGGGCACCTGGCGCACCGGGCCCGGATTCTGGGCGGGATAAACAAGCTGCCCGGCGGGAAGCTGCCAGCGACTCCAGCAGACAAACAGCCCCAGGGGGGCGGTGGTCTGCAATCTCAGCTTGCCGGGCCGCTGCCAGCCTCGCTGCTGGGGGGTCCAGGCCAAGGCCATCTGGTGCTCGCCTGGGCCGAGGCTGCCCACACCATGGAAGGCACCGGGCCCCAGGCGCCATTCCAGGCCCTCACAGGCGGTTTTGACCCGCACAATCAGCGGATAGGCGGCGGTTGCCCCCGCGAAGGCCGGTTCCGGTTGGGCGCAGCGCACCTCGAGGCCATCCAGCTGGCCATGGGTCAGATGCAGGCTCAACAACTGCAAGGCAAACATCACAAAGCTGAGCAGCAGCGGTCCGTTGGTCTGGGTCTGGATGCCCACCAATTGCAATAGCAGGCCCCCCCCAAGCCAGAGCCAGCCGAAACCGGTGGGCACGATGTAGAGGTTGCGCAGGCCCAGCTTCAACACCTCCCCCTGCTGCGCCGCCGGCAGCCAGCGGGACAGCTGCTGCTCAAGCCGGTGGGGGAGGGTTTGCTGGGGTGGTGCTGCAACTTCCATTGGCGTCACATTGGGGTCAGCGCAGGCCGCCTGCGGCGCCCAGCAGTCGGCTGCTCAGGGTTGCCTCGCCCCGGATCTGGCCGCCATCGAGGCGGTGTTCGCAGACGGGGGTCAACACCGCCTGCACATCCTCCGGCAGCACATGGTCCCGCCCGGCGATCAGGCTCCAGGCCCGTGCCGCCGCCAGCAGGGCCAACCCGGCCCGCGGCGAGAGGGGCAGGCCCGGCCGGCCGCTGTCCCTGCTGCGGGCCAGCAAATCGAGCACATAATCGAGCAGGGCTGGGCTGGTGTGCACCGTCTGGACCTGCTGTTGCAGCGCCTGCAGGTGGGCCGGGCTGAGCTCGCTGGCCAACTGGGCCGCCTTGAGCGCCTGGCCCTGCAACAGGGCCCGCTCCGCGTCCCGGGCCGGAAAACCCAGGTTCAAGCGCATCAAGAAGCGATCCAGCTGGGATTCGGGCAGGGGCGCGGTGCCGCCCTGGTCAAGGCCGTTCTGGGTGGCGATCACCAGGAAGGGCTCGGGCAACGGGTGGCTGACGCCATCAACGCTCACCCGTCCGTTGGCCATCGCCTCCAACAGGGCGCTTTGGGTGCGGGGGCTGGCCCGGTTGATTTCATCGGCGAGCAGCACCTGGCTGAACAGGGGACCGGGGTGAAAGTCGAAACGGCTGCGCTGGCTGTCAAACACATTCAGCCCGGTCAGATCCGCCGGCAGCAAATCACTGGTGAAGCTCACCCGGCGAAAGTCCAGGCCAAACCCCCGGGCCAGGGCTTCCGCCAGGCTGGTTTTGCCGGTGCCGGGCAGATCTTCCAACAGCAGATGGCCCCGGGCCAGCAAACAGGCCAGGGCCAGTTTCACCTGGTGCTCCTTGCCCAGCAGCACCTGCCCGATGGCCGCAATCAGCGCTTGAATAGGGGAATCCATCGCGCCCATCCCCCTGTTTTAGTTGCATTTGGCTTGGCCCCGTGCCCCAGCCTTGCCACTGATTGAATCACAGACCTTGCGAGGCCAGGGGCGTGAACCATCAAATCGCCCCCCACGGGGGCAATCCCCACGGGGGCAACCGGTTGGCCGTGGCCCGGCGCCTTGGTTGCCGGCCCGATCAGTTGCTGGAAGCCAGTGCCTCCCTGGTGCCCTTCGGTCCGCCCGCCAGCGTGCGTCGCAGCCTGCGCCGGGCCCTGGCCGGTGCGGCGATCAGGGATTATCCCGACCGGGAACACCAGGCGCTGTGCCAGGCGATCGCCCAGCGCCATGGCTTGGAGCCGGCGATGGTGCTGCCCGGCAATGGCGCCGCCGAGCTGTTCACCTGGGTCGGCCGCGATGCGGCCCGGACCGGCATCAGCCTGCTGCCGGTTCCTGGTTTCGCCGATTACCGGCGGGCGTTGGCTTGCTGGCAGGGAGCCTGGCGGCCCCTGCCCCTGCCCCTGCGCTGGTCGGGGCCCTTCCCCCAGCCCTTTCCAGCGCCCACCGAAGCCGACCTGGCCGAGGCCGACGTGGTGTGGATCACCAATCCCCACAACCCGACTGGCCAGCTCTGGAGCCGGGAGTCCCTGGTGCCCCTGCTGGAGCGTTTCGCGTTGGTGATTGTGGATGAGGCTTTTTTGCCTTTGGTGCCCGGCGGCGAGGCCCAATCGCTGCTGCCTTGGGTGGGCCGCTGCCCAGGCCTGGTGGTGATCCGCAGCCTCACCAAACTGGCGGCGATTCCGGGGTTGCGGCTCGGCTATGCCCTGGCGGATCCCGAACGCCTGGCCCGCTGGGCCGCCTGGCGCGACCCCTGGCCCGTCAACGGCCTGGCGACGGCGGCGGGGGTGGCCCTGATGGCTGATCGCGCCTGGGACCAGCGCGTGCAGGGCTGGCTGGCGCGGGAAGGCCCCTGGCTGGCTGGGGAGTTGGCCCAACTGCCGGGCCTGGTGCCGATGGCATCGGCGGCCAATTTTCTGCTGGTGCGCGGTGAGCGGGCTGGCCAGCCCTGCTCTCTCGACGGCCTGCGCCTGGCCCTGGAGCAGTGCCACCGGATTCTGGTGCGGGATTGCCGCTCATTTGCGGGGCTGGGTGAAAGCTGGCTGCGGCTGGCGGTGCTGGATCGCCGCGGCAACCGGCGCCTGCTTGGCGCCCTGGCCCAGGAGCTGGGGGGCTGAAGGGGAAGCTCCGCTTCAGACCATTTGGCCCGCTTCAGGCCCTTGGGGCCTCAGCCCTTGGAGCCGAGGCCCCCAAGGGCAGTTTCAAGCCCCAAGGGCCGAGGCCTCAAGGGCCAAGGCCCCTAGGGCCGCCTTCAGGTCGCTGCCGGCTTGCTGCAGGGCCCCATCCAGGGCAGCGCCATCCTTGCCACCGGCCTGGGCCAGGTTGGGGCGGCCGCCACCACCGCCGCCGCAGGCCTTGGCCACGCCGGCGATAAAGGCCCCCGCCTTGGAGCCGGCGGCGACCACCGCCGCACCGAAGGCCGCCGCCAGCACCACCTTGCTCCCATCGGCCGGGTCGGGCAGGCCCCCCAGCACCACGGCGGCATTGCTGCCCAGTTGCTCCTGCAGTTGCTGGGCCGCCGTCTGCAGGTCGCCGCCTTCAACCCCATCAAGACGCGCCACCAGCAGTTGGCAGGCGCCGCTGCCTTCGGCCCGGCTGATCAGGGCCGCCGCCTTGGCTCTCGCCAACTCGGCCTGGGCCGCCGCCAGGGCCTTGCCGGTGGCCTTGAGTTCGTCCTGCAGGGCCAACACCCGCTCAACGATCTCGCCCGGTTGGGCCTTGAAGCGGTCCCCCAGGGTTTTGACCACCGCCTCCCGCTCGTTGAGGTAGCCGAGCACCGCCGGTCCGGCCACCGCTTCGATGCGGCGGATGCCGGCGGCCACCCCCGATTCGCTGATGATCTTGAACAGGCCGATCTCGGCGGTGCTGGCCACGTGGGTGCCGCCGCACAGCTCCATCGAGACTCCGGGAACATCCACCACCCGCACCACCTCGCCGTACTTTTCGCCAAACATGGCCACGGCACCGGCGGCCCGGGCCTGGTCGATCGCCATTTCGGCCACCTGCAGGGCGTGGCCCTCGCTGATCCAGCCGTTGATCAGGGTTTCGATAGTGATCAGTTCTTGGGCCGTGACAGCCCGGGGGCAGTGGAAATCAAAGCGCAGGCGGTCGAAATCCACCAACGATCCGGCCTGGGCGATGGCCGGATCCACCACCTGCTTGAGGGCCGCCTGCAGCAGGTGGGTGGCCGTGTGGTTGGCCTGGGCGCGGCGGCGGCAGGCGGGATCGACGCGGGCCAGCACCACATCGCCCACGGCCAACTGCCCCCGCTGCAGCTGGCCGCTGTGCACGAACACACTGCGGTTGCGGCTGACGACCTCAATCGCCACCAGCAGGCCGTCGCCATCCCCGCCCTGGCCGATCAACAGGCCCCGATCCCCCACCTGGCCGCCGCCTTCGCCGTAGAAAGGCGTTGTATCGAGCACAATCTGGAGCTCGTCTCCGGCTGTGGCCCGTTCGGCGGCCGATCCATTGACCACCAGGGCCAGTACACAGCTGGCCTGCTCCAGTTGGCTGTAGCCGGCGAACTGGGTGGCCGCCAGGGCGCCGGCCACCTGCTCGATCGCCCCCTGCACGGTCAGATCGAGGCTGACGGCGGCAGCCTTGGCCCGCTGCCGCTGGGCCGCCATCGCCGCCTCAAAGCCGGCCAGGTCCACCGTCAGGCCGTGCTCTTCGGCGATCTCCTCGGTGAGCTCCAGGGGGAAGCCATAGGTGTCGTAAAGCTCAAAAGCCTGCTCACCACTGATCTGAGCCGGCTGGGCCGCCAGCACATCGGCCAGCAGTTTTTCACCCCGCTCCAGGGTTTCCAGGAAGCGGGCCTCCTCCCGATTCAGCTCCGCCAGAATGGCCTCGCGACGCTCCAGCAGCAGGGGGAAGGCCTCGGCCATCAGGGCGATGGCCCCTGCGCCCATCGAGCCCAGAAAGGGCTTGTCGATGCCAAGCAAGCGGCCATGGCGCACCACCCGCCGCAGCAGCCGCCGCAGGATGTAGCCGCGGCCAAGGTTGGAGGCGCTGACCCCATCGGCGATCAGCTGGGTGATGGCGCGGCTGTGGTCGCCGATCACCTTGAGGCTGGTGCGGCCGGCTGCGTTGAGGTTTTGGTAATCAACCCCAGCCAATTGGGCAGCCTGCTCAATGAGTGGATAGATCAGATCGGTTTCGTAATTATTGCTCACCCCCTGCAAGATCTGGGCCATGCGCTCTAGGCCCATGCCGGTATCAATGCTGCGGTTGGCCAGGGGCGTCAGCTGGCCCTCGGCGTCCCGGTTGTATTGCATGAAGACCAGATTGTAAAACTCGATGAAGCGGCTGTCGTCTTCTAGATCGATCGTCTCAGCACCCAGTTCTGGTTTGAAGTCGTAGTAAATTTCCGAGCAGGGGCCGCAGGGTCCCGTGGGCCCCGAAGCCCAGAAATTATCGGCCTCATCCATGCGGATGATGCGCCGTGGATCGACGCCCACCTCATCACGCCAGATGGCAGCGGCCTCGTCATCTTCACGAAAGACGCTGACGACCAGATTGTTGGCTTTGAGGCCGAAAACCTGGGTGCTGAGTTCCCAGGCCCAGGCGATGGCCTGGGCTTTGAAATAGTCGCCAAACGAAAAGTTGCCCAACATCTCGAAGTAGGTGTGGTGCCGCGCCGTGCGACCCACGTTCTCGATGTCATTGGTGCGGATGCATTTCTGGCTGCTGGTGGCCCGGGCCGCCGGCCGCTGCTGCTGCCCCAGAAACACCGGTTTGAAGGGCAGCATGCCGGCGATGGTCAGCAGCACCGTGGGGTCCTCCGGCACCAGGGAGGCGCTGGCGATGCGCCGGTGCTCCCGGGCTTCGTAGAAGCGCAGGAAGGCCTCGCGGATCTCGGCACCGGAGCGGGGGCGGGGGCCGGAGGGGGAGGCGGCGGTCATGGCGGCGGCAGGGGCCCGGGCGGCAGGCCCATGTTCCCACTGGGGCCGCCGCCGCCTATGGCGGTGCCGCCATGGGCGGCGGCGGCGCTGAACACCTCGATTTCCCCCAGCCCCTTGACCGCCCGCTGGCCGTGGCTGTGCAGCGCGAATTCCGGGTCGTCCGCCACCAGCTGGGCCGTGGCGCCATCGAGGCAGATCGGGTTCTCCAGCTGGCGGGTGAGCCCCTCCATCCGGCTCGCCCGGTTCACCGTGTCGCCGATCACCGTGAACTCCAGCCGCTGGGGGCTGCCGATCTGACCCGCCACCACCGGCCCGCTCGCCAGGCCGACGCCACTGGCCAGCGGTTCCTCCCCCGCCGCCTCTCCCCCCTGGAGCCGCCACTCCTCATTGAGCTGGCGCAGCCGCTCCCCCATCGCCAGGGCGCAGCGCAGCGCCGCCGCCGCCTCGTAGCGCGGCCCGCGCCCCAGCGGCGAGCCGAACACCGCCATCACCGCATCGCCGATGAACTTGTCGATCGTGCCGCCATGGGCGCTGATCACCGCCACCATCGCCCCCAGGTAGGTATTGAGCTGGCGCACATGCCGTTCGCTCTCGCCGGCGGCGCTGCGGCGCCGCGTCAGCTCGGTGAAGCCCTTCAGATCGGAGAACAGCACCGTCACCTCCAGCACCCGGCCGCGCAGGATGCCCCGCGCCGATTCCGGGTCGGCCAGGATCTCAGCCACCACGCTGGGGGCCACGTAACGCTCGAAGGTTTGGCGCAGCCGGCGGCGCTCCCGACCCTCCAGCAGGTAGGCGTTGCCGCCATGGAGCAGGGCCAGCAGCACCAGGCCGCTGGCGGGGGCCAGCAGGGGAATCCAGCGATGGTTCAGCTGCAACGCCAGCACCGCAGCCAGCAGCTGCAGCGCCAGGACTGCCCCCACCACCCCGAGACGCCAGACCAGGGGGCGGCGCGCCAGGGCCAGGCCACCGGCCACCAGCAGGGGCAGCATCGCCAGCAGGGCCCGGCGCAAGTCGGCCTCTGGCCAGGGCAGCAAGCCGTCGCCTTGGAGGGAGTTGGCGGTGGCGGTGGCCAGCAGCTCCAGGCCGGAGAGCGGCCCGAAGGCGGTGGCGTGCCGTCCCCCCTCCACTGGACCGACCACCACCACGGCATCTTGCAGCCGGGCTCGCAGCGGCTGGTTGCGCCAGCGCTGGGGATCGAGCACCTCCCAGGCGGGAAGGCGGCTGAAGCTGCCCTCCGGTCCGTAGACATTGAGGCCGGTGCGCCGATCCGCCTGGCGGGCTGGCCACCCGGCCAGCCGCAGCAGGGTGGTGGACAGTCCCGGCGGGCTCTCCACCCCCTGGGCCCGCAACAGACCGCTGGCATAGGCCTCCGGATGGCGCAGGGGCTCGCCGGGCACGGGCGCCAGGCTGTTGCTGAGACCCACCGCCGCCCGCCCGCCGATCGCCGGCAGGAAGAGCTCTGGCAACACCAGGGTGAGGCCGCCGGCCCCGCGGGAGTCCTCCGGCTCCAGCATCTCGGCGGCGAGGGCCACCCGGCCCCGGGCGCCGGCCAGGAAACGGCGGAAGGCCTCGTCATCCGCCGCTCCCTTGCCGCTGGGCCCCTCAAACACCACGTTGATGGCCACCGCCTTGGCGCCGGCCGCCAGCAGGCGCCGGCCCAGCTCGCCGTAGGCCGCCCGCGGCCAGGGCAGGGTGTCGGTGCCACGGGTCCAGGCCGGTTGGTTGGGGCTGCGGGAGAACCAGGCCGCCTGCTGCAGGCTGGCGTCGTCGATGGGCACCACAATCACCGCCGGGGGAGGACGGCGCGGGCCGCGCCAAAGCAGCAGCTGCTGCTCCAGATTGCGCTCCCAGATCCGCCAGCGCGGCCCCGGCCAACCCGCCGTGCCGCCCATCCACAGGCTGATGGCGGCGGTCAGCGCCGCCAGGACAACGGTGCGACCCGGACGCGGGGAGGGGAGGGCCATTCAGGACAAGGGCACGGGCTCAGAAGATGCCGAAGCGGCGCAGGATGGGCACCGAGGGCACCGAGGGCACCGAAGGCAACGTCACGCCGGGGACGAAGGAGCGGATGTGGCTTTCCAGTGCCGCGAAGCCGGGCAGGGTGCTGCGGAAGCCGCTGAACAGCGGGCCGGACAGGATGGCGTTGTAGTCGCCGGAGCTGAGGCGCAGCAGGGTGAGGATGACGCCCTGGGCCGAGAGCTTCACCTTCTGGCCCGCCTCCACCGCCGTGGCGGGTTTGCCGCTGGGCTCGCCGTCCTGGAGTTGCTCCACGTCCACGCTGCCCTCCAGCACCGAGAGCTCGGCGCTGCCGTCCTCCTGCACATCAATCAGGTAATTGGTGCCGCGCACGCTGAGGCGGGCGGAACGGGTGCAGCCGTTCTGCTTGCCGGAAACCAGGATCTGGCCCTTTTCCACCAGGAAGCAACTGGAGCCGAGCCTGAGCAGGGAGAAGCGATTGATGCGGCCGGCGGCGCCGGTGCTGAAGGCCAGCTGGCCGCGGCTGTTGCGGGTGCTCACCGTCTCGGGAGCCGAGGCCCGATCCTTGGGCGCCGCCTGTTTCTGATTGATGAATAGCTCTTGGCCATCGAGGATTTCCTGCACGGTGGCGGATTCAGCCGCCCAGCCGCTTTGGCTGTCGGCGATCGCCAGGGCCAGCAGCAGCGCCGCCGCGAGGGGGACGGCAGGGACTCGGGCCATCGCACCCCCGAAAATGATAGCCCCCATTGTGGTGCCAATT
Organism: Cyanobacteriota bacterium; assembly: GCA_026389315.1. Classification (GTDB taxonomy): domain Bacteria; phylum Cyanobacteriota; class Cyanobacteriia; order PCC-6307; family Cyanobiaceae; genus Cyanobium. The sequence continues at coordinate 63,328 of JAPLIC010000066.1, forward strand.
CGCCCCACCGGCGTAACCCCACCGGTGTATTGGTTCCGGGGAAGATGGGGATCCACCATTCGCTAATGACAGATGGAGCTGCTGCAGCGCCTCCTGGTCGCCCTGCTGGCAACCGTCGCCCTCGTGGCCGTGGCCGAGCTCTGCCGGCGGCGGCGCCTGGTCCTGCCCCCCGCCCGTCTGGTGCTGCTCGCCCTGGCCAGCTGGGTGGTGATCGGCGCCGAGACGCGAGCGCTGCTGGGACCGATGGCCCATCGCTGGCTGGATCTGGCGGGGCTGCTGCTGCTGTGCCTCACCGCCGTGCGGCTGGTGCTGTGGGTGGGCCTGGAGATCCCCAGCAGCCTCGGCTGGTGGCGACGGCCCCCGCAGTTGCTGGTGCAGCTGCTGATGCTGGGCTTCGGCGGCCTGATCGCCGTTGTCGTGGTGCGCCAGATCCTCAAGATCGAGCTGCTCGGGCTGATCACCACCTCCGCCGTGCTCACCGCCGTGATCGGTTTTGCCTCCCAGGGGCTGCTCAAGGACCTGATCGCCGGGCTGGAGCTGCAACTGGGCGACGACTTCGCGATCGGCGATCTGGTCGATCTGGGCGGCCACCAGGGCGTGGTGGAAAGCGTGAGCTGGCGGGACACCAGCCTGCGCACCATCGAGGGCACCCGCCTGGTGGTACCGAACAGCAAGGTCACCGATGACGTGATCGTCAACAAGGTGGCCTACGGCTACTGCGGCAACCGCTTTGAAGTTGGTCTCGATTATGCAATTCCGCCCGGTCAGGTGCGGGCCATGCTGCTGACGCTGCTGGGGGATCACCCGCTGGTGCTCAGCGATCCCAAGCCGCTTGTGCGGGTCAAGGAGTTTGGTGACAGCGCCATCATCTACGAATTGCAGCTGTGGCACCCCAAGGGTGTGGAGCCGGGGCCGATCGAACTGCGCAGCGAGCTGCTCGAGCAGATCTGGTATGCGGTGCACCGCAACGGCTGGTCCATTCCGTTCCCGGTGCGCGAGTTGCGGGCCGCCCCGCCGGCGGTAGATCCGGAGCGGGAGCGCCAGCCCGCCCAGGCCAAGGCGCTGGCCTGCCTCAGCCGCAACCAGTTATTCAATGTGCTCACCTCCGAGCAGCAGGGCCAAATGGTTGCCTCCAGCAGCCGGGTCCGCTTTGGTGCCGGTGAATCGATCGTGCGTGAGGGGGATGGGGGCAACTCCCTGTTCCTGTTGATGGACGGCAGGGTGGCCGTCATAAAACATCGGGACGATGGCAGCGAAGTGCTGGTGTGCGAGCTGGCTGCGGGCGAGGTGTTCGGCGAGATGACCCTCTTCCTCGATGCTCCCCGCAGCACCACGGTGCGGGCCCTGCGGGAATGCGAGTTGCTGCAGGTGGACCGGGACTGCTTCAGCCGGCTGATCGCCAGCAATCCCAGCCTGTTGGACCAGCTGGCGGAGCAGGTGGAAGAGCGGCTCGATGAGCTCAAGGCGATCGGCACCCGCAGCCAGCGGGAATCGCGGCCCGATCTGCTGGCGACGATGCGGCGGCTGCTGATGAACCTGCGCAACTGATCCCGCCCCATCCCCAGGCACCCGTTAATCCATGATGGTGCGCGAATCCAGTCCCGCTGGGTTCGTATCCACCGGATTCCGGCGCCCCCGCGGCCATGAGCCTGCTGCACGCCACTTGGCTGTTTCCCCCTGAGGGGGCGGGCGGTCGCCTGTTGTTATGGGCCGACACCTGGCGGGTGGCGGCCCCGGTCCAGCCCAAAGCGGGCGAGATCCCCGAACATCCCCTCAGCCTGAATTGGGATGACCTGGCCACCTGGCTGGAGGACAACGGCCTCTGGTCGGAAGCCGTCAGGCCCGCCAATGCCACCCTCACCCTGCCGAGTCGCAGCCAGGCGGCCCGCGGCCGGCGCAAAAGCGAGGCGGATTGGAGTGGCCTGCCCCTGCAGGCGGGCGAGCCGATCCCCAAGGAGGTGCAGTGGTGGCCGTGGCGGGTGGAAGGATTGGCCTTGGATCCGGGTGCGGCCGGCGAGTGGCTCAGCGCCCTGCCCCTGTCTGGCGTCCATCCGGGCCTGTCCGATGATCTGCGCTGGTGGAGTCACCTGCAGCGCTGGGCGCTGAGCCTGCTGGCCCGCGGCCGCTGGCTGCCCCAGGTGGAGGGGGGCCGGGCCCGCTGGCTGCCGTTACTGAACCGGGAGGGCGACCGGCGGCGGCTGGAGGAGCTGGCGGCGGGCTTACCCCAGGTGGCGACTTCGGCGATTGTGCATGAGGGATTGGCCTGTCGCCGCCCCGGCAGCGGCCGGCTGCGGGTGGCGAGCCTGCTGGAGGCCCTGCTCGATGGCCAGCTGCGGGCCGGCTTCCAGAAAGATGCCCAGGGCCTGGATCCGCTGCTGGCCGCGTGGCAGCAAGCCCTGGGCCGCGGCGATGGCCAGCTCAAGCTGGATGCTGAAGACAGCGAGCGGCTCCAGATCGCCACCCACCACTGGCTGGAGGCGGTGGCGGGCCGGCTGGCGCCGGCGCGGGCCTGCCTGGAGCTGGATGCGCCGCCGGAGGGGGAGGATCTCTGGCATTTGCGTTTCAGCCTCCAGGCTGAAGCCGAACCCAGCCTGCGGCTGCCGGCGGCGGCGGTTTGGTCGGCCGGCGCCGCCGTGCTGCAGCTCGGTGAGGTGGAGGTGCCCCAGCCGGGCGAGTTGCTGCTGGAGGGCCTGGGACGGGCGCTGACGGTGTTTGAGCCGATCACGCGGGGGTTGGATGGGGCGGCGCCGGAGGGCATGGCCCTTACCCCCGCCGAAGCCTTTGTGTTGGTGCGCACCGCCGCCAGCCAATTGCGGGATGTGGGGGTGGGGGTGGTGCTGCCCGAATCCCTATCGGGCGGCTTGGCCAGCCGCTTGGGGCTGTCGATCGTGGCGGAGCTGCCCAAGCGTTCCAAGGGCTTCACCCTGGGCGAAACCTTGGAATGGCAATGGGAGTTGATGATCGGTGGTGTCACCCTCAGCCTCAAAGATCTAGAGCGCCTGTCGGCCAAGCGCAGCCCGCTGGTGCTGCACAAGGGCGCCTGGATCGAGTTGCGGCCGGGGGATTTGCGCAATGCCGAGCGCTTCTGCGCCGCCGATCCACCTTTAACGCTGGATGAGGCCCTGCGGCTGACCGCCAGCGAGGGCGACACCTTGATGCGGCTGCCGGTGCATCAATTCACGCCCAAGCCGCGCCTGCAGGCGGTGCTGGAGCAATACCACCAGCAGAAGGCCCCCGATCCGCTGCCGGCCCCGGAGGGCTTTGCCGGCCAGTTGCGGCCCTATCAGGAGCGGGGCTTGGGCTGGCTGGCCTTTTTGCATCGCTTCGATCAAGGGGCCTGCCTGGCCGATGACATGGGGTTGGGCAAGACGATCCAGCTGCTGGCCTTTTTGCAGCACCTCAAAGCCGAGGAAGAGCTGAAGCGGCCGGTGCTGCTGGTGGCTCCCACCTCGGTGCTGACCAATTGGAAGCGGGAAGCCGCTGGCTTCACGCCGGAGCTGGAGGTGCGCGAGCACTACGGGCCGCGGCGGGCCAGCAATGAGGGGGCGCTGAAAACGGCGCTCAAGGGGGTGGATCTGGTGCTGACCACCTATGGGCTGCTGCAACGGGATAGCGAGTTGTTGGAGTCGCTGGATTGGCAGGGGGTGGTGCTGGATGAGGCCCAGGCGATCAAGAATCCCGCCGCCAAACAATCCCAGGCCGCCCGGGATTTGGGCCGGCCCGGCAAGCAGGGTCGTTTCCGCATTGCCCTCACCGGCACCCCGGTCGAAAACCGGGTCAGTGAGCTGTGGGCGCTGATGGATTTCCTCAATCCCAATGTATTGGGGGAGGAGGCCTTCTTCCGCCAGCGCTATCGCTTGCCGATTGAAAGTTATGGCGACATGAGCTCGCTGCGCGATCTGAAGGCCCGGGTGGGCCCGTTTATCTTGAGGCGCCTCAAGACCGACAAGGCGATTATCAGCGATCTACCCGAGAAGGTGGAATTGCGCGAATGGGTGGGATTGGCCCCCGAGCAGGTGCAGCTCTATCGCCGCACGGTGGATGAAAGCCTGGATGCGATCGCCAGGGCGCCGTTGGGTCAACGCCACGGCCAGGTGCTGGCGTTGCTGACGCGGCTAAAACAAATCTGCAACCATCCCGCCCTGGCGCTCAAGGAAGCACCGAGCAGTGTCGATGGCGGCTTTGCGGCCCGTAGCGCCAAGGTGCAGCGGCTGGAGGAAATCCTGGAGGAGGTGATGGCGGCGGGCGATCGGGCCCTGCTGTTCACCCAATTCGCCGAATGGGGCCAGCTGCTCAAGGTGTATCTGGAGCGTCGCTGGCGCCAGGAGGTGCCGTTTCTGTATGGCAGCACCAGCAAGAGCGAACGCCAGGCGATGGTCGATCGCTTCCAGGATGATCCCCGCGGCCCCCAGTTGTTTTTGCTGTCGCTGAAGGCCGGTGGGGTGGGCCTCAACCTCACCCGGGCCAGCCATGTGTTCCACATCGACCGCTGGTGGAATCCGGCCGTCGAAAACCAGGCGACCGACCGGGCCTACCGCATCGGCCAGCAGAAGCGGGTGATGGTGCACAAGTTCATCACCAGCGGCTCGGTCGAAGAAAAAATCGACATCATGATCCGCAAAAAATCAGTGCTGGCTGAAGAAATTGTCGGTTCGGGCGAAGAATGGCTGGGCGGCTTTGATGTCAAGCAACTGCGGGATTTGGTGGCTTTGGATGAGGGGGGGTAGGTGGGATTGTAGGTAGGGCTTATAACGATGGGGACTGTATTTTGGGGTTAGGCGAGAAAAGTTTTGTTTGTATGTGCTAGGTAGAATGTCATATGGTTTATTGCTAAGGGCTAAGGCTTGTAATCATCAGGTATATGGGATTTTATGCTAATATTAGGAAATGGATGGCGGCGGTTTATGTCTTTTAACTTAAGATCATATACTTTCGTTAAGTCTTCAGTTGTAACTATAGGTGGTCTTAGGCATATACGAGGTAGCTCTGGAAGATTTCCTTCTTTTTCCCATGTTTGCGCTAGAAATATTATATTACAGTATATCATTCTATTCGATCGGTCTATCTGCTTGTGTTCAATATATTTTCTGAACAGCTCATAGTTGTCAACCACAATTGAGTAAAAATAATCTTTTTGGTAGTCTGAGTCTGCTACATGCTCTTTAACATCTTGTCCCATATGTTCTAAAAAGCTTAAAAAACAATCTACCGATTCTTTCTCATTTTTATAATCTTTTTTGATTTTGTCATCTGTATTGTCAGTTGTGTGATTAGGATAAAGTCTCGCCAGAATTGAGGATTGTACTTTCTGTAGGATTTCAATTCCATCTGCATTCTGCTTGTATCCAGCGACAACACTATGGCATTTATCGAATACATTTATATCAAATCTTGTAGGTAAATATCCCACAAAACTTCCGATTTGATTCTGTCAACAACCTGGCGAATAGTAAAATAATCTTGAGAGTGCCAGGCGCTAACATATGTAGATGCTTTTTCGCGCTTCTTGTAATGATATTCTCTGTGCATATTAGTCATAGCAAATAAGATTGTGATAGTGGCACCTGCAAGGGCCCCAATATCTTTGATTAGTTCATAGTTCTTAAGTGGTTCTTTCTTGGCAAGCGTGCTGCAGTTTTTGCAGTTGTTAGTGCTTTCAATCATTAGCCATGCGACAATCAGAAATACTAAAAATAACAAAGAGCGTGGCAAGTTTATGTCAAGATGACGATTACGAATGAATTTTCTAAGCCTTGCCGTGAACACTGCGAGATTGGCTGCCAAAGAGTCGCCAAATATGTTAATCAGGTTTGCCCTGCCACCACTTACTTCTTTAAGTATGTGTGAGTAATTTGGAACTCGTAAGTCATTGGTCATAAAGGATTGCAGAATATCTATTTAGATGGTAAAGTTGTCTTATCAGTTATTTGCAGTATGTCTTTGTCCCCACACAAGGTCTTCGCTGTTTGGTGCCTGTTGCGCAAAAAAGGCAGCCAATCTCTCAACAGAGTTTAGTTTCCTTACGCAAGATCAATCGGTCCTGCTACGAGGTTCTTGCCTTCAGTTTGCCCACGGGCAATCAACAGCCTGACCACATGTGCGTCAGTGAATTGTTAGGCGACAAATAGATGACGTGGACCCCAAAAACTGATCCAGCCCTTATGAGAGCTTCCCTATCGGCCAGACTTGGCCAGGAGAAGCCCCATGAAACGCAAACGCCACAACCCCGAGCAAATCATCCGCAAGCTGCGCAGTGCCGAGCAACTGCTCAACCAAGGCCAAACAGTTGCCGATGTATGCCGAGCTCTGGAGGTATCTGCTACCACCTACCACCGTTGGCAGCATCTCTACGGAGGCATGAAATCCACGGAAGCCAAGCGGCTCAAGGAGCTGGAACAGGAGAACTCTCGGCTGAAGCGTTTACTTGCCGAGGCAGAGCTCGACAAGGCCATGCTCAAAGAGCCGGAACGTCGACGCAGAGCTGTCGTGGTTCTGCAGGATCGATTCCGGGCTTCCCAGCGCCGGGCTTGCCGTCTAGCCGGCCAGAACCGCAGTACCCAACGACGGCCAGTGCCGGTGGCAGACATCGAGGAGCACAAGCTCAGACAGCGGATTCGAGAGCTGGCCCGGCGCCACATTCGCTGGGGTAGACGACTGGTTTACAGGCGTCTGCGAATCGAGGGTTGGAGCGTCAACCACAAGCGGGTGCAAAGGATCTGGCGCAAGGAGGGGTTACAGAGGCCCCTGCCGCGCAAGCAAAAGCGCTCACGACCGGCAGACGGTTCCAGAGAGCTCCTTAGAGCCGAGTACCCGCATCATGTGTGGGCGATCGACTTCCAATTCGACCAAACGATGGATGGCAGAAGATTGAAATTTCTGAATATTGTGGATGAATATAGTCGCATGTGTCTTGCCATTCGTGTTGGTAGACGTTGTAAGGCTATCGATGTAATCGACACGATTGAGGAACTTCTCAAGCAGTATCCAGCACCCACCCATCTACGAATGGACAATGGCCCTGAGTTCATTGCCCATGCATTACAGGAATGGTGCACAGGTAGTGGATCAGGTGCGGAATACATCCCGCCAGGTTCACCTTGGGAGAATCCATTCGTGGAATCATTCAACAGTCGGCTCAGGGATGAATTCTTGAATATCGAGATTTTCGCATCGTTGTTAGAAGCAAAGGTATTGGCAGAGCAACACAGGATGGAATACAATACCTACAGACCGCATTCGGCTCTCCAGGGGCGTACGCCCCTGGAAGTCCTCCAGCAATGGAAGGCGGCTTGATCACCCCACCAGCTCTCATAGAAACTGGACCACAGATGGGGGTCACGTCAGCCAGCCTTCGTAGTTGCCATATGGCACCGACACCAAAAGTGAGCTACCCGGAAGCGATGGGAGAACCGTCACCGGCCGCATCAGCGGCTTGTCATGACTCGGTCTTGTAAGGGTCTTTTGCGACTGAGACGCGAACGACAGTGGGTGAGGGCTTCGGAGGGCGTGATTAAAACCCCCCAGAGGAGCTGCTAGTGATGCGCCAGCTGCTGAAGAGAGGCTGCCTGGCTCCGCAGGCGGTTAACGACGATGTTGGGCATCTCTTGTCCAACTGTGAACCGTTACTTGGCCCTGAGGGAATGGCAGCCCTGTCTCACAAATCCATTGCCATCACCTGCCACCACCTGCCACCACCCGGCAGCCTTCGCCCCCAAATGCACCAAGGGTTGCACCTGCCACAATGGCATCCAACCACCCGCCCAAATTGAGGTTTGCCCGAACCAGCCCCCGAGCGCCAGCATGTGTTCATCAGCTACAGCCATGTCGATAGGGTTTGGGTTGAGCGGCTGCGGCGGATGATGGCACCGATGCTGAGAGACAGCGGCCAGGTGCTGCGCTTATGGGACGACAACCTGATCAAGCCTGGCGCGAAATGGCGCGATGAGATTGAGACGGCACTGGCTCAGGCGGAGGTGGCACTGCTGCTGGTGAGCGATCACTTCCTGGCCTCGGAGTTTGTGATGGGCCAAGAGGTACCCAAGTTGCTGGCAGCGGCGAAAGCTGAGGGGGTGCCAATTCTGTGGGTGAGCCTGAGTCCATGCCTGGTGGAGCACACGCCCATTCATGAGTACCAGGCTGTGCTACCGGCCAACCAGCACCTCGCAGGACTCGATGAAGTAGGCCGACTCGAAGCCCTAAAGAAAATCAGCCTGACCATTGAGCAAGTAATGACTAGACAAAAGCAAGCAAGAGAGGCGTCTAAACAATCAGCAAGTTTCGAGAACACATCATTTGTTCAGTCTCCAGAGGAAGTGGATTTAGATTACCACTGGAAGCAAATAATCGGTAAAATTGAGTTGCCATCAAATCGGATGATTTTAATCCAGCAAGCCAAGCTGTTACAACTCGACTCAGACCGGGCCCTTGTTGGCGTAAATGAGCAATGGTTGACGATAGTTCATAGTCGGCTGTCGCTTTTAGAAAAGGCGATTGCGATTACTTTGGGCTCAAGGAGGGTGGTCACTTTGATCAGTCAGCACGATGTGCATGCAGCCTAGGTTAATTTTGAAATCTGTTAACTGGCACCATGATAATTTTACACTCGAATATATTGATGCTATACGTTTTACACTGACTGCAAACTTGCAATTGTCTTCACCGCTCTATCTGCCGTGTGCTATGGAATCCGCGCCTCCTCTGATCTTTGGCTGACGTGATTTACGGCTCGGGCGCAGAATGGCTGGGAGGCTTTGTTGTCAAGCAACTGCGGGACTTGGTGGCTTTGGAGGAGGGGGGATAGGTGGGTTTGTGCCATGCACTATGTTTTATCCCATATTAATCGACAATCATCTAACACTGTGTCATTCACAAGTCCTTCGATGTTATCGGTGTGGAGGCACTCTTGATAGAGAGACTGAGTAATGCTTTGCAAGGTCCGAAGCCTTGCGGTATGGAGTGAGGAGTCGTATCCACCAAGAACTTTGCGACTGAAAAGTGTTCCAAGCCTAGAGAGGCCAGCAGAGTCTGCAGAACGTTGCAAGTAAGGGGCGCCGTGCTTCAGCGCGGCGTCCCGCTTGACTGCGGGGTTAGGTTGCCCTTGGGCAGTGTTTTGATGAGCCAACTGATCAACCTGGCTTCTTTTGATCTTAGATAGTGGTCAAGTCTTTCAGTAAGCATCTGCTTATGCTCTTGAACTAGTACAATTTGCCGCATTAGCTGCTCATATGATTTCTTTGGGTCTAGTGACTTGTATTCCTTATCACGCGACAACGATATATTTGCAGCCACAGTTAATTGAGCTAAAGCGCAATGACGGCTAACATCAGCTGGTGTTAGAAATGATTTTGTCTGGATTCCCTCACGAGGATCAGAAGAGTACTCGATAAGTTTGTAATCGGTTGCAGAGATAACTATGTGAAAACCATGGGCTTGATTTTCATTGAATTTGTAGTTGTCAGTAAAATAAATTTCAAACCTCCGAGGTTGTCTCATTAGATCACCCATTGACACCATGCCATTCTCGTCTTGAGCGATCTTGAAACTCACAATGCCGATTTGTTTCTGAGCCTTTTTGATCAAGCGCTGAAAGAGCGCGATTATATACCTTCTGGTCATTGCATTACATAGCCTAACATAGAATATGAGGTCCCGAATATCACGCGAAATCCAGCGACTGCTGCATATCCTACAGATACCTGATATCTTAAATGACTTGAAAACCAAGGCCCCGTCATGGATTCTAGGGAAGCGATCAGCTCCGATGAAGGATATGTGGTTTCAGTTTATCACCCTTGGGCCACGTTTTGCTGGCCTTGTCCCAGCATGCACCGGGAAAGTCCAAGCTATGGGTAGTTATTCGGATCTAGAAGTTGACTAAGCCTAAAGCTTGCATGATTTTATGCTATGCGTATTTTGAGTATTCTGACTTTAGTTATCTACTTTCTGTTCGCTTCTCTCCACTTGATTAGGTAACAAGCTCCACACCCTTCAGGAGTCGCTCGGGCCTTGCGGTGCATTGTGCCAAGGCGTCATGAGCCCAGTCTGCGATCGCTGCAAAACAGAAGGTTTTAACCTTGGCCACCTGCACGTGAATGGGATGACCAGCCTCATCAAGGGAAACAGCGGCGACGATTGGCACGTTGTTCTCTGATCCGCGACCAGGCTTGTCGCCATTATGTTCTCCGCCTTGATAAGCATCATCCAGCTGAACCTTTTCCCGCTGCACATATGTCTTCTCCCGCTCAGTCGAGGTGCTCTGGCCCCAGCTGCTTCTTGCGGATATCCAGGATTTGTTGCCATAGGTGCACAACCTGTGCGGTGTTTCCCTTGGCCCCCAAGACAGCAGCAAGACGCAGCAACTCCCGGAGTTGGTGATCGCCGATCAGCAATTCTGTCTGCTGTTGGGCCAGACTGGTCACAGGCCGAGGACCCATGCTGGCTTGAAGGGTGCTCTGGGCTGCGTCTGGGAGCGACAAGCCCAGCACCCCGGCATGAAGATCAGCCAGCGGTGCTGAGTTGAGCCGACCTGCAGCGGATCGCGTTGGCCGTCCCAAGGGCTGCACTGGAATTTAGCTGGTTGCCAGCCAGGCCTCCAGATCGGCAGCAGCCTGGAAATCAAGCAACGCCTCAGCCAGTGCTTCCAGCTGAGGCAGCGGCAGAGCGCGGATGCGAGCTTCCTGGCTGGGGGTGAGGCCACCGCAGCGGCCCTGCAGCAACCGCATCGTGAGCTCCAGCTCGCCGGTTTTGAGGCCTTATTCCCGCCCCCGTGCCTCCCCGAGCCAAAAGATCTCCCTGTAGGCCACGCTCTTGCTGAAGTCCTCCAGGGTGATGCCGCCCATGGCGCAGATCTCCGGGATGGGGTGTGAGCTGAAGCGTGCCAACAGGATAGCGGCGGTGGCATCGGCGATCTGGCTCTCGAGGGCGGTGCCGGCCACGGTGGAACGGATCTGGGCGGTGGTGGCCGGTAGCCGCTCCTCCTTTTCCAGCAGCAAGGCCAGGGTGCGCAGCAGCGGCGGGGCGTTGGGGTCGGCCAGGGCGGGCTGCAGCTCCAGCCAGCGCACTCGGAACTCCAGAAACTCGGCCACCGGCTCCGGAATCATGATCCGCGAAAAATCAGTCCTGGCCGAAGAGATTGTCGGCTCGGGCGAAGAATGGCTGGGGGGCTTTGATGTCAAGCAGCTGCGGGATTTGGTGGGTTGGGAGGGAGGGGGGGTAGGTGGGATTGTGTTTCGTTGCTTGGGTATTTTTTGGGGTTGTTGCTAACGTTGCTCTTGAGTGGTAGGCGCAGCTGAGAGCGGATGGAAACCTGTCCGCAATCGCAGCCGTTTCCTTGAAAGCCAAGATAGTCAGATGTAGCGGCAGTATGTACAGATGAAAAATCAACTTCTTGCTGCATTAGATCACGTTTCTTAGATGGGCGCACGAATCCCATCGCCGAAGGGATGGGGCTGAGAAGTATACATTTTGCTCAATACCAGTAGCTCTTCGGTGGGGTTATGCAGCTTTGCTGCGGCTTGGCGAGTGATGATTAGACGATATTAGAATCTCTTCCCTTGCGCAACTCTTGAGTTAATCTCGTCATTAGCATTCCGCATGATGTCTCCAACCTTGTCTAGTTCGCTGGAAACATTTTTCAAAGTCTCGGTCGCCGGGTTGGGCAGATTTATGGGATCTCGACCTCGCTGTAGCTGCCAGGCGTAGCGCCATCGACGGCTACCGCAACGCGAGCGATGACGGGCTTGATGCGAGGCCACCGTGCTTTTCCGAGCACAACGATAGCGATAGCGCGATTCGTGAGGTTCTGCTGATACTTGATGTTCGTGTCGGTGGTGAGCAACACCTCAAAGCCACCGGCCTCCGCAGCCAATAGCAGTTCCCCGTTGCGCAGCGTCGACCAGCCCTGCTCGAAAGCGGTCACTACTTGATGCGCGCTCAAGTACTTTCGAATCGGCAGCGGAGTGCCTTGATCAAACAGAACGAACACCTAAGCTGGCGCTAGAGCGCTCCGGGCCGCATGGTCGAGTACGGCCTGGACCTGCTCTAGGGTGACCCCTTGAAACCATTCAACAAATTCGGTAACGGAAGCACCATCTTCGAGATTCTCGAACAGGGTTGAAATGGGCACCCGTGATCCGCGAAACACCCAAGCTCCACTCATACGCTCGGGATCGCGTTCGACAGCCAGGCAAGTAGACCAATCAATCATGGCTAAACGTTAGCACATGCAGCCGACGTGGCTTGACTGCCCCAGCGGTTTGCCCAACGCTCATTATCACCCGCCCGCGGTGACTTTCAGGTAAGGTGTCGCTCCTTGGCTGCTTTTCAGGCGGCTTGGATAAATGGTAGCGTCTGATTGGATTGGTGGCCTTCTGGTGGCTTGAGATTCCGAGTAAGGATTGTCGTTGCTGACCCCCACAGATAGAGAGTAGCCGCGTGAATACCCGTCTCCTCGGAAATTCGGGCCATGCTCTGCCGGTTCGGCGGACTCATCCGCCTTCTGACATCAGCCTTCATCGCCTCGCTGTAACGACGCATTGCTCTGCTCCATCAAGCCCCCGGGTTTGCGATTGAGAGGTGTGACATCTTTCCTGGTAGCGGGGGCCTCCCCGAGCCCAAAGATCTCCCTGTAGGCCACGCTCTTGCTGAAGTCCTCCAGGGTGATGCCGCCCATGGCGCAGATCTCCGGGATGGGGCGTGAGGTGAAGCGTGGCAACAGGATAGCGGCGGTGGCAGCGGCGATTTGGCTTTCCAGGGCGGTGCCGGCCACGGTGGAACGGATCTGGGCGGTGGTGGCCGGTAGCCGCTCCTACTTTTCCAGCAGTAAGGCCAGGGTGCGCAGCAGCGGCGGGGCGTTGTGGTCGGCCAGGGCAGGCTGCAGCTCCAGCCAGCGCACCCGGAACTCCAGAAACTCGGCCACCGGCTCCGGAATCATGTCCCGCGAAAAATCAGTCCTGGCCGAAGAGATTGTCGGCTCGGGCGAAGAATGGCTGGGCGGCTTTGATGTCAAGCAACTGCGGGATTTGGTGGCTTTGGAGGAGGGGGGATAGGTGGGGTTGTGTTTAGTTGCTTGGGTATTTTTTGGGGTTCGGCGTTGCGCAGCGTCGACCAGCCCTGTTCGAAAGCGGTCACTACTTGATGCGCGCTCAAGTGCTTGCGAATCGGCAGCGGATTGCCTTGATCAAACAGAATGCGCACCTACGCTGGCGCCAGAGCGCTCCGGGCCGCATGGTCGAGTACGGCTTGGACCTGCTCTAGGGAAATCCCTAACGCCGGTTTAGGTTGCGCCGCCAGCAATGCCCTCACCGCGTCTGCGGGCACTGCGTATTGCTGACGCCAACGTCCTTACGCTATAATCTTGGCTTGTTGGATCGATGAAATGGCGGTGCAACTCATCGAAATCCAAGGTGTACCAATCAGGCAGTAAGGCTTCGTTGATTTCACCGATTTGGACGGGAATAATCGGCACGCTCTTCTTGGCGGCAAAGGAGAGTTCCTTGCGCACGGCGCTCGACTTGAGTGATGCTGCAGTCAACAGAAAGACGGTAGCGCATGCCTTCGTGAGGCCTTCCGTGACGCGTTCCTTCCAACTGCCAGATTGTATATCCTGAAGGTCAATCCATACTGACAGACCTTCCGCCTTCAGCGCACTTGCAAGTTGATCGGCCGCCACTACATCTTCGCGCGCATAGCTCAGAAACACAGGGCTCGGAGCCGTAGCCAAATAAATAGGTTCGGGAACGTTCCACACCCATTTTTGGGGGTTGCCCTGATGTCCTTGAGTAGATAATCTCCGCTTCACAAACTCGTGAAGCTCGTCGATGGAAACACGCCCATCACCATCTGCGTCTGCTGCGGCATGACGTAAGCCTTCGGCGAGGGCGAGAGTAAACGGACCACCTTCTGGTGTGTCCATGCATACCTCCTCCGCACCGCAGGAGGTGACTGCGTATAGGCCGTTGGGTACACCTCGGTTGTGCGCGAAGAATGCCCCGCTATGGCAACCGTCGATGAGCAAAACGGACTTCCGACATCTTGAGTCTCGGAGTTGCGAAAGGATAAAATCAGCGTCCAAACCAGTAGCGAAGGGATACTTATCTTCGGTGTCGTAAACCAAGAGACAAAAGCTACCATCTTTTCCCGTTGTGGCGTTGCCGGAGTAGTAAATGACAATGGTGTCATCAACATCAGCGTCACCGCAAATCCGTGCAATCTCAAGTCGCACTTGACGGAGGCCACCATCAACTACCTTCCTCACTTCGAACTGGCATATCTCGGGGTCCGAGAGAATCCCATCGAGGGTTTCCGCATCTTTAGCCGGACCCACAAGCCGAGCCCCCGGTATGTTGGGGAAGTTGCTATTGCAGATCAATAAAGCGATTCGTTTCGCGGCTGGCTTTGAAACCTCTGTATCGTCCAAAGACAAAGTCATGATTAAATCATTTTCAAAAGGAAATCCTCAAAAAACGACTCTGGCATCGCTGCTGGAGTTTGCGTCGCGTTTCTAGAAAAAGCTCTCAGTCACTTGCATGAGAGCAAGCTGACATTATTTCTAGTTATGGAAATTATACAACGAAAACTTACCTCGGTTCTGATAAGAATTTATGATGTCAATTGATCCAGTGATATTGATTTATTATTTCGTATTGGATGATACCCCTTGGCGCAGCAACTACCATGAGCGGTGGCAAACAGCAAGCGAAACGCCCCTGCTGGGCGGACGCTCGAAGTCGAAGTTAGGCTGCGTTGCACTTGCTAAGTGCGTTGTATCAAGTTCTTGATCCCACATCACGGGCTAGAGCCGTCCGAAGCGCACTGCAAAGTTCTCGCACAGCATCGTAGTGCCCGTTTTCGATATCTCCAGACGAGTGCTCCATCAGAATAGCCGTGAGAGAGTCCTGTAGTGCTGCATAGGCAGTGTGGGCTGTTCGTGAAAGGAACATTCCACCACCGCCAGTGAAGTACCAGCCTCGCAGCGACGTACTCAAATCATGAAGGTTGTCATACGTAACACCCGTAGCGCGCGGCCACTTGGGAAGGCGCTTCGTGAGTTCCCAGAGTTCTTTGTATGCCGCAATGCGCTCATGTAGAAGCTTCTCGGGAACAAGAGCTTCTGCGCGTATGGAGGCTTCGGGTTTCAACAACGCGTCGACGTTGGCTGAAACCTCCGCCGGCAGGTTCCCTTGAGGGTAAAGTATTGTGACCGCACGCAAGTAGGGCGGTACCCGCGAGATGATTGTCGGTTGAACCATTACCGGGAGAACTTTCCCAGATGGGTTTTTCCATTTCTGCATGGCGAATCCCAACTCCGTTAGGACATACTTTCCCTCTGTCAAGGAAGCTGGCGAGATCAGAAAGACGAAGAGGTCACAACCTTGAATCGCCTGTTGTATCTCAACGTCATATTGTTTACCGGCTTTGAGGTTGGATAGATCGAAGAACACATCGTGACCGCGAACAGAAACCGCTGCACTGACTTCGGTTGCGATTTGGCGCTGTTCACGCGCGTAGGAGATGAAGACTTTCATATACCGTTTTAATCTACTCTAGGTTAACTCCCTCTGCCGCCCAACGCCCCAGACCAGCAGCAGGCCAGAATCATCAACCTGAACCCATCCGTTGCCCCTGTCTTCTCTATCAGGCCCCATTTAATCGCCCTGGGCAACCACGGCTTTCATCCACCAGCTTCCGCCTCCAGCACCTCGATCAACAGCAGCACTTCGGCAGCTTGGTCATAACTGAGGCCAGGATCCTCGGCGAGAGCGCGGTCGCGGCTGCCGGCGGTGATCGTCTGGAGGGCTGTGAGGAAGGGGAGCTGGTTTGCAAAATCCTGATTGGCAGCGAGTTGCTGCAGGCGGGAGGTGGCTTCGGCTGAATCGCCGCTGGCCAGGGACTGGCGGACAGCCAGCACCAGGCGTCCTGATGCGTCTTGATTTTCTCCGCCATCGCGGCGGTAGGCGAGAAAGGCGCCGAGAGCCTGGTGCCGCGCATCGGCGGCTGCGGCGCTGTTGCCAGCCGCGGTTTCGATCTTGGCGAGGGTATTCCAGGTTTTCCAGAGCTCAGACGCTTGGCCAAACTGCGTGCCACATTCGTTCGCGTCTCGAATGGCATGCCTGGCCTCCTCAAGGCGCTGGAGTTTGCAGAGGGCAACCGCCAGATTGTTCAATTGGTGCCCTTGTCGAAAGGTATTCCCGATATCGCCATAGATCTCGGCCGCCCGCCGGAAGAAGGCCACCGCCTCTTCCGGGTGATGCAGACCATCATCGTAAAGATACCCTAGTTCCCCCAGGGTTCTCGCCTGCCCACCCTGATCGCCAAGCCCCACCGTGATCGCCAGGGATTGGTTGTAGGCCTCCTCCGCGGCTTCCGGCTGACCCGATTGGTGATGCACCATGCCGATCTGATGCCAAATGCCGGCGACGCTGCCCGGTTCATTGAGGCGTGAGAAAGTGTCGAGGGCTTGCTGGTAAGCCTCCAGGGCCTCGGTATAGCGCTGTTGGAAAAATTGAACGGTTCCCAGTTGGCCTTTGCCGACACCAACATTGCGTAGATCCCCCCGATGTTCACTTCTGCGGATCGCTTCCTCGTAGGCAGCGGCAGCAGCGTCGTAACGGCCCAGCGATAACAGACAGCCGCCTTGATCCGTGAGGCAGGTGGTCGCCATAATTGACGCGGCCTTGATGTTGTTCGCATTGGCAATGGCCTCAAAGCGCCTGCCGGCCTCCTGCAGCAGCGGCAGGGCTTGCTGCGCCCCGCCAGCTTCTGTCAACACCCGACCAAGCAAGACTAATGCTAACGCCAGGTCGTAGTCCGCCCTGGCGTAGGCCTCATCCCCTGCCGCCTGGGCCTGCTGCAGCAAATCCTGCGCCCCTGCCAACGCCTCCCGTAGCTGCCCAGCCGCCAGCTGCTGCTCGATGCGGCTGCGACTGGCCACAAAGCGCGCGTGCGACCAGCCCTCGCCCAGGGCGGCGGCGGCAGCCTCGCGCATCCGAGCCACCCGCTCCAGCAGCCGCGGTTTGCCCATTCTTTGCACCAGGCTGTACAGGTAGGTGACCCGCTCGATTGTGGTTGCGGGATCGGCGACGGCCCGGGAGCGATCGAGAAGGGCAAAGAGATTGGGCAGCTCCAGCAGCGTCAGCGTCGCCGCCACTTCCGCGTTCTGGTGTTGCTGCTGATCGAGACAGCGGAGATAGGCGGCCATCGCCTCCAGCCAGCCTGCCGTGAGCGCCTGCTGCTCCGCCTCGCCGAGTGTGGCTTTGAGATAGGGGCAGAGGGCGGGATTGAGCGAGAGGTGGTTGTAAGGATTCGCCGTGGCCAGGCCGGTGCGCACCAGCTCCTGCGCCAACCCCTCCACCTCCGCCGCCTCCCAGCCGGTCATCGCCCGCAGCACATCAAGCTGCACGCCGCCGTGGAACACCCCCAACACCCGCGCCCGCTCCCGGTTGGCCGCCGAAAGGCGCCGCAGCGAGAGCTCCACGCTGGCGAACAGCGATTGCTCGCGGCGGCGCGGATCATCCGCCGGCAGCTGGGCCACCTGCCGCTGCATCTGCTCCATCAGCTCCACCAACGCCGCCTGGGTGGATGCCACGCCGCGGCGGCGCAGCTCCGGGGCCAGCAGCGCCAGGGTGCGGGCGTGGCCCTGCACGGCATCCACCAGCGCTTCGATTTCCTCCCGCCGGGCCTCCAGCGCCGCGCCTTCCGCCCCAGCACCCGCGGCGCCGCTGCTCTCGCCTGCGGCGAGGGAGCGCTCGATCAACGCCACCGCATCGCCCTTCTCCAGCTGGCGGAGCTCCCACAGCTGGCGGGGGGCGGCAAACGGGGCCGGCAGGGCCTCGCGGCTGGTGAACACGATCCGCGTCTCGCCCGCCTGCAGGAGCCGCTCCGCCAAGGCCAGGATCGCCTGGAGCTCCAGCGCCGCCTCCGCGCTCAATAGCTCCGGGGCCTCCAGGTAAGGCGGCAGCAGCACGCTCTCCATGTTGTCGATCACCAGCAACGTGGGCTGCTCCCGCAACGCCCGCTCGATTGGCAGCAATGCCTGCTCGGGGCTGTCGTATTTGGCGGCGGAGTAGTCGGCGCCCACCAGCTGGCGGCCGAGGGCATCGAGCACGGCATCCTTGTGGCTGCAGAGCTCCACACTCACGAACGCCGCCCGCCGCAGTTGATGGGAGCGCACCAGCCAGCGGGCCAACTCCGCCGCCAACGCCGTCTTGCCCTCGCCCCCCTGGCCGCGCACCACCGCCCAGCGCTCCTGGCGCAGCAGCCGCTCCAGCGCCAGCAGATCGCGGCTGCGGCCCACAAAGCCCGTCTCCACCGGCTCCGGCGGCACCGCCCCCAGCCTGGCCCGCAGGCGGGAGCGCTGGTCTTCTTGGGTTTGAGGGGCGGGGGTGGCCGTAAAGAGCTGGGGGTCGTCCTTCTCCTGGTACAGCACCGGCACAAACCAGTCGGCCAGCTTCAGTTGGCCGATGCCGTAGCGCTGGCCGCGGCTGGGGTCGCTGTGCAACGCGCGCTGGCCGGCGAGCATCGCCTGGCCCACCCGCTGGCCACGGGCCAGCTCGGCGTAGAAGGCGGCCACAAACCGCCGTGCCGTTTCCACCAGCACGCTGTGGCTCATCGCCACCACCGAGGCCACACCCCGCTGCAACAGCTCAGTGGCCACCGATTCGGCGCCCTCCTCTGCTTTGGCGCTCTGGCAGGCCTCCAGCAGCACCAGCGGGATGCGGTAGTTGTTCAGCAGCGGCCCCAGCTGGTTGGTGTACACCGTCTGGTGGCGGCGCCCGGTGAGCTTGTGGCTGTCGCTGGGATCCTCAAAGCAGAGGCCCCCCAATCCCACGCGGCGGTCGTAGACGCCGTGGCCGTCGAAATGCACCATGTGATAGGGCTCTCCGGCCTGCTGGGCTCGGGCCAGCTCCGCCTCCAGGGCGGGGTAGGTGGCGGGGTGGAGCAGGCTGAGCCGCAGCACCTCCCCCAGCTCCTCGGTGGCGGCCACCAGGGGCAGGGCGCTGGCGCGATGGTCGAGGTAAGCGCAAGAGTCGTCCTCCGGGCGGGCGCTGATCAGCAGCACCCGGATCGGTGGCGCCACCACCGGCACCGCGAGGGTCCGCTTATTCGGCAGTCGGCGCCGCACGCGGGTGGGCCGGGCGCCCTGAAACAAAAAACCATCGCCGTTGTGCAGCAGCTCCCAGGGCAGGGCGAGCAGGGCGGTGGCGGCCTCCTGGGCGGTGGCGTTTTCCGCCTCACTGGAGCCGAGCAGCAGGGAATCGTCCACGGAAACAGAAAAGCGACGGCTCGCCCCGGCCGCCACCCCCGCCCAGGCCTGCAGCACGTTCGCCGTGGGCTGCAGCGGCAGGGCGGCGCCGTGGAGGGCCTGGCCCCAGGCGATCAGGTTCGCCTCCACCCGCTTGGCGCGATCGGCCACCAGCGGGTTCGGCCAGACCGGCCAGCGCTCCAGATACCAGCCCAGCTCCTCCGCCTCGATCGGCCCGAGCGGGGCGATCAGCCGCCACATCTGCTCGCTCACCACCTCCGGCTGGTCGGCGATGGCGGGCTCGTAAACCAGGCGGGCGCGGGCGGCGGGGCGGCGCACGCCGTCTTGCTCATGGAAGCCGAGGTCGCTGAGTTCGAGCACCAGCTCCGCCACCGGCTCCGGCCGCGGTTGGGGCACCGGCGGCCGGTCGGTGGGGAGACGGAGGCCGAGGGCGACGAGGATGTGGTGGAGGGCGGCCGTGGCGCCGCCGGGGGCGCTGCTCACCGAGATGTAGGTGGGTGTCTCGTCGAAATAGCCCGCCAGGGAACCGGGTCTCGTGCCGTCGAGTGCCAGCAGGATGACGGGAAAAGCAGCCCGACCCCGCTCGGCCTGCAGCTTGAGCCCGTGCTTCAGCTCCCTGGCCACCCAATCCGATTGGAACGCATCAGGGCTCACCAGCACCGCCAAGCCAGCCGCAGCGTCGATCGCCGCCTGGATCGCACTCCAAAGCGGATCACCGCCCTTGAGCTGGCGCGAATCGATCCACACCTCCTGCCCCAGATCAGCCAGTGCCGCCCGCAGCTCCCGCACGAAGCCGTCGTCGGCGCTGCTGTGGGAGAGGAAGAGGGGGTCCATCGGCGTGGTGGGCCGGGGTGGGGTAAGGGTAATGGGGCTGGGTGCTTAGAGCAGATCATGAACAGCTTGGGCCGCAGCTTCTCCAGCCTGCAGGGCACCATGGATGTAGCCGGGCCAGGCCGTGCTTACCTCAGTCCCCGCCCAGAAAATTCGGCCGATTGGTTGACGCAGGCAAGCACCGAATTGGGTCCAGGTGCCTGGGGTGTAGAAGCTGGAATAAGCACCACCAATCCAGGGATTCTCAGGCCAGTTACCTTCATGATATTCCAGAACTGCATCTCGCGCTTCTGATCCAAGTAGCGTTGCAAGGTCTTGCAGTACGGCAGCGCGACGCTCTGACAAAGGCAGGCGGCCGTACCTTGTCGCTGCTTCGCCGGTAAGGAAGCTGGCCAAGATGCCTGGACTTCCAGGTTTGGGATTAGTGGAGTCTGCAACGAGTTCAACGGCTTCCAGCCTCCCAATCGCATTGCCAGACAAACCTTGCTTGCGCCACCAGGGCGTGTCATAAACAACAAGCACCTTGATCAGGGCGCCCATGGGTGAGCGCTGGGTTAATTGATCGCGGGCTGCAGGCAGGGGTGGTGAGTAATGAATGCGTCCTGTTAGGTGCGGTGGCATGGCAACAATCACAGCCTTAGCGCGGTAAACGGCCTTGGTTGTTGTAACTGCCGCACCAGAACTGCCATGCTCAATGAACAGGGCAGGTTCATGCGTATGAATGCTGCCCTGCGGCAACTCAGCAGCAAGGCGCCCTGGCAATTGCCCGGCCGCACCGTCAAACAGCATCGCCTCTGGGGTTTCACTCTGGGGCGACACCCGCTGCGCCCAGGCGAAGTGCAGCATCGATGCCGAGCCGGATTCAAAGGCGCCATTGCCGCCCCAGTTGCGGGCGATCACATCGGTCCACCAGGCAGCAATCGGCGTACGCGCATTGCGTTCCAGCCAAGTGGCGATCGTCATCGTGTCCAAGGCTCGTGCTTCGGGATGAGTCCAAGGCGCTGCCGGATCAATACTCTTGGCCAGCGCTTCGATTTTCAACCAAGTTGCAACAACATCATCACGCTCGTCTGTTGGCACATCCAACGCTGGCCAGTCTTGCGTGAGATCAGCTAGGTTGTAGGGCGTAGATGGCCAGGCGTGATTATGACGACTCAGCCGTCCCTCATAGTAAAAAGTGTCTTTGCCACCAACGGGTACCGGAAAGGTGGAGATGTTGAGCTTTCGCGCATACTCCAATGTTTTGGTCTGCGTGTGGCCGGCCCACTGCCCGCCAAGATCAACCCAACCAGGCACTGCAGCACTGCTGCTTCGATTCGACAAGCCAACCTGCAGGCGCTGCAGACGCCCACCAATCTGGGGCTGAGCCTCCAGCACCACTGTTGTGCGACCGGCCTGGTGCAATTGAAGCGCCGCTGCCAGCCCCGACACGCCAGCACCGACGATGACAACATCAACAACAGCATCGCTAGGCGCGCTGCCATCAAGCCCAGCCAAAGCGCCGACCATCATTCCCGACCTGACCAAAGCTGCTCAACGATTCATGACGAGCCTAATGTTTTGGCGTTTTATCGCCCAGGTGAGCCCCTACTCCAACAGCCTGGCTGTGGCCAACTGCTTGGCAGCAGATCACCGGCCGGGGGCAGCGGCGGCCGGTCTGATTCGGCTCCTATCGTGAACTCAGGTAAGTTGAAGCGCACCGTTTCTTCAGGCGGCGGCTCCAGCGAAGTGCGGCCAGGGCGCCCAGGAACGGAACCGGCCCAGGCACGTTCGCGGGCGAAGGCGGCGGTGAAGGATCCCCATTGCTGGAATAGACACCTATTGGGGAATGCTCATTTTCATTGCCCACCAGGATCAAGTAGCTCCGCATACCACGGATAGGCTGGCTGGTCGGAGGGTATCGGAAACAGGCCAGTTGGGTGATTGGGGACACCATTGCCCGTGAAATAGCGAATCCCATTGCTCACCCAAGTATTAAATTGTGAGTTCCAATACACTTCCCCTTCGACAAATGGGATATCTGAGACGACCACATCTTGGCCATTAACCCAAGGGGTGTTAGGAGTTGTGTAAAATCCACCAGCAATATTATATCCTTCGAAATTATCGGTTAGATACATTTGGTTTCTAGCCGCCGTACCGAAACCCGTTCCGGTAGGCGGCGTCTTCAAAATACTTGGCGCGCTAGGGTCGTAGGTGAAAGTATAAGCAAAGCTCGCATTAGTGGCAAACGGCAGACTGGCGATAACGAAAATGCTGATGAAGCGACGGACGATCGACATCTTTTGGTTTTTCAGGTGGTAGTGGGGAAAGAAACGAGCCAATCAGCAACCTTTTGGTCGGGAATTGTGCCCCGGCCAGAACTTTTAGAAGGCGGCGTGGAATCGGCCTAGCTGGATTCAATCGATGAATTCAAAAGTTAATGCCATTAAATATTATCTGGCCCTGGATTTCATGTCTTTCCTCCTTGGGCGATAATTTTTTCTAACCCCATGGCACCGGCCCCATGGGGTCCGCCCTCATCGCGTCTAGAAGCTACGCAGCACGACATTGAAGCCAAGGCCAACCGCACGACGCAGGGCCTTCTGTCGATTGTTGACACCTAGTCGTTGCAATAGATTAACGCTGTAGGTCTGCACGGTGCGTACCGACAGGCCCAAGCGTTTTGCCGTCTCCTGGTTGCTCAGGCCAAGGGCATAGGCCTCCAGCAATTGCCGATCTCGCTGGCTGAGATGAATCGTATTTCCATCCAAGTTGGCGGGCTGCTGATTCAGCTCAGCAAAGTGCTGCACGATGGATGGACTGTAATAACTGGTATTGCTGACCACAGCCATGGACATCAATGTGATGGTGTCTGGGTGAGCGAAAAGATCGTGGTCCGCCACAAGGATGGGATTGACTGCGGCGGGATTGAGCCCAGCGAGACTGGTGATGAAAACCACCGTTCTGATCGCTGGCTGGATGCTGCGAACTTGGCGAACCAGCTCGTCTGGGGAGATGTCTGGAAGGTCATCCACAATCACCAGCAGTCCTGGTTTCACCCGAGCGAGGAGTGCCAAGACAGAAGTGCCAGTGGTGCAGACCCCAAGGCAATCGCGATAGTTGCCACCCATCGCCCGATAAAAGTTGACCAGTTGGAGTTGCTTGCTTGAGGCATAAATAACTGTCGGACTAAAGCCAGTGGAAAGACAAGCCAACAAAAATCGTGGTTGAAACTGGCCCGCAGCTTTATGAAGTTGACTAGGTAGAAAAATCGTACCCGTTCAGAGGGCGGGATAGCTCGAACTGAACATCGCCCCCTCCCCTGAGCACTTGACGGCAGCTTGATTCCCGCTTGCATCTCAAGCAGAGGCTGCATGTCATGGTCGCCCCTCCGGCCGGGATTTCAGAAGCGG
>JAPLIC010000087.1 GCA_026389315.1 Cyanobacteriota bacterium
AGTCCGCTTCTGAAATCCCGGCAGGAGTGGTGCTCATCACAGGCGGTCTCTGCCTGAGATGCAACCAGGAATCAATCTTCCGTCAAGAGTTCAACAGGGCTGAAGTTCGCAGTGAGCAGTCCCGCCCCCTGAACAGGTACGTTCGCCCGCGTCGCCCGTCCCCACGACGCGGTGATGGGGGAAGTGAGGGACCTGGCCGGTTTCCACGATGTCAAGGACTGGCCGGGGGGCAGCACCGTGCCTGGCCTGGTGCTCTACCGCTATGACGCGCCCCTCTGTTTTGCCAATGCCAATGACTTCGAGAGTCGGGCCCTGGCGGCGATCGCCGCCGAGGTGGAGCCCGTGCAGTGGTTCGTGCTGAATGCCGAGGCGATCATCGAGCTGGACATCACAGCGGCCGACATGCTCGCTGAGCTGGCCCAGGAACTGCAGGGTCGTGGCATCCGCTTTGCGATGACCCGCGTCAAGCAGGGTTTGTTTCACGAACTCGAAAGGGCGGGTCTGGTGGCCCGTCTCGGTTTCGATGCCTTTTATCCAACGATTCCGGTGGCCGTGGCCGCTTTTCGGGCCCGGGGCTCCGGGCGACCGACCGGCGCCCCCCCCGCCTGATCCCCCGTCAGAATGAAGTCCATCGACCTTGGTTCCGATGACCTCCCCGCAAGCCCCCCTTCCCCTTGACGACGGCGCGGCGGGCACGCCGCCCCAATCCCACGATTTCGAGGCCCAGAAGCAGATTCACCAGCAGATCCGCAACGATCCCGACTACGACGACTGGGAATACGGCACCGAGCCCCTGCCCCATGAGGCCTGGCTGCCGGGTCAGGCGGCACCTGCCTCTGGCGATGCCGCCGCCGGGCCTGCCCACTGAGCTCCCCAGGCGGGTTGCGGTCCTTGTCCCGATCTTGGCCCCAAGGGGGAGCCGCCGTCATCACCAGACTCTTCGGCGCCTTGGCGGTGTCGTCCTGGCTGGTGACGGCTTCGCCTGCTGGGGCCGCCGAGGTGCTGGAGATCCAGTTGGAGCACCTGCAAATCCCCATCAACCTGCGGCATCTGCAGCGCTGGAGTCAGGGCCATAACCAGCATTCGTTGGAGGTGGACCTGACCAACGGGGGCTCCGACCAGGACCTCTGGCTGGGGTTGCTCAAACCGGCCAGTCGCCAAGAGCTGAAGCAGCTGCTGCGGGCCCCCTTGCTGCGGGATCGCAGCTTTGGCCGTCAGCTATTGGACAGCTGGGCCGGCGGCCAGCTGCTGGGTGAACTGGGCGAGCTCCTGACCACGGAGGCGGGCCAACCGACCACGGGCCAGTTGCAGGCCAGCCTGCGCCAACTGCTGCGGCAGCAACGGGAGGTGTCGCTGATCGATTTGCTGGTGGCCCTGCCCGAACCCCGTCTGAATCTGCGCCTGGATGGCTTGTTGGAGCTGGCGGCCCAGTGGCGGCGCCAGTTGGGGCAGCAGCGCCACGCCCTGCGGGATCTGGCCTTGATGGGATTGCCCCCACGCCGGGCCGAACCGCTGCAGGAAGCGGATGGCCCGCCGGCCCATCTGCAGCGCCTCAGCCTGGTGGTGCCCCATCGCCGCAATCCCCTGCCCGTGGAGATCTGGGCGTCGGCGCAGCCAGGGCGGGCCGAGCGGCCCTGGGTGCTGCTGCTGCCGGGGTTGGGGGGCAACGCCGACCAACTGGGCTGGTTGGCCAGTGCCCTGGCTCAGCGGGGCTGGACCACGGTGGCGCTGCAACATCCCGGCAGCGACTCGGCGGCGCTTAAGGCGAGTCTGGCTGGGCAACGGCCGCCGCCGGGGGCGGAGGTGCTGGCTGAGCGCCTGGCGGATGTCAAGGCTTTGCTGGCGGCCCAACGGTCCGGTGGGCTGCCGGTGCAGGGGGATGGGATGGTGCTGTTGGGCCATTCGTTGGGGGGAGTCACCGCCCTAATGGCGGCGGGCTTGAAGCCGGAGCCGGGCCTGGACCGCCGTTGTGCGCGGGCTGTGGATCGACTGCCCCTGACCAACCTGTCGCTGCTGTTGCAATGTCAGCTGCCGGCGGCGGCGCTACCGCCGGCCCTGCCGCGCCCGGCGGAGCTGCGGGGGGTGGTGCTGTTCAACAGTTTCGGCTCGCTGTTGTGGCCCGAGCGGGGCCTGCGCGAGCTGCGGGTGCCCGCCCTGCTGGTGGGCGGCAGCCTGGATTTGGTGACGCCACCGCTGCAAGAGCAACTGGAGCTATTCCTGCCGGTGGGGCACCCCCGCAGCCGCCTGGCGTTGGTGCAGGGGGGCAGCCATTTTTCGCCCCTGCGCCTGGCGCCGGGCGATGAGGCGCTGTTTCGGCTCGGTTCTGATTGGGTGGGGGTGGAACCGGAGGCGGTGCAGGGGTTGTTGCTGGGCATGACCAGCGACTTTTTGGATTCGTTGGCCGGGGCGGGGGCGGGGTCGTCGCAGCGGCTGTTGCACCGGGGGGTGACGGCCTATGTGCTGGATCCGTCCGCAGCGGCCCGCTGGCGGGGTCGCTGAGGGGGTGCTGAGGGGGTGCTTCAGCAACAGGAGGCTGCTGGTGCCGATGTTGGGGCTGGTGGTGGTGTTGGTGCCGCGGCCGGTGTTGGTGCTGGGTCTGTGGCTGGGGCTGGTGCCGTTGATGCCGGGTTTTTGAAGGGGGAGAGGCTGCCGCAAACCGGGAAGGGTCCGAAGTGGCGGCTGAAGTCGCCGCTGAAGTCAAAGTGCTGTTGGAAGCGGCTTTGGTGGAGCAGGCGATAGGTGTTGCCACACACCGGCAAGGTCCTGCCCGTTTCGAGGACATGGTGGTGGTCCAGGGGGAAGCTATTCGGGTGCTGCGGCAGCGTGCCGCGATAGATGACGGCTTGGCCATAGTCCTCGCAGGCCTCTTCCAGGCCGTTGATTTTGAACAGCCGATAGGTGGCTGATTCGAAGCGGGCCAGGCCGACCAGGGGAGCCAGCTGGGGATCGGTGATGACGATGGGGTGATTACTGACGAGACGGGGATCCGGGAAGCCCGCTGACCTGGCCATGCGCAGGAAGTCTTGCCAGTAAAGGGCGCCCCCCAGGCACTCGCCGTAAAGCACGGGATGGCGCCGCACCGCCTCGGGCAGGCGCCGATCTGTATAGACATCGGCGAAATAAAACTCACCCCCAGGTTTAAGCAAGCGCTGCACACCTTGCAGCACCGCGGCCTTGTCGGTGGAGAGGTTGAGCACACAATTGGAGATGATCACATCGAAGCTTTCGGGTTCCAGGTCCAAATCTGCGAGCTTCTCGATGGTGCCATTCAGGAAGGAGACATTGGCGTAGCCGAACTGCTGGGCATGAAATTCTGTGTATTGACGGGCAATGGCAAGTTGTTCAGCCGTCATGTCGACGCCGACGATGGAACCATTGGGCCCGACAAGTTGGGACAAAAGGTAGGCATCGCGGCCGGAACCACTGCCCAGATCAAGGATGCGGCAGCCGCTGAGCTGGGCTGGGCAGACCAGGCCGCAGCCGTAATAACGGCTAGTTACCTCTGGATGCACTTTGGCCAGCAGGGGCCTCAGCCAGGCAGGCACAGCGTCGGCATCGCAGCAGGCTGTGGTCTTGAGATCAGCGCTGCTGCTCAGTTCTTGGCCGTAATAGGCTTGAACGGCTGCTTGCAGGGTCATCGGCAGAGACTTGGTTGTGGAGATAATTTCAGTTTAATCCTAAGTCATTGGGGAGCGTTTGTGTCTAATATGCAACTTTGCTGGCAGAGGGAGTTGGGATCCAATTTTTAGCTGGCAATTTGGCTCAAGTTAAGGAATTGTTGGCGTTGACATTGCTTGGATTGCTATCTTATTCACTGCCCAGGGAATCGAGCGCACTAGGCAAGTGCGTACTCCCTGCTTCGCGACACAAGTGCAA
This sequence comes from Cyanobacteriota bacterium, assembly GCA_026389315.1. Classification (GTDB taxonomy): domain Bacteria; phylum Cyanobacteriota; class Cyanobacteriia; order PCC-6307; family Cyanobiaceae; genus Cyanobium. Next base: position 3,877 of record JAPLIC010000087.1, read on the forward strand.
TAGCTAAACAAGAACCGCAAAAATCGCTCATATAAGCTTTTGCAGAAAGTGAATAGCAAGTGAACAGCTAAGGCTAGTGAAGGTATAAAACGACTATTTCATCTCCATGTATATTATTGCTTTGGCTTACCTGTGGATCCAAAAAGATACCCATAGCTCGGCTTCCCCTGGTCCTTGCTGGACTAGGCCAGCAAGGCGTGGTTCAAGCATGATAGACTGAAAGAGCATATCCCTGATCGAATTTGATCGATTCCGCAAGATCCCTTCCATGGCCTAGGCTTTCAAGCTATCGAAAATATCAAATTTATATGCGATATGCAGCTAAATGCGGATTGCGCATGATACGTGGGTCCGCACATTCTATGTTAGGCTAATTTAAAAGAATCAACCAGCAGTTTATTGCATCGCCTCAAAGACTACCAATCCGTTCATTGCGACAAAAGACAGAAATGAAATTCTCTCAGGAAAACAACTCTAATTTCTTTGCGTACGCATTAAAGTTTCAAGCCAATGATCGGCTGGAGGAGTTTCGACAATACACACAAGAAATTGAATCCAAGTTTGATGCTGACAAGGATGAACTAGCACGAAGATACAGCGATAGCGTCAATGGCCTTAGCGCCGAAGAAGTGAATGAGGTTAACGACTACTTCTCCGACGACTACTACACCATAGAAGAGATTTATGTCGGCCTGTTTAGAAAGTCAACACTAGTTTCAATATACTCGTTTCTTGAGAATGCAATGAATCGGCTTTGCAGGAATCTCGCAAGGAAGAATAGTTACTCCTTTGCGTTGAACGACCTGAAGGGCGAAGGGATTGTCCGGGCTCGTAACTATCTAGAGAAGTCGGCAGGAGCAGACTTCAATCTGCTAAATGGAGAGTGGTCCAAACTCCTAAAGCTGAACAAGGTCCGGAACTGCATCGTTCACTGTGAGGGTGATGTGTCCGCCTCTAAAATTGCTTCTATTGCCGAAATGATCAACGCAACACCTGGCCTCTCCTTGCGTAACGAGCGTTTAATTACGGTGGAACGCATCTACATCGACGCATGCATCACCACCGTAGAGGAGTTCTTAGAGAAGCTCTACAACCAACTTCTCTAAGACGCGATGGTTATTGCACGTTTTAACGCATATCCATTTCGCTCACCAGAGCGTTGTCACCTAGCGAGCGCAACAATGCTAAGCAACGAGAATGGTAAAAGTCCAGCGCCCAGCATCAAGATACAGAAGACGGGAGCACAGGCTGGCTTCTATGCTGAGAACTCTGCCCGCTTCTGATCTTGGCGTTGGCAGGACAGCAAGCAGCATGAAGAAAAGTTGCGACAAGGCCTTGAGATCCCCAGAGCAGTACAGAGGTACTAAACTGTTACTTGCCTTTCATGCGAGCGTCTGGTTATGGCAGGTATGCGGTATATGGCCATGCTTGAAGTAGATCAAGCGTCATCCTCAAATACTTATGTAGCTTTCACAGTCTTACAGCATGAGAATTGTGCCCCAGATGTGCGATAATGAAAAAAGATTCGCAGATTAATCTCCTTAGTCACTCGCAGGCGAAAGTCAGGCTATTGTCAGAGTATCTTAAAAGGTATCTAAATATTATCAGCAATCATAATCATACGAAAGAAATACAAGTCTACGACCTCTTCTGCGGAGAAGGAATTTACGAGAATGGAGGTGAAGGCAGCCCGCTTCTTATCCTGAGGCAGGTAAAGGATATGCATTTTACTAATCATGCAAATAATAGATTTATCCCTCCAGTCAACTGCCACTTCAATGATCTGGATTCCAGCAAAGTTGAGAAAGTTAAAGCAGCTGTTGCTGCCAGGACCCTTCATTACCCTGATTTTGGAAGCATTGACTATTCATCTACAGATTATCAGAGCCTTCTAGATCAATTGGTTAAAGCATTCACGAACCTTAAATCTCAGAAACAGAAGGCGTTTGTGTTTATAGATCCGTATCAATACAGACATATAAGCGGTTCGCAGATTGCTGCATTAATGGCGTCTGGCTGCGTTGAGGTTCTGCTCTGGCTTCCGACACAGTTCATGTATCGGTTTGCAGAAAAAGGAACACCAAAAGTGCTTTATGACTTTATTTTTGAACTAATTCCCGATTTTTCAGATCAAGGATTTGATGATGTGTGGTGCTTTATCAGAAAGATTAAAGAAGGTTTTCAAACTCTTCTCGGTGAAAGCTTCTTCGTTGATACTTTTACCATCCAAAAAGATCCGTCAACTGTATTTTGCCTCTTCTTTTTCACTTCGCATATCCGTGGATTTGAAAAGATGCTCGAAACTAAATGGGATATTGATACTGAACAAGGGAAAGGATGGCATTATCAAGAAAATCAGCTGAGCTTGCTTTCACAATATAAGACCAACCCACTTGAGGCGGATCTAGTGGAGTTTCTCAGAACGAAACCAAGATCTAACGTTGAAGTTTATCGCTTTACAATAAATTGTGGATTCTTGCCAAAGCATACAAATGAAGTTCTTAGGAACTGGCAGAATATCCAAAGAATATCCATAGCGTCACCAACTGGGAAAAAACCAAGAAAAAACGCATTTTACATTGCCTATGAATATTACAAGCAAAATCAGGTTAAGGCAATTTTCGCGCTTACCTAAATGACCACATCAAGCATTGAATGGACTGAGTTAACGTGGAATCCAACTACTGGATGCTCTAAGTACTCTAACGGCTGCAAGTATTGCTATGCCGAGATTATGTCCAAAAGGTTGCAGGCTATGGGTGTCGAGAAGTACAAAGATGCTTTTGAAGTCAGAATTCATCCCGACCAGTTGTTACTGCCGTATAAATGGAAGACCCCTAAAATAGTCTTTGTGAATTCGATGAGTGATCTTTTTCACAAGGAAGTGCCCGCTGATTTTATCAAGCGAGTCTTCTCTATTATGAATGATAATCCGCAGCATATTTTTCAGATTTTAACTAAGAGAGCTGAACGCTTAATTGCATTATCTGCCGAACTGGTGTGGACGGATAACATTTGGATGGGTGTATCAGTTGAAGATACTAGCGTCACTCATAGAATCGACAGACTTAGAGAAACTAGTGCTCATGTCAAGTTTCTATCCTGCGAACCGTTGCTTGGTCCACTTCCTGGCTTAAACCTTGATGGTATTCACTGGTTAATCGTTGGTGGTGAGAGTGGCACGCGACCCAGACCAATGAGGGAAGATTGGGTTTTTGACATTCAAAGACAATGTGAGGAGCAAGACGTCAAGTTCTTCTTTAAGCAGTGGGGTGGGAGAAACAAGAAAGCTGCTGGCAGGTTGCTTAATGGTCGGACTTATGACGATATGCCTGTTATCCCAGAGCGTACAAAGAGTGTCATGTAGGGGAATCTGCTATCGCCATATTAACTGCCAACAACCAGATTTAGAAGACGTGAGTGTAGGCTTGGATCTGTGCCGAGATTCTTGCCCGCCGCTGATCTTGAGCGCTAAAGCCTTCAGGTTGCTGCAGAAAACGCTTTAGCCCTAAAGCTCTTTAGCCTTAAAGCTCTTTAGTTTGCATTTACTCGTAGGGACCTTGGCTGGGGCCCCTTTCCCCTGAGCAGGTTTGCAAGTGTTGTACGGCGCCGCAGTCGATCACCAGGGACCAAGCTCGTTTTTCACCGGACTCAGTAGAACCTAAAAACTCACCCTGGGATCCAGCCAGGCCACCAGCAGATCCACCGCTACCGTGACCAGCACCACCAGGGCGGCGACGACGACGACGATACCCTGCACCAGGGGATAGTCGCGCTGGGCGATGGCTTCCTGGAGCCGGTGGGCGACGCCGGGCCAGGAATAGGTGACCTCGATCAGCAGGGCGCCGCCGATCAGGGAGGCGACGGTGATGCCGGCGATGGTGAGCACCGGCAGCAGGGCGTTGGGCAGGCCGTGGCGCAGCACCACACGCCGTTCGTCCAGGCCGCGGCTGCGGGCCGCTTCGACATAATCGGAATCGAGGGCGCGGCGCAGGTTGAGGCGCAGGGCGTTGGTGAAGATGCCGCTCAGCAGCAGCCCCAAAGTGCAGGCCGGCAGCACCAGGTGGCGCAGGGCGCCGAGGAACTGGGCGCCGTTGCCGGCCCGCAGGCTGTCGAAGAGGTAGAAGCCACTGCCGGATGGGGGCTCGATGGTGGCGGGGAAACGGCCGCCCACCGGCAGCCAGCCCAGCCCGACGGCAAAGACCAGCTGCAGCACCATGGCGGCCCAAAACGGCGGCAGGGCATAGGTGCCGATGCCAAACAGGCGCCCGGCCAGATCGAGGCGACCCTCGGGGCGGGCGATGCCGCTGAAGCCCACCGCCAGCCCCAGCACGGCGGCGAGGCTGAGGGCCACCACCCCCAGCTCCAGGCTGGCGGGCAGGCTTTGGGCAATGATGCGGCTCACCGGCTCCTGGTTGCTTAGGGACAGGCCCAGGTCGCCCTGCAGCAGCTTGCCCATGAACCCCACGTACTGCTGGGCCAGGGGTTGGTCGAGTCCCAGCTGCTGCCTAAGGGCGGCGCGCACCGCTTCGGGGGCCCGGGGGCCCAGCAGGGCGTCGATCGGATCGCCGGGGGCCAGGCGCAACAACAGGAACACCAGGCTGGCGATCAACCACAACATCACCGGCGCCAGGGCCAGCCGGGAGGCCGCGTAGCTCAGCAGTTGGCGGCGGCGGCTCATCGTTGGCCTCCGGCTTTGGTTGGATTGGGCGCCGCTGGGCTGGTCGCAGCTGGGCTGGCCGCTGGGCCGATCGGGCGCAATTGGGAGAGCAGCACCCGGCCGGAACCATCAAAGCGGGGCGCCTCCAGCTGGGGCCGGGCCCAGGCGGCCGGTCGCACCACCCACACCGGCAGGTAGGGCACGCCCTCGGCCGCCCGCCGCTGGATCGTTTGCAGCAGCGCCAGCCGTTCCGGGCCCGCCAGTTCGCTGCTGCGTTGCAGCTGGGCGTCTAGGCCGGGGGCCGTCCAGAAGCTGCCGCTGAGGGCACTGCCCCCCTCCAGGCAGCGGTTGCCCTGGGGCTTGGTGCAACCGAGCATGGGGGATAGGTAGTTTTCGGCATCGGGATAGTCCCCCATCCAGTTGATCAGAATCATCGGGAACGCCTGCTTATCGAGTTGCGAATAGGCGGTGGTTGATTCCATGCCGCTGACTTCGAGGCGCACGCAATCATCCAGGTCCCGTTTCAGCTGGCTCTGCCAGGTGAGGGCAAACAGCCGGTCGGTGGGCACATCGGAGAGAAAGGTGAGCGGCAGGCTGAGGCGCTTGCCGTTGCAATAGCCGGCCCGTTTGTAGAGGCTGCGGGCGCGCTCGGGGTTGAAGGCGGGCCAGGCCTCCGGATCGGCACCAGGCAGGGAGGGCGGCACCAGGCTGCGCAGGCTGGGCCGCATCCCCAGGCTGACCCGTTGCTGGATCAGTTCGTGGTCGAGGCTGGAGGCGATCGCCTGGCGCAGGGTCGGGTTGTCGAGGGGGGGCTGGCTGGTGAGCAGGGAGAGAAAGCCGATATCCAGGGCAGGACCCACCCCTTCTTTGAATTCGCCCCTTTGGGCGCTGCGGTGCAGGGCCAGTTGGTGGTCGATTTCGAGGCTGCTTGATAGCAGCAGGTCGATTTCGCCGCTGCGCAGGCCCCCCAGCAGGGAGGTGGAGTTGCTGTAGGTGGTGAGCGTCAGGCCGCCATTGGCGGGACGGCGCCCCCAGTAACGCTCGAAGGGCACCAGCCGCTGCTGTTGCTGGCTGAAATAGGCCAGGCGATAGGGCCCGGTGCCGACAAAACGCTCGTTGAGGGGTTTATCGCGGTAGTTCTTGTAGGCGGTGGGGGAGACGGGGGTGAGGAAGATGGCCGACAGCAGGCGTGGCAGGGGGGCGAAGGGACGCTTGAGGCTGAGTTCCACTTCGTAGGGCCCCACGGCCCGCACCGCTTCAACCCGATCGGCCAGCTGGAAGCCCAAGGTGCCGGACTTGATGAAACGCTGCAGCGAAAACACCAGGGCATCCGCATCGAAGCGGCTGCCGTCATGGAAGAGCACGTCCTGGCGCAGGGGGATGCGGGCCCGCAGGCCATCGCCACTGAGCCGGGGCAGGGCGGTGGCCAGGCGCGGTTCGATGCGGCCATCGGCTTCGATCGAATAGAGCGGATCGCCCAGGGCCGCCAGCGCCTGCATTACGCCCACCCGCGAGGCCTTGATCGGATCCAGCGAATTGATGCGGCTGGCCTGGCCGACGATCAGGCTGCCGGGCGGCCGGGCCGGCTGGCAGGCAGTAAGGCCAAGACCGAGGAACAGGAACAGCGAGGAGGCGATCAGCGGCGGGCGCTGGCGCAGTTGGCGAAAGGGGACCTGGGGTCCCGGGGGGGCCGGCTGCTGCGGTGAATCCTGGGCTGGAGGCACTGCCGGCGCCAGAGGTGGGCCCCATCCTCCCCCACGGGGGTCTGGCGGTGGGCTTAGAGGGTGCGCAGGCAGGCCGCCACGGTTTGCACCTCCGGCAGGGCCGTGATGGCGGCCAGGGCCTGGCGAAAGCGCGACTCCTCCACCTCATGGGTGATGACGACGATTTCGGCGCCACTGCCAGCACCACTGCTGCTGGCACTACCGCTGGCCTCGTACTGGACGATCGATTGGATCGAGACCCCAGCGGTGCCGAAGGCGGTGCCGATTTTGCCGATCACGCCGGCCTCATCGCGGGTGAGCAGCCGTACGTAGTTGCGGTGGCGGGTACGGGCGCTGTCAACTAATGCGCATTGGCGCCAGCGGCTGGCGGCCAACAGGGGATCGAGGGCACCGGCGGGGGCCCCGAGCTGGCTGATGCCGGCAATGTTGAGGATGTCGGCGACGACGGCGGAGGCGGTGGGGCCGGCGCCGGCGCCGGGACCGAAGAACATCACCTGTCCCACCGGCTCCCCTTCCACCAGGATGGCGTTATTGACCCCATCGACACCGGCCAGGGGGTGACTGCGCGGCAACAGGGTGGGGTGGACGCGCACATCCAGGGCCACGTCGTTGCTGGCAGGGACAGGGGCTGGGGGCGCGTCGGGGCTGGCGCTGGCCTCGAAGCGTTCGGCCACGGCCAGCAACTTGACGACGTAGCCCAGCTGGTTGGCGTAGGTCACATCCCGCGCTTCCAGCCGATCAATGCCTTCGGTGGGGATGGCGGAGCGCTCGATGCTGCCCCCATAGGCAAGACCGGCCAGGATGGCGATCTTGTCGGCGGCGTCGCCCCCCTGGACATCGGCGGCGGGGTCGGCTTCGGCGTAACCCAGGCGCTGGGCATCGGCCAACACATCGGCGTAGGCGGCCCCCTCAGCGGCCATGCGGCTGAGGATGTAGTTGGTGGTGCCGTTGACGATGCCGCTGACCCGCAGGATGCGGTTGCCCCCCAACGATTGCTTCAGGGGTTCGATGATCGGGATGCCGCCGCCCACCGCCGCCTCAATCAGCACATAAACGCCCCGTGCGGCGGCGGCGGCGGCGATTTCTTCGCCGTAGCGGGCGATCACCGCCTTGTTGGCCGTGACCACCGACTTACCGGCGGCGATGGCTTGCAGGATCAAGCTGCGGGCCGGCTCCAGCCCCCCCATCACCTCGACAACGATGTCGACGGCCGGATCATCGACCACCAGGTGCGGGTCGGTCACCAGCAGGGTGGGATCGAGGCTGACGGCCCGGGCCCGGCCCGGATCGCGCACCGCCACGCGGCGCAGGGCCAGTTGGCCCACCAGGGGATGGCGCCCTTCCGGGCTGGCAAGGATGGCGGCCACCCCCGCGCCCACCGTGCCAAGACCAAGCAAGCCGATGCCAATCGCCATGGGCCGCCGTGTCACAAACATCCCATCCTAGAAATTCATGCCTCGGCTGGGGCGGCCAAACGCACGGCCTGGGCCTGCATGGCCCGCAAGATGTTGAGGAAGCCATTGGCCCGCGAGGGGGTGAGGCTGGCCTGCAGCCCCGTGGCGGTCAGGATCGCCGGGTCGAGGGCCGCCGCCTGTTGGGGGGTCAGACCCTCCAGGCCTTCCATCAATAGGGCCAGCAGACCCTTGGTGATGGCGGCATCGGAATCACCGCGCCAATGCAGGGTGCCGTCCTGGAGCGTGCCGACCACATACACCTGGGAGACGCAGCCCTTGACCTTGTAGTGGTCCTGGCGCAGTTCATCGGGCAGAGGTTCGAGCTTTTTGGCCAGCCACAGCACGTATTCGTAGCGGCGCTTGGGGTCCGTGGTGCTGCCCAGCCTTTCCACCAAGCGATCGAGGGCTGGGCTGCCGCTACTCATGGAGTTCTCACTACCCATAGCCCCGCCAGGGCGCCCACCAGGCCCAGGCCCAGCAAGGGGGGCAGCAGGCGGTTGGGGGGATTGGCGGAGCCTTGGGGCTGCTTCAAGAGGGTAGTGGCTGCCGGCCGGACGGCGCTGTTGGGCAGTTCGAGGTAGTCGCGGTGGCCGGGGCCCCCATCTACTTGGATCTCCCAGTCGGAGCGGGCCCCGGCGGGCAATTGGAAATTGAGCTGGCCGCGGGCGTCGGTGCGGCCCAGGGCGATGGGGGTGCCGCCTGGGGGCACAAGCTTGACGGAGGCATCGGCCACCGGCGCACCCGTGGAAAAGCTGCTGGCCAAGGCGAAGCTGGCGCCTGCTGCGCCCCCGCTTGGACCTGTGCTGGCACCTGTGTAGGCACCCGTGGTGGCACCCGTGGTGGCACCCGTGTAGGCCCGGCTGAGGGAACTCAGCGTTTCAAGGGTGGTTTGGATGGCGTGGGCGGAAGCCGCTTGGGGATGGGCGAAGACCAGCAAGGCGCCGCTGGCCAGCAGCACTGGGGCGCCGCGCATGGGGCGAAGCTGGGGGAAACCGGGGGCCATGGCCAGCATTCAGGTGGATTTCCAGCGATTGTCGCTGGATCGGCCAGCTTGCACCATCCGGGCGATGGAACTGACCATCATCGAGAGGGCTTCACAGCCGCTGGCCCGATTTTCAAGTTCGGCGGCCAGCACCCGCTCGGAGGCGGTGCGGCTGCCTTCGCCAACCAGGGACGCCACCGCCAGATGGAGTGCTGGGGGCTGGGAGGCATCGCGACGGCAGGGCCGGCCCTGGGGCTGCGAAGGGTTGGAATCCAAGGCCGATCGGGGCGCGTTGTCCGAATCTTGGCAAATGGCGGCGGCCAGCGGGGCGATCCGGGGTCTTTAGTCAAACCCTGAAACCTTGCTTCGTCCGCCGGTTTCATCCAGCCAGCCCGTGAAGGGCACATCCCAGGGATCGGCGGGTAAGGACGGCGCCAGGCAGGCGGCGGGCAGGACCGCCAGGGCGGGCACCTGGCGCCAGGCCGGGTCGGCCCGCAGCCGGTCGTACCAGCCACCGCCCGATCCCAGCCGAATGCCGCGTTGGTCGATGGCTAAGGCTGGCACCAGCAACAGGGCCAATGCCTGGGCCTCCAGGGGCGCTGCGGCCACGGGGGCCGGGATGCCGCAGCCATCGGCGACCAGGGGGTCGGCGGGATGCCAGGCCCCGTAGGTGAGCCGCCCCACCCCGCCCTCGCAACGGACCACGGGCAGGGCCAGGCGTTGGCGCAGGGCCTCGGGCCAGCGTTCCAGCAGGGGCCGCCAATCCGGTTCGGTGCCCACGGGCCAGTAGAGGCCGAGGCGGCTGGGGCCCGCTTGGGGCTTGGCCCGGGCAGTGGCCCGGGCGCTGGCTTTGGCGTCAGCTGCCGCCAGGGCCTGCGGCAGGGCGGTGGCCAGCACCTCCAGCAGGGCCGGCTCAGCTAGCGGCAGGCTCTGGCGCCGTAGCTGGCGGTAGTGGCGCCGCAGGGAGTCCTTGGATGCTCCGGCCGGGGGTGGGGACGCGGGCGGAGGCGGAGGCGGCAAGGGCTGCATGGGGGAGTGGACCGCCTCAGCGTTGGAACCAGCCGGTGAGGGCCACCGCCAAGGCATCGGCGGCGTCATCGGGGCGCGGCGGGGTGTCGAGGTCGAGTTCGCGCATCACGGCGGCCAGCACTTCGTCTTTGGGGGCATGGCCGTGGCCGGCGACCGCCAGCTTGATCTGCATCGGCGGGTATTCGACCACCGGGATGGCAAAGCGGGCCAGGGTCATCATCACCACACCTCGGGCCTGGACCACGGCGATGGTGTTGCTGGAGCGATAAAAAAAGAATTTTTCGACTGCCGCCAGCTGGGGCTTCCAGGCGCGGATCAGCTGGCGCAGGTCGTTGGCGATTTCGACCATGCGCTGCCCTTCGCCCTGGCCGGGATCGGTGCGGATCATGCCGCAATCGAGCAGGCGCTGACTGCCGCCGCCGCCGCCCCGCCGCCGCTCTTCAAATTCAATGACGCCGTAGCCCACCCGGGCCAGGCCGGGATCAATACCGAGGATTCTCATGGGGGCCGACACCTGGGCCCATGCTGGGGGGCCGGCCGCGGCGGTCAAGGGGTGCTGGGGGATCTAACCCAGACAGCACGAGGACTGTTCAGGGCTTCGACTCAGGTCTTCGACGTGAACAACTGGCTCAGGAAGAACAGGGAGAACAGCAGGCCGGCGCCTGCCAGGGCCGGCAGCACAACGGAGGTGCCACCGGGAGCGGTGGTCGAGGCGAAAGTCAGCCAGGGCATGACCATCAGCGTCAAAAGGACGCCCTGTCATTTAGCACCACTGCCTGATCAGGATGCGGGGGCTGTAGGGAGTTGCAAAGTTTTCTTTTAATCTGCCGCCATGGATCCGCTGCAGATCGTCTGGTTCAAGCGGGATCTGCGGCTGGTGGATCACCGGCCCCTGCTGCAGGCCTGCCAGCAGGGACCGGTGCTGCCTTTGGTGGTGGTGGAGCCGGAGCTGTGGCAGCAGCCGGATGCCTCGGCGCGGCAGTGGGAGTTCTGCGCCGAGGGCCTGGCGGAGCTGCGGCGCGACCTGGCTGGCTTGGGCCAGCCCCTGGTGGTGCGGGTGGGGTCGGTGGAGCAGGTGCTGGAGCGGGCCCGCCGCCAGTTCGGCATCGCCGGGCTGTGGAGCCACGAGGAAACGGGCAACGGCTGGACCTACGCCCGCGACCTGCGGGTGGCCCAATGGGCCCAAAGCCATGGCATCAGCTGGATGGAGATCCCCCAATTCGGTGTGATCCGCCGGCTGGGCAGCCGCCAGGGCTGGGCGCGCCGCTGGGAGGTGCGCATGGCCGAGCCGATTGCGCCGCCCCCCCAGGCCCTGACGCCCCTGCAGTGCCTGGATCCGGGCCCCATCCCCACCGCCCACGACCTGGGATTGGCCGCAGATCCCTGCCCGGGCCGCCAGCGGGGCGGACGCCAGGAGGGCCTGGCCGTGCTGGAGAGTTTTTTGATGGCGCGGGGGGCCCGCTATCACCGCGAACTCTCCAGCCCCAACAGCGCCGTGGCCAGTTGTTCGCGATTGTCGCCCCACCTGGCCTGGGGCACCCTGTCGATGCGGGAGGTGGTGCAGCGCGGCCGCCAACGCCGCGATCAAATCAAGCGTTTGCCCGAGGGCCAGCGGGGCGACTGGTTAAGGGCGTTGCGGGGCTTTGATGGGCGGTTGCACTGGCATTGCCATTTCATCCAGAAGCTGGAAAGCCAGCCAAATCTGGAATTCCGCGAGCTCCATCCACTCACGGCATGCGGCGGATCTAGCGATGCGGAGCGATTAGCGGCCTGGGCCGAGGGGCGCACGGGATTGCCATTTGTGGATGCCTGCATGCGCTCGTTGATTGCCACCGGCTGGATCAACTTCCGGATGCGGGCGATGCTGATGTCGGTGGCCAGCCACCACCTGGAGCTGCCCTGGCGCCAGAGCGGATTACATCTGGCGCGCTTGTTTGTGGATTACGAGCCCGGTATCCACTGGAGCCAATGCCAGATGCAATCGGGCACCACCGGCATCAACACGATTCGCATCTACAACCCGATCAAGCAGGGCCAAGAGCACGACCCCGAAGGTGTGTTCATGCGCCGCTGGCTACCGGAACTGGCTGCCGTGCCCCTGGTGCATCTGCATGAACCCTGGGCCATGCCGCCCTTCACCCAGATGCGCCTGGGGTGGGCGATTGGCGTCGATTACCCCAATCCAATCGTCGATCCCGTCGCCGCCGCCCGTCAGGCGCGCGATCGCCTCTGGGCGCGGCGGCGGCAGCCGGGCTTTCGGGAGCAATCAGAAGCGATTGTGGAGCGGCATGGTTCGCGGCGTTCGGGTATGGGCGCGAGTGGTGGGGGGCGGCGGCGGAAGGGTGGGGTGGGGGCGAAGGCGAAGGCGCAGGCAAGCCAGGGGGTGATTCAGTTGGGGTTGGATTTGTAGGGGGGGGTAGGATAACCACACCATTCAGGAGTAGCTGGACCACAAGGACGTGAAGACGACTATGATCTATACCCATGTGCTCAACTGCGGTCCTCTTGGGGTTTGTAGCCCCCGCAGGTCTTGTGTAGCAGTACGAACAAGTGGTTCGCGGGCCAGTTGAACACTTGTACAGTAGGGGCTCCGTTACTTGAAACCCTATGTTGGCACTGGATTCTGTTGAGGGGCGCGAACTCCTTTACGCGTGGTTTGCAGAAAGCCCAGAGTGAAGGGGGGTGATTGTCGAAGTCTTTCATTATAGAGTAACGATGTACAAAACCAAATCATGAGCCATGAACCAAAAAGTCTCGACGTCCTTGGTATTAAGCCAATCGCCGAGTCAATAAACAAGGTTGCGAGCGCCACTGTCGACGGAGCAGCATCATTTTTAGGCCGGATCTGCCTACCGGCGGCTGAGGAGTTCGGCTTGTTGCTTCGCGACCGAGTGCGAGGATGGAGGGCAGCAAACATTGCTGCAATCACGGCACGCGCGGAAGCGCGTCTCGAATACGCAAACGCCACCGACAACGTTCATGCACATCCTCGACTTGTGCACAACATTCTCGAGGAAGGATCGTGGACAGAAGATCCAATCGTCCAAGACCTGTGGAGCGGCTTACTTTCATCGTCTTGTACGGAGCGCGGCGATGATGACAGCAATCTTCTCTTCGTCAACTTACTCTCAGAACTCACCAAACTGCAGGCAAGACTCCTAAAATACGTCTGTGAAAATGCCCAAAAATACGCGTCACTGAATGGATTAATTCAATCACGTAGGGTTCACATTACACTCGATACGCTTATAGAAATTACTGGAGAGTCAGATATCCACAGACTCGATCGTGAGATTGACCACCTTCGCGAAGTTGGCTTGTTTCATGGGGGTTTTAATTCAGACGGCTCCACCGATGCTCATGTGGCACCAACGGCAATCGCGCTACACATGTACGTCCGATGTCACGGATCAAGAGAATCACCCACTGATTTTTTTGGCATTGAATTACGACGTCCGGAAACCGCAGAATCGGAAGTCACCAACGAGAACCCATCCTAACAATTGGATGAACGGGATGACTTGGTGCAGTAGGTCCTGAAGTCAAGCTTCTCTCCTCGCCCACCGATATCCCTATCGTTATCTATATCAATGAGTACGAAAGCACTCCGTCTAGTTGAAGTAACACAGAGAACCGCAGAGTTGATCTAAGGCATGATGACTTTCTAGTAGAGTTCGCAGGGATGGGCACCAATTGAAGCGGCGGAACTCTTTACCAAGCCAATGCTTGAGTGGCAAAGTTCTTTGGCCGCCAATCTCAGCCAGTGGACTGGGACCTTGAATGAAGGGGAATTAATCATAGCATGGGTGAATATTGGTGCCCTGGTAGAGGGACAAGTGAAACTATTCCTTTCCGTTTACTATAAAGATTATTTGGCAAACATAGACCGAGCCATAAACGAAAAGGATGGCGAAATCGTTGATCCAGACGGTATTGCTTTGGAGAAGTTGCGAGTTTTCTTCAAGAACACAATATGGTCCGATGGCGAAGCTTGGGATTCATGGATTCTGCTGGTACAGCAAAGGCGCAATGCGATTCATGCATTCAAAGCGAGACCAATAGGAACATCCGAAGAGCTTCATGAGTCGCTGAGAACACTTCGAGCATACGTACTCGAAATGAACAGCCGTCTCCCCTACCCGGATCAAATTTATGTGCCCAGTGAGCGCTAGAATGACTAACCTTAAATTCCAGCGGACTGCTTTTGGCAGCCGCTAAACAAAAAGGTACCCGTTCAGAGGTCGGGATGCCCCGGCGCAGGACTGCACACCTGATGGTTCATCGCTGAGGGATCAAGCAACAGTGTTCTGTGTCGCCAAATTCAGGGATCCGGCAGCAGGGATGGCATCACACCACCGTGGTGA
>JAPLIC010000090.1 GCA_026389315.1 Cyanobacteriota bacterium
GCTGATCCGCAGCCAGACTGACGAGCACCATCGCTGGATTGACCCATGCGGCGTGATCACGCGACAGGAAGGGGCTGAGGAGAACCCTTTCATGGGCGACCGATTGATCATCTCTGACAACCGTGAGGACTCGGGCAACCCGCTGGTGCTCAACGGTGAGTCCATCGACGCGGCAGCGCAGGATCCGCTGGCGATCGGCAAGATCATGGTGGATCAGGTCTGGGCGGAGGGAACCGACCCCACAGGCGGGGGCCTGTACTACGAGAGCAACAGCAACCAGCACCGCCGGCTGCAGGTTTTTGAAACAGGCAGCGAGGACTTCATGACCGGCAGCTGGGTGCGGGTGCTGGCTACCGCCGAGCAGGTGCGCAAGGAACGCGCCGGGATGGAGCAGGCCGCCAGTGCGGGCCTGGTGAAGATCCACGGCACTCACCGGGGCGTGCTGCTGGTGGAGTTCCTGGACGTTCCCTGGGGCTGAGCAACCGCCGCAGGGCTCCGGTCGGATTCGCTGAGCGCACCTCTCGGTGCGACGACGGCCGTCCTTCAGCGTGCCACGGCTGCGCCGTGGCGTGCATCGGCCAGCCGCCGCCGCCCTCCGCTCCGGGGCCGGTGTGGGGGTGGGCAGGCATGGCCGTCCTCCCGCGGCTGCCCAGGTTTCCTCGCGCGGCTGCGCGGCCAGCTGGGCATTCAGTGCTGAATCTGGCGGGTCTGCTTTTCAGCTTTCCGATCCATCAGCGCATGCCTTTGCTTTGCGTAGATCCATTGCCCTGCAGCCGCTCTGCCCGCTACTCAGTGCATTTGTACTGGTAGAATAAGAGCTGCGCCAAAGGCCACGAGCCCATCGCCTGCGGCACCTGAATGAATCAACAATCCTCGGACAACTTGCCCCGTTCGTTTGCTCTGTAGCCCATGAGCTTGTCCTCTGCTGCAGTGGCCCAGGCCGCTGCATTGTCTTCCCTTGGCCTCCTGCCGCCGCCGGCGTTGGCCCATCGCTCGGTGGCCCCAGGAGCGCATCGCCTCCGCCCTGCTCCAGCGCAGCGGTGGCCGGCCTGTCCATCTGCTGCTTCATGGCGGGGCCCGTGGCGCTGATCGCGCCATCGGCCGTGCCGCCCAGCAGTCGGCTGGCGGGTCCAGTCCCTCGCCGCTGATTGGCGCCGCCATGGCCGCGCTGCCGGTCCGATCCGCAATCGCCTCCTGCTGGAGCAGGCCCTTGTCGAGTCCCAGGCCCACACATCCCCGGCGTTCAGCGCCTCAGTGCTGGTGATCGCCTTTCCCGGTGGGGCAGGCACGGCCTCTCTGGTGCAGCAGGCCCGCCGCTGCTCCTCCCGTTCGCCGGTGCCGGTGGTGGTGATGGAAGTGCCGCCGCCGCCGTTCTCGCCGGAGCCCCTCCCCGCCTGAGGCGCATCCGCTGCCCCGTTTTCTTCTTGTCCCTTATCCCCATTCACCACCCATGGCCGTTCTCACTGTCCCCGCCGCGCATCTCTCCCCATCTCTCCCACAGGCCTCTGGCCCGGCCTGCACCCTGCAGCGCTCCGGTTCCCTCTGGCAGCTGGGCATCGAGGCCCAGGAGCTCACCACCTCCATCGCTCAGCTGGCCCAGCAGCTGGAAGCCGACGACGAAGACGCCCGCGCCCAGGCCCTCGCCGAACTTGAGGCTGCCCTCCTTGCGGAAGAGGGCAACAAGCAGGCCCTCGCTGCCAAGGCCGATGCCACCTGCTGGGTGATCGAGCACCTCCGGGGTCAGGCCGCCTACCGCCAGCAGCAGGCCAAGCGCCTCACGGAGCTGTCCCGCTCCGACGCCTCCCGGGCCGATGCCCTCGCGAACTCCCTGGTCCTGGTGCTCACCCGGCTGCAGCCCACCGCCACCCGGTTCTCCTTTCCGAATCACGAGCTGACCTCCCGCAAGTCCCAGGCCGTCAAGATCGACGACGAGGTCGCCCTCGATTCCCAGTGGCTGAGCTTCTCCACCACCAGCAAGCCAGACAAGACCGCCATCAAGGACGCCCTCAAAGCCGGCCAGCTCATCCCCGGCGCCCAGCTCCTCTCCCGCCGCTCCTGGCGCATCTGTTGAGCGGGGCACATGCCCCATGCAACTGGGGTCCTGGCTGAGCAGCTGGGGCCCCCTCCCCTCCTCACACCCTTTCGCTTCCATCGCCATGACCGTCGCCGCTCCTTCCGCCAACGGGGCCCGCACCACCCCAGCCGCCCGCTCCTCCTCGACCGAGCCAGAGGCCGCCCTCGGCCCTGGAGCTGATCCGCTCAACTGACCGCGCCGAGGAGGCTCCATCAAAAGCCTCGGTACCTTCACCACCACAGGAAGCCCCCCAGGCTCCGCCTGCCGGCTTCTCCCCCGAGCAGCTCGCGGCGCTCTCCGCCCCACTCGATCGCGCCAACGTCCGCCAGCGGGAGCAGGGCCGCGGGAAGGTCGCCTATGTCGAGGGGTGGTTTGCGGTGGCCGAGGCCAACCGGATCTTTGGCTTTGACGGCTGGCAGCGGCAGACCATCGCGGTCCGCTGCGTCGCCCAGGCCGAGCGGTTGATCGGTGCCAGAGGCACGAGCCGAGACCAGAAGCCCGGCTGGGGCGTCACCTACACCGCTCGCGTGCGCGTCACCGTCACCGCCGGAGGTCTGACGCCCCTGGTTCGGGAGGGCAGTGGCGCCGGCCACGGCATCGACGTTGACCTGGGCCAGGCCCATGAGTCCGCCCTCAAGGAAGCCGAGACCGACGCCATGTAGCCGCAGGCCCGCGCAGCGGTAGCGCGCGCTGATGACCTTCGGAAACCCTTTTGGCCTCGCCCTCTACGACAAGGGGCAGCGGCAGGTCAGCAGCGCCGGGGGCCAGGGTGATGGGCCCCAGCGGCCTGGTGGGCAGCAGTCTTCTCGGAGTCGGCCGGAGGCTGATTCTCCCTCCGCCGCCGCTGACTCCCCGGCTCAGGATCGCTCCCAGGCCACGGCCCCGACGCCTCCGCCATCAGCCCCGGCCGACTCCGGCCAGGTGGCCCTCGATGCCGAGACGATCCAGCACCTCCACAGCACCCTGCGGGCCCTGCCCCGGCCACTGCTGGAGAGCCTCGCCCGGGCCTTCCGCAAGCGCTTCCAGGTGCCCGAGGCCGCTGCCACCATCGCCGATCGGATCAACCAGAAGTGCCACCACGACTGGATTGAGACCTTCCTGGTGTCGCACCGGGAGGTGCGCCAAGCAGATCAGCACCAGGCCAGCACCCAGCGAGCCCCTGGCGCCAAAGCGCATCCCCTGCTAGTACAGATGTATGCCTGTCGTGGTTGTCATGGTGCCGGTCCCGCTCTCCCGTCTGCAGCCTTCCCGCACCGACGAGATCGAGGACTGGCCCTATCTCGATGAGGCCGTGCTGCTCAGGACCCGCAGCCGCAGGGTCTGCATGACCTGCCACTGGTTCCGGCACCACGCTGGGGTGAACTGCATCCCAGTCCTTACCTGCCAGCTGCACCAGGGGCTGACCGCCCATGGCGAGCACCTCAGCAGCCGCTGCCAAGGCTGGACCGGCGACCAGGTCCGCCAGAAGGGCTGGGCGCCGGAGGTGGCCTGAGCGGCCCATGCACGTCGGTGACCGGAAGCGACCGCCGCTCTCGCCCCAGGAAGGCTGGCTGAGCGACGGCCGCCAGGTGCTGCACTTCAGGCCAAGGCGTTACGACCGTTGGAGTCAGAGCCTGGAGGTGACCTTCGGGGAGGTGATGGCCGGCGGTGAGCCGCCACTGCTCTAGGCGCAGCCTTCCGCGCAGCGGTAGAAGCGCAGGGAGCTGACGCGCGAGCAGGCGATCAAGCTCTGGGCCCAGAAGCGCCAGCAGGGCTGGCAGCCTTGCGCGCCCCAGTGGCTGCCGCCTCCCTCCCCCGCTGAGCGCTGAGCCGGATCAGAAGCGTGAGCCCGGCGTCTGCAGAAAGGCCAGCTCCTCCACACTCGACACCCGTCCCAGGGCGGCATTGCGATGCGGAAACCGCCCAAAGCGGGCGATCACATCGCGGTGCCGGCGGGCGAAATCGGTAGTGCGGGGATCGCTGAACCGCTCGAACAGCGGCAGCGCGGCCTCCTGCACCGCCAGGTCTTCCGAGTGCATCAGCGGCATCAGCCAGAACTGCCGCCGCGCCTGCTCAGGTTCGGTCTCCAGCCAGCCGCGCCCCACTGCCCGCAAACTCTCAGCCAGGGCCTGTGGATCGCCAGCGAAGGCCATGGCGGTGTCGCGCCAGATCTGGCGCGGGAACTGATCCAGCAAGAGCACCAACGCCAGGCCCCCGGCCGCTTCCGCGCCCCAGGCATCAAGCTCACCGGCGATCGCCTGCCGGGTCAGCCCGAGGAAGCGTTCCTGCAGCAGCTGGTCAAAGGCCGGGTCCTTGGCGAACCACTGGCGCGGCCGGCTCTGCACGAACCAGAACTCCAGCACCTCTGCCGCTTGTTCCCCCTGGCCTGGCATCAGAGCAGGGCCTGCACGCTGGCCACCTTGTCCTCCAGGGTCTGCTCCTTATCGGTGCGGGTGTTGATTTTCAACGTCGTGTAGACGCGAGGGCAGTCCATGGCGTGCACCACCTGGTGGCAGGCCTCGATGGCGGCGAACACCGGCTCCCACTCACCTTCGATGGCGGTGCCGTTTGGGTGCAGCTGGATCTTGAGGCCGGCTTCTGTGAGCACCTTTTCGCAGGCGGCGATGTGAGGGGCCAGGTGCACACCCACCCCGATCGGCACCACGCACAGATCCACGATCACCTTCATGCTCACCCCCAGCAGATTGCTCCCATCGTGGAAGCAGCTGCCGAGGAGCTGCCGTGTCCGTTTTTCCGCTGCTGGTGATCGTCCATGCCCTGGCGGCGACGGTGTGGACCGGCGGCCATCTGGTGCTGGATCTGGGTGTGCTGCCAAGGGCGCTGCGGGCGCAGAGCGCGGCCCAGATCCGCGCCTTCGAGGAGGTCTTTGAGCCGCTGGGGCTCACGGCTCTCGCCATCCAGGTCTTCACCGGCCTCTGGATGGGCTGGATTTACCTGCCAGGCTTCCGAGTGCTGTTCAGTCCGGCCACCCCCATCGGGATGCTGGTGGGCGTGAAGCTGCTGCTGCTGGCCGGCACCGCCGCCCTGGCCGTTCATGCCCGGCTGCGGCTGATCCCCAACCTCACCGACGAGAACCTCAGCGGCCTGGCCTGGCACATCCGCGGCATCACGGCCCTGGCGATCGCCTTCGTGGTGGTGGGAGCCCTGATCCGACTGGGCGGGCTGGGTTGAGGAGCGACGGTCTGCTCCAAACGGGCCCCTCACTGGGCAGCCAACACAAGTAGCAGTAGACGGTTGCCCTCCGGGTCGAGCAGCCAGGCCTCGGCGCCGAACGGTTCCTGCCGCGGCGGATCCCCCACGCTGGCGCCCAGCTCCAGGGCTGCTTCCAGCCAGGTGTGGAGCACGGCAAGGGCGCCTGTCGCATCCGCTCTTCGTTGCAGGCAGAGGGCCAGACAACCCTGCTGCCGCGGCTGCGGCCGGCTTTTGGATGGGGCGTACAACTCCAACCAGCCATCGGCGGGCCACGGAACCCGCCAGTGGGTGCCGCTGAGGCCCGGCTGCGGCTCCACCTTCAGCAGAGCGCCATAGAACCGCGCCAGGGCAGCGGGATCATCAGCGGCCAGCACGAGCGAGCCGGTGATCGTGCCGGTGATGGCCGGGGCCTCGGGCTCTGCCATCCCGGATCAGCGGCAGAGAGCTGCTGGGCGTCCCACCGGCCGGATGCTGCTGACGGCAGTACCGGGGTCGCGGCGCACCCTCACTCGGAAGGTGCAGTGGGCTAGCCCCAGATGGTCGATCAGGGCCTCGCGGGCCTCGTGCTGCAGCTCCTCCAACGTCGGCGCGGTGATGCGGATGGGCAGGGTTTCGGCCTGGGCTTCCAGGTGGCCTGGGCGTTCAGCCAGAACGCGGAACACGATCTCTCGCATGCGGGGGTATCTCCTTCTTTCCGGCACCATCCTTGGCCTGCTGAGGCGGGAGCGCAGGTGCGGCTGGATACGGGGAACCGGCCCTGCGGGCACCTGCCCTTGCAGCGTCAGGAGAGCCAGCCCCGCCCAGCGGCCAGGCGTGCCGCCTCCTGCACGGCCGTGATGCAGCGCTGGGCCCGGCGTTTGGCATCGTCCTGGCCCTGGGACCGCAGCACGTAGCCCTCCATCGCCTCTGGCGTCTCGATCAGCACCAACAGGCCCGTGGTGCGAGCACCGAGGGAACCATCGACGAGCAGACGGCTCACCAGGCCGTGCTCCCACAGCTGCTCCCCGGTGGAGCCGGGAGCGAACAGCTCCTGACGCAGCACTCCCAGCAACGACTGCTTGAGGGCATCGAGCTGCCCCGGGCGCAGCCGGCGGCTGTTGGGCAGGCCCGCCGCAGGACCGGCCGGGATCGCGGTGGGGATCTCAGCGGCGCGATCGGGGGTGTGTTCCACGCTCCAGCTCAGGCCGGTGCCGGGCAGCCCCACGGTGGTGCGGGGCCCACCGCTGCGATTCACCGGGATGTTGAACGAGGCGCCGCGTCCACCGACGGAGATCGAGCTCAGCCCGCCGCTGGAGAAGTTGAAGCGCAGGGGGCCCAGGCGGGCGGAGCGGCGGAGACGGAAGCCCATGGCAATCAGCGGGGTGGCTCGCAGGTATGGCCCGAGCAGGGTTCAGGTTGCCGCGTGGATGCAGCAGTGCGCAAATCCATGCGCTCAGTGCATAGAACCGCCGGTGCCGCAGAATCCCCGAGGAGTAGGGGGGCGCCTCAAAAGCATTGCGCTGACTGTGTTTCTGCAGGTACGGGAACAGGCACTCCAGCCGGCCACTGCCAGCTGAAAAGGGGCGTATTTTGAACTTGAGGGGAGGCCCGGGAGCCAACCCGACCCTCACCCTCCACCAGAGTCCGGCCAGGGAGCACCCGAGCCGGTGCGCACAGCGGAGGTGCGCCAACGATGCGACACACAACCGGTGAACTCGGTGACGCTGCGCGAGCGTCACCCCGTAGCAGCAGAGAGCGATACGCCAGTTCTGCTTCCCGCGTGTTGAAACCCCGGGCTGCATAACCTGGGCCGGGATCACAACCGAGAAGGTCAAGCCTTGAGCATCTCTTCTCCCAGACGTGATCTCCTTTCCTTCCCTGCTAGGCCCAAGCCGAAGGCTTCTGCGCAGCAGTAGACAGGTCATTCGTGAACCACAGACACCCGACCGGCAGTCCTTGGTGTGAGGAGGTGACCGCCGCAACCGGTGCTAAGGCGCCCCCCACGGGGCGCCTTCTTTGTTGGGGTGTCAATCACCAGGCCTATGTCATGCCATCAACTCGAAAATAGCCAAGAATCATCTCCGGGTTGCGGATGGCGATCTGCACATGCGTTCTGTCACGAAAGCCTGCGCCCGGATAAACCAATTCGCCTTCTTCAAACACTCCATAGACGGTGTCGTACGCCTTCTGTCCGTTTTCTCGAACAGAATTCACGGGCAGTGGTGTGCCTGCTGCTGCGGAAATGCCAAGGGTGGCCTCATAGGCAAGGGCCAATTCATTCATCACTCCGTAGTCGGTCAGATTAAGGCAGTTGCCCGGGTAGGCAAAAGCGCCGATCACCGATGGGGAGGATCTGCGGAGATTGGCCCAGGACAAAGCCCGCTCTGGGCTGTCGACCCAGAAATAGATGCCGTTGCCGAGCCAGTCGTAATCATTTTCGCTGGGCTGAAGTGTTGCCTGTCCACTCAGAACTGCTTCAGCAACATCCTTGTCGCAGCCATGAAACAGCACCAAGGGGCCCAGACTGTTCTTAGGCCGACCGGGCATCCTGACTGCGGTACGGAGGGGTGAGCTGGCCATCGGCGTCGATCAGGCCAGCATCCATCAGGAATTGACGGGCCAGAGCAGGGTCGCGCAACTCCTCCAGGAGCGCATTGATCTGCTCACGCCGCAGCGGCCCAGAGGCTGGGGTGGAGGGAGGCCTGCTTGGGGTGGAGAGCGTCATGCGATGGAGAGGGTCCAGTGCTGGACACTGCCAGGCGAGCGGGGGTGGTGGACGCGTTGGCTCACTTCTGACGATAGATGGATGCCAGGGCGGCGGTCTGTGAGTTCCGCAACCTTCATCATTACTGCGCGGGCGCTGGCCCGTTGCCTGCAGATCAGTCCTCAGGCTCTGGACTGAGGGGCGGCAGCCGCCGTTCCACCTGCAGAAACACCAGCCAGGCCACACCGGCGCTGAGGCCGCCGGTCCAGTCGTGGCGCAGCAGCTCCACGATCGACACCGTGCTGGCGCCGATGCGCAGGCCGCGCAGCAGGAAGCGGCCCAGCTTCTCCAGCGACTCCCGGTTCACCGTCATTAGCTGGGACCAGCGCAGAGGAGTTTCAGGTTGGCGGAAGGGCTGCAGGTGGCGTCAGCTCAGCCCGCCGATGCTCAGCACCACCAACTGGCGTAGCTGCTGCAGTTCGGTTGAGGTGATCTGCGACTTGGTAGCGGCGGTGATCCGTGTCTTGGCTACACAGGTCAGGTTCTGCGGGAGCAGGTAGCTCACCTTCTTGCAGCCGTTGCTCGGCCTGGGCTGCAGCACCACGGTCGGGTCGGGGATGGCCAGAGCAGGGTCGCCTGTCATCGGCACCACCAGCACCGTGGGGTATGCCGGATCAAACAGTTCGGTGTCCTGCACCACGACAGCTGGCCTCAGCTTGTTGGGCTCTGGCGGCTGGGGATCCTGAGCGGGGTCGTCTGGCTCCTTGCGCCAGTCAACGGTCACGATTTGCCCGGCCTTGAGCTCCACGCTGGTCGTCAGCGGCTGATGGGCTCAGGGGTGGTCCAGTCGTCGATGAACCCTTGGGCTTCGGGATCAGCCGTGATGTGATCGGCCACCGTTTTGCTCTGGGCACAGATGCGGGCCCGCAGGGCATCCATGGCGCTCACCGAGCTGCTCACCGCCACGACCCGTCTGCCGCCGCGTTGGCGACGGCGTATGGAGAAGGGAGCTTCCGGCTCCTGAATAGCTTGATCGGCTGGGGTCATGACGGCAGCGGCTCTCGCCGACTGCATGGACGTTGCCTCAACCTTAATCGCGGTGTCAGCGTTGGGGTTCATGGCTGCAGCCGCTCCTCCAGCAGGGCCAGCGCCAGGGCCTGTTCCCGGGCGCTGCCGCCGCGCACCGCGTCGAACAGGGCCAGCAGCTCCCCCAGAGCCGGGTTGCGCTCTGCCGCCTCAGGGACACTTGGATAGAGCGGGTGGAAGGCGATGCCGCGGGCCGTTCCCTTCTTCCACGGCCACACCGGTGGTGGGTCGTTGCCCGGCCGGATCTGCTCGTTGAGGGGGGAGGCGGCGTAGCCGGTGGGAACCCCGCGGCTGAGTCCACCCTGCGTGGCCGGGAAGCAGTAGCGGGCCCCGTGCTGCACGAAGGCTCTCAGGGCGGCGCGAACTACTGAGGACTTGCCAGCCTCATCCTTAATCGCCAGCTTGGCGGCTACGGCTCGCTCCACCGCCGCATGGGCCTCCGAGGCCGTCAGGCCAAGCTCGGAGCCGAGGGCCGCATAGGTGGGCGCCGGGCCCGGCTCCAGAGCCAGACGCAGCAGCACCACCAGATCCTGCGGACGCAGGACAAGCTGGGGATTGGAGGGTGAGCGGGCCACGGTCACACAAGGCCATTCGGCATTCGCGAATAGCGAATATAGAGCCCTCTGGCCGGCTAGGTCCCCTCGCTGTCCCAGTCTTCCGGCGCAGCCGGCGGCAACAACCGCTCGATCGTTTCCAGGCCCCCCCCTGCTGAAGGGTCAGCAGCACCAGTTGCTCCAGCCGATCGAGGCGCTGCTTTAATGCCTGGAGCTCAATCGACGAGCAGACAGCTAAGATTGCGCTGGATAACTCGGCGGCACTGAAAGTGGATAAGGCGGGTCTCCATTAGGTACATATGGACTCAACCTGTACGAGAATCTCTAAATTAACTGATTACTCCAAAATCTGTATGTCAACCCTTGAGCATGCCGGGCTTACCCTCGCTCTGCTCAAGCCATTGCTCGAGGACAGGGAACTCAGAGAAAAGCACATCCAAGCTGATGCGTTTATTGCCCATCAACATATTGCAAACATACTCTTCGGCTCTTTTTTGACTGAGGTTTTTTCGATTTCAGGAGGGGTAGGGCGTCAGCAGGCGTCGCTATTCACAATTCGATCTGCGATTGAGACAGAAAAAGATGTACTCCGAAGACTTGAAGCTCTTTGGAGTGATGCAAGTATCACACAGTACGACGATCCCGAGGGCCTGTTGGATGAAATGACGCTAGTACGCCTGCGGGAGCGCGATGTCAAAAGGAACCGTGATCACTTCAGTAAGTTGAGGAAGTCAATTATGGAAAGCCACGACGAACTAATCAGATCTACACTATACATAAATAGCAAGAGTGCTCGCGATAAAATCCTGGCCCACAAGGACGTGCGGAAATGCAATGAATCAAACACTTATCAGCCTGAATGGTTCGATAGTTTCGGACTGAAGTATTCCCACGCTTGGTTCCTATATGGGCGCTTGGCAGAAATCTGTAAGTCGTGTCACTTGCTGCTAACGGGAAGAATTTATGCTCCTGGATTTCTGGATGACCAATCGGAAGGAATTGCCATGAGGTTTTGGCATAACGAATAGGACAATCAGCCATGCTGGCTCGACTTGGTGCCATGCTAGAGATTACTATTAGACACAGCTGACTTAGCTTAATCTGTTTGCATCATGATACTGATTGTGTCCATCGTCATCTGTG
The DNA here is from genome assembly GCA_026389315.1 of Cyanobacteriota bacterium. Classification (GTDB taxonomy): domain Bacteria; phylum Cyanobacteriota; class Cyanobacteriia; order PCC-6307; family Cyanobiaceae; genus Cyanobium. Next base: position 10,733 of record JAPLIC010000090.1, read on the forward strand.
TAGGCCTTGGCAGGCTTGATTCTGTGATCAAGCCATGATGGCCGAAATGTTATCTACTGGTAGCAGCGACAGCAAAGTCCTCTCCACGCTGGGCCAGCAAGGCGTCATCCTAGTCTGTCTGCTCTTTGGAAGAGAATGGAGTTTTGCATCAAGCAGGGGGGCTACCCATCGTGGCCCTCTAGAACTGGCTCTCCACGGCAATAACCAAGCTGTTCGCGGGCTCTTGTTGGCGACCTTGACACGGCAACTACCTACGGCCGGTAGTAGGCCGGTTTTCAGCGAATTCTCAAGGCTTGGACAAGTGATGATTGTGTTATCAGCGTAAATCAACGAAAGTAAATGTCACCAGATATCGACCGATAGAGATACCTTGCAATGCTTAGTTTCATCCGTCGACTAAATATGTAATTGTTCTGATCAAGTTGTCAAGTTGATCATGGCACTCATTGTCGTTAAGCAATTGACGAATATGCCTCAGAAATGAGCAGAGAGCAGAGTCGTGGTCCCAGGCCCCAGCGGATTCCAAAAGGTCTATTATCCTTTGGCTAAGTATATAAAAGCGTAACTGCTCGCGCTCATGCGTCAGGCATGCATCCTCTTGATCGAAAAAAGTGCCATCAGCGGACAAATAACCAGTTACTCTTTCCATTTGACATCAAACAAGAATGAGTCTTCGTTTCTACTTTATCACGTGGAGGTAGGAAGAGCTGATCTGTGCCATGGCGAGGCATTCCCCATCGGCCACATCTATTTCGCCTCCAGCCAGAGCACGGAGGCCAGCTCCAAGAGCGATTGGTGCGCCGAGCTAGTGGAAACTCAGCTCCGGTCAATCCATGAGTACTGGTTTGATACTATCAATATGGCTGCATCTTCTCTGCCCCCGCAACCACCTTCTAATCAATCGTGGCCATAAGCTACGACGTTTAACCCGCAATCGGCAGAGGGACAGACCGCACCATCGAACCCAAGTGGGACAGAGCCAGCGATCGCCGCGCCGCCATTGCATTGCCCTGTAGATGCTTGAGGAGAGGTATGATGGCTATTAGCGCCGATCGGCTGGTTGCCGTGACTAGCGATAAGCCGCAGGGCCACCGGCCCGCCAAGACCAACCGGATCGAGCTGCGGGCCACAGAAGACGACCGCGATCTGCTGGCCCAGGGGCGGCTGGCGGCCCAGCGCGTGGTGGATGACCGTGAGCAGTTCGTCCTTGATGCCGACGCCCAGCAGGAATGGGAGCGGATCAACAGCCGACCTGCCCGCAGCATGCCGGGGCTGGCGCGGCTGCTGGAGCGGCCTTCGCCCTTCTTCACCCCAGCGGCGGATCAGCCCCAGGCATGAGCTGCTACCAACCGCCAGAGCTGCTGGCGGCCCGTCACCAGCTCGCAGGCTTCCGCTGCCGATCGCTGGAGCAAACCGCCTGGCTGGTGGAGGTGGCCAAGCAGGCCCATGGCACCGGCACCACCCGCGTGTTTGTGGTCTCCGAGGTGGAACAGCTCCACGTCGTTGCCTACTACTCCTGGTGCCTGGCCAGCCAGCGTGGCGATTGCCGATCTGCCGGAGCGTCTGCGCCGTGGCGCCAGCCCCTACCCCCAGCCCATCGCGCTGCTGGTCCGCCTGGCGGTGGACGAACGCCATGAAGCCCAGGGTGTTGGTGCGGGCCCTGCTGCTGGATTCGATCACCATCTGCAGGCCCACAGGCGGCAGGCGAATAGACAATTCTTGCAAAGCCGCCTATCCATAACCACAATGCGGGCAAGTATTCAGCCTTGGCATGCCCGTTGCCCTCCGCCTCAAGGCCTTCGCCGTCGCTGCCGCCCTTGGCCTGGCCAGCGGTGGCTCCGCCGCCCTGGCCTGTTCCCGCGTCACCTGGACCGGACCGGACCAGTAGGTGATCACCGGCCGCTCGATGGGCTGGCCCTATGGCTTCAATTCCCACTTCTACGTGTTTCCCCGCAGTGAGCGCATCAATGGCGCCGTGATGCTCGGCGGCAGCACCGCTCCCGGCGGCCCGGTGGATGCCGTGTTCGATGGCATCAACGAGAAGGGCCTGGCCGCCAACCTGCTAGATCTGGCCGAGAACGATTTCGGGCTGGCCAGCGCCGACGGCCGCCGCCCCCGGCTCTCCTTCGCCGCCTGGACCCTCTATCTGCTCAGCGAATACGGCCGGTGATTCATCACGGCCCCCAGTACAAGGTGATGACCAGCAGCCCCATCTACAGCGACCAGTTCAAGCTCTACGCCTACTGGAGCACCCGCAACCGCAACCAGGAGCTGCCGGGTTCAATCCAGTCGCCCGACCGCTTCGTGCACGGCTCCTATTACAACCAGCAATTGCCCGCCACCAGCGACACCCGCCAGGCCCTGGCCGGGGTGATGAGCGTGATGCGCAACGTCTCGCCCACTTGGTGGCGCAGCCTGACCGATCAAAAAAATAAGGTCTATTCCTTCGATTCGGCCCTCTCACCCCAGATGGTGTGGCTGAACCTCAATCAGATCGACTTCCGCGCCCCGGTAGCGGCATCCGCGCCATCCAGATCGAAGGCAACGATGCCGTGCAGGGCAACGTGAACGCCCAGCTCAGGCCGGCCGCAGCCATTACCTTCCTGGCGCCCAAGCCCTAGGGCCGTTTTTCACATGCCCTGATTCAGCTGGAGTGCCTTGGTGGGCCCTGGGGCTGAGCGGTTGTCCCATCGGGCAAGACAAGCTGAGCCGCATAGCGAAAAAGTCCAATTCTCGCTAAAAAAAGAGCGATGACTCCCTCTAGCGGTAGCAAACTGGGAGTGATAAGTTGCCTTTGCTGGATCTTGGCAAGACTAATCACTCCCCCTTCCCTGATGAACACCAAGGAGCTCCGTCTCGATCAGCTGGATGCGGTCCTGCAGGGCGCCGCCAGCCACCCCCTGCCGCCACGGCCGCCGGTGGGCTGGCTGCGGGCCATCCGCGAAACCCTGGGAATGACTTCTGCCGCGCTGGGCCAGCGCCTGGGAATCACGGCGTCGGGGGTGCGCAAGCTGGAGCAGGCCGAGGCGGCGGACGCCATCACGCTCGCCACCCTGCGGCGGGTGGCCGAGGCCCTCGATTGCGAATTGCACTATGCCCTGGTGCCCAGACAGCCCCTGCGCCAGATGCGGCGGCAGCAAGCCCTGCGGCTGGCCCAGCAGTGGCACGAGCGCGCCGGCCGCACCATGGCGCTTGAGGCCCAGCCGGTTGATGCGCCCTCGACCGGGCAGAAGGAACGCCTTGAAGCCATGGCTCAGGAGATCCTGCGCAGCAGCGGCACCCGGCTGTGGGATTGAACGACGGCCTGCCGGACGGCGCGACGCCCCTCGATGGCGAGGAGCTAGAGGGGCTGCTGCCCACCCATCTGGTGAGCCGCGGCCAGCTCAATGAATGGGAGCAGCAGAACATTGAGGCCACCCTGCTTTGGCTGTCCCGCCAGCGGCGCCCACGTCCGCTGGAGGAGGCCTGGCTGCGGCGCCTGCACCGGGAGATGTTTGGCCAGAGCTGGCGTTGGGCGGGTCAGTACCGCATCAGTGACAAAAGCATCGGTGCCGACTGGCGGCAGATCCGCCTGCAGGTGCCGGCCCTGCTGGGCGACATCACCTACCAGGTGGAGCACCAGGTGGAGCCGGTGGATCAGATCGCGATCCGTTTCCATCACCGGCTGGTCTCCATCCACCCCTTCCCCAACGGCAACGGCCGCCACGCGCGCCTGATCGCGGATGTGTTGATTGAGCAGCTAGGGGCACCGCGTTTTTCCTGGGGAGGCAGCAGCAACCTGGTGGAGGCCTCAATCCTGCGGCAGCGTTACATCAGCGCTCTGCAGCAGGCCGACCGGGGCGACATCTGCGCTTTGCTGGCTTTTGCGCGTGCTGGCTGATCATTTTTACGGGGGCAGTGCCCCAAGGCCACGGTGTAGTCCAGCACCAGGCTGATCACTCGCCCCAGCCAATATTTTACGCCGGCCTGATCCACCACCAGCAGCAGCCCCCCGCCACCGCTGAGCCGGTATCGCCGAGATTGTGGTCCCAGAGCCCGTATCTCCTTGCACCGACATGTTTCGCGGCATTAGAGGGGTTCTCCTCGCATCCCCTTGGAGGTGGGAACAACCCCAAAAACGTTCAAAACGGAGAGGGTGTCCTCTGAACCGCCTTTGAGAAAGGAGGCCACTACTGGCTTCTAGGTGAGGAGGCTCGGTAAATACACCACCATTTGCACCACCACTTTGCCGGGCTTGTGGGGGATGCGCTGGGATCTCGGGGGACGACAAGCCGGATCAATCTTCCCGACCTTGTTCAACGCATAGGGCTCGTAAAGCCAGGAATCTGAAGCTCATTCAGCCGGGGTGACGGTCCGACAGGGCCCCAGTGAATAGGCACCGGATTACTTGCAACGGACGCTTGAGGGGGCTCGACACTCCGCAAGGCGCTGCGGCCGGCTGGGTCATGTCTGCCTTGCCAGGCTTCGTCCCCTCAGCGGGCGTCGAGCTCACGCTGCAGGCTCTCCCAGTCCTCCGGCAGCTCGCCGCGCTGCACCAGGCGCGAGAACACGGCGTAGCAGTCGTTGCGGTCGCCGTCCTTGCGGGGGAAGCCCAGCCAGAGGATCAACAGCAGGCGCCGGCCCTCCGCTTCAAAGGGGCGGAAAAACAGGCGGTAGCGATCCGGCAGGCCCAGGCCCTTGAGCCGGCCATAGCGGCGCAGCGGGCCTATGAGAGCAAAGCGGCTGGCGTAGGGATCGGCAGCGATCCGCTCCTTGATCCCCTCCATCACCGCCGCCAGCAGCTTCACCTGGGGGTGCTGAACGAAGGACTGGGGATCGAGCTCCTGCTTGAGCCGTTTCACCTCGGCTTTGAGCTCGGCGTACTGCCGCGCGAAGAGCTGGGGCTGGAAGGCGATCGTCCAGCCATGGCGCACCAGCGGCGCACTCATGCCCCTAGCGGCTCGCCTGCGGCGTCAACCGTCACGCCGGCCAGCAGCTCGTCGTCGTCTGCCGCCATAGCCTCCGTGTAGAGCACAGGGCCTTGATCGGCCGTCAGTGCCTGTCGGCTGAGGAAATCGAGGAACAGCCCGAGCATCAGGGTGTCTTCTTCTGCCTCGCCCTGCTGCTGCTCTTCTGGTTCCAGGCGTAGCAACAGCGTGCTGTCGTCCAGCACCTCCACTTGGCCGGCGGCTCCAGCGAACTGGGGATGGTCCCGGTAGAAGGCTGCCGGCAGCCGCAGGCCGGAGGAGTTGCCGATCCGGGTCGGTGTGACGCGGTAAGGACTGACAGCCATGGCAAGCGACGCCTCACGGCAGGACTTACGTCATGTTAGTCCGTTTGGCGGCACCAGCGGGCCGATCTCCACGTTGCAGACCACTGTGGGACCTGCTTGAGACCCAGGCCGGAGGGTTCAGGGGAGACGGCTGAGCCGGTGCTGGCCGGGGCTGAGAGCTGATCCGCAGCCAGACTGACGAGCACCATCGCTGGATTGACCCATGCGGCGTGATCACGCGACAGGAAGGGGCTGAGGAGAACCCTTTCATGGGCGACCGATTGATC
>JAPLIC010000056.1 GCA_026389315.1 Cyanobacteriota bacterium
CCAGCCCTGCGGCCCCCTGGCGCAGCACCGGCACCAGGTCTTCCGCGCCGGAAAGCACGAATACGTCCGCCTCCTGCGGATCGGTGCCCCAGTCGTGGTAACGAGGGAGGCCCTTGTCGGTCTTGCGGGTGATCGCAGGCAGCCCCAGGCTCCAGCCGAAGCCAAAGGGTCCGTTACCTGCGCCAGAGTCGTAATTGAGGCTGAGCTGGGGCCCGAAGCCACTGCGCTCCGGGCTGGTGGCGATCGGCACGCTCATCGAGCCGCTGCCGGTAACCGGATTAGCGGCGAATTTCTCGCCCATGCCCCGGATCGCCCCACCTCCCTTTGGCAGGCTGATATTGGGGGGCTGGATCAGGTGGGTCTGGCTTTGCTTGGTGTCGCCTTCTGATGTGCCTTGACCACCCCAACCATCAGCCTGCGACCCGGCCGATGGCCCAACACCTGTTGACCCCTGCGGGCTTGCTCCTGAAGGTGGAGGTGACATTTGCCACTAGGGCAATAAACAGTCCACCCATTTTGGCGATGGTGTAGCACGGACGCCAAGGGCTTTACAAACCTTTTCTCTTGAGGCACAGCATCATTGATGTGGATCCAGGCTCTGGTTTAGCCAATGACTCAATTTGGTTCAAGACGGAACGCGGCTCATCAGTTAACTATTACAATCTTTTTCCCATAACGTACATCATGGCAAGACCGCCGAACGGCATGGATAGATCGTGCGCAGCCACGATCTATCCGGTGTTGGACAAGCCCCGCAACTCTGAGGCTCTGAGGCCTAGGGGCCCCCTACTAAAGGAGATATGTCCGTTCGTTTTTAAGATTCCCTTTGCGATTCGCCTCGATCGTAGGTAGAAGTGCTTGCTCCATGGCTCTCACGGGCTCAAAAGGAGTGTAACTGGTGTTGAGCCGGCATCGCTGTAGAGCTGGGAGCTGGATCTGCAATGGTGTTGAGCGGGCGAATAAAGACAGTTTGGTGATAGTCTTAGGCTGTTGAATCTGCCGCGCAGCGGCTTGGTCCAACGCAGTATGGGCGGACCGCATAACACCCCAACCAGTCGGGCTCCATTCAACATATCATGCATAGCTCAGCCCCCATGAGTTCCTCAGATGGCTTGCGCTGCATGGCTTCTCAAGGATGGGGAGGGTCCGACCAGGCATGATATACGGATCCGCATAACATCCCAAGGTTTGCCAGAGTTTCCCGGACTGATCTTGCGATAAGTGGTTGTCAAAGAAAGGGGATTATCTGAAGGACGGTTCTCACCAACCATTACACGGTTGATTGGGTTGGCAACGATAATGCAGTTTTCGAATCGCAGTGGCCGATTAGTTCCTGAATAGTCAGGTAGTCGGCCCCTGCGCCTGCAGGATCGTGTCTAAACCTGGCCACAGCCCTGCATGTCCTGCCCATTTTGAATAGCGTAAGTTTTGGCAATCTGCGGAGGAAAGGCCCCCCAGCCCCCCACCCCCCTAACCCCCCCAAGGCTCATAAATATCCTGCAACGCAATCACCTCCACCTGCCGCTGCTGTTGCAAGGCGGCGATGCCCTCGACGGCGGCGCGGGCGCCGGCCAGGGTGGTGACAGTGGGGACGGCGTAATCGAGGGCGGCGCGGCGCAGGTAGCGGTCGTCGTGGGCGGCCTGGCGGCCGATGGGGGTGTTGATCACCAGCTGGATCTCGCCGGAGCGGATGGCGTCTTCGATGTTGGGGCGGCCTTCATGCACCTTCAGCACCGTCTCCACCCGCAGGCCCGCGGCCTGCAGGGATGCGGCGGTGCCGGCGCTGGCCACCAGGGCAAAGCCGGCCTGGGCCAGGCGTCGCGCCACCGGCAGCAGGGCCGGCTTGTCGCGGTCGTGGGTGGAAAGAAACACCGTGCCGCTGGTGGGTAAGGCTTCGCCGGCCGCTAATTCGGCTTTGGCATAGGCGAGGCCGAAATCGGCGGCGATGCCCATCACCTCGCCAGTCGAGCGCATTTCTGGGCCCAACAAAGTATCCGCCCCCGGGAAGCGCTTGAAGGGCAGCACCGCCTCCTTGACGGTTTGCAGTGGCGGCACCGGCTCGCTGGTGAGTCCCAGCTGCGCCAGGGTGCGGCCGGCCATCAATTGGCTGGCGATTTTGGCTAAGGGCACGCCGGTGGCTTTGGCCACAAATGGCACCGTGCGCGACGCCCGTGGATTGGCTTCAATGATGAACACCAACTCCTGGCCATCGGCTTGGCGCTGGATTGCGAACTGCAGATTGATCAGGCCCCGCACCTCCAGGGCCAGGGCCAGGTCCCGGCTCCAGCCTTTGATCGTTGCCAGCACTTCCGGGCTTAACGACACCGCCGGCAATGCGCAGGCCGAATCGCCCGAGTGAATCCCGGCCGGTTCGATGTGCTCCATCAACCCGCAGATCAACACCTGACCATGGCCATCGCAGAGCGCATCCACATCCACTTCGATGGCGTTCTCTAGAAACTGGTCGATCAGCACCGGATGGTCCGGCTCCACCTGCACCGCCTCCACCATGTAGCGATTCAGTTCCGCTTCGCCATACACCACCTCCATCGCCCGCCCGCCCAGCACATAACTGGGCCGCACTACCACCGGATAGCCCACCCGCTCGGCCACCGCCCGCGCTTCGCCATCGCTGCGGGCCAGGCCATTGCGCGGCTGGCGGATCTCCAAGCGCCGCAAAATCGCCTCAAATTGCTCGCGGTCTTCGGCCCGATCGATTGATTCGGGCGAGGTGCCCCAGATGCGGGTGCCGCAGGCCTGGCCCTCTGGGGATTCCAGCCAGCGCAACAGCGGAATCGCCAGCTTCAGGGGCGTCTGGCCGCCGAACTGCACAATCACCGCATCGGGGCGTTCGGCCTCAATTACATTCAGCACATCCTCCAGGGTGAGCGGCTCGAAATAGAGGCGATCTGAGGTGTCGTAATCGGTGGAAACGGTCTCCGGATTGCTGTTCACCATCACGGTGGCGAAGCCCTCTTGCCTTAGGGCAAACGAAGCGTGGCAGCAGCAGTAATCAAATTCGATGCCCTGGCCGATGCGGTTGGGCCCGCCGCCCAAAATCATCACCTTGCGGCGGCTTTCCGGTTGCACCTCGCTGGCCGGCGGCAACACCCGCAGCTGGCCATCTGCGCCGATCTGCTCCAGGGGGCGTTCGTAGCTGGAGTAGTGATATGGCGTGCTGGAGGCGAATTCGGCGGCGCAGGTGTCCACTGTTTTAAAGATGGCGCTCACCCCCAGGGCCTGGCGGTGGCGGCGCACCGCCAACTCGGCCGATCCGGTGGCCCAGGCGATCTGGCGGTCGGAGAAGCCCAGTTGCTTCAGCTCCAGCAGGGCCGGGGCGGCCAGGTCGGCCAGCTGGCGGCCTTTTAATAGTCTTTGCTCCGCCTCCCATAGGCCCCGCAACTTGGCCAAAAACCAGGGATCGATGGCACTGAGCCGATGCAATTCGGCATCGCCATAGCCCCGCACCATGGCGGTGCGCACCGCCAAAATGCGATCCGGCGAGGGGGTGCGCACCTGGCGCTCCAGGTCGGACGGGTTGGGATTGGGATCGTCGCGGTCGCAGCCCCAGCCGGCCAGGCCGGTTTCCAAAGACCGCAAGGCCTTTTGGAAGGATTCCTCAAAGCAGCGGCCAATCGCCATCGCTTCGCCCACCGACTTCATTGAGGTGGTCAGCACCGCCACACTGCCGCGGAACTTCTCGAAGGCAAAGCGCGGCACCTTGGTGACCACATAATCAATCGTTGGCTCAAAACAGGCCGGCGTGGCGCCGGTGATGTCGTTGACGATTTCATCGAGGGTGTAACCCACCGCCAGCCGGGCGGCGATCTTGGCGATCGGGAAGCCGGTGGCCTTGCTGGCCAGGGCCGACGATCGGGAGACGCGCGGATTCATCTCAATCACCACCACCGCCCCGTCTTCGGGGTTGATGGCGAACTGGATGTTGCTGCCGCCCGTATCCACGCCGATTTCGCGAATGATGGCGATCGACTGGTCCCGCAGCCGTTGGTATTCGCGATCAGTCAGGGTTTGGGCCGGGGCCACCGTGATCGAATCGCCGGTGTGGACCCCCATCGGGTCCAGATTCTCGATGCTGCAGACAATCACCACGTTGTCGGCGCTGTCCCGCATCACCTCCAGTTCGAATTCTTTCCAACCCAACAGCGATTGTTCCACCAGAATCTGGGAGACGGGGCTGGCCTCCAGGCCGCTCTTGCAGATCGCCCGGAATTCTTCCGGGTTGTAGGCGATGCCACCGCCTGAGCCGCCCAGGGTGTAGGCCGGCCGGATGATGCGCGGATAGGTCCCAATCGTCTCGCCGACCTCCTCGGCCTCCTCCAACGTATTGGCGATGCCGGAGGGGCACACGGCCACGCCGATGCGGGCCATGGCCTCTTTAAATAGCAGCCGGTCCTCCGCCATGCGGATCGCCTGCAGGTTGGCGCCAATCAATTCGACGCCAAAGCGCTCCAAGGTGCCGTCTTCCGCCAGGGCCACGGCCAGGTTCAGGGCCGTCTGCCCCCCCATGGTCGGCAGCAGGGCATCGGGCCGCTCCCGCTCGATCACCCGGGCCACCACCTCAGGCGTCAGCGGCTCGATGTAGGTGCGATTGGCCAGATCCGGGTCGGTCATGATCGAGGCCGGATTGCTGTTGACCAGCACCACCTCGTATCCCTCCGCCCTTAGGGCCTTGCAGGCCTGGGTGCCCGAATAATCGAACTCACAGGCCTGGCCGATCACAATCGGACCGGACCCCAACAGCAGGATGCGCCTGAGATCCGTGCGGCGGGGCATGGGGGTTGGCAGCCAAACGGGCCCAGCCTCTCACGCTCGCCGGCCTTCCCTACCAACCCCGAAGCCCGATTCCGGGGGGGCATGGTTAGGGTGGGAACATTCAGATGTGCCTGTGACCCGGCGATGAGCGAACTCCAGCGTTTGAAGGGGCTCCTTCCCCCTGAGATGCAGAGCTGGGTGTTTGTCGAAGCTTCAGCCGCCGTCGACCCACCCCTGATCAGCATCGAAGAGATCGGCCGCGACGAGATCGAGATCCAGCTCGACCTCCAAAAATGGGACGCCCTGGCCCTCGACCACCGCAACCTGCTCTTCTGGCATGAGGTGGGTCGCATCCAGAACGACACCGTCCCCCGCGACGGCTGGGAAATGGCAGCCCTGGCCATCGGCCTCGGCGGCGCCATCGGCGAGCTTTGGGTGCAGGACGGCCTGTTGTTGATCATGGCGATGGGCCTCTCCGGCTTTGCCGGCTACCGCCTCTACCTCAAAAACAACAACGAGAAGCGCCTGCGCGACGCCATCAGTGCCGACGAGCGGGCCATCGACCTGGCCTGTCGCTTCGGTTACACCCTGCCCAATGCCTACAAGAGCCTGGGCGGCGCCCTCAAGGAGTTGGTTGAACAAACCCGCAAGAAACGCCGTCGCGCCTTCTACGAAGATCGCCTCGAGGCCCTGCGCAAGAGCGCCGGCAAGGCCCGCGCCGAAATGGCCCAGCAGGAGGGCTCCCGCCAATCCGTCAGTAGTGAGAACGTCTATGGCTGATGTCGCCCGGCTTGATGGGCCCTTCGCCCCCGCAACAATCGTCGCCCCCGAAGCCAACGTCGCCCCCAGAGCTCCCGCTCCAGGCGCCCCGGGAGTGCCTGGACTCGACAGCCACGCCCTGGCCCTGCTGGCCGCCGAGGCCTGCGATGACCGCAAGGCCGTTGATATTCGCCTGATCGGCGTTGAGGCCATCTCCTCGTTGGCCGACTGGTTTGTGATCTGCAGCGGCCTCTCCGATGTGCAGGTCCGCGCCATCGCCCGCTCGGTGCAGGACCAACTCGAAGCGAAAGCCGGTCGGTTGCCCCTGCGGCAGGAGGGCCAGGACCACGGCCGCTGGGTGGTGCTCGATTACGGCGAACTGATCGTCCACGTGCTCGCCCCCAATGAGCGCGGCTACTACGACCTGGAGGCTTTTTGGAGCCAGGGGCAGCAGGAGCGCTACGTCAGCCCCCTGCAACCTCCCGCCTAGTCCCACCATGGCAACCCCCACCAGGAGTGGCGATTTCGGCCAGGGCCAGGAACGCCCGGGCCCTGGCCTGCTTGTCCAGGCGGGCCCCTGTCCGGTCCCCCAGGAGCAGCGCCCCCTGCGCGAATACCAACAATTGCTGGAGTCCTGGTTTTTTGTCTGGCCCGCCGGCCCCGATGGCGGGCCCCTGCTGCGGGCCCTGGCCCTGAGCTGGCTGCTGCTGCTGCCGGTGGCCCTGGTGGTGGCCACTGGCAGCGTGCCCCTGCGTCACGACATCCCCCGGCTGGTGGTGGCCGCGGCCACCGCCAGCGTCGCCCTGCCCCTGCTGCTGTTGCTGCGCCAGTGGATGGGCTGGACCTACGTGCAAAAACGTCTGCTGGCCGACCAGGTGGATTACGAGGAATCAGGCTGGTATGACGGCCAGGTCTGGCCCAAGCCGCTCCCCTGGCTCCAGCAGGACCAGCTCGTCGCCCGCCATCAGATCGGCCCCGTCCTCTCCCGCCTGCGCCTCGGTCTCACCGTTGCCGGCCTGCTGCTGGTGGCCGGTACCGGGCTCTGCCAGGCTCTCTGAGCCGGTCTCGCCGGCCCCTGACTCCCCCGCACCGCTCTCCCATGCCCCTGCCCTCCAGCTTTTCGGGAGCCAATCGCGGTGCCTTGCTGGCGCCCCTGGAGGTGAGGCTGCTGCGCAATGGCATCCCCGAATCCCAACACCGGGTCCATGCCGTGGTCTGTGACAGCCGCGGCCGGGTGCTGTTGCGGGCCGGCGATCCCCAGCAGCTCAGTTTTGTGCGCAGCGCCCTCAAACCCTTCCAGGCCATGGCGTTTGTCGGCAGCGGCGCGGCGGATCGCATCGGCTGCGGCGCCAGGGGCCTGGCGATTGCCTGCGCCTCCCACAGCGGTAGTGCCGTCCATGCCCGCGAGGCCTTCCGCCTGCTCTGGGGAGCCGAGCTGGAAACCTCCCAGCTGCAATGCCCCGTCCCCGCAGGCGCCACCAGCCGCCTCGAGCACAACTGCTCCGGCAAGCACGCCGCTTTTCTGGCCACCTGCCGCCAGCTGCACTGGCCCCTCGAGAGCTACCTGCAGATCGACCACCCGGTCCAGCAGGAGGTGCTCAAACGCATCGGCGAACTGCTGGCGATCCCCGCCGCCGAGCTGATCAGCGCCCCCGACGACTGCGGCGCCCCAACCCTGCAACTGCAATTGGCCCAGATGGCCCTCACCTTTGCCCACCTCGGCGCCGGCACCCACGCCGATCTCGAACAGTTGGGCCGGGCGATGCTGGCCCACCCCGAACTGGTGGCCGGCGAGGGTCGCTTTGACACCGAACTGATGCGCAGCGGCCATGGCCAGGTGATCAGCAAGGGCGGCGCCGAGGGCATCCAATGCCTCAGCCGGGTGGGCGAAGGCCTGGGGGTGGCCATCAAGGTGGAAGACGGGGCCAGCCGGGCCAAACACGCCGTGGCCCTGCATCTGCTGCAGAAACTCGAATGGCTGACGCCCATGTCCCTCGCAGAACTGGACCAGCGCTTCCTGAGGCCAGCCCCCCATCTGCGGCTGGAGGTGCTGGGGGAGATGCGCTGAAGGACCGGCCCAGCCAAGCCGTGCCCTCGGGCTGGTAGTGTTGTTAAACACCGCGGGGTAGAGCAGTCTGGTAGCTCGTCGGGCTCATAACCCGAAGGTCGCGAGTTCAAATCTCGCCCCCGCCACCACTTGCAACCGCATCAGCCCTGGCGCTCCTTTGAGTACCAGGGCTTTTGTTTGGCCCGCCAGACCCGTTGCCGCCCTGCCCCTCGCCCATGGCCCTGGACCCCACCCTTGATGGCCCCTGGGATGCGCTGGTGGTGGGCTGCGGTGCCAGTGGCGGCGTGGCCGCCATGGTGCTGGCCGAAGCCGGCCTCAAGGTGTTGGTGCTGGAGGCTGGCCCCCAACTGAGCCCCCAGCGGGCCCGGGGGGCAGAACCCCTCAACAGTCTGCGGCGGCTGGCTTTTCTCAGCAGTGGCCGCAGCCGGTTGCAGGCCCAGCACCCGGGTTTCTGGAAACACAACCCCGAGCTCTTCGTTGATGAGCGCCTGCACCCCTACACCACCCCGGCTGATGCCCCCTTTCTGTGGAGCCGGGGCCGCCAGGTGGGGGGTCGCAGCCTCACCTGGGGCGGCATCACCCTGCGGCTCTCCGACCACGAATTCAAGGCCGGCGAACGGGATGGCCGCGGCCCCTCCTGGCCGATCAGCCACGCCGACCTCGACCCCTATTACACGCGGCTGGAAACGTTGCTGGGGGTCCATGGCCAGGCCGATGGCCTCAGCACCCTCCCCGACGGCCACTACCTGCCCCCCTTGCCCTTCACGCCGGGCGAACGCCATTTGCAGGCGGCCCTGGCCCGGGAGCTGGGGCTGCCGTTGATCCACTCCCGCGGTTTTCGCCTGCATCGTCCCGCCCAGGACGGGCCCTGGCCGCGCTCCAGCGCCCAGGGGGTCACCTTGGCCCGGGCCCTGGCCACCGGCCGGGTGGCCCTGCGCAGTGACACCATCGTCAGCCACCTGCAGATGGATCGCCAGCAGCAGCGGGCCGAGGGGGTCGTCGCCCTCGACGCCCGCAGCGGCCAACGCCAGCTGCTGCGGGCCGCAATCGTGGTGCTCTGCGCCTCGACGATTGAATCGCTGCGCTTGCTGCTGCACTCCAGTGAGGGTCAGCAGGAGCGGGGCTTGATCGATCCCTCCGCCCAGCTGGGCCGGGGCTTGATGGACCACATCTCCTGCAGCCGCTTCTTCAGCATTCCCGGCATCGACGCCCCCGACCTCCCGGCGGAACTATCGGGGGCCGGCAGCTGCTTTGTGCCCAACAGTTGGGCCGCCGGCGAGCCCCAGCGCGACTTCGGGCGCGGCTATGGCCTCTGGACGGCCCTGCAACGCTTCGATCCGCCCCGCCTGCTGCAGCGCCGGCCTGGGGAGGCGGTGGGGTTTTTGATCGGCCACGGCGAAGTGCTCGCCAACCCCGACAACCAGGTGACGCTGGCTGGCGGGCCCGGCGATGCCTGGGGCCTGCCGGTGCCCCGCATCACCTGCCGCTGGGGCCCCAATGAACTATCGATGGTGCGCCACATGCAGGCACGCATGCAAACGGTGGTGCGGGCCGCAGGGGGCAGCCTGCAGCCAATCGAAGAGCTCTTCGTTGTCCCCCTGGTCGAACCGTTGCTGCACCGCGCCGTCGCCACAGCGGCGGCGGCCGCCCCGGCGGGTTACTACATCCACGAAATGGGCGGCGCCCCCATGGCCACCACGGAGGCAGGTGGGGTTCTCAACCCCTGGAACCAGTGCTGGCGGGCCAGCAATGTGCTGGTGACCGACGGGGCCTGCTGGCCCAGCTCCGGTTGGCAAAGTCCCACCCTCACCACCATGGCCCTCACCTGGCGGGCCTGTGAGGCGGCGGCCCAGCGCCTGCGACAGGGCGAAAAGGGCCTGGCCTGAGCCCTGATCACCCAAGCGGTGTCAATCAACACAGATCGCCCGGGCGTTGCGGCTCATAATAAAAAAGCGACCTAAAAGGGTCGGGCAAGGGAGAATACAAGCGGGGGAATTCCCCCGCTTTTTATTGTCTTTTTGACACGCTGTTTTTGAAAGGGTGGCCATGACCAGCCCTGCCAGCCCCAAACGGTTTGAGACTGCAGGCTCCAGCTGGTTTGCAGGGGTTGTACGGCCGCTGGCCGGTGCTTAACGACCGGGTCGTCCAGGGACTGTCAAGAGCGAAATGAGCAATCCGCAGCTTTCCCCAACACAACGCAGCGACAAGCCCAACAAGCCACTTTCTGTGGAAAATCCCCTTGAAAACGGGGGAAAAACACCCCCACCTGGGGAAATCCCCGATGGATTAGCAAAACTGATGCTGGCTGGCTGGGCCGAAATGGAGCCGAAACGAGACAGGCTGATCCCTGTTCAAGACCTCCGGATCGGCCCCTTTCAGCCTTGGGCAAGGGCCTCAACCCCCAGCACCCGAAACCCCTTCTCCTCGTCTCAGGCTGACGGGACCCAGGGGGTGGTCGGCGTGGGGATAGGGGGGGTGATGGTGGGCTGGCTGTTCGTGATGCTCGTGGCTGTGTTGCCCGTGACCGACAAGGGTCAGCGGCAGGCCATCGCTTTGGCAGGCCCCGGTGCATTCGCGCTCACAGAGGGTGCAGCTCTCCACCAAGCCCTCGACATGGTGGTGATGGCTGTGCTGGGCCCGGCCCACCTCCTGCTCAAAGCCCAGCACCTGGTCGCGGTACTTGCAAAGGCCGCAATTCATCGCCGTCTCACCCAACAGCACCTCTTCGACCCTCTGGACGAAGGTCTGCAGCACCTGGGGATGGTCGCCCAGGTAGCTGGCCTGCACAAATTCCACCTCGGGATGGTCCGCCGCCACCCGTTGGCTGTGCTGGACGATGCGGCTGACCAACACCCCGGAGAACAGGAAATAGGGGAAGACCACGATGCGGCGAAAGCCGAGGCGCACCAGATGGCGCAAGCCCGGTTCCACCAGGGGAAAAGTCACCCCTGAATACAACGTTTCGCCCCAGCCAAAACCCAGACCCTCCACCAACAGGCGGGTCACCTTGGCCACATTGGAATTGGCATCCGGATCGGAGGAGCCCCGCCCGACCACCACCAGCAGGGTGTCGTGCAGAGCTGCGGGCCCGTCTGTGGCATCAAGCGCCGCCTGGATGCGGGCCCCTGCGGCGCGAATCATCGCCAGATCGACACCCAGTTCGCGGCCGTAATCAATGCGCAGTCCTGTTTCGGCGGCGTAGGTATTGAGAACGCTGGGGATGTCGTTCTTGGCGTGGCCGGCGGCAAACAACATGGCGGGTACCGCCAGCACATGCTCGACACCACGCTGCCGCAGGGCATCGAGGCCCTCCCGCAGGATCGGCCGGGCAAATTCCAGATAGCCGTACTCCAGGGGCACCGGATTCAGCCGTTGCCGCAACTTATCGGCTAAGGCGGCAAATTCGGCCACCGCCAGGCGGTTCCGGCTGCCGTGGCCGCAGATCAAAACCCCGAGGGGACCATGGGGGCCCTGCCTGGGCAGGACCTGGCTGAGCGGGCTCTGGCTGAGCGGGCTTGGGGAGACAGCGCCGCCGGTGAAATCCCGGGCAAGGGCACCGGAAGGTTCGCCGGGAAGGGCGCCGCTGGCGGCGAAAGTCATGACAGGGGGCACCTGAGCTGACCCTATTCCGGCACTCTGAACCGTTGGGACCCATCGGGAGCCCGTTGGGACCCATTGGGGGCGCAAGGATGGGTCGATCTCCGAGATCAATGATCCTGCACCTCCCTGATTATCAACCGCTGCCAGCACCGGATCCCAAGCAGCCGCTGATCACCGTCCCGATCGCCGCCCTGCGGCCCACCCAGCTCTGCGTTGGCCTGGCGGAGGTGAGGTCGCGACAACAGGATTTCCACCAGGAGACGGCCGCCCAGAGACTCGACTATCTGCGCCGCAAACCCGTTCCCCTGGTGCGCGGCGGCGAGGGCCAGTACTGGATGGTCGATCGCCACCACCGCCTGCGGGGCCTGATCGAGCTGGATCCCCAGGCCCTGGCCTATGGCTACATCGTGCTGGAGGTCCCCAGCCCAGACCCCCTGATGGTGCTGGCCGAACTGCAGCGCCGGGGTTGGCTTTACCTCTTCGATGGCCGCGGCCAGGGCCCCCTGGCAACCATGGCCCTGCCCGCCAGCCTCCACCAACTGCAGGACGACCCCTACCGCAGCCTGGTCTGGAAACTCAAAAAAGAGGACCACATCGCGCCGGCACCCCTGATTCCCTTCCATGAATTCCGCTGGGGCGCCTGGCTGCGGCGGCGGGCCCTGCCGCCCTTCAGCTCCGAGCGGCTCGATCCAGCCCTGCCAGCGGCACGGGCCCTGGTGCGCTCCCAGGCGGCGGCCCAGCTGGCGGGTTGGCGCGGCCGCAGCTGACTAGACAGGTAAGAGCATCCATGCGCCGATGACCCCCAAGCACCTGTTGGTTCCCACCGATGGATCCGCCCTCGCCCTCAAGGCCATGGCCGAGGCGGTGGCCTTGGCCAAGCCCCTGGAGGCCCGCATCACCGTGCTGACCGCCGAAGCGGCGGTGCCGATGCCCCTGACTGGCATCGGCCAGGGGCTGGACCCAGCCCTGTTGGACAGCCTGGTGGCCGCTCGCCACCAGGAAAGCGAGACGGCGCTGGCGGCGGCCTGCGCCTTGGCCCAGGCGGCAGGGATTCCGGTGGTTGGCGAACGGGTCAAGGACGACATCCCCCACCGGGCCATCCTGGCGGCGGTGGGACGGCTGGGCTGCGATCTGATCGTCATGGCCTCCCATGGCCGCCGTGGCGTGGAGGGGCTGCTGCTGGGCAGCGAAACCCAGAGGGTGCTGCTGCGGGCGACGGTGCCGGTGCTGGTCGTGCGCTGAAGCCGCCGCCATCAGGCGGAGATCCCCATCGTCGGGGGCCAGCCATGGCGGTTCCACCGCTGGTCAGCCCGCTCCGGCCGCGCCAAGATGAATCTTGCTTTCTGTGCCGACACCGTCGCCATGGCGCGTGAACTGGACCCCTTTCGCATTCCCCGGGCGGGCCTGGAAACCATTCCCCTGGCGGGACTGGCGACCCTGCCGTTGCTGGGCGGCCAGGCCAACCTGGGCCCCCGCCAGCTGATCAGCGAAGCCACCCTGGCGGGGGTGCTGGTGTATGCGGCCTATCAGACCCTGCTCAGCGGCCTGCGCACCGAGGCGATGGTGCGGCGCGGCGAACTGGGCCGGGCTGGCCAGGTGGCCTTGATCGGTCGTTCGGTCTGGGCCTCGATGAAGGAGGGAACGGCCGTCAGCCTGGTGCTGAGCCTGGTGCTGCTGGTATGCCCATGGCTGGCGATGCCGATGACGGTCCTGGGGGTGGTGGGGTTGGGCAAGGCCTCCCTTGACCTTTTCCATGCCTTCTGGGATGGCCTCACCCCCGAACAACGGCTCCATCTCCATGCCGCCGCCTACGAGGCCGGCGTCAACTTGAACCGGTTGGTCTCCCGCAACACCGACCCCCGGCTCGAATCCTGAGGCCGACCACCGCACTACATTTAGGCAGGCGTAGTTCCCCGCTCAAAAAGGGGTGGAAACGGGCTGGGGCAGGCCATTGACTGGCCTTGGGCACCCTATCTTTTCTTCATGCTTTTTTCGGGTACAAATGGCCGTAGTCAATCGCTGCGCGGTGGCCGTTTCGCCGCAACCACCCATGGTCGACTGGAGCCGGCCGTTTTGGACCCGGGAGGATATGGAAAGCCTGGGCGACGAGAAAAGCATTTATCTGGTGCCCACCTATGACGAAGAGGCCAGTGCCATGACCCTGCTTGAGGAGCACCATGGCGCCATCTTTGAGGCCGAACTCGAACTTTGGTGCCTGGATCGGGCCCTCTGGCCCAGCCCCCGCGATTTCGCCATGTTCAGGCACTGGTTCCAGATCAACCTGTTCCCCTTGGTCGAAGATCTGGGGTCTGAGGTTCTGCAGACGTACTTGATCGAACCGGGTTTCGGCGACGAGGTACGCCAGGCTCTGCCTTGATCGCCCCAGCCGGCCGCCATGGACTTCCACATCGAGCATCACCTCGACTACCGCTACGACCGGCCTGTCTTTCTGGAGCCCTTTCAACTGCGGCTGCGGCCCCGCAGTGACCCGGCCCAGCGGCTGCTGCACCACAGCCTGGAGGTCAGTCCCGATCCCAGCGGACGCTGTCTGGTGCTGGAAGCCAACGGCAACGAGGCCATCGGCATCTGGTTCCAGGAACTCACCGACCACCTCAGCTTGAGGATGGAGGCCCGGGTCGAGACGCTGCGGACCAACCCCTTCGACTGGATCATCACCCACGCGCCAACCCGCCGCCTGCCAGCCACCTACCCCCCGGAGGAGGCCGACTCCCTGGCCCCCTGCCTGGCCCCCCCGGGCCCGGACCTCAGGGGTGTGGGCCCCTGGGCCAGCCAGCTGGCCGCAGCGGTGGACCACGACACAGCCGCTTTTTTGATGCACCTGGCGGACACCATTCACCAGCAGTTCGACCACGTCGGTCGCCTCGATGGCGACCCTTTGGAACCCGCCGCCTGCTTGGCGGCACGGCGCGGCGCCTGCCGCGACACGGCCATGCTTTACGTCGCCGCCTGCCGCAGCCTGGGTTTGGCGGCCCGCTTTGTCAGCGGGTACTCGATGCATCACCCCCCCGAGGTCACCGAGCACGAACTGCATGCCTGGGCCGAGGTGTATCTGCCGGGGGCGGGCTGGCGGGGTTACGACCCCAGCCTGGGGCTGGCGGTGGCCGATGGCCATCTGGTGCTGGCGGCGGCCCCGGACCATCGCTTGGCGGCGGCGGTGAACGGCCGTTACCGGGGCACGGGTGTGGGGTCCCAGCTGGAGTACCGGGTGGTGGTTCAAGCCTCCGCAAGTGATGCCCTGCCCTGAGCCCCGGGGGGCGATGCCAGGGCCCCGTTAGGTCGTTAGGTCGGTTGGTCGGTTGGTCGGTCGGGTAAACCGCCGCCACCGCTACCGACGGCAGGCGTTAACATTTTGTGACGTTTTGAGGTTGTTGTTGATGACGGTCCCATCCCTTTCCCTCAGCCGGCAATTCTCCATGGAGCTCCACGGCCGGGCCATCGACGAATGCGGCGACATCGAGGAGTTGCGCCGCGTCGCCAGAACCCTGCTCACGGCCTGGCAACTGCAAGCAAGTATGAGCGAGCAGTACGGCGCCGAACTGCTGGGACTGCACCGCACCGGCGCCGGGCTTTGAAAAAGGCATGAATCACCAAGGCCCCGCCAAGAGCAGGGCCTGTTGATGGCTGTCACCATCGCTGCTGGGCTTGGCCGCCTCCCCCAGCAGGCTGGAATATGGGCCCCCACCAACCCCCGCCATGGCCGAGGCCATTCTTGATGTTGACCTGCTGCGCTTCGAACGGGGCGATGGCAGGGCCAGGGAGGCGGTGGTGGATGGAGTTAAGCGCAGCCTCGCCTGGGGTTTTGTTTATGCCAGCAGTGATCTCAGTGAGACGTTGCTGGATGAGGCCTACGGGCACCTGGGTTGCTTCTTTGCCCTTGGGGCTGGTGCCAAGCGCAGTTGCATCGCCCCCGGCAGCCACGGCCAAAGCGGCTATACGGGCCCGCTGGTCGAAACCGCCGCCGGCCATGCCTTGGCGGACTGGAAAGAAATGCTGAATTGGTCGCATCCACCGGCCAGCGACCACCCCCTGCGGCGCCGCTTCCCGCACCTATACCCCGAACCCCTGCTGCCGGAAGCCCTCGTACCCGGCATTACGGAGGTGTTGTTGGCGTTCCACCAGGCCATCGCCGATCTGCAGCGCCGTTTCCTGCGGGTGGTGGCCCTGGCGATGGGCTGCGACGAAAGCTTCTTTGAGGAGATCGTCAGCGACGCCCCCACCCTCACCCGTGCCATTCACTATCCGCCCATGGCCGAAGCGCCCCCTGGCGGCCACCTCTGGGCGGCGCCCCATGGGGACATCAACCTGATCACGGCCCTGCCGCGCGCCACGGGTCCGGGTCTGGAGATGCGGGTGCGGGGCGAATGGCAGCCGGTACGGCCCCCCGCCGGGCGCGTCATCCTCAACACCGGCCTGATGCTCGAGCGCCTCAGCAATGGGTTGATGCCGGCCGGCTGGCATCGGGTGGTGGCCCCAGAAGGCAGCAGCGAAGCGCGGCTGAGCGTGGTGCAGTTCTGCCACCCTCGCCCCTGGACCGAACTGGCCCCGGTGGCGGCCTGCATCAGCGCCGCCCATCCCCAGCGCTACGCCGGCGTGCGGGCGGCGGATGCCCTGGAGGAGGTGCTTTATCGCATCAAGCTGCTGGAGCCGGGGGCCGCCAATCCGGCTTGATCTCCTGGCGGGCCCGGCCGAAGGCCAGGGCTCCCGCCGGCACGTCCTTGGTGAGGGTCGAGCCGGCCGCCACCGTGACGCCTGCGCCCAACACGATCGGAGCCACCAGCACCGAATTGGCGCCGGTCTTGCTGTCAGAGCCGATCACGGTGCGGTGCTTGTGGACGCCATCAAAATTGGCGGTGATCGTGCCGGCGCCGATGTTGACCCGGGCGCCGACGTCGGCATCGCCGAGGTAGCTGAGGTGGTTGGCCTTGACCCCCTCGCCTAGCTGACTGTTTTTGACCTCAACGAAATTGCCGATGCGGCAGTCGGCCGCCAGGTGGGCGCCGGCCCGGAGCTGGGCGTAGGGTCCCACGGCGCAGCCGGCATCGACGCGCACCTGGCGCAACACCGAATACAGCACCTCAACCCCTTCGCCCAGGCTGCTGGCCTCGATCAGGCAGCCCGGTCCGATCCGGCAGCCATCGGCAATCGTGTTGGCCCCCCGGAAATGGCATTGGGGTTCCACCACCACATCGCGGCCGAAGCGGGTGGCCTCACTGAGGCTGCAGCTGGCGGGATCGGTGAAGGTGACCCCCTCCGCCATCCAATGGCGGCGCAGGCGATCCTGCAGGGCCGCCTCACACTGGGCCAATTGCAGGCGATCGTTGATGCCAGTGACCTCCGCCAGGTCGTCCACCTCCAGATGGCAGGCGGGGCTGAGCAGGGCGATGGTGTCGGTGAGGTACAGCTCGCCTTGGTCGTTGTTGGTGCGAAGGTTCGGTAAAATGGCTGCCAGCTTCTGCCAATCAAAACAATAGATTCCGGCGTTGGTGAGGGTGTTGCGGCGCTGTTCGAGACTGCAATCCCGGTGCTCGATGATGCAGCTCACCCGATCGTCCCCATCGCTGAAGACGCGGCCGTAACCCGTAGGGTCTGGAAGGCGGGCCGTCAACAGCGTCACCGCTGCCTTGCTGTGGCGATGCTTGGTCAGCAGGGCCTCCAGGGTTTCGGAGCGCAGCAACGGCACGTCGCCGTTGAGCACCAGCAGTTCCCCCTGGAAGTCCCGCAGGGGACCCAACAACTGTTGGATGGCGTGGCCAGTGCCGTTCTGGGGGGACTGCAGCACAAATTCCAGCCCCACATGGCCGGCCAAGGAGGCCTCCACCTTTTCTGCCTGGTGCCCCACCAGCAGGAGCCGGCGGACGGGGGCCAACGGTTCGCAACTGGTCAGCACCCTCTCCACCAGGGTCGCACCGGCAATCGGCTGCAACACCTTGGGAAGCTGGCTTTTCATGCGGGTGCCCTTTCCGGCAGCCAGCACCGCTACGGCGAGCATCAACAGGGCCAACAGCTGGGAGGGAATCTACTGGCGAGGCCTGGGCCCAAACCTTTGGCCATCAACCCATCGGGCGAGGAAGCCCTGGAGAAACCCACAGGCTGGGCGAGTCTGACTTGTCATGGGCCACTCAAATGCACCTATTTCTCAACAGCTTCACCCTGGGTATCGCTGCTGTTTTGATGGCCGTTGATGTGTTTTTCACATGCCGAAGCCGAGGGCGCACTCAGCACAAGGCTCAACAAAAGGATCGCTGCAGCAAAGGGCCTGACCATGGATCGCCATGCACGCAAGTCCAACACTAGGACCCTGGAAGCCTTGGCGATGCAGGGCCTTGTCAGGGTCCCTTCACATTGGGACAGGTGGCGCCCTTTGCGGAAGTCTCCACTGGCCACGGCGGCCTCCTGCTCACCCCTGAAGCAGGAAGCGCATGGTGCGCCAGAAAAGCTTGGGTATTTATTGCCACAACAAAACCTGGATCAATAAATGCAACTCCAATACCATTGGATAGAGCCGAGTCCATGGCTAATCATGCTCGTCCGTTGCTGGGTGAAGCTTGGGACTAGCTATTGTTAGAATTGGCTCTAGAAAAGATGGCGATCAAGTTATCGCATAAGCAAAAGATTGCTTTACACTGTCATTAAAATAATGAAGTAAAATAGAAACAATAATTGATTTATATTCTCAGGTCTGAAATTAAAAGAATCAGTTAAAAATTTATTCTGTCTCAGCCCGCAGGGCCAGTCCCCGATTCAGCAAGCCCTGCCAACCTGGCCATGAGGTGCTGCAGCGATGGGCCAAGGGGCGTTGCTGGTGGAATTTGCAGCTCCAGACCTGGTCCGTGCCCAGTTCCTTGAGGCTCACCAGGGTCAGGCCCTGGCTCTCCAGCGGGCGCAGATTCCCAGGGGGACAGCTCAAGGGCCGCGAGAGAAATGGCCCCCACACCCATCGTTCTCCAGGCGCCACCAGGGCTGAAGGCTGGCGGCCGTATCGGCGATTTGCTGGCCACGATGGCGCACAACCCTGGTGCTTCTCGATCGCGACCTTGGTCATCAATCACCGCTTAGCTGCCGTGACGGGCTGCCGCCACGGGCTGCCCCGTCTGCTTGGCGCGATTGGCTTCCCGGAATGCTTTCCTCGACGGCCTTGCTCGACTGCTTTCCTCGACGGCCTTGCTCGATGGCCTTCCCGGACGGCCTTCTTCGACTGGGTACCTCGACTGGCTTCCTCGAAGACGTTTCCCAGCCAACACCTCCAACCACGCTACCGGTAGCGTCCCGTTTGGCTTGCTCCAGGAGACTGCCGGCAACCCCAGCGGCTGAACCGGGCCCAGGGCAAACGTTTGGTCGCAATGGGTCAGTTGGTCCAGCCCCAGGGGCTTTGCGGCAGCGACCCCTGCGTTTTTCTCACCTCTTGTGGCCCTCTGGCCACAACGCTTTGGTGCGGGTCCTAAGGCCCTGGCGCGCAGAGCAAGTCAGCTTGCCCCGACCCCAAAGGCCGCCAGCCGTCCAGATCCACATCCTGCAGCAGCGGTGCGGCCACCATCAAGACCAGGCTGCGGCCGGCCAGGTTGATCTGGGGCTCGGAGCAGGCTTGGGGCTGGGCCGGCAGGTCCTGGGGGCTGGGCAGGCCAGTATCAATCACCCGCAACCAGCCCAGGGGGGCCTGCGGCAGCGCAAAGGTCATGGGTTGGTAATAGGCATTCATGCCGCACCAGAGCAGCGGGCCCCGCCCAAAGTCACTGAGGCTCCAAGCCAGGGAGTGGGACCAACTGGCCCAATCGGGTTTGTATAAATCCACCCCATGCCATTCGCGCCAGGGAAGGCCGCTGTCCCTGGCCCCGCTAGGGGGGGGGGCACTGGCCAGGGGGGTCTCTGGATTGAGCAGGGGAGCCAGGGTCTGGCGCAGGTTGATCAATCGCTTCAAGAAATCCAGCAAGGCCCGATCGTCGGCATCGGGTTTCCAGTGCATCCAGCCGAGGGGGTTGTTCTGGCACCAGGTGTTGTTGTTGCCCCCCTGGCTGCGGCGCACCTCATCGCCCATCAGCAGCATCGGCACCCCCGGGGCCAGCAACAGGGTGGCTAACAGATTGCGCAACTGGCGTTGGCGCATGGCTTCGATGGCGCCATCGTTGCTTGGACCCTCGACACCGTGGTTCCAGCTGTTGTTGTGGTTGTCGCCATCGCTGTCGTTCTCCCCATTGGCCAGGTTGTGCTTGCGGTCGTAGCTCACCAGATCGGCCAGGGTGAAGCCGTCATGGGCGGTGAGGAAAGTGATCTGGCGGCCCAGGGGTGCGGGCTGGCCGCCGTAGAGATCGGGGCTGCCGGCGAGCCTCTGGCCCAACAGCCAGGCGCAGCGCTCGTCCCCCTTCCAAAAACGGCGCAGATCATCCCGGAAGCGACCGTTCCAGGCCGCCACCCGCTGGGCCGGAAAATCCGCCAGCCGGTAGAGCCCGCCGCAGTCCCAGGGCTCACTGATCAGCTTGAGGTCGCTGAGGTCGGGATCGGCCTCCATCTCCTCAAACAGGGGTGGCATGTCGAGGGGCATCAACTCCTCCCCCCGGGCCAGGGCAATGCCCAGGTCGAAGCGGAAACCATCGATGCCCAGCTCGATGGCCCAGCAACGCAGCGATTCCAGAATCAGGCGCCGGGCCAGGGGGCGATTGGCGGCGATGCTGTTGCCGCAACCACTGACATCCAAATAATCGCCGTTGGCATTCTGGTGGTAGTAGTGGCGATCGGCCAAGCCCCGCCAGCTCAAGGTGGGACCCGCCTGGTTGCCCTCGCTGGTGTGGTTGTAAACCACATCCAAAATCACCTCGAGACCCGCTTGGTGGGCGGCGCTCACCAGTTGGCGCACCTCCTGACGGGCCTGCAGCGGCTCGTCGCTGACCAGATAGGTGGGGTGGGGCGCAAACCAGCTCAAGGGGCTGTAGCCCCAGTGGTTGTAGCGGCCGATGGGGGCATCCTGGGGGTCGAAGGCCATCACCGGCAGCAACTCGATCGCCGTCACCCCCAGCGTCTGCAGGTAGGGCAGGCGATCGATCAACCCCAGCAGGGTGCCCTGGCGCTCGGGGGCCACCCCACAGCCAGGTCCGCGGCTGAAGCCCCCCACATGCAGTTCGTAAATCAAGGAGCTCTGCCAGGGACGGCGCGGCCTGGGCGCCGCCTCAAAGTCGAAGCGGTCCCGCTCCGTGACAACCCCCTTGAGGCAGGTGGCCGTATTGGGGATGGCCCCGAGGGCCTGCAGGCGTTCATAGACATCCCAGCCGGTGATCGCCCGGGCGCAGGGGTCCAGCAGCACCTTGGAGGGATTGAAGCCATGGCCCCCGGGCTGCAGCGGACCAAACACCCGATAGCCGTAGCAGCAACCGAGGCCCACGCCCAGCACCTCCACATGCCAATGGTCCCCAGAGCGGTGGCGCGGGTCCAGCTCGATCACCTGCTCGGGCTCGCGGGCGGAGCCGGAGGCAAAGATCAGCAGCTCAACCCGGGTCGCCAGGGGCGCCACCACTGAAAAATTGACACCAGCCTTGGTGACGCTGGCCCCAAGGGGCGAGGGATGTCCGATCCGGATCGCCTTCAAAAGGGCACTGGCCTTATTGGGAGCCAAGCTAGGTCTGATGCCAGCGAATGTTTCGCGTTGAACCCGCCATGACAGCGGCCCCGCACAGCAGCGAACCGGGACGCCCCCCCAGGCCCGTGCGCTCCGATCTCTGGTTGTTTGCCCCCAACCGGGACAACCAGGGCGGCAGCGCCTGGTTTCTGGAACATTCAGATCGCGATTTGCTCATCGATGCTCCGGCCCTGACGCAGGCCAACCTGGCCTTCCTGCAGCAACGGCCCCGCCCCGGTCAGATCGTGCTGACGGGACGGGACGGCCATGGCCGTTGCCGGGCCCTGCAGGAGGCCCTCGGCTGGCCCGTGCTGGTGCAAGAACAGGAGGCCTACCTGCTGCCTGGGGTCAAGGACCTGCAAACCTTCGGCCGCGAGTACGCCCTCACCCCGGGGCTGCGGTTGCTTTGGACACCGGGGCCCAGTCCAGGGGCCTGCGTGCTGCATGCCCATGGCGGAGGCGCTGGCGGGGGTGGCAACGACGTGGATGGCCATGGCGGGGGTCTCTTTTGCGGGCGCCTGCTGGTGCCCGTTGCGCCGGGCCGCCTCGAACCCCGCCGCAGCCGCCGCTGTTTCCACTGGCCCCGGCAAATCGCCAGCCTGCGGGCCCTGCGGGCCTGGTTGCCGGTGGGCGCCCCTGGCTGGATCGCCAGCGGCGCCGGCCTGGGGGCCCTGCGGGGCGAAACCCTGGTGAGGCCAGCAGAAACGCTGCTGGCCGACCTGGAAAAACAGACCGAAATGCTGTTGTCGCAAGGGATCGACCCCCTTTGAACCGGGGCTGTCCTAGGGGGGTCTGACCAGGGTCCTTGGGGTCCTAAAGGGGGGGCTGGGGGCCAAAAACCTTGTCTAGTGGCGAATTTTCTGTTGCCGTGCTGCTCAAGTGCCCATACGATTGGCGCGCCCGTTGCCTCGGCGGTCGGTCCCGGGATCGGCTCGCCTCATCACTGGTTCCCTCGACCGCCAATCTGGAGGCCCACCCCAACCAATGAACAAAGCTGACCTCGTTAATCTCGTTGCCGCCCGCACCGAACTCACCAAAACTGATGTTTCGATGGTCGTCGACGCCGCCATCGAAACCATCGTTGATTCGGTGGTCGAAGGCAAAAAAGTCTCGATCCTGGGCTTCGGCTCCTTCGAGCCCCGCGAGCGCTCCGCCCGTCAGGGCCTGAATCCCAAGACTGGCGAAAAGATCAAGATCCCCGCCAAGCGCGTGCCCGCCTTCACCGCCGGCAAGCTCTTCAAGGATCGCGTTCAAGGCTGATCAGCCCCGCCCTGCGCCTGCCGGACCACCTGCAAGCCCTGCTCCAGCAAGGCGTTGATTCGAGAGTGGGGGGCTACCGCGGTCGGTTTGCCCCCTCCCCAACCGGGCCGATGCATCTCGGCAACCTCCGCACCGCCTTGGTCAGCTGGCTTGACGCCCGCAGCCAAGGCGGTCAGTGGCTGTTGCGTATCGATGATCTCGACAGCCCCCGTAACCGGGCCGGAGCCATTGATTCCATTCTCGTCGATCTCCAGTGGCTGGGGTTGCGCTGGGATGGTCCCCCGATCTTCCAGGGCCAGCGCCGGGGCCTCTACGCCAGTGTGCTTTCGGCCCTGCGCCGCGATGGCTTTCTTTATCCCTGCCGCTGCAGCCGGCGCCTGTTGGCCGACATCTCCGCCCCCCACGGCCGCCTCAGCGTCTATCCAGGCTTCTGCCGTGGGCTCAAGCCCCTCTGGGGCCCCCAGAACCAGCGGCTGCCCAGTTGGCGCCTGCGACTGCCTCCCATCCCCTTGGTCTGGCAGGAGAGGGTGGCTGCGGCGGGCCGCATGCAGGGATCGAGTCAGGTCGGGGACCTCGTGTTGCGCCGCGCCGATGGGCTGATCGCTTATCACCTGGCCACCGCTGTGGATGAATTGGCCCTCGGCATCAGCGATGTGGTGCGGGGGGCCGATCTTTGGTCTTCCACCGGCGCCCAGGTGGCCGTGATCGGGTTGTTGGGCCATGCCCCGCCCCGCTATGGCCACGTGCCCCTTTGGCATGACCAGCAGGGCCAACGCCTCAGCAAGCGGGAGGGATCGGCAGGCCTATCCGGGCTGCGGGCCCAGGGGCTGGACGCCCCAGGGGTGATTGGCTTGCTGGCGGCCAGTGCCGGGCTGGTGCCGCCGGGCAGCCGGCTCTCCAGCAACGAACTTTTGCAGGAAATTGAAGGAATCAGCATTTTGCGCTGCAGCCATGGCGACCAGCCAGCAACTCTTCACAGAAACTTTTGATTTGAGGTCGTGATTTGGGGTCACAGTGTTCACATGAACACCAACCAGTTCCCGGAACTCCAAGTGGGGCAACCAGCCCTAGGTGAGGCGGCCTACGGCGCCGCCAACGTGGTGGCTGGATTCCGTCCCCAGCAGCAGGGCCAATCTGTTGCCGCAAAGCCTTGTCAGCAATGCGGTGGCAGCGGCATCCTGCGCAAGAACAGCGAGAGCTTCCGCACCTGCCTTACCTGCTTGGGCCAGGGAGCACAGCCCAGCAGCAAGGGTTTGGTCTTTCCGTTGATCAGGCCCGTCTCTTCCCCTGCTGCTTCCAGATGAAGAAACCGGTAACGCCGACCACCACGCCGAGGGGGATCGCAGTGAGCAGCAGCAGGATCACGGAGGACCAATCGGTGTACATCCGCACACAAGAGCACAGGCAGCACGAATTCTCTCAGCCAACTCGCCCCTAGGCACCCCGCGGGCTTGAAGTCTGGCTTGACGCCAGCGGCTTGAGGTCCATTGGCCCTAAGGTCAGAAAATTGTTGTATGAATTCAAGTCCCCAGGTTTTCCCATGCAGCATTTCTGGTCCCCGGAAATCGATCCTGCTCACCCCATGGATTGCACCCAAGCTGAGCGCTATGTGATCAAGCGGCTCGCCAGCGGGCGCTATTTGGCCATTGAGCAAGTCCACCAAGGCCTGGTTGAGGTGGATGACTCCGACGGGGCCCATCTATTCCATACCCATGAAGCAGCCTTGCGGGCTGCCGACGAACTCAATCGGCTCGGTCAGGGACCGGTGGATGTTTTGAAAGTGGAATGAGGAAATGCAAATGGACGCAAAACTAGCAAATGGAGTCACATTTGATCGTTAAGTACAGACGATCCCCCCTCCCCTGCTGGATAGGGTCAAGCCAGCCGCTTCACCGCTTCGATGCAACGCCACCATTTGCGCACCTTGGCGGCCCTCTACGCCCACCCCCTGCAGCACGGGGTGCGGGTGTCC
The DNA here is from genome assembly GCA_026389315.1 of Cyanobacteriota bacterium. Classification (GTDB taxonomy): domain Bacteria; phylum Cyanobacteriota; class Cyanobacteriia; order PCC-6307; family Cyanobiaceae; genus Cyanobium. The sequence goes on from JAPLIC010000056.1 coordinate 24,058, forward strand.
AAGGTGGAGGCCCTGCTGAGGGCGCTGGGCGCCGAAGTTAGCGAACTGGACGACCGGCGTCTCAAAATCGTCATGCCCGGCGGCCAGGAAACCTGGATCCGACCAGGCTGCGGCATCCAGTCCCCCGATCTCGATAGCGAGGCCATGCTGCGCGTCCGCCATCTGCTCCAGGAGGCTGGGGTCACAGCCGAGCATCCCGAGGCCGAGGCCGCTTCCCCCCGGGGCGACCAGAGTCACCGGCTGGTTCTGCACCTTGACCACCACCACACCGACGTCTTGCAGCTGGTGGGCGAAGGGGTCGAGCATGCGGTGCTCAAGCCCCATGGCGGCTGGGCAGGCCGCGAATCCCTCACCCATCGCCATGACCGGGACGAGGCCGGCCAACGGGCGCCGATTGACAGCGACTATCTGGCCCAGATCGTGGCGGCGATGGCCGCTGCCGATGGGGTGCTGCTGCTGGGCCACGGCAGCGGCGAAAGCGACATGCGCCTGGTGCTGCTGGATTACCTCCAGCAGCACCGCCCCGATTTGCTCGAACGCATCGTTGGCATCGACAGTCTGTCGATGGCCCATCCCAGCGAAGCCCAGATCCTCGCCAATGCCCGCGAGCATTTCGGTAACCTTGCCCCCCGCCGACCCGTGCTGGCCCCGGGGCAGGAATACAAGCCCCTGGGCCCCCTGGCCTGAGGCCAAGAACCAAAAAAGGGCCCCGGTCGGGGCCCTTTGGAGCTGGGCCGATTGCCCTTGGCTGCCTGCCTTCAGACCAGCACTGCCTCTGGGGAAGGTGGCTTGGCTACCTCGGCCTGACGGAAGCGCAACCGCTCGGATTCGACCTCGACGGCGATGGTGCTGCCCATCGGGAAGGTGCCGGCGAGGATCGCCTTGGCGATCGGGGTTTCCAGCTCTTTCTGGATGGCGCGCTTGAGGGGCCGGGCCCCGTAAACGGGGTCGTAACCCACGGCCGCCAGCCAGTCGAGGGCTGCGGCATTCAGATTCAGGCCTAGTTTTCTATCTTCCAGGCGCTGGGCCAGGCGCTTCACCTGCAGATCGACGATCTGGCGCAGTTCCTCCTGCTTGAGGCTGTGGAAGATGATCGATTCATCGAGCCGGTTGAGGAATTCGGGGCGGAAATGGGCCCGCAGGGCCTCATTCACCCGCCGCTCCATTTCGCCGTGGCGGGCTGGATCACCGGCGAGATCGAGAATCGAAGCGCTGCCGATGTTGCTGGTGAGAATCAAGATCGTGTTGGTGAAATCCACCGTGCGACCCTGGCCATCGGTGACGCGACCGTCATCGAGGATCTGCAGCATGACATTGAAGACATCGGGGTGGGCCTTCTCCACCTCATCAAAGAGGATCACCGCGTAGGGACGGCGCCGCACCGCTTCGGTGAGCTGGCCGCCTTCTTCGTAGCCCACATAACCCGGAGGCGCTCCGATCAGGCGGCTGACGGCGTGCTTCTCCATGTATTCGCTCATGTCGATGCGCACCATCGCCTCCTCGCTGTCGAAGAGCTGGGCGGCCAGGGCTTTCGAGAGCTCGGTCTTGCCCACACCGGTGGGGCCGAGGAACAGGAAGGAGGCAATCGGTCGATTGGGATCGGACAGCCCCGCCCGGGAGCGCTGGATGGCATCGGCCACCGCTGTGACCGCCTGCTGCTGACCAATCACCCGCGTATGCAGTTCGTCTTCGAGATGGAGCAGTTTCTCCATCTCCGACTGCACCAACTTGCTCACCGGAATGCCCGTCCACTTGGCGATCACTTCGGCGATGTCATCTTCGGTGACCTCTTCCCGCAGCAGGGTCTTGCCACTGTGGGCCCCGGTGAGCTCGGCTTCCTTGGCGGCCAGTTTTTTATTCAGCTCCCCGAGGGTGCCGTATTCGAGTTCGGCGGCGCGGTTGAGGTCGTAACTGCGCTTGGCCTGCTCGATCTGGAGCTGCACCTGTTCGATCTCCTCTTTGATGGCCGAGAGCTCATCAATGCTGCCCTTTTCCTGCTGCCATTGGGCATTGAGGCCGCTCTGCTGCTCCGACAATTCGGCCAGCTCTTTTTCGAGCCGCTCCAGACGATCGCGGCTGGCCACATCGGATTCACGGCCCAGGGAGAGTTTCTCCATCTCCAGCTGCAGGATGCGGCGATCCAGTTCGTCGATCTCCTCTGGCTTGGAGGTGATTTCCATCTTGAGCCGCGCCGCCGATTCATCCATCAGGTCGATGGCCTTATCGGGCAGGAAGCGATCGGCGATGTAGCGGCTGCTGAGCACCGCCGCCGCCACCAGGGCGTTATCGGCAATGCGTACGCCATGGTGCACCTCATAGCGCTCCTTGAGGCCGCGCAGGATCGAAATTGTGTCCTCCACGGTGGGTTGATCCACGAACACCTGCTGGAAGCGGCGCTCCAGGGCCGGATCCTTCTCGATGTGCTGGCGGTGCTCATCGAGGGTGGTGGCGCCGATGCAGCGCAGTTCGCCCCGGGCCAGCATCGGCTTGAGCAGGTTGCTGGCGTCCATCGAGCCGCCGGCGGCACCGGCACCCACCACGGTGTGGATCTCATCGATGAACAACACGATCTGACCCTCGCTGGCGGTCACCTCCTTGAGCACCGCCTTGAGCCGCTCCTCAAATTCACCCCGGTACTTGGCACCGGCGATCAGGGCCCCCATGTCGAGGGCAATCAGCTGGCGATTCTGCAGGGCCTGGGGCACATCGCCGTTGATGATGCGCTGGGCCAGGCCCTCCACAATGGCGGTCTTGCCCACCCCGGGTTCGCCGATGAGGACGGGGTTGTTCTTGGTGCGGCGGCTGAGGATCTGGATCGTGCGGCGGATTTCTTCGTCGCGGCCGATGACCGGATCGAGCTTGCCGGCCTTGGCCGCTTCGGTGAGATCACGGCCGTATTTGAGCAGGGATTCGTAGGTGCCTTCGGGGTTCTGGTCGGTGACTTTCTGGCTGCCCCGCACCGCCAGGACGGCCTCCCGCAGCCGGCGGCTGTCGCTGCCCACCTGGGAGAGCAATTGTTTGCCATGGCGCTCGTCATCGGCCAGGGCCAAGAGCAGGTGCTCGACGGCGATGTAGGCGTCGTCGAATTCCTTTTTGAGGGCGTCGGCGCGATCGAGCACCGCATTGAGGCCCTTGCCCAGATAGATATTGTCGGGAGGGGCCGAAAGACTGGGTTGGGCCGCGATGGTGGCATCGAGCCTCTGGCTGAGGCTGCCCACATCCACGCCTGCCTTTTCGAGGATGCGGCTGGCCAAACCTTGCTGGGTCAGGAGCGAAGCGAACAGGTGCTCGCTTTCCATCTGCTGCTGGCGCTTCTGCTGGGCCAATTGCTGGGCGCCCACCACGGCACCCCAGGCATTTTCTGTGAATAATTCGGCGGTGGGATGCATCGTCAAAACCTCCTGGTGAACGGACGTGCCGGGTTTGCTGAAGTCACCGTATGAACTGTGGCCGCAAACGCCGAGGGTTGGCACCGAACCCATCGGTACGGTCCTCCCCCCTCAGGATGGGTGCACCGAACCGGATGGATGGGAGGACCGAACCAGCCTGGGCGCCAGGGGCCCAAAAGCATGCGCGGCCCTAGCCCAACTGCACTAAAGCTTGGCTCGCTGGCATGGGAAGGGAGCAAAAGCGACTTGGGCGTTTGGTTTGTTGAAAATGCTTAGAGCAATACCTAGAGCAGTACAAAGGCGAGGGGCACTAGAAGGGCCAATATGGCCAGAGCGGCAAGTTGGAATTTCCAATCGATTTTGTTAATATGCTGTTCAGCCGCCTCTTGGCCACTTTCTTGGGCCAAGTGGTAGTAGTTAGAGCCCCAGCAGAAAAGCAGAAAGAAAGCGATTGCAACAATATAAGCATAAATATAAAGATAGTCGAGAAATGTTGGGTAGGAAAGAGGGGGCATATCAGCGCGATAAGCCTGCTGGAGGAATATCAGGGTGAGCAGAGCTGTAGTCGGAATGGCAAGTCGCACGTCCCCTAATGCTCCAGGCAGGCTAGGCGAAGCGATCACAACACCTACAACGACAAGCAAGGGCAGCAGGTATTGCCAGAAGGCGGAGAGGAAATTGGTTTTATAGACTATGCCGTAGTCGACAGAAGCAAACGCAGAGGCATCGCCGATGCCAAAGGTTGTGTTGTATTGATGTAAAAATGGCTTTACTAAGCTCCCGACCATATTATAACCGTTGATGTCGGCAAATTGTCCGATGAGCGTAGTGGATACATTTTTCTCCGGCAGCAGGGACACACATGATTTACTGTTTTGGTAACAGGCCAGAGCATCAGGCCTGGTTTCCATCGTGATCGGCAGTTTCATGTCGTAGAAGGGGAAGCCTGCCAGGTTGAGGTCATTGACAAAGAAATGGCCGGAAAAGCGGAACAGTTGGTAGAGTCGACCATCCTCAAGCTTCACCGGATCGGTGCTGTCGGGCTCAACTACCAAATTGGTAGCTTCAATCTCATTGGTGAATTCCATAATTTGGTTTAGGGGGATTTTATCGGTTTCAATTATTTTTTGAATTTCCGGACGCCATTTGATCCAGTACCAGCCTTCAGCCCAAAACGTCTTGTCTTTAAGGTTGAGTTGGTAAATATTTTCGATGTGCATACCGGTATCAATAGTTCGCTGCAGATCGCCCTGAACAAAGGGCATACGATGCTCAAAATCCATGCCTTTGGTGTTGGCATTGCGGGTGTGCTGATTGTTGAACGCAACCGCATCTTGTGCCGAAGTGGCCTGGAAAAAGCCAATGGCAATCAGCACTACCGCCATCATGATCCAGATTTTCAGACGGGAGGCCGCGCCTTTGAGCGTAAAACTTGGGAATTGCTTTCTCGGCACGAGATTTGGTCGTGTAGTCGTTTGCCGGGATTATAGTGTGGTTTTCCTTCCTAGGAAGCAATACCCCCTTAATTCATCTGTCAAGCTTTTGGGAAATATTTGCCAAGCCATTCTTCCTCCTATTTTGATTCGCTGTTGGCCTTCACCATGCCCGACCCCTCCTTGGTGCAGCAATTGGCGCTGGCCTCCTGCGACTTTGACGCCACCGGGGCCGATCCCGAGCGCAACTGCTGGCTGGTGGTTCACCGCCATGTGCACGGCGTGCTGCCCTCGGAGTACGACATCCGCGAGGTGCCCGAGACCCTCTATCTGGCGGTGCTGGCCGCCCGCAGGCAACTGGATCGGGGCACCAACCCATGAAAAAGGCCCCGGCGAACCGGGGCCAGCCTTGGCCAAAGGGGTGGGCCGAGGAATCGGGACAGGAACTGGCCCCCGTCCTGACCCGACTCACCACTTGGTGGATTGGTCGATCACGTAGGCCGCCACGTCGGCAATCTGGGCATCGCTGAGCTTGCCACCGAAGGCGGGCATGGCGCCCTTGCCATTGGTGACCTGGTAAGCCACAGCGGCTTCCGGGCCATCGGCAAAGTTGGCCAGATAGGCCTTGAGCGCATCGGCCTTGAGGGTGCGCTCGGCGTTGACGACGTTGCCACCACCCATGTGGCAGGCGGCGCAGTTGCCATTGAAAACGGCGGCACCGCTGGCCACATCGGCGGCGAAGCTTGGCGCGGCACCCAGCACAAGGGCCAGGCAAAGGGCAAGAAGAGAGAAGAAACGACGCATGAGAGGGTGCCCAAAGGCACATGCAACCCATTCAAATTAGCCAGTGGGCAGCGGGCCTCGGGGGCGGGTTCGGCAGATTTGCAACAAATGAAACAGGGCGCCAAAGTCTTGCTTCAACTGGGCAACTGGCCCCGATGGGGCACCCCGGCCTGTTCCAACACCGCTTCCAGGCTGGGGGCGTAGCTGCTGAGGCCAAAGCGCTCGGGCGGGCTGACGGGCTGATGCACGAAATGCCGTTGGCGGATCGAGAACCGGTCCCAGGCGTTGACCTCAATCCGCAACAGCTTGATCAAACCCTCAATCAACCAGCCGCGCAGATCCAGGCCCACCGGCGGCAGCCAGCCATGTCGCCAGCGCACCAGGGTCGCCACGGTGCGGTTGATGCTGATCGGCGCCTGGCCCAGCACCAGTCGCCGCACCGCCCCCTGGCCCTGTTCCGGGTTGGGGCCGTGGGGGGTGACGGCCAGGTGGGCGCAGACCGTGGCGATGTCGGCGGCGTGGATGAAGTGGAAGTTGGCATCGGTGCGCAGCCACTTGGCCAGCCACAGCCAGGGAATCGCCTCTTTGACCCCGGCGGTGAGATAGCTGGTGGGGTGGGGATCCCCCGGCAGCACCCGGCCGCCGAAGACCAGGGTGGGAAACACCGCCACGATGCGTTCGGCCAGGGGATGGGCCTCCAGATCCTGGAGGCACTGGGCCTTGGTCTGGATGTATTCGGTGCCGTAGGCCATCGCCTCAGGCAGCAACTGCAGATGGCGATCGAGGATGGAGGCGGTGGAGAAATAGATGATCTGCTCGATCCGTTGGGGATCCAGCAACTGCAACAGCCGTTTGACCGCGACCACATTCACCTGGTAAGCCCGCTGCGGATCACCCCAGGCGGTGGCGGTGTGGATCACCCGGGTGGCGCTGGCGATGGCGGCGGCATGGGGTTCAAGATCCCTCAAGTCACCCACCAGCAGCTGGATGCGGGGGTGGTCGGCAGGCACCGCCGTCAGCTTGGCGGGATCCCGCAGCAGCAGCAGCAACTCGGCATTGCTGTCGCGTAGCAAGGTTTCGGCCAGGTATTGGCCAACGCAACCACTGGCGCCGGTGATAAGGATGCGCGCCGGCGAGGCATGGGCCCCGCTGGGGCCACCGGCCCTGGGGGTGGCGCTCAAACGGCTGCTCCCAACAGGCTGGTGACGGCCTTGCCGGTCTCAAAGAAGACGCGGGCGTTGTCCTCGGGCGTGCCGGGCAAAATGCCGTGGCCGAGGTTGAGGATGTGGCGCCGGCCCCGGGCTTTGCGCACCGTATCGAGGATGCGCTCGCGGATCGCCGCCGGCGTTCCGAACAGCAGGCCCGGATCCACATTCCCCTGCACCCCCAGGTGCTGGGGCAGCCGGGCACAGCCATCGGCCATGTCGACGGTCCAGTCGAGGGAGATGAAATCAACCCCGGTTTTGGCCATGCGCTCGAGCACACCGGCGCTGCCAGAGATATACAGAATCAACGGCGTATGGGGGTGGGTGGCCTTCACCTGGTCGATGATGCGTTTTTGGTATGGGGCCGCAAACTCGTCGTAATCGATGGGACTGAGCTGGCCGGCCCAGGAATCAAACAGTTGCACCACCTGGGCGCCGGAGTCGATTTGAAAGCGCACGTAGGTGGCGATCGAATCGGCCAGGTGGGCCAGCAGTTGGTGCAACAGCGCTGGTTCTTGAAACGCCATCGCCTTGATGACTGAATAGGTCTTGGAGCTCTTGCCCTCGACGGCGTAGGCCGCCAGGGTCCAGGGGGCACCAACAAAGCCGAGCACCGCGGCGGCGTTGCCCACCTCGGCCCGCAGGCGGCCCAGCACCTCGCCCACAAAGGGCAGGGCTTCGGCGGGATTGAGGGGCCGCAGGGCATCCACCTGGGCCTGGCTGCGGATGGCGGGCTCGATGATCGGGCCCTTGCTTTCGATGATGTCGAAATCGATGCCCATGCCCGGCAGGGGCGTCAGGATGTCGGAGAAGAGGATGACGCCATCGGGGGCGAAGGCCCGGAAGGGCTGCATCGAGATCTCATAGGAGAGATCCGGGTTCTCCGAGCGTTCGCGAAACCCCGGATGGCGGTCGCGCAGATCGCGATACACCTTCATGTAACGACCCGCCTGGCGCATCATCCAGACCGGCGGCCGCTCCACCTGCTCCCCTCGGGCGGCGCGCAGCAGCAGGGGGAGGGAATCGGACATTGGAGCGTCGGGCAAGCCAATCGGAAAATTTAGCTGAGAGGCACCTCCCAACCCCGCTAAGGCCCAGGCGAGCCAGGAGCTTGTCAGTGGCCTAACAACCCAGGGGCCAAACACGCCGTGGTTGAGATGGCCGTTGCGGGACCCGCAACAGCGTCGCAGCCTGGCGCTGGTTGGGCCCAATGACCTGAAGCGGGTGCGGGCTCCTTGGTGGGTGGGATCAGGGCCAAGGCCCGCCTCGGCGTCCCCCAAATTGGAGTGCCCGCGCCGATACGGGCACGGGCGCTTTTTGACCCCGGACCCCCTCTATCCGCCTGAAATGGACCGTTGAGGGCGAACCAGCCGCGTGCTGCCCGTGGACCTGATCAGCCTGAGTGGCTGGCTTGACTATGCCTTGGGACCATCCAAGGCCTGCCGGCACCAGGCATGAGTCAAGGGGGAACAGGCGGCGCTGCGGCTAAATCCTTTATGCTAGCAAGGGCCGACTGCCAGGCGGAGCCCCTAGGCGACTATCTTTGGGTTATGCAGGCGAGTCGAAAATCAATGAAGATCGTATTCAGCCGCAAAGGATTTGATTCTCAGTATGGAGTCATTCCCTCAGTAATCTGGCCCAACTCCAGGGAGATGCTTTCTTTCCCGATTCCAGTGAAATTGCCAGAGCAAGGCTATCGTGCAGAGCAGCTGAGTTTTAATGGATATAAGCTAAGCAAGCTTCTTCTGGATTTAGAATATAATTGGACTAAGCCCGATGAGAATTTTCACTTTGACCCAATGATTCAAGCTCTGTTGCCCGAAAATCCACCGGTTGGTGCATTGGGTCAGTCTGGGGCAGCTTTAGGACATCTCAAAAAAAATCATATTTCCAAAGGCGATGTCTTCTTGTTTTTTGGGACTTTTTGCGAATGCTATTGGGAGGGTGACAAGTTGTTGCGCTATTCGATGATGCACCCGTTTCACGCCATCTGGGGATTCCTAGAGGTCGATAGCTATATTGATATTGACCCAAGCCAGTCAGATGCTGAGGATGTACTGCTCAAGACCCATCCATACCTGAAAAATCATCCCCATATTCAAAATCGACAGCTCTATAAATTAAAAAATACCATCTATATTGGTAATAATTTTGGTACTTTTCGTTATGATGAATCTCTCCGGCTGTCAAAGCATAATTTTAAGAAATCAATTTGGGAACTCCCGAAGGTCTTCAGCGGAGTAGATATTTCATACATCAAGCCTGCAAAGGTCCATAAAGACCCCCCACGAGTCGATCTAGCCACACCTGGTAAGGGTCAAGAATTTGTGCTCAATAATCCAAATAATGGCATTCTCGAATGGTTAAGTTTAATTTTGGCACAAAAAATCGTCTAAGCTGTTGTTGGCCCCGTGTTTGTTATCCTGTATTTATGATAATGAATTGATCTGGGATCTACGGCGCACCCCCGAGACCAATTCCCATGGGCCAATCCATAGTTTGTATGTTCAATCGAGCCGTGAATGCAAACGGCCGCTGAAGCCCAGCAGGTCAAATCCACTAAAGATGAAGCTGATCCCCACAAGCAGTCCGATCACCGAAAGCATGCCGGCCGGGCCCATCGTCAGGATCAGGAATCCAAGAGCCAATGTGACGAGGCCATTGGCTAGTCCCCAACCCCAGCCCCGCCTGGCGCGATTGCTGAGCGAAACGAAGGCCGTGACGGCGCCTTCGGCCAGAAATACCAGGCCAATCGCCGAAGCCAGCGCCTTGATCTGCATCGCAGCAGGCACCGCACCCGATTTGAACTGAATCACCATCCAGAGGCCGGTTACCAACAACAGCGTCGAGACCACCAGACGCCAGAAGCAGTACCAGCGCCCAAGCCGTTTGGCCCGCATCAAGATGTCGATCCAGCCCAAGATGCCCGCCAGCAGAAAGGCAATGGCCACCATCACAGTGACCGAGGCCGACGCCACGACGGGAAAGCTCAGGGCCAGAATCCCCAACACGATCATAATGATGCCTTCCGCCTGGCTGAGGCCCCTCAGTTGGCCATCTTCCACCGCTCGGTGCTGGCGGAGATCGACGTCCGGCTCGTCGTCGGGAGTATTGAAGGCAGCTCCGGAGGGCATGGGGGACTTTTGATTGCGTGACTAACAATGTAGTCAGTCCCAGCTCATCTACTGGCTTCTTGTCATGGACTGAGATATCCGTCCAGCTTGCCTGGGATGGGTTTAAAACTTGCGTAATTCGCGGCGAATCTTGAGACGATCACCTGAATGTTGCTGGTTGAAAAGCAGAATTGGTACAGCGACCAGCAACAGGCTAATGGCGGCGAGAACCCACCAGGTGCGTGCTGGCATGGCTGGAGCGGTGCCCCTAGTTGGATGAAAAAGTGACCCTCGGCGCTGGGGCCGCGGGGGCCTGTTGGATCGTGGCATGGATCGATCCGTTGCGGGGTGAGGCGGATACGGGCGGACAATGGGTCTTGTTCTCCGTTCAAAGGGTGCTTATAATCAACATGACTAAGCGGCCTTGGGCGTTAGCTAATGTCGATTGCTTGGCCAATAAAAGTTGGTTTAATTGCGCAGCTGGGTTTTTTGACTGACGTACCACTTAACAGTTGCCGCGAGTCCTTCTTCAAAACCATGCCGTGGCTGCCAGCCGAGTTCTGTAGTAATCTTTTCTGGATCAATGGCATAGCGACGGTCATGACCTAGGCGGTCCTTAACGAATGTAATTAAATCACGGTGGGGACTGCATTGGGGCTGAATTTCATCAAATATAGAGCATATCTTTTCAATAACTTGTAAATTAGTCCTTTCTCCATGGCCGCCAATGCAATAGCTTTCGCCAATGCGGCCCTTGTTCGCTGCTAAGAGCAGGGCATCAACATGGTCTTCGACATAAAGCCAGTCTCGAATATTCATTCCATCTCCATAAAGTGGTATTGCTTCACCCGCTGCTGCCTTGAGGATGACGACTGGGATTAATTTTTCAGGATACTGCCATGGCCCATAATTATTACTGCAATTTGTAAGAATTATCGGCAAGCCAAAGGTATGGTGCCAGGCATTTACCAGGTGATCACTTGCTGCCTTACTGGCTGAATAGGGACTACGAGGATCGTAGGGTGTTGTTTCTGAGAATTTACCGGCTGCTCCCAAGGAACCAAACACTTCATCAGTACTGATGTGATGGAAGCGAAAATTTACTTTTCGTTCCCCTTCCAATTGATCGAAATGGACGCGGCTTGCCTGAAGCAGATTGAAGGTACCAATCATGTTGCTTTCAATAAATGCCCCTGGTCCTTCGATTGATCGATCAACATGGCTCTCAGCTGCCAGATGCATGACAAGATCTGGGTCGGCGGTTTTGAAGGCTTGTTGTGTTGCCTCTGCATTGGTTAGATCAACCTTAAGAAGCTGATGTCGGGTTGCCACAGCCCCTTCTCCCCTAGTGGCTAATGAGGCTATTGTATGTTCAATACTCGTTAAATCACTTGCATAACCCATTTTGTCTAAGTTAAAGACAGTAGCATCACTTTCGACCAGTAAGCGCCTGACTACAGCACCGCCAATGAAGCCAGCACCACCGGTCACCAGAATTCGCTTGCGTTCACCAAGCAAATCACGCACATTTGGAGCGGCAATTGTGGATGTATCCATGGGAAAAGACTTTAATTGGGAAGGGTGCTAGTTCTTTGATCTCGTCTTCATTTGGGTATTTGGGACATGACGATTGCTAATTCTTTTTGCCAATGATTTGGTTCTAATTCTAATACGTTTCTTGTGTCAGTGCAATCTAGTAGGGAATATCCCGGGCGCTTGGCTGGAGTTGGGTACTCTGAAGTGGTAATTGGTATAACGTTTGCCGATTGATCAATGATACCTGCTGCAACACCGGCATTGCCAATGGCTATCGCAAAGTCATACCAACTGGCCGCACCCGCATCGCAAAAATGATGAATTCCATTTGTGCCAAGGTTGATGGCGGACCAGCATGCGTTCGCCAGATTGAACGTTGATGTTGGGCAGCCTATTTGGTCAGCCACCACATTAAGTGTTTGATTTTCAGCGGATTTAAGTCGATGAAGTCGCAACATTGTTAGGCAAAAGTTGTTCCCCACTGGTCCATACACCCAGCTTGTACGAAGAATGCAGTAGTGGGTTGGAGGTAAGGCTTTTTGCACCAGCCTTTCTCCCTCTGCTTTTGTGGCACCGTAGACACTAATGGGATCAACAGGTTGGTCTGGGTGATAGGGATGGGCTTGGGATCCATTGAAGACAAAATCAGTGCTGATCTGCAAAAGACGACCACCAACCTTGTCAAGGGCTTGGGCCAATGCCCCTGGTGCAGCCGCATTAACAGCCAGCGCCAGCTCTGGTTCGCTCTCGGCTCGATCAACTGCCGTATAGGCTCCGGCATTTATAATCCAATCAGGTCTGTGTTCTAGAACAGCATTATGACAAGCTTGTTTGTCACTTAAATCTAGCTCTTGTCTACCCAGGGCGACAAGTTTAATACTTGCTGGGATTCTTTCGACCAACGCCTTGCCAAGTTGTCCATCTTTGCCGGTTAGCATAATTTTGATGGTTTTTGTCATGCGAACACATCTCCAGAACTAAGGGCTTCTGCCAGGGTAGGTGCAGTAGCATCTTTAGGGGATATTACTGCCAGGGAATCAGCGGCAATGTCTTGAGGCCATTGGATGGCAAGTTCACTGTCATTCCAAAGAAGTGAACGTTCGCATTGTTTATTCCAATATCCACTTGTCTTATACAGGACATCGGCGCTTTCGCTGATTGTGACAAAACCATGGGCGAATCCCACAGGGATCCAAAGTTGCTGATGGTTCATCTCACTTAAGTGGACACCGACCCACTGGCCAAAGGTGTTGGAGCTTCGTCGCAGATCGACGGCGACATCAAAAATCTCACCAGCAACGCAGCGCACGAGCTTCGCTTGGGGACTTGGTTCTATTTGGTAATGCAAACCTCGCAACACCCCTCTGCTTGATCTTGAGTGGTTGTCTTGTAGGAGATTGGGACTCTCCTCTGGTTTGATACCTAGGGCAGAGGCAAAGCTGATTAGGTTCCAGCTTTCGAAAAAGAACCCGCGTTCATCGTAGATGACCCGTGGCGTCAGGAGCAAAGGCCCCTCAACACTGAATGGATGTACCTGCACTGTCAAGCGGCTTGGGTTGTGTGCTGGGGATGCACGGCACAAGAAGCTGGGGGGCGCACGTCATTGAGCAGCTTCAAGAGATAGGAGCCATAGCCGCTCTTCTTCAATGGCTGGGCGAGGCGCTCCAACTGTGCGTCATCAATCCAGTTCATGCGCCAGGCCACTTCTTCCGGCGCCCCCACCTTAAGGCCCTGCCGATGTTCAAGGGTGCGAATGTAACTGGCCGCTTCGTGGAGTGAGTCTGGGGTGCCGGTATCCAGCCATGCCATCCCCCGACCCATCAGTTCAACCCTCAGTAACCCTTCATCCAGGTAAAGCTGGTTGAGGTCGGTGATTTCGAGTTCACCACGGTGGGAAGGTTGCACCTGTTTGGCCCGCTCTACCACGGTTTCATCATAAAAATATAGACCCGTGATGGCATACCGTGATCGAGGTTGTTTCGGCTTCTCCTCAATGCTGATCACCCGTCCTTCGATATCGAATTCCACCACGCCATAGCGCTCGGGATCACTGACAGGATAGGCGAAAACGGTGGCCCCTCGGTTTTTGGGGTTGGTAGCTTGCAATTGATGCATCAAATCATCGCCATGGAAGAGGTTGTCACCCAGCACCAGGGCAGCCGGGCTTGTGGCTAAAAATTCTGATCCGATCAAGAAAGCCTGGGCCAGACCATCGGGGCTTGGTTGAACGGCGTATTGGATGACCATTCCCCACGACGACCCATCGCCCAGCAGGCGTTGAAAAGCGGGTTGATCGTTGGGGGTGGTTATGATCAAAACCTCCCGAATCCCGGCCAGCATCAAGGTGCTGAGAGGGTAATAGATCATTGGTTTGTCATAGACAGGCATGAGCTGTTTGCTGACGGCCGCACTTAGGGGGGCCAGTCGGGTGCCACTGCCACCTGCAAGGATGATCCCTTTGCGCTGGGGTCCCGAAGCATCGCCGGGGGGGAAATTCAAGTTAGAATTCACCGTCGCAGACTGGAATTTAACTACTTTCGCACGTTTGGCTCACGCTGTCATCATCAGCGCCTGCATCGCCTCTTACTTGGCCTCCATCCAGTTGGGTCCCACCCCTGTCTCCACCTTGAGCGGAACGTCCAGTCTCACGGCTTCCTCCATCGTGCGACGTGTTAGATCAACGACCGTTTCAACGACCTCCGGGTCCGCCTCCAGCACCAACTCGTCGTGCACTTGCAGCAGCAGGCGCGCCGGCAGGTCGGCTTCGATCAGGGCGTGGTGCAGTCGCACCATGGCGATTTTGATGATGTCGGCGCTGGAGCCCTGGATGGGGGCATTGGCGGCGGCCCGTAGCTGCTGGCCCTCCATCCCGGCCCGTCGGGCCACCTCCAGCTCGATGGAGAGGGGATCCCGACCCCGCCAGCGTCCCAGGCCGGCGGGGTCGAAGTGGAAGGGGCGGCGGCGCCCCAGGATCGTTTCCACATAGCCCTGGCTCAAAGCCAGCCGTTCTTGCATTTCCAGATAGGCGAAGACGCGGGCGTAACGCTGCCGGTAACGGCTGAGGAAGTCCTTGGCCTGGGCCTGGCCTACCCCTGTTTCCCTGGCGAAACGCTGGGCCCCCATGCCATAGATCACACCAAAGTTGATCGTCTTGCCGAGCCGCCGTTCGTCGGCGCTGACCTCGTCTTTTTCCAGCAGGAGACGGGCGGTGAGGGCATGGACATCATCCCCCTGCTGGAACGCTTCGATCAACACCGGTTCCCCCGAGAGGTGGGTGAGGATGCGTAGCTCGATTTGGGAATAGTCGGCGCTGATCAGCTGCCAGCCTTCCTGGGGCAGGAAAGCCTTGCGGATCCGCCGACTGAACTCGGTGCGGATCGGAATGTTCTGGAGGTTGGGGTTGCTGCTGGAGAGCCGGCCTGTGGCCGTAACGGCCTGGTTGAAGTCCGTATGCACCCTGCCGGTTTCCGCCTCGACCAGAAGCGGCAGGGCCTCGATGTAGGTGCTGCGCAGTTTGCTGAGGGTGCGGTGCTCCAGCAGCAGCGGCACGACGGGATGGTCGGCTTCCAATTTTTCGAGCACCGCTGCATCGGTGCTCCAACCGGTTTTGGTTTTGCGAGATTTCTTGCGATCCAGCTTGAGGGAGTCGAAGAGCACCTCTGCCAGTTGCTTGGGCGACGCCAGGTTGAACTCGCCTCCGGCCGCTGCGTGGGCGTCGCGTTCGAGCTGGTCCAGGCTCTTGCCCAGTTCCTCACCCAGCTCCTGCAGGTAGGGGATGTCGATGCGGATGCCTGTGGCTTCCATCGCGGCCAGCACCGTTTCCAGAGGGAGTTCGACCTGCTCAAGCAGGGGAAGCAGGGCCGGCCCCAGGTCCAGCAGTTGCTGGCGCAGCAGGGGGGTGAGTCGCCTGGTGAGGTGCACGTCCATGCCGCAATAATCGGCGGCCTGCTGCAGGGGCACTGAGGCGAAGTTGGCTCCCTTGACCACCAGGTCGCTGTAACTGGTGGGGCTGAAGTGGAAGTTGCGCTGGGCCAGGGCCTCTAGGCCATGCTTGTCGCCCGCGTCGCGCAGGTAGTCCGCCAGCAGGGTGTCCATCACGACCCCCTCCAGGACCAGGCCGTGGCGCATCAGGATCAGACGGTCGTATTTGGCGTTCTGCAGGGTTTTGGGGTGGTCCTTGCTGGCCAGCCATGGGGCCAGGGCCCCCAGCACCTCATCGAGGGGCAGCTGGAGGGTGGGTGGGGTGGCATCGCTAAGCAAATCGCTTGCCGCGGCTCCCTGGTGGGCGATGGGGATGTAGGCCAACTCGGCGGGCCCCGTTCCCCAGGCCAGACCCACGCCCACCAGTTCGGCGCGGAAGGGGTTCAAGGAGGTGGTCTCCGTGTCCAGGGCGACGGGAGCCATCGGATCGGTCTGCTCCCACAGGAGTTGCAGCAGGGTTGCCAGGGCCCGGGGGCTTTGCACCAGGCCCGGAGCCAGCTTTGGGATGGGACCGGGGATGGGACCGACACTGGGCGCGACACTGGGTCCGACACTGGGATGGCTGGCTTCGCCATCCTCTGGCGTTGGGTCGCCCGCAGCCTGGCTGGGGGTCGGGGCGGCGGCGGGCGCTGATTGGGCAGGAGCTTCGCTGCTGGGCCGTTGGATCGGGTGGGCGGAAAACAGCCGAGCGAAGCTGTCCACCTGTTTGCGCAGGCTGAACAATTCAAGCTTTTCCAGGCTGTTGGCCAGGGCTTCCGCTTTGACCTCGCCGAGATCCAGGCGCGGTGGATGGGCCAGGGGGACATCCAGCAGGATGCGGGCCAGCATCCTGGAGTGAAAGGCACTGTCCTTGCCGGTTTCCAGCTTGCTGCGCAGGGCCCCTTTCTGTTGGCTGAGGTCGGCGAAGATCCCCTCCAGGTTGCCGTGGGCCTGCAGCAGGTTGATGGCGGTTTTGGGGCCCACTCCCTTGACTCCGGGAATGTTGTCGGAAGGGTCGCCGGTGAGGGCCTTGAGGTCGATGACATCTTCGGGGGGCACGCCGAGTTTGGCGATGACTCCCTCACGACGGATCTCGATGGGACCGCTGTTTTTGGCGTACGGCCCGCCTCCCATATAGAGAACAGCGATATCGCGGTCGTCATCGACCAGCTGAAACAGGTCCCGGTCACCCGAAAGGATGCGGACCCGCCAGCCCTCAGACGCCCCCCGCAGGGCCAGGGTGCCCAGTACATCGTCGGCTTCGTATCCTGGAGCGAGGCAAAGGGAAAGATCCAGATCCTCCTTGAGAATCTGTTGCAAGTTGGCTAGGTCGGCGAAGAAGTGCTCTGGGGCCGTTTCCCGATGGGCCTTGTAGTTGGCGTCCGCTTCGTGGCGAAAGGTGGGTGTGGCCGTGTCGAAGGCCAGTACCACCCCCTTGGCGTTCAACCCCTTGACATTGTCCAGCAGGGTCTTGAGAAAGCCATAGGTCACGCTCGTGGGGACTCCGTCTTTGGTGCTGAGTCCGCCTTCCCCTCCCTTGGCAAAGGCATAGAAGCTGCGAAAAGCCAGGGAATGGCCATCCACGAGCAGCAGCAGGGGTTTGGCTTCTTCTTGGGTTGCTGTGGGCCCGACCCCTCCTACCGCCATGGGTGTTTGCCTGGTCTGCAGGAATTTCCGTAGGACTCAGCCTGCCAGAGCGCCCGGGGGGGTGGGTGATGGCAGGGTTGGGTCATGGCCTGATGCGCCATCCTTAAGGCGTTCGTGAGCTTCCGGTCCGACGATGCCCCGTCAACCCAGCCGTTATGCAATTCATCTGATTTTGAGCGGCGGACATCGTGAGAGAGTCCATTTTCAGAGTCTGGAGACCTTCCAGAGCTGGTATGCCAGCGTGCTCAATGCCGCCCCGACCCCGGAGGCCTTCGTGAACGTGCCGATCAGTGAGCTGGAGGGCGAATACCTGTTGCTGCGGGCCAGCAGCATCATCGGCCTGCGCATCGAGCCGATTTTTGCAGCCCAGGACGACTGAAACATCCGGGGGCGGCGGCTGGCTAAGGCACGGACAGGAGCAGTGTGGTTCAGGCCCGGATCAGGCGCTGGGGGCAGCAGCCAGGGCCGCCACCAGCCTGGGGCGGTCGGCGCCGCAGCGATTCAGCAGCAACCAGCTCCCCGCCAGGTCCGGGCCCTGAAGGCTGCCCAACAGGGCTGCCCGCAGACTTTTCATCAGCACGCCTTTTTTGATGTCGGCGGCTGCGGTGGCCTCAGCCAGGATCTGTTGGGCCCCTGGGGCGCTCAGTTCGCCTGCGGGCAGGCGTTCGAGCACGGCCGCTAGGCCGGCTGCAGCCCCTGGCTGGGCTAGCTGGGCCCGGGCCTGGTCGTCGGGGCTGGGGGTGAGAAAGAAAGGCGTGGCTTGCTCCACCCCATCGACCAGCCGGGTCAGGGAGGGACCCAGAAGGGTACAAAGGTCGTTTTGCCAATCGGAATCGGCCGTTGGGCCAGCGCTGGCCCAACCCTGGACCCGCCAGAGGGGCAGCAGCTGCTGGCGCAAATCGGAAGGGGACAGCTCATGCAGCACCTGGGCGTTGAGCCAGTTGAGCTTGTCCCAGTCGAAGCGGGCGCCGGCCCTGTTGACGCGATCAAAGTCGAAGACCTGGGCCGCTTCTTGCAGGCTGAAGCGTTCGCCCATGCCCTCGGGGGGCGACCAGCCCAGCAAGGTCATGTAGTTGACCAGGGCGGCCTGGGTATAACCCAACTCCTGGAAGTCGCTGATGGAGGTCACCCCGTCCCGTTTGGACAGTTTTTTGCCCTCCTGGTTGAGGATCAGGGGCGTGTGGGCGAACTCGGGGGCGGTCAGGCCCAACGCCTGGTAAAGCAGCAGCTGCTTGGCGGTATTGGCGATGTGATCTTCGCCGCGAATCACATGGCTGATCTCCATGAAGGCGTCATCCACCACCACCACCAGGTTGTAGAGGGGTTCCCCGATCCGGTCGGCTGGGGCCCGGCGGGCGATCACCATGTCCCCCCCCAGGTCCGATCCAGCCCATTGCATGGGCCCCCGGATCAGGTCGTTCCAGGTGATGGTGGCGTTGTCATCGATGCGAAAGCGGATGACCGCTTCGCGCCCTGCGGCGATGTAGGCCTGTTCCTGTTCAGCCGAGAGCTGGCGGTGGCGGTTGTCGTAGCGGGGCGCCTGGTGGTTGGCCTGTTGAAGCTCGCGCATGCTGGCCAACTCGTCCTCGCTGGCGTAACAGCGATAGGCCAGGCCCTGCTCCAGAAGTTGGCGAATGGCGGCCCGGTGCCCCTCAATGCGAGCACTTTGGATCACAGGTTCATCGTCCCAATCCAGGCCTAGCCACTCCAGCCCTGCGAGAATGTTGGCGGTGTATTCAGGACGCGACCGTTCCCTGTCGGTGTCCTCGATACGCAATAAAAAGAGACCGCCATGATGGCGGGCAAACAACCAGTTGAACACCGCCGTGCGGGCTGTGCCGATGTGCAGGGTGCCGGTCGGGCTTGGGGCCAGTCGGACCCGCACGGAAACAGGTTCGACCACGGTGCTTTGCTCCGTTCTTGGTGTTGGCTTGAGCACGGGACTGACGGGGCTCGAACCCGCAACTTCCGCCGTGACAGGGCGGTGCTCTAACCGATTGAACTACAGTCCCAGATTTGGTTGAAGCGAAAACCTCAGGGGTGGTTTTCGGACTCAGCCTTGTTGGCCCGAGGACCAACAAGAGAAGTATCCATGGCCATCGGTCCCTCCGTCAACGCCTTGGGATGGATTGCCATCGGAGCTGGCAGGGGGCAGGCAGGTTGAATGACTTTGCCAAATTGAAAAGATTCCCCAGCACGTTGCACGGGGAACAGGGGCTCGGGATCGGAGCAGATCCATTGGTCCTCAGGGACGAAACCCGGCGGGTTCAATCAGGCGGACCTGATTACCCCGGGCCGTGAATTCACGGCCTTGATCGCTCTGAACCACCACACGGCCACCGGACTTGACCCGAATGACGCGGGCTCGAACCCAGCCAAGGGCAGCGGATTCGAGCACTTTAACGACATCGCCGGGCTGTAGATCCAACTCCATTTTCGGAAGCACAAGACTGAATAACGGGCCATCGAACGCGCCGTGGAGGACTTGAACCCCCGACATCAGGTTTTGGAGACCTGCGTTCTACCAACTGAACTAACGGCGCAACAGAATCACCGATCGAAGCGCTGCTTCACTCGGGTGGCTTTACCCACCCGGTCACGCAGATAGAAGAGCTTCGCCCTGCGCACTTTACCGCGTCGCTCAACCTTGATGTTGGCCACCTGGGGGCTATGCAGCATGAAAACCCGCTCGACACCCACACCCTGAAAAATACGGCGCACGGTGATGGTTTCGTTGAGGCCACCATGGCGTTTGGCAATCACCACACCTTCGTAGGGCTGGATTCTTTCCTTGCTGCCTTCGCGGATCCGGACACCAACCCGGACGGTGTCGCCAACATAAATTTCGGGAAGATCGCTTTTCAGCTGAGCGGCTTCGAAGGCGGCGATCAAATCACGGGCTGAGAGCTTGCCGGTGGTCACGGTCACCGTTGCTGGACTGGCCTCAGCCGTGGCAACGGCGACATTACTTACCTCGGCCGCAGTGGCCGTGGATTCCAAGTTGGTTTCGGTGTCGTTCACAGGGTCCATCGTGGTTTCGGTTCCGTCCGCAGCCATCCCATTCGAAGGCGTCAGGCCAAACCGAGATTGTAACGGCTCAGGCGCCCCCCTTACCAGCTCCCCCCGCTGGCCCGCTGCGGCGCCACCGCTCCCAGGCGAGCCAACCACCGCTGCCCAGCATCCAGAGCAGCCCGAGACCATTGATCAGCACATACAACGTTTCAGCCCCTGGACCCAGCCAGGGTTTCAACCACTCCCCCTCGTGCAACACCATCAGCCCATGGGCCCGATCCCGTCCCCAGCCACCCCAGTCCCGCAGCAACCGATAGGCCATCCCGCTGCTAACGGTGATCATCAATGGCGCCAGCACCAGGGGCGCCAGGGTGGCGTGGGCCTGGCGCAGCCAGAGGGCCAGTGATGGCCGCCTGGGCGGGTCGGGACGCTTGGGGAGCGAAGGGGGTGCCCGATCGGCTTCGGGAGGGGGATCGGAGGGGGCCAAGGCGCAGCAGTGATGACACCCTTGATAGCTTGGCAGGGGTGAATATCCTGGGGACCCTTACGGGCTTGACCCCTCGCTCTTTCCCCCGCCCCTTCGAACCGGACCCCATGAATCTGTTTGCCGATCTGCTGGCCAGCACCACCGCTGGTCGAGCCACGGCGGACGCGGCCCAGATCACCCAGGCCGGCCCCCGGATTCAAAAAAGCCGACGGGGGGTGGAGGTTAAATCAGCCCGCGAGATTGAGGTGATGCGCCGCGCCAGTCGCATCGTGGCCACGGTGTTGCGGGAAATCAGTGAATTGGTGGCCCCAGGCATGACTACAGGCGACCTGGATCGCCACGCCGAACAGAGGATCAGGGCCCTGGGTGCGGTGCCCAGCTTTAAGGGCTACCAAGGTTTTCCGGCCAGCATCTGCGCCTCCATCAACAATGAAGTGGTGCATGGCATCCCCAGTGCCAAAAGGGTGATCCATGCCGGTGATTTGCTCAAGGTGGATACGGGTGCCTATTTCGAGGGGTACCACGGCGATAGTTGCATCACCATCGCCGTGGGTGAGGGGCTGAGTGACGAGGGCCAAAGGCTCAGCCGAGTGGCCCAGGAGTCCTTGATGAAGGGTCTGGCCACGGTGAAAGCGGGCAGCAGCCTCCTGGAATTGGCCGGTGCGGTTCAGGACCACGTCGAAGCCCACGGTTTTGCGGTCGTCGAGGATTACACGGGCCATGGTGTCGGCCGCAACCTGCATGAAGAGCCTTCGGTGTTCAACTACCGCACCAGGGATTTGCCCAACATGACGCTGCGGCCGGGCATGACTCTGGCGGTGGAACCGATTCTCAATGCTGGCAGCAAAGCCTGTCGGACCCTGCGGGACCGCTGGACTGTCGTTACGGTTGACGGTGGACTCTCGGCGCAGTGGGAACACACCATCGTTGTCAGTAGCGATGGTTGTGAAATTCTTACTGACCGGGATTTTTGACTTTGCCCGGCCCAGCTCCTGCTCTGTGTGTGTGGCTGGGCCGGGGTTGGAGCCAAAATTGTTTGTGTTTTCGGGGTTAGCTGTTGCCAGCTCCGCCCGCTTTGATGGAGGCCTTGAGCCGGTTTAGGTTCAGGCCAATCTGCTCAATGCCCAGCAGGCTGCCCGGCGCTTCCTCCCAACTGGCAGAGAGCACCCCATAACTCAGGCCGACCAAGCCAAGTAGGAAAAACCCCCCCGACAGGCCCAAAGTGGCCACTAGAGGGATGGCGAGCAAGCGGCGGCTCACCAAGAAATAACTGGCCACAAACACGAGCATGCCCAACAGGGTGGGCACCCCTGTGGCAAGGCCGATGCGTCGGGCCATTCGACGGGAAACCGCCTCGGGAATCTGGGATGGCCGAGGCGATTGCGGGCTCCGTTGGGCCGGGTTCGGCTTCGAGCCGAAGGCGGCGGGTTTGGTTGGGCGGGCCATGGCCCGCCTCAGCCGCGGATGCCGAGTTTTTCGACCAGCGCCGCATAGCGCTTATCGTTTTGTTGGCGCAGGTAGGAGAGCAGCCGTTTGCGGCGACCAATCATCTTCAGCAGCCCTTGACGGGAGGAGAAGTCGTGAATGTTTTTCTGAAGGTGGCCGCTGAGTTGGTTGATGCGGTCACTCAGCATCGCCACCTGCACCTCCACCGACCCGGTGTCGGTGCCGTGGGTCTGATGGGTGTTGATGAGTTCTTGTTTGCGGGTGGTGGTCAGCGGCATGGACTGTAAGTAGCCCCATTTGTTCGAATCATTGACTTTAGCTTCCCGTGGGCCAGCCCCAGCGGTCTTCAGGCCACGGACCGGGACAACCAACGCAGGCATTGGCGCAGCCAGTCGTCGCTGCTGGCCAGGCCAGGCTGGTCCTCGCCGGCCACGGCTCGCCAGGCCCGTTGGATTTCCAAGGGCTCGTAGCCCAGGGCCCCGAGGGTGAGTTCCACCTCGGCGCGGCAGCCCTGGGCCAAGGTTTCCCCTTGGCTGTCGTCCACCCCATCGGCCCCCAGGCTCGACTCATCCGCCAGCAGCTGGGGATAGCGGGCCTGAACTTTGCTGCGCAGTTCGACCGCCAGCCGCTCGGCCGTGCGTTTGCCCACCCCCGGCGCCTGGCTGAGTCGCCGCAGGTCCGCTGCCGCGATGGCTCGCACCAGTTCGTCGACCTCCATGGCCCCGAGCAGGGCCAAGGCCATCTGGGGACCCACCCCACTGACGGCCACCAGATCCCGGAAGAGATCACGCTCTTGACGATCGCCGAACCCGAAGAGGGTCCAGCCATCTTCGCGGACACTGTGGTGGATGTGCAGGGTCAGATCGCCACCGGTGGCAGGCAACCGTGCCCACTGCCTCAGGGTCAACTGCAGCTCGTAGCCGATGCCCCCACAGATCAGCAGGAGTCCACAGCGGTGGCCCGCCCGCCAGGGTTCGGCGACTTGACCCCGCAGCCAGCCGATCATGGGGACCCGTGCAATGCCCCCATGCTGCCCTTCAAGACCGTTGTCGCCCGTCTAAGGCGGACCCTTGTCACGCTGGCGCTGGCCTCGGGGCTGTTGTTGGCGGGCTGCCATGCCCTGGGCCAACCCCCCCGCAGCGTGCTGTTGTCTGCTTTGGCCGAGCAAATCCAAACCACCCAACTGGATGTGGCCCAGGCGCTCCAACTAGAACCCATGGGCCTACCCCAGGTGAGTCGGGTGCGGCTGGAGTCCCAGGAGCCGATCCCGATTGGCACGGCCAAGGGTTGGCACCTGACGGGTCGCTTTGATTGGCGCCTGAGTGGCGATCCGATTCGGGTGGATAGTCCCTTCGACCTCTATCTGCAGGCGGGTGAGCGCCAGGAGACCTGGCGATTGGCTCGCCCCTTGATCCGCCAGGACGGCAGTGCCGATTGGCTCACCTATCCCTTGCCCTTGCCCGATGCGCCCCAGGGCTGAGGACCGCCGGTTTGACTCAGCAACGCCGCCAACAGCACCAAACCTCCGCCCAGCAGGGTGGTGGGTCCCAGTTTTTCGCCAAACACCCACCAGCCCCAGAAACTGGCGAAGGCCACCTGCACGTAGCCGATGGGGGTGGCGCGGGCCGCGGGCAGGCGCGCCAGCCCTTCTGTAAGGCCCAGTTGCCCGGCCTGGGTGAACAGGCCGATCGCCAATAACCAGAGCAGCTCGTTGCCGCTCGGGGCCACCGGATGCAGCAGGACCAGGGGCAGACTCAGCAGCCCCGAGACCATCGGAAACCAGATGACGATCACGAGGGGGGATTCCGTGCGCGCCAGTTCGCGCACACTCACATAGGCCAGGGAGGTGAGCATGGCTCCGGCCAAGGCCAGCAGCACGCCCCCCATGGGAAACACCCCACTTCCCGGTCGCACAAGCACCATGACCCCGACCCAGCCGATCAGCAGGGCCCCCAGGCCGCGCCGGCTCGGGGATTCTCCCAGCAGGAGCCAGGCCAGGGCGGCGGTGAAGGTGGGATAGAGAAATTGCAAGACCGTGGCTTCCGCCAGGGGGAGGCGCTTCAATGCCGCGAAGATGCAGCCCAGGGCCATGGTGCCCAGCAGACCCCGCAGGGCCAGCAAGCCCCGCCGTCGCCCCCAGGGGTTGATGCCCGCCAGGCGGGCCATCGGCAAACTGATGCTGAGGCCCACGATCGAGCGGGCCAGCACGAGTTCGGCCACGGGCAAGCGTGCCCCCAGATGTTTCACCCCCAGGGTCATCAGGCTGAACATGAAGGCGCTGCCCAAGAGGGCCAGCACGGCCCGTCGCCCTTGGCCAGCGACCTCCTCTGCTGTTTTTTGCATCCTTTTTGCTACATCCCTGTTGCTGAATTCTTGCGGCCCGGCGCGATGGCGCCACCTGGCCCCTGGCCCCTGGGCCCCTGGCTCCACGGGCCGGTTTCCGCTGGCTGGGCTGGCTGGGTTGGGGGCGGAGGATACCCACCCCTGGTGTTGTAGGGCAGAATAGGGGCGCCAGAAGCCCCACATCTGGGGCGTTCAGCTTCCGCCCGCACCCGCCTGCCAACCCTTGTCCTTGCCCCGCCTCCATCCCCGCACGATTGAGGCCGTCAAGGAGCGGGCCGACATTGTCGATGTGGTCGGCGAGCACGTCCTGCTTAAAAAGAAAGGCCGTGAATTCGTAGGGCTCTGCCCGTTTCACGAGGACCGATCACCGTCGATGACGGTGTCACCGGCCAAGCAGTTTTATTACTGCTTCTCCTGTGGTGCCGGCGGTAACGCCATCAAGTTTTTGATGGAATTGCAGCGCACCAGCTTCGGGGAGGTGGTGCTGGAACTGGCTCGCAAATACCAGTTGCCAGTGGAAACCCTGGAGGGACCACAGCAGGAGCGGTTGCGCCAGCAGCTCTCTCGCCGGGATCGGCTGCATCGGGTGCTGGCCCTGGCCGCCGGCTGGTTCCAGGCCCAGTTGCGTTTGCCCGAGGGGGCCGGGGCCCTGGCCTACCTGCGCGAGAGCCGGGGCCTCAGCCCGGCCAGCCTCGAAGTCTTCCAGCTGGGCTATGCGCCGGACCGCTGGGATGGTTTGTTGGTCCATTTGCAGGCGGTGGAGCAACAGGCACCGGAGTTGCTGCTGGATGCCGGCCTGGTGGTGGCCCGCAAGGGGGGAGGGGGCTTCTACGACCGTTTCCGCCATCGGGTGATGGTGCCGATCCGGGATCGCCAGGGGCGGGTCATCGGCTTTGGGGGCCGCAGCCTCGATGGCGGCGAGCCCAAATACCTCAATTCACCGGAAACCGAGGTCTTTGAGAAGGGTCGCCATCTCTTTGGCCTGGATCGGGCCGCCGAGGCGATCCGTCGCGATGACCGGGCGGTGGTGGTGGAGGGTTATTTCGATGTGATCGCCCTCCATGCCGCCGGCATCGCCAATTCCGTTGCCGCCCTGGGAACGGCCCTCAGCAGCCACCAGATCACCCAGTTGGGCCGTCTGTGCGACAGCAAGCGCCTGATTCTCAATTTTGATGCGGACGGGGCCGGCATCCGCGCCGCCCAACGGGCCATCGGCGAGGTGGAACAACAGGCATTGCAGGGATTGCTGGAGCTGCGGGTGCTTCAGCTCCCCGCCGGGAAGGATCCCGATGAATTTCTGCGCAGCCACGGGCCGGGAGAGTATCGGGCCCTGCTGGATGGGGCCCCCCTGTGGCTGGACTGGCAGATCGAGCAGGTCCTGGCCCCCCGTGATCTCAGCCGCGCTGATGAGTTTCAGCAGGCGGTGGCGTCCCTGGTGGAGTTATTGGGCAAGTTGCCCCAGGCCACCCACCGCACCCGTTACATCCAGCAGGTGGCCGAACGCCTCAGCCAGGGCCGCGCCCACCTGGTGCGTTCGTTGGAGGAGGACCTGCGCCAGCAGGTCAAGGGCCAGCGCTGGCATGGGCGCTCAAGCCGCTTGGAGGCTCCCGGCAGCATCAGCCTCAAGGAACGGGCCGAGGCGGCCATCCTGCGGCTCTACCTGCACTGTCCCCACCATCGGGCCGAGGTGCGTCGCCAATTGCGGCTGGCCGAGCAACAGGATTTTGTCTTGCGCGACCACCGTCTGCTCTGGTCGACGATCGGAGAGATCGAAGAGGACCACCTGGCCCCCGGGCGGCTGGAGGCGATTGATCGGGGCGAAGATCTGGGTTTGGAACTGGGCGAGCTTGACCTGCCCCGGTTGCTGGGTGATCGCCTTGTGGTGGAGCAAAGCGAGCTCCTCTCTCGTTTGACCCCCCTGCTGCAACCCAGTGATGTGGAGGCCCTCGCCTTGGCTCAGCCCGGGTTGCAGCTCCGTGGGGCCATCGCCAGCCGCTCCCGCCTGGTCACCCAGAATCGTTGCCGCCATTTGCTTGAGGCCTGGCGGGGCCAGGAATTGCAGACCCTGGAGCTTTGCATCGCCCGATTGCTGCAGGCCGAAGCCTCGCCGCCCCAGACGCCTGAGCCCGCCGCCGCCCTGATTTGCCACGACATGGAGGGCCGCATCGACGACCTGTTCAAGCAGCTCAATGTGGAGGCCCTGCGGTTTCAGGAGGCCTATTACCGCGAACGCCGCCATCTCTTTGCCCTCGATCGGCAACGCTGCAGCAGCGACGAGGAAACCTTTGCGGCTCGGGGGGCCAGCTAGAAGCCTTGCTGCCAGGGATCGCGATCGGTCCTGACTAATGTGGCCTTAATGGAGTCCTCTGATGGCCTACCCGGACTATCCCGTTCCCGTGGACGAGGCCCAAAGGCTCCGGATTTTGGAGAGGTACGGGGTGTTGGACCAACCCAGCGATCCCCATTTCGAGCGCCTGGTGGAGTTGGCCAGCTCGATCTTCTCCATGCCGTTGGCGGCAATCTCCTTGGTAGAGGCGAATCGCCAATGGTTTTTGGCCAGTAGGGGCCTCAACGTGCGTCAGACGCCCAGATCGATGGCCTTCTGTGCCCATGCCATCGCCTCGAAAGGGGTGCTGGTGGTGCCCGATGCCCTCAACGACGAGCGCTTCAACACCAATCCCCTGGTCAGCGCCGAACCCCATGTGCGTTTTTATGCCGGGGCCCCGCTCACCAGTCCCGCCGGCCACAACCTCGGCACCCTGTGTGTGTTGGACCAGAAGCCCCACCTGCCCACGGCCACCCAGATTCACCAGTTGGAGCTGATGGCGGAACTGGTGATGCGGGAGCTGGAGCTGCGGCGCCTGGCCCATGTCTGCCCGGTGACAGGCCTGCCCAATCGGGTCACGTTTTTGGCCATTGGCGAGCGGGAAGTGGCCCTGGCCCGGGCCGAAGGCAAGCCATTGGCCCTGCTGTTGTTTGATGTCGACAATTTTCGGGCCATCAATAACCGTTGGGGCCATCAGGCCGGGGACCAGGTGCTGGTCGATCTTTGCCATCTGGGCTGTCAGTTTCTCCGGGAGCAGGATTTCGCCGGCAGGCTGGACGACGGCGCCTTTGCCCTGCTGCTGGTTGATCAGGGTCCCGATGGGGCCATGGCGGTGGCCGAGGGTTTGCGCCAGGCCGTCAGCACCATGCCTGGTGTTTTCAACCATTCGGAGCTGCGGCTCCATATCAGTGGCGGTCTCACTGTGCTGGCGGCCGATGATGGCTGTTTTTATGATCTGGTACGGCGCAGCGAGCAGGCTCTGCAGCTGGCCAAGGCCAATGGCCGCAACCAAATCGCCTCGTTGCTGGCGGAGGCCTGAGCCTGCTTCCCCAGGCCCCTTTCCCCTATCAATAGGGTGGGCCAGCCGTGGCTAGGTCAATCCTTGGCCGCATGGACGCGGCGGCGCAGGCGGCGGCTCCAGCCCAGGGCGGCGCCGATGCCCAGCAGGGGCAGGGGAGCAGGGGCTGCGATGGTGTAAGCGTTGCCGAGAATCTTGCTGGGTATCTGATTACCCGCAAAGGTGTCGAAAATACCAATTCCTGCAGAAAAGGGCCACTTCCACGAATGATTTCGCCTGGATCTTGAAGCCGGTGAAACTGCTTACCCCCACCGAAGATAATTGTAATGGCTTGGTGATGATCAGGCCAGCTGTGCCTAATCCAATGTCAGTTTGTGGGGTTGTCAGGATAAAGGAAGCTTGGGTTAAAACCGGAATTCCAGTAATTGGTGGAAAAGTATTGGATGTGGCATTTGTTGTGTAATCAGTTACCCCCTGCTGAAGATAAGGAACACCGCTGTTATTGATATCATTCGTCGGCCAAATGGTGATGACCCCATCTGTAATTGGGCTTCCATGTATGATGCCAGATACTAAAAATTGAACATTTTGAAATATTTGGCTATTGGTAGTTAAGTTATTGATATTGGCAACTTCAAGAGAATAAAATTTTGTTGGATCTAATGATCCTATGTAGCTGATTTCAAATGTATCACCCGGATTGATTGCGCCACAACTTCCTGCGGTAGCGCCCCTTCGAGTGGTGTAACTCAGGAGGTCCTGGGACCCTTTTGGAGGGTGAACAGGAGCAGTCGGAGAATGACTGCTTGGAGGCTGATTGCTCAACCCCATTAAACCACTATAAACCCTGATCGCTGAATAT
>JAPLIC010000093.1 GCA_026389315.1 Cyanobacteriota bacterium
CCCTGAACCTGCTGCGGCTGAGTGGCTTTGAGTCGATCCGGGGCGGCATGCAGGCGGTGATGCATGACATCACGGCGCTGCTGGCGATGGTGCGGCGACAGCCAAAACCGAACCCCTGATAAGACTTTGAATCAGCCCTGCGCCAGCCGCTCGCGGATTTCCTGCACCGAATCCGCCAGGCCGTCGTCGCCGAAGGTGCCGCTGAGCAGGGCCAGGTACACCTCTTGCTTGTCGGCTCGCTCCTTTGGTTTGGAGCCGGCAAAGAAGGCCGCTACCATCAAATCGCCCGCCGTGCGCAGGCCCTCGCTGGCCTTGATCTGCTGATCCAGCAGTTTGCGCTTGAGGTCGTAGGCCTCGTCGTCGCGGCTGTCGGCTGAGAAGCTTTCGCGCCGTGCTATGCCCATCTCGGCATAGATCTGATTCTGGTGATTCAAAAATCCCAGCTGCACTTCTTTCATCGCCGCCTGGATATCCCGCACGCCATACCCCACCAGCGAATCGCCGCACTTCAGCGCATGGTCCACAAACGTAAACGGCAAGTCCTTGCTCAGCGTCACCAGCCAGAGCGACAGCTTGGCCAGGTTCACCGCAAAGGGGTTTTTGTCGACGCCATAGAGACAGCGCTGGGCGATCAGGCGGCGGGCGTAGAGGTCCTTGTCCCACTCCTTCTTGAACTCCGGCGGAAAACCAGGACCCGCTGGGTCCTCCCAGGCGGCCACCAGGGCGCGGGCCAGATAGCGGCAGAGGGCCACCAGGAAGGCGCCTGAACCCATGGCCGGATCGCACAGCTTCAGTGCCAGCACCTGCTCGGCCGTTGGCTTGCCGTTGTAGCGCTCCAGCCAGGGCCGCAGGGCTTCGGCCACGATCGGTTCGGTGAGCGCTCTTGGTGTGTAATGGCTGCCGCTGCGGCGCCGTTCTTCGGTGGGTTGCAGAATCAAGCTGCCCGCCGGCAGCAGCCTTGGTGTGTGGGCTGAGAGGCGGTTGCCCAGCGCCGCCGCCAATTCGTCGTCATTGCTGGCCTCCTTCAGGGATCGGGCGATTTGGGGGGCCAGCTTCAGCTTCACGCCCGCTTGCTCATCGAGCCAGTTGGCCCGTTTGGCGCCCGCCTGGGCTAACAGCTGCTCGGCGTTGACCACCACCGTGATCGTGATCTTCTGGCGCGGCGGCCGGTGGCTGATGCCCAGGCTGGGCCCGCTGGCGCGCTCCACAGCGAAGCCCATGATGCCCTCATACACCGAGCCGATCTGCTCCACATCCAGCGCCCGATAGTTGAGGATCTGGCCGCCCAGCACCAGCAATTTTGTCAGCACCTGCTCCACCACGTCGTCGCTGATCGCCGGCACCGTTTCGATTGGGTCGTCCTTGTAATGGCTGCCGAGGCTGCGGCCCTCCCAAAAGGGGTAGGCGTCGGGATCGAACAGCTCGCCGTGGCGGGCCGGCAGGTAGGCCGCCGTAGCGCCGCCGCCGTCGTACACCAGCCGGAACAGGCTCAGCAGCCCCGCCCAGGCCCCACGGCGCCCCTCCATCTGGTTCTGGTGCTCGGCCCGATCCTGGCGCAGGCGCAGCGCCAGGCCGCTGACGCTGTAGTGCTGGCCGTAGAGCGAATCCACCGGCATCAGCTCCTCGTCTTCGGCGTAGAGCAGAAACACCAACCGCAGCAGCACCGTGATCAGGCCGCCGTAGATGTGCTGCGGTTCCGCTGGCGAGGCCCCGGCCGCATCGAAGCCCTTCACCAGGATCCACAGCGCCTCCAGCACCTGCTCGGCCAGGCGAATGCTCACCTCGTTTTGCTCCTTGCGGCTGGCCGCCATCAGCGGCTGCAGGCGGGTGGCGCTGGCGCCGCCCTCAAACAACCGATCCGGGCCCAGCAGCATCTGCAGGGCGGCGAGCATCGGCCGCCCATCCACCGTGGTCATCGGCTCCAGCGGGAAGCTGAGGTGGCCGCTCGATTCACCCCGCGGTGCGTACACCAGCCGCAGGGCCACACCGTTCCAGAGCACCCCGATCGGCTGCTCGCTTTCCTTCAGCAACCGCTCCAAACGCTGTTGCGGCGAAGCCTCCCACTGGCGGCGGCCATCGCCGCCCTTGGGGATGGCATCGAAGCTGGTGCCGGCGGGGAGCTCCTGCACCAGCAGCTGGGGAGCCCGATCAGGATCGTTCACCACCCAGGTGGGGGCGAGGGTTTCGTTGTAGTCGTCCAGCCGCACCGCGATCGGTGGCTCCAGGGCCGAGGCCGCCACTAAATCGCCCTCCTGCCAGCCGAGCAGCTCGCTGGCCAAGGCCGCGAAGCTGGGCGCCACGCTGGCCCATTCGCCCGTCTCGGGCAGTTGCTGGTCTTGCAGCAGGTCGGCGAGGCGTCGCTGCCAATCCGCCAGCACCGCCGTGGCACTTTCCGGGAAGATCCCCAGGCGGTTGAGCACCACCGGCTCCACCACCAAACCCACGGGGTTTGCCATCCCCTTCCACTCCTCGTGGGTGTGGCTGCCAGGGGGGCGGGGGGGCATCAGGTGTTGGCCTCCAGGGGCCAGAGGTAGATCGCCCCCGCTGGCTCGATCCGTGGTGCCGTGCTCACCGCGAAGCTGCGACGAATCACGGCGGGCTCCAGCTCCAGGTCCCGATCGATGCGGGCCAGCCGTTTCTCCCAGTGGTTGCGGTTATCCCGCAGCTGGCGCAGCTGGGCTTGCTCATCGGTGGCAAAGCTGAAGGCCAGTTGATCGGCCTCACTGTCGTATTTGGAACGGGTCTTGAGGATGCGCTCGCGCTGCTCCTCCAGCACTTTTACGAAAGCAGCAGCCTCCGCTTCGGCCCGCTGGCCCAGGAGCTGCTGGGCCTTGGCGGCCCGCTCGCCCGCCAGGGCCTCCAGCCGCTGGTTGAGCTGGGCCACATCGGCCGGCAGCCCCAGGCGCAACTGTTGCTGCACCTCAGGGCTTGCCGCAGGCAGCCGTTGCCGCAGGCTCGTCTCCAGGTCGGCCAGGGCCATATCGGTTTTGATGGCGTTGAGCACCCGCAGCCGCCGAGCCGGATCAGCCGGATCTCGATCCATTGGATCCCATTCGGCCACCAGCTCGATCACCTCATCGTGGAGCCTTGCGGCGCCGTGGCCGTAGAGCGACAGCCGGGCCAGCAGGACCAGCTTTGCGGTGTCATCGGTCGTGGTCAGCACCGCCGCCCGGCTGAGTTCATCGGTTTGGAAGCCGCGCACCAGGAAGCGGTTGAGCAGCCTTTGCACCAGCGGGTGCTCCAGGTGCAGGTGCACCCGATCGGCGTTCACCTCCTGCGGGTCCTTGAACACCACCGGTTGCGCTGCGGTGTCGCGCCGCCAGTCCCATAGCTTTTGGCCCGGCTGACGCGGCGGCCGCAGGGCATCGAGCACATCGCCCCAGCTGTGTTCGCCGCCGGGAAGCTCCTTGGCACTGGGAAAAATCCACTCGGCCCGCTCCGGGTCCGCCGCCGCTGCGGCTGGATCTTTCGGCAGCAGTTGCGGGATCGCCTCCCCCTGCCGGGCGCTGACCCGCAGGCTGGTGTTGAGGGCATCGCGGAACAGCTCGCTGCTGAAGTGCAGCCACTGTTCCGACTTCTGCAGGGCCTTCTCCAGCCGGCTGATCTGGGCTTTGAGCTCTTCGCTGCGCTCGCGACTGTCTTCCAGCTCCAGGCTCATCAGCGCCTGGGTGCGCTTGAAGCCTTCGCCCTGGTCCACCCCGCCGATCTCGTCGATCATCGCGGCGATGGCGGTGGGGTTGATGCCCTTGGCCAGCAATTCGTTCAGCTTGCCGACCACCACCGGTGGCAGCGAACCCAGCGCCGAGCGGATCTCCTCGGTCTTCCGCACCAGCACATCCAGCACCCGATCTTCCGGCCGTTGCGGCAGCACGAAGTAATGGCAATAGACCTCGGGTGAACGCTGCAGGGTGCGGTCGATGCGGCCGTTGCGCTGCTCCATCCGCCCCGGGTTCCAGGGCACATCGAAATGGAACAGATAACGGCAGTGGTTCTGCAGGTTCACCCCCTCCCGGGCCGCATCGGTGGCGATCAGGATCCGCAGGGGATCAAGCGCCGGTGGGCTGTTGAAGCTGCGTTTGAGCGCTTCGCGCTTCTCATCGCCAATGCCGCCGTGGAAGGTGGCGATTCGCTTCTGCTCAAGGTCGCTGCCGGCGATCAGGCCGCGCAGTTGCTCCTCCAGCCAGCGCTTGGTGTCGGCGTACTCGGTGAAGATCAACAGGCGCTCGCCATTCCAGCGGGCGCCTGGTTGGCCCAGATCGGGGCAGAGGTGGCGGCGGATCCAGGTGCGCAGGAAGTCGATGCGGGCATCGGCCTGGTGGGCAGCCTGGCGACTGATGTCAGCCATCGCATCGAGCAAGGCCCACTCGGTCGGCCCCACCGCCAGCGCCGCTGTGGCCACAGCTAGCCGGTGCTCCTGGTCGGCCTCCTCCAGCACGCTTTCTTCATCGGCGTCGGCCCGTTCGTCGTCGCCGTCGATGGCCTGCTGCAGCAGGCCCAGTTGGTCGGGGCGGCTGGCGCTGCGCAGCACCTGGCCCTGCTCGCGGCGTTTGAGGGTGTCGCTGTGCACGCCGAGGGTGCGCCGGAACGCCTCCACCGAACTGAGCAGCCGCTTCTGCAGGTTGGTCACCACCAGCAATTCGGCGGCCCGCTGCTTGTTGTTTGCCCCTTTGAGACGCTCTTCCCGACCCGTTCGGTAGTGCTGCAACAGCTCCGCCAGCTTCAATTCCGGGGTTTCGCTGGCCAGTCCATCGAGCACCACCGGCACCACATTGCGCTTGGGCAGATCCACACCAATCTGGCGCAGGTCTTCCTTGAGGCGCCGCACCAGCACCGGCTCAAGATCCGCCTTGCGCACACTCACGCCGCGGCAGAAGCGGGTGGGATCAAGGATCTCCAGCAACGCCGAAAAGCTGTTGCTGTGGCCGTTGTGGGGGGTGGCGGAAAGGAAGAGTTTGTGCTCGAATCGCCAGGCCAGATCCCGCACCGCCCTGGTGAGCTTGGAATCGATCGCCACCTTTGAGGCGCTGGCCGGCGCCGCGTTGTGGGCCTCATCGAGAATCAACAAAGAACGCTCGCCAGCGCCCAGCCAATCGCGCAGTGGGCCGGCATACTCCTCGTTGCGCACCAGCGCCTGGCTGAGGATGAAGCGGGTGTGGGTCGCCCAGGGGTTGATGCCCCAGCCGCGTTCGCGCCGCATGCGGCTCACGTAGGCCCGGTCCATCACCGCAAAGCCCATGCCGAAGCGGCTTTGCATTTCCCCCTGCCACTGCAGCACCACCGACGGCGGCGCCACCACCACCACCCGCTGCACCTTTTGGCGCAGCAGCAGCTCGCGCATGATCAGCCCGGCCTCGATCGTCTTGCCCAGGCCCACGTCATCGGCGATGAACAGGCTCACCCGCGGCATCCGCAACGCCTTGCGCAGCGGTTCCAGCTGGTAGGGCTTTACATCAATGCCGGCCCGCAGTGGCGCCTGGAACAGGCCCGGATCGGTGCTGGCAACGCAGTTCCACTGCAGGGTGTGCAAATAACTGGAGAACACCCGGCCGTCATCAAAGCCCCGCTGGCCCACCGTGTCCCAGCTGCTCTCGCCCAGCACCCGGGCATCCACCTCCCGCTCCCAGAGCACCTCCAGCACCCGGCCATTGACGCCATCATCCAGGCAGGCCATGCGCACAACCGTGTCACCGCCTGCCTGATCCGGCGGCCGCACCTCTTCGACGAGGTGATTGTGGCTGCGGCAGTAAACCACGCAGCCTGGGGTGGGCAGCGGAGCTGCGGTGCGTTCTGAAAGCGTGCCCATGCCCCCATCCTGAAGCACGATCGTGGCTGGGCGCCCGGGCCGACCGGCCGCTGGCAAAGGCGGTCCATTCAGGCAGCATGGAGCGACTGCAAACACCGCCATGGCACCACCCCGGCAGCGACCCAGTGGTTTCGGCACCAGTCCAGGCGACACCTGGGAAATCGGCATGGCCCGGCTGCCTTTTTTCGTGCCGGGCGATGACGGGCAGACGATCAGGCCGCTGGTCGCCCTGGTGATGGATGGCAGCGGCCCGATCCGGGCCACGGCGATGGGCCATCCCGAGCACCCCAGCGAAGCACTGGCAAAGGCCCTGCAGGCAGCCATCCACCATCCTCCCAGCGGCCTCCAGCCAGGGAATCCGCAGCAGGTGATGGTGCCCAACGCCCTGCTGCTTGAGGAGTTGCGTCCCCTGTTGCCGGGCGTGGCGATCGAGGTGGGGCCCACGCCGCGGCTTGACGACGCGATGGCGGCGCTACGGGAGGATTTTCAGGTGCAGCGGCAGCCTGGAGTCGATCAGGCGATGCACACCTACCTGACGGCCGATGTCACGCCGGAGGCGATGGCCGGGTTCTTCGAGGCGGCGGCTGCGTTGTACGAACGCAAGCCCTGGCAGGTGATTCCCAGCGACTCTCCCCTGTTTCAGGTGAGTTCCACGGCCTTGGGAATCCGCGGCTGGACCGGCTGCGTGATCGGCCAGAACCGTGAGAGTTTTGCCGTGATCATGTTTGATTCAATCGCGGCCTACGAGCACTACGTCCATCTGGCCAAAATCGCCGAACGGGAAGGCAAGAAGCCCGTCGCAGACTTTCCCCGTCAACGGGCGATCAACTATGAAGCCAAAGCTGCCATGCCGGCGAGCCTGCTCAAGGAGATCGCCAGGTACCACTGGCCCGTGGCCAAGGGCGATGGCTATCCCACCGTGATGCTGATCGAGCCCGACCTGGTGCTGGCCCCGCCCACTTTGGTAGATCTGGGCCGGCTGGAGGGAGTGGCGCGCGCCCTGGTGCAGCTGATCGACGACATCCCGGATCTGTCCCGCCGTTGGCAGGGCCCTGAGGTGTTGCGAAAGCGCTATCGCGTGGCGGTGCAGGGGGAGGTGGTGTCAATGACGATCGGCATGGCCAGCGGTGCCCCGGTTGCGCGCAACCAGGAGCGGCAGGAGCGGGTGCCAGCGGCCCTGCAGACGAAGGTGGACGCCCTGATGCAGAGCATCGATGGCTTCTGCGAGCTCCATCTCAATGCGGAGTACCGGCAGCTGCTGCTTGCAGCGGTCTGCGCCCTGGCCCGCAAGCGCCCGTCACCGTTGCTGGCCGGCCGCGAACCCTCTTGGTGCGCCGGGATTGTGCATGCGATCGGCATGGCGAACTTCCTGTTCGACAAGACGCAGATGCCCCATTGCAAAGCGCCCGAGATCTATGCCGCTTTCGGTATCTCCGCCCAGACCGGCCAGGCCCACTCGAAGAAGGTGCGCGACCTGCTCAAGATAAGTGCCTTCGACCCGAAGTGGACCCTGCCCAGCAAGCTGGACGATTCGCCGCTGGCTTGGATGCTGGAGGTGGATGGCTTCATCGTGGACATCCGCACGATGCCGCTTGACATCCAGATCCAAGCCTGTGCGCAGGGGCTGATTCCCTATGTGCCTGCGATGCGGCGCGACGAAGCGTCGAATTCATGAGCCGCTATCGAAAAGTCGATGCCGGTGGGCGTGTCTCAGGGCTACAGCTGTGAGAACAGGGTGACAGCGTTGGCGCTGGCCGCCTGATTGAGCTGGCGATCGAAGCTGGCGAGGGTGGCACCAAGCCGTTGGGCCAGCTCCAGGTAGGTGGCGTCGTAGCTGGAAAGCCCATGGTCGCGGGCCAGCGCCAGGATCCGGGGGCGTCGTGCTGGGAGCGGATCGGTGTCCGTAAGAATGGGCAGACTGCTCAGTCTGGCCAGAAAGCAATCACTCTCAGCTCGGGGCAGCACGGAACGCCACTCGGCCACCAGTAGGGCATTGGCGACCTCCAGATGCCAGAGACTCGGAACCCACCACGGGGACTCACCGCAAGCCCCGAGCAGGCGATTGGCCTGCTCGATGTCTTTGGGCTGCTGGCGCTCGAACAGCCAGGCCAGTGCCATGGAGGCGTCGATCACAACGATCTGCGGCGACCTGCTCAAAGCCGCGCCGCTCAAAGCCGCACCGCTCACAGGCGCCCCTCGTCTACAAAGCTGGCGATGTCGGCATCGCTGACGCCACGAATCCGGGCCGATGCCTGCAAGCTGGCAATGGCGGCAGCCAGGCCTTGGCTTGATTCGCTTCGGTGCGGCACCAGATCAGCCACAGGCTTGCCCCG
The DNA here is from genome assembly GCA_026389315.1 of Cyanobacteriota bacterium. GTDB lineage: Bacteria > Cyanobacteriota > Cyanobacteriia > PCC-6307 > Cyanobiaceae > Cyanobium. The sequence continues at coordinate 8,137 of JAPLIC010000093.1, forward strand.
TACGGTGATGGTGAAGCGTTCGCCTTGCTCCACAGCCCGCAGCAGGCGCGAGAGCTGGGCCTTGGCCTCGAAGGCGCCGATGCTGGCATCCATGGGCAGGCAGAGCTGGTTTATGAACTAGTTTAGAAGCAAAGCATCGTCCTGATCCCGGCGCCTACCTAACAGCCAGCACAAGATTTTGCAAAATATCTGGTGCACTAGCCCGCCTAGGGTTGGCTGGATTTGCACCTAAAGCGTGGCCGCAGCACCCCGCGCCGTTTGCTCGCGCCAAGCCTGCGGTCCCTGCGATCGGCTCGATCGGCCTGGAGCCCTGGCAGTTTGATTAGTTCACCGGCTCCAATCGCTGCCTTGCCGAGTGCGGCAGCCCGGCCCAGCCCACCATTTCCTAGCTCCCGTTCCTAGCTCCCGATGCTTCTGCCGCCATGGTGATCAAACTCTTCCGCAAGCTGGGTGTGCAATCCAAGGTGCTGGCCATGGTGCTGCTGGCCAGCCTGCTCAGCCTGTTGCTCACCGGCCTGCTGAGCTACAACATCGGCAGCAATGTGCTCACCACCGCGGTTACGAATCAATTGGTGGCCCTGCGCAACAGCCGCGCGGAGGCGTTGCAGGATTACTTCGGCTTTCTCCGCAACCACGTGCTCACAATGAGCGAGGGCTTTCTGGTGATTGATGGCCTCAAGGATTTTCGTGCCGCCTTCCCCAAGCTTCAGAACACCACGCTTAGTGCGGAGCAGCAAAAAAAACTCGTTGCCTATTACACCGATGTTTTTATCCCCAAGCTCAAAAAGAATTTAGAGGGCGAGCCTGCCCTCGCCACCTATCTGCCCAATACTCCTGCCGATCGCTACCTCACCTATCACTACACGGCCAACAATCCCCGTGCCCCGCATCTAGATGAGTTGGAGGATGCTGGTGATGGTAGTGAATACAGTGCTGTGCATCGAAAATATGCCAAACGCTTCCACCGTCTTACTGAGGTCTTTGGTTATCGCGACATCTTTCTTGTTGATATTGACAGTGGCAACGTTCTATTTTCCGTGGCAAAGGAGGCGGATATGGGCTCCAATCTCAAGACCGGAATTTATGCGGATACGGCTCTTGGCAAAACTTTTGATGAGATTCGCAAATCGCGCGATCCCTATTTTGTTTATATTTCCGATTTTGAGCACTACAAGGCCAGTTTTGGCGAGCCTGCCTTTTTCATTGGCTCCACTGTGTTTGATGGCGATAAGTTTATCGGTGCCCTGATCTATCAAATCAATCCTGAGCAGATCGATCGGGTGATGACCTTCAACAAGAAGTGGGAGGATAAGGGACTTGGCAAAACTGGTGAGTCTTTTCTGGTGGGCCAGGATTTCAAGTTACGCTCCTCCTTCAGGGAGTTTCTGGAAAACCCAGATCAATATTTCCAAACCCTTCGTGCTAATGGAGTTTCGCAAGAGAAGATTGATTGGATCAAGAGGGCCAATAGTCCGGTACTTATCCAAGAGGTGAAAACTGAGGGTGCAAAGCGCTCTCTCGCCGGCCAAACTGGTGAGGCTGAAGAGCTTGATTACCGCGGCAAGCGGGTGTTGAAGTCTTATCAGCCGATCCGGATTGGCAATTATGAGTGGGGGTTGGTGGCTAAAATTGATAAGGCCGAAGCGCTGCAGGGGGTGCGCCGTCTGCGCGATGCCCTGCTGCTGCTGGGCGCCATTCTGATCCCCCTGCTCACCCTGATGTCCCTGGCGCTGGCACGCACTTTCATCCGGCCGATTCAGCGCTTGATAGGTGCCACCAAGCAGATCATTGCCGGCGATAGCTCTGTGCAGGTGAAGGTGGATTCTGCCGATGAATTTGGCGAGCTTTCTAGCTCCTTCAACAGCATGGCCGCCACCCTGCAGCAGCGGGAGGAGGCGATCCGTTCCCAGCTGCAGGAGAACGACCGGCTGCTGCTCAATATCCTGCCGGCCCGCACGGCAGAACGGCTCAAGCAGGGCGAACAGTCGATCACCGAGCAATATCCGAGTGTCAGCGTGCTCTACGCCGATCTCGAAGGCTTCCAGGACCTTTCTTCCGAACTGGAGCCCGACCAGGCGATCGTGGTGCTCAATGAACTGATCGGCGCCTTCGATGATGCCGCTGAACGCTGCGGCGTCGAGAAGTTGCGCAGCACCGGCTCCAACTATCTGGCGGTCTGCGGCCTTTCGGTTCCGCGGATCGACGACGAGAAGCGCACGGTGGAGCTGGCCCTGGCCATGCTGCAGGTGGTGGACCGGCTCAGCGCCAAGCATGGCGTGCGGCTCAGCCTCGATATCGGCATCCACGCCGGCGCCCTGGCGGCCGGCGTGGTGGGCAGTGGCAAGTTCTACTACGACGTCTGGGGCGAAACCGTGACCATCGCCCGGGCCATCCACATCTCCCCCAAGCAGAACGTGATTCAGGTCACCGAGCCGGTGCGGCGGGCCCTCGATGGGCTCTATAGCTTCGAGCCCCTGCCGCCCGTTGAAGTCAAGGGCGAGGGAGTCATCCCCATCTGGGAGCTGACCCGCTTGGATCCCGCCCTGGTTGCCGTTGCTGTGGGAGCCGCGGCATGAACAGTGCGCTCTTGTTCGCTGCCGCAGCCGCCAGCTCGGCCGCTGCTCCCTCCAGCGGCGCTGGCGGCGGCGCAACCCTGATCGGGCCTGGCTCCGTGGCGGCGGCAGCCCTCGGGCAGGTCAATCCGTTCTGGGTGTTCGTGCTGGTGCTGGGCTTCCCGCTGCTGATGCTGCTGCTCGGCGAGGCCCTGCGGTGGCTGCAGCGCCATCAACCGGTCTTCGTGGCGCCGCTGGCCATCCTGCGCAACTGGACCCTGCCGTCCCTGGCCTTCTATCTGCTGCTGGTGGCTCTGTTGGCGCGGCCCCGATCGGCCGTGGGGGTGCGGATCAGCGAGACCCTGGTCTGGCTCACCCTGATTTTGGCGGCCCTCTCGCTGCTCAATGTGATCCTGTTTGAGGGGGCACAGCAGGGCAGCTGGCAGGCCAAGGTGCCCAAGCTGTTCCGGGATCTGGGCAGCTTCCTGCTGGTGCTGATCGGCTCGGCGATCGTGCTCTCCAGCGTCTGGGGTGCCGATCTGGGCGGCTTCCTCACCGCCCTGGGGGTGGGATCACTGGTGCTGGGTTTGGCCCTGCAGGACAGCCTCGGCAACATCTTTTCCGGCGTGGCCCTGCTGTTCGAGCAGCCGATCACCATGGGCGACTGGGTGCAGATCGGCGACAGCCTCGGCCAGGTGGTGGAGGTGAACTGGCGCTCGGTGCACCTCAAGACCATGAATGACGATCTGAGGGTGATCCCGAACTCGGAACTCGCCAAGGGCCAATTCATCAACTTCAGCCGTCCCACATCCCTGCATCGAGAGGAGGTTCCGATCTCCTTCTCCTACGACGATCCCCCCAATCGGGTGCGCCAGCTGCTGATTAGCGCGGTGCTGGAAATTCCCGGTGTTCTCAGCACGCCGCCGCCGGATGTGGTGGTGGTGAGTTACGGCGATTTCGCGATCAACTACAAGGTGCAGGTCTTTGCGCCCGATTTCTTGACCGGTGCCGGCATCCAGGATGAGATCAACCGGCGCATCTGGTATCTGGCCAAGCGCCATGGCCTCACGATGCCCTACCCGATGCAGCAGGAGGTTCCCTACGCGTCCACCGCCCCCACGCCCGTTGAGCAGGGTGTGGCCTCGCTGCAATTGCTGAAGAGCACACCCGGCTTCGCCTCCCTCTCCAGCGAACGGCTGGAGCAGCTGCTGGCCGAGTGCGAGGTTCGCTCCTACGCCACCCATGAGGTGGTGCTGCACCGCCTGATGCCCCTCGATGGCCTCTACCTGATCCTGAGCGGCGAGGCCGAGCTGGTGCTGCCCGATGCCAACGGTCGGCCCTGCAGCCTGGGGGTGCTGCTGCGGGGGGAATGCTTCGGCGAGAAGAGTTCGCTGCTGCATGGCCGCATCGCCGAAACCACCGTGCTCGCCTGCGATGACCTCGAGGTGCTGGTGATCCCCTACGAGCGTCTGCAGGAGGTGCTGGTGGAATCGCCGCGCCTGGCCGCCGATCTCGACGAGGTGATCGAAATCCGCCAGAGGGCCGTGGCCAAGGTGCTGGAGGGGGGGCTGCAGCGGCGGGGATCGGCGGGAATCCCTTTGGCAGAACCTCTCGAAGGCCCGGTGGTCGGTGGGCGAGCCCCTGGGGGTGTGTAGGAATTTTGTAAAAACTGAGGCATGGGGATGACGGACCTGCTGCATTCGTTCCGGCGCAGGCCCTACCCAGGCCAGCGCCCTGCCACGAGAAATTGCTCCCTTGTGAACTGGGCCGTCAGGCCTTCAGCAAAACAGATGGCGATCACACCTGCGGCGCTGATCTCCAGGGACCAGTCCTGGAAATCGAATGGTGTGCTTTTGAAGGCATAGGGAGTCAGCACCCCTACAACTGGTGGCGTCTCAGGTGAACGGGCCGAAGGGACCTCGAAGGCCTGAATCCGGCGCTCACGCATGGCATCGCCGCAGCGCTGGCTGGCCACATAACTGCAGGGGTCGGTGATGCCGGCCAGCCCCTCAGCGCTGAGGTGCTGCTGCAGGACCAGACCTCGCTCGGCGGAGATCTGCACCGCGAAGGCCATTTGCTGGCGTTGAATGCGGGCCCCTACAGGCAGCGGTGAGCCTTGCAACAGCCGCAGGGCATGGAAAGCCCGCTCCGCCATGGCCGTTTCCAGCGACCGTGCTGCATAGAACAGATGGCGCTGATGGGCCCGACCGAAGCGCGAACCACTTTCCAGCGGCGGGTAGCGAAACGGCGTGAGCAACAGCCGATGGCAAGGCAGGGGCCTCCCCTCCCCCGCCTCCGGCCAATCGCTGGGTATGGGCGGTTTGACGCCTTCGATCAACTGCTCCAGGCGCGCCTGCTCCCTCAGGCCGTCTACCAAGTCGATGGTGCCGCTCTCGCCTTGGTGGTCGGTGATCCGCTGGACGGTCCCAGCCAGTGGGGTGAGGGGAGCCGCGCCGCAATCAGCCGCGTAGGGCATCGAGGTAGTTGGCAACGCGGTTGAGACCTTCGATGCGAAAGAGCAACAGCCGCGGCGGTTGCTCGCCGAGATGGTGGTTGGGCTGCTCCAGCCAGTGGCGCATCAGGGTGTGATCGCCCCCAAAGAGTGAGTGGAGGCTGCGGTACGCACGCAGCAACAGCAGAGCCAGCTCACCTGCCTTGGTGTTGGGATCCAAGCCGGTGCGGTCGATGCTGGTGCGGTGCTTACCCACCACGGCGCTCAGCTCGTCACGGCTGAGGCCCAGCACCTGGATGGCCCGACCGCAGGCCTCGGCCACCAACTGGGCATCGGTCTTGGTGAGCGGCTCCTGGGAGAGCGGGGCGAGCGAGGGAGCCATGGGAGGGCAACGCCAAGTGCGTATGCACGGATTATCCGCCAAATCGAGCGGATACGCAATCACCGGGGTCGACCGGGCGGTCGATGCCGCCCTGCGGCCAAAGGCGAGCGGATGCCGCGCCAGGTGAGCCCCCGTCAGGCAGCCGCTGCGGCTGCGCGACCCGTAGAACATCCCCCTGTACTGACGACTGCCGAAACGGGATCCATGGCGAAGCGGGCCAGCTGCTCAAGGTTGTCCACCAGCGGCTCCAGGCTGTTGATGCCCTGCTGCTGCACAAGGCGCAGCACCGTCCCCCGCAGGGCCACTTCGGGAGCAGCCGCAACGATGGGGCGCAG